>NZ_AP018365.1:3075000-3675000 GCF_016756395.1 Streptomyces sp. SN-593
GAGCTGGGTCCACTTCTGCGGGCTCGCGGAGAGGGTGCGGCGCAGCAGGTCGAGGATGTGGCCGTACTCCTCGCTGTCGTCGGCCGTGGTGGCCGGTACCGCGCCGGCCTTCTCGAACTCGACGCCCTTGTGCACCAGGAGTGTGGCGTCGCCGCCGTCGTCCAGGATCATGTTGGGGCCGCCGGTGGGGGTGTTCGGCCAGGTCAGGGCCTGCTCGGTGCACCACCAGTACTCTTCGAGGGTCTCACCCTTCCAGGCGAAGACCGGCACGCCCTGCGGGTTGTCCACGGTGCCCTCGGGGCCCACGGCGATGGCCGCGGCGGCGTGGTCCTGGGTGGAGAAGATGTTGCAGGACGCCCAGCGGACCTCCGCGCCCAGCGCGACGAGGGTCTCGATGAGGACGGCGGTCTGCACGGTCATGTGCAGGGAGCCGGTGATCCGGGCGCCGGCCAGCGGCTGGGCCGTGGCGTACTCGGAGCGCAGGGACATCAGGCCGGGCATCTCGTGCTCGGCGAGGGTGATCTCCTTGCGGCCGAACGCGGCAAGGGAAAGGTCCGCGACCTTGAAGTCGGTGGCGGTGGTGGTCATACGGGCTGCTCCTCGTGGTGGTCGAGGTGGACGTGGACACGGCGCTGCCGCGCGGCATGGCGTGTCGAGCGCTACGGACACACCTGTCCCGTTGTGGCAGCGCAATCCGTCGGAGGCCCTCTCTCCCTCGGCCGGTCGTGGTGCGGTGACCGCCCGACCGCCATCAGCAGCGACGTCTGGCTACGTATGAATCTACACCGGCCGCCCCGTCCGCCGCAGGGCCTCGCGGTCAGCGGCCGCCCGGCGTCTGGTCGGGGTCGGGGCCCGCCGCGGCGGCTGCGGCGCTGTAGATGTCGGGTTCGAGGTAGATGACGCGGGCGATCGGCACGGCGGCGCGGATGCGCTCCTCGGCGGCGTCGATGGCCGCGGCCACCTGGGCGGCGGTGTCGTCGTGGTCCACGGCGATCTTCGCCGCGACCAGGAGTTCCTCGGGGCCGAGGTGCAGGGTGCGCATGTGGATGACGCCGGTGACGGTGTCGCCGTCGGTGACGGCGGACCGGATGCGGGCCACGACGTCCGCGGCGGCGCCCTCGCCGATGAGCAAGGACTTGGTCTCCGCGGCGAGGACGAGGGCGATGCAGATGAGGAGGGTTCCGATGCACAGGGTGCCGACGCCGTCCCAGACGCCGCTGCCGGTGGCGACGGCGATACCGACGCCAACGAGGGCGAGGGCGAGGCCGATCAGGGCGCCGAAGTCCTCCAGCAGGACGACGGGGAGTTCGGGTGCCTTGGCGCGGCGGATGAACTCGGTCCAGGACAGGTCGCCCCGGGTGTGGTTGGACTCCTTCATCGCGGTGCGGAAGGAGGAGCCCTCGGCGATGATCGCGAAGACGAGGACGCCGACCGGCCAGTACCAGTGGTCGACGGGGTGCGGGTGGCTGATCTTCTCGTAGCCCTCGTAGAGCGCGAACATGCCGCCGAGGGAGAACAGGACGATCGAGACGAGGAAGGCGTAGACGTACCGTTCGCGGCCGTAGCCGAAGGGGTGCTCCTCGTTCGCGGCGCGCTTGGCCTTCTTGCCGCCGATGAGCAGGAGCGCCTGGTTGCCGGAGTCGGCCACGGAGTGCACGCCTTCGGCGAGCATCGAGGACGAGCCGCTGAACGCGAAGGCGACGAACTTGGCGAGGGCGATCGCGAGGTTGGCGCTGAGGGCCGCGAAAATCGCCCTGCTTCCGCCTGACGCGCTCATGGGTGGTGGGTGTCCCTTCGGTCGGCTGGGCCGGTGGGCCCTCGGGACCCGTCGGTTCGTGCGGTGCGGAGGCGCATTCTCGCAGAGCGGTGCGGCCGGGCGGCGGTGCGCCGGTGGTCCCCGGAGCGGGCCGGCGTTCCGGGGGTGCGCCGGCCGCCCGGTGGTGGCGGCCCGGCGCGGGTCGGCTACGCGGCCACGGTCGCGCGGAACAGGGTGCCCCGGCCGGTGAGTTCGGTGCGCTCTCCGGCGGGAACGTAGGCGGACTCGCCTTGGGCGAGGGACAGCGTGGCGTCGGCGGAGGAGGCGGTGTGCGAGGAGGTGAGGGTGCGCAGGCGGACTTCGCCGCTGGTGCACAGCAGGATCTGCGGGGTGCCCGCGGGCAGCGTGCGGGGATCGGCGCCGGCGGCGAGGAGGTAGCGGGAGAGGCGGAACTCGTCGATGGGCGCCGGGTAAAGCTCCTCGCCGTCCGGGCCGGCCTCGGGGCGGAGCACGCCCGGGTCGCCGGCCGTGAAGCGGACGACGCGCATGAGTTCGGGCACGTCGATGTGCTTGGGGGTGAGGCCGCAGCGCAGGACGTTGTCCGAGTTGGCCATGATCTCGACGCCGAGGCCGTCGAGGTAGGCGTGCGGGACACCGGCACCGAGGTAGAGGGCCTCGCCGGGCTGGAGGCGGACGTGGTTGAGCAGCATCGCGGCGATGATGCCGCGGTCACCGGGGAAGCTGTGGGCGGCCTTGGCGTAGGCGGCGTAGGAGTCGGCGCGCGGGGTGCCGGGGGTCCGAGCCAGGCGGCTCGCGGACTCGGTGGCGGCGCGGACGGTCTCGGCCATGGCGCCGGGTTCGGCGCCGAGGACTGCGGCGAGCACCTCGCGCAGGGCCTGGTCCTCCGGCTGGGCGCGCAGGATGTCGACGTAGGGGGTGAGGGCGGGGACGCCGAGCGCGTCGACGAGGTCGGCCGCCTCGGCGGGCCGGCGGAAGCCGCACAGGCCGTCGAAGGGGGACAGCGCGACGATCATCTCGGGCTTGTGGTTGGCGTCCTTGTAGTTGCGGTTCGGGGCGTCCAGGGGGATCCCGCGGGCCTCCTCGTCGGCGTAGCCGGCGGCGGCCTGGGCGAGGTCGGGGTGGACCTGGACGGACAGGGGCGCGCCCGCGGCGAGGACCTTGAGCAGGAAGGGCAGGCGGGGGCCGAAGCGCTTGACGGCCGCCTCGCCGAGTTCCGCGGCGGGGTCGGCGTCGATGACGGCGTCGAGGGCGACGGGGCCCTGGCCGCGGTCGATGCGGGAGGGCGCGCCGGGGTGGGCGCCCATCCACAGCTCGGCCTGGGGTTCACCGGTGGGCTCGATGCCGAGGAGTTCGGGGATGGCGGTGGTGGAGCCCCAGGCGTAGGGGCGGACGGTGTTGGTGAGGCGGTTCATTCCGGTCATGGTCTCTCGGTCGAGGCGACGGCCAGGTACGCGGCGGCGAAGTCGGTGAGGGCGAGGAGTTCTGCGGCGGTCGCCAGCGGGGTGCCACCGGGGGCGGTGATCTCGCTGAGCGGCGTGTCGTGGGCGTATGCCTGCTCGCGCGCCGCTGGGGCGGCGGAGCCGGGCTGGTCGGGGGCCTCCTGGAAGAGGACGACGCGCAGGCGCAGTTCGTCGGCGTCCTCGACCCGGTCGCGGAAGAAGTCGTCGGGGTCGCCGGCCAGGGTGTGGGTGCCGGCCTGCAGGGGGCCGTGAGCGGTGAGGGCCGCGGGCAGTTCGGCGGCGAGCGCGGGCCGCCCGGCGCGGGTGGCGAGGACGGTTGCGAAGCGGCGCGCGGCGGCGGCCGCGACGGGGCCCTGGCTCCACAGCAGGGGCAGGGAGCCCTCGAGTTCGGCGGCGAGGGTCTTGGCCGGGTTGGTGTAGGTGGCGACGGCGGGGCCGCAGCGGGTGGCGATCTCGTCGAGGCGGTCGGCGACGGTGCCGAGGTCGCCGCCGCTCGCACCGATCAGCCCGATCCGGCCGACGAGGGCCAGCAGCGGGGTCAGCAGGGCCCAGAAGGCGCCAGTGTCCGTGTCCCCGGCGCCGCCGCCCGCGCTCGCGGGGCCGCCGACCGGGCCGGCGAAGGGAAGCGCGATGCCGCGGACCTGTTCGACGGCCTCGGCGAGCGGTGTCTTCGCCGGTGTGACGGCGGCCGCGGTGCAGCCGCGGCGGTACGCCTGCTCGACGAGGTCTGTGAGGCCCTGCTCCGTGCCGTGCTCGCTGAGCAGGAGCAGCAGGTCGAGCGGGCCGCTCCAGCCGGGCAGTGTCCAGCGGGCCTGCTCCGGGTGGGGGCCGGTCGGGGTGAGCAGTTGGACCGGGGCCGCGCCGGAGCCGAGGGCGGCGAGCAGGTCGCAGGCGGCCGCGGCTTCGGGGCCGCTGCCCGCGACGAGCAGCGCGCGCGGCCGCCCGTCGGGCCGCAGGTCGGCCAGTCCCGCCTCGTCGGCGAGCCGCAGCGCGGTACGCACCCGCGCCCCGGCGGCCGCGACGCCGCGCAACAGCCCGTGGACGTCGGCGCGGGCGAGCGCGTCGGGGTCCTCCAGCAGCGACTCGTCGAACAACACGACCTCCCGGTCGGGTACGGATGTGGCCAGGAGTCAGGCGGGGCGGCGGGCCTCGTCGACGAGCAGGACGGGGATGTCGTCGCGCACGGGGTAGGCCAGGCCGCAGGTGTCGGACGTGCAGAGCAGTTCGGCCGCGGGGTCGTCCTCGCGCAGGGGCGCGTGGCAGGCCGGGCAGGCGAGGATCTCCAGGAGGCTGGGTTCGACGAGCGACATGGTGGATCCTCCGTGCGGGTTGCGGCGGTCTGGGGCCGTTGCGGCCTGCGGGTTCAGCCTATCGCCGTGCCCGGTGGCCGAGCGGACCCGCCTGGTCGCCGGCCCGGGTCGGGCGGAAGCCGAGTGCCGGGCGGGCACGCGGACGGTGTGGCGGAGGAGCGTCCGCGGTGCCCGCGCCGCGCGCCGGACCAGGCGGGATGCCGGCCGATGGACACCGACCGCGGGACAGCGGCCGCTGGACACCGGCCACGGGACACCGGCCACCGGATGACCAGAAGGCACCCGGCGAGCAGGCGGGGCACCGTCCACCAAGGCCGCGAGGGGTACGGCGAGGGGTGCGGCGAAAGAGACGGCGAGCGGTGTCGGGGCGGGAGAGGGCCGCCGGCCGGTGGACGGGGGGAGAGACGGTGCCGACCGTCGGCCGCCCGCCCACTCAGCCGCGGACGATGGCGAGCACCCGGTCGCGCAGGCGCGCGACCTCGGCGGCGTCGCCGGCCTCCACGTTGAGCCGCAGCAGCGGCTCCGTGTTGGACGCGCGCAGGTTGAACCACCAGCCGGGCGTGGACACCGTCAGGCCGTCGAGCTCGTCGAAGGTGACGTCCTCCTCCGTGGCGAACGCGGCCCGCACGGCGGCGGTACGGCCGGCCTGGTCGTCCACGGTGCTGTTGATCTCGCCGGAACCCGCGTAGCGCTCGTAGGAGGCGACGAGGTCGGACAGCGGGCCGTCCTGAGTGCCGAGGGCGGCCAGCAGGTGGAGCGCGGCGAGCATGCCCGTGTCGGCGTTCCAGAAGTCGCGGAAGTAGTAGTGCGCGGAGTGCTCGCCGCCGAATACGGCACCGGTCTGCGCCATCCGCTGCTTGATGAAGGAGTGACCGACCCGGGTGCGCACCGCGGTGCCGCCGTGTTCGGCGATGACCTCGGGCACCGACCGGGAGGTGATCAGGTTGTGGATGACGACGGCGCCCGGGTGCGCGGCGAGCTCGCGGGCCGCGACCAGCGCGGTGACGGCCGAGGGGGACACCGGCTCGCCCCGCTCGTCGACGGCGAAGCAGCGGTCGGCGTCGCCGTCGAAGGCGAGCCCGAGGTCGGCGCCGGTCTCGCGGACCCTCGCCTGGAGGTCGACCAGGTTCTTCGGGTCGAGGGGGTTGGCCTCGTGGTGCGGGAAGGTGCCGTCGAGCTCGAAGTACATCGGCACCAGGTCGACCGGCAGGCCGTCCAGGACGGTCGGCACGGTGTGGCCGCCCATCCCGTTCCCCGCGTCCACGACGACCTTCAGCGGGCGGATGCCGGACAGGTCGACCAGGGAGCGCAGGAAGCCGGCGTAGTCGCCGAGGACGTCGCGGGCGGTGATCGTGCCGGGGGTGGCGGCGCCGGCCGGCAGCCCGGTCGCCGCCCACCGCTGGGCGAGGTCGCGGATCTCCGCGAGGCCGGTGTCCTGGCCGACGGGCGCGGCGCCGGCCCGGCACATCTTGATGCCGTTGTAGCGGGCGGGGTTGTGGCTCGCGGTGAACATCGCGCCCGGCAGGTCGAGGTGGCCGCTGGCGAAGTACAGCCCGTCCGTGGAGCACAGGCCGATTTCGGTGACATCGGCGCCCCTGGAGGCGGCTCCGCGGGCGAACGCGCGGGACAGGCCCGGCGAGGAAGGCCGCATGTCGTGGCCGACCACGAGCGCGGTGGCGCCGGTGACCGTGGCGAAGGCGGCGCCGAAGACCTCGGCGAGCGACTCGTCCCACTGGTCGGGGACCACACCGCGCACGTCGTACGCCTTGACGATCTGCGACAGGTCGGGCGACACCGAAGGACCCGATGGTTGGGGCACTGCACACCTCTGCGTTACGGTCCCGGGCAGTCCGGTTCCGGGCGGTCCGGTCCCGACAACCTATCCGAGACGCGGCACGCGGCTCGCGGGGCCGGCCCGGGCGGGGCCCACGGGTCGGGGCGGGCCCACGAATCGGGGCGGGCCCACGAATCGGGGCGGGCCTGGCGGTCGCGCGGGGCCCACCGCCCGGGCGCGGCCCACCGGTTCGGGCGGGACCTACTGGTCGGGCGACCGCAGGACCCGCAGGTGCCCGCGCCGGGCGACCTCCATCGGGTCGATGTCGCGCGCCGTGGCCGCGCCGCCCTGGCCGCGCTCATGGGGGCGGGCCGCTTCCCGGACCGCGTTGGCGAGGGCTTCGAGGTCGTCGCCGCTGGGCCGGACCGGACCGGTGTCGGTGGCGAGGCGTACGACCTCCCACCCGCGGGGGGCGGTGAGCCGCTCGGAGTGCTCGGAGCACAGGTCGTAGCAGTGCGGTTCGGCGTAGGTGGCCAGCGGGCCGAGGACGGCCGTGGAGTCCGCGTAGACGTACGTCAGTGTCGCGACGGCGGGGCGGCCGCAAGCGGTGCGCGAACAGCGACGTACAGGGCTCACGATGTTGGACGGTACCGCACTCTTGAGCGGGCCGCGACGACTCTCCGCCAGGTCACCCGGTCGTGTCGCCTGCCGCCGTTCGGGGCCGGCCGCGCCGAGCGCAGGAGGCTGACCTGCTGCGACCGCCGGAGCGGCGAAAACGCATACCGAGAGTAACGCTCAGGCCGCGAGCGTCGGGTGCAACGGCTCGACACACCAGGTGGCGGATATCCGTCACTTCTGTGGCCCGATCCGGTCCCGAAAGTGCTCGGATGCGGCATCAGCCGGTCACCGGACGGCAGGGCGCGCGCCGCGACACGGGGGACGGGGTCGGCCGCGCGCTCCTCCGGACGGCGGCCCGGCGCTCTCCGGAGGCGACGCCCTGCTGTGCGCGGCGGTGTCGGGGGCTAGGCTCACGCTGATGGACAGTTCGGCCCCCACTCCCCCGTCCCAGCCCGAGCCCAGGCCGCGGCACCGCGACCGGCACGGCCGCGGCATGCGCGGGCCCATCGCGCCCCCGCAGGTGCCGCTCGCGCTCAGCAGGGCCGACGCCTTCGACGACTTGGTGCGCGATGCCGCGGACCGGCTGGAGCGGCGCTGGCCGCAACTGGCCGACGTGGAGTTCGCCGTGCAGGACGTGCCCTGGCCGCAGGACACCCCGCCCGCCGACGGGGACCCGGTGCCGCTCGGGCGGCTGATCGGCGCGGCCAAGGACCGGCCGAGCCGGATCGTGGTCTACCGGCGCCCGGTGGAGATCCGCGCCAAGGGGCGCGACGAGCGCGCCCTGCTGGTGCACGAGGTCGTCGTGGAGCAGGTGGCGGAGCTGCTCGGGCTGTCGCCGGAGAACGTCGACCCCAAGTACGGCGAGGAGTGACCCGATCGCCCTCACGCCCTGGAGGCGGAGGCGATCGGCACCTTTCGAGGCCAGGTCCGCGCAGGCAGCCCGCCCGGAAGGCGGGCCGCCCGGTAGTCCGCATGTCGCGGCGGCCGGACCACGGCCGGACCGGCCTCCGGATCGGCGGCCGGACCTTCGCCCGGAAGCGCTACGGCTCCAGGACGCGCAGGTCGGCGCCGGCCAGCGGCACCTCGACCAGCCCCTGGTCGTCCGGCATCGGCTGGATGGTGAACATCGGCACCCCGTCGAGCGGCAGCGCGAGCATCCGTGACGCGTACAGCCGCCCGCCGGACAGCCGCTGCACCGTCACCGCGTAGGAGCCCTTGAGGCCGGACGGCTGCGGCGGCGCCATGGACACGGTCGTGCCCGCCTTGACGGTGACCGTCCTGCTGACCGCCGTGCCCCCGGTGGAGCCCGCGGACGAGGTGATCTTCACGCTGACGTCCTTGCCGGTGGCGGTCAGGCCGAGCGTGGAGCCCTTGGACCGGTTGTCGGCCACGGACGCCTCCCGGTCGATCGGGGCGGTCGCGGGCAGGAAGGCGATCTCCTGGTCGCTGCCCTTGCCCCGGGTGACGCGCAGCCCGGCGACCACCGGCACGGCGGCGTGCGCGCTGCTCGAACCGACGATCAGCGACCCGGCGTCGCCCCGGGTGACGTCACCGAGGTCGACCGCCGCGGTCATACCGCTCTTGACGTGCAGCGTCTCGTGGTCGGCGGGGGTGATCGTGCCGCTGGAGGTGGCGAGCTTCAACGTCAGGTCGGCGTCGTCGGAGCCGGGCGCATAGGCGATCAGGCGCACGTCGGTGGCATCGGCGGGGATGCCCGGCATCACGAGGTCGCCGGACGGCTGGGCGGCCGCGGGCAGCCAGTCGGTGCCGGCCTTGGCGTCGGTGGACTGCACCGCCGCGCCGACCCGGCCGCTGCGCGCGACGACGTGCACGGTCAGGTCCTGCACCTTGTCGGCGATGAGGGTGGACAGCAGCACCGGCTTGGAACTGTCCCCGGGGACGGTGATGCCGTCGCCGGTGGAGCCCTTGAGCTGGCCGTCCTTGCCGTAGAGGTCGATGTCCACCACGGCGGGGGTGTCGTCGGGGTTGACCAGGTGCACGTAGTCCTGGCGGCCGTCCTGGGTGCTCGCCCCGGGGAACCAGAACTCGCTGTCCGGCACGACGCACGAGGTGCCGAGCAGGCCGCGGCCGGGGCCGTCGCTCACCACGGTCGTCTGCCCCACGCTCCACCCGGGCGCGAGGGAGCCGTCCGCGGTGCCGATCAGCGCGGGCGCGTCCGACGCGTCGGTGGTCGAGGTGACGGGCTTGCCCGTGGCGGTGAGCGGCTTGAGCGCCTTGGGCTTGGTGGTGGCCGGCACCAAGGTGGCCTGGCCGCCGGACGTGCCGCTGCCCGAGCCGCTTCCGGCCGGGGTGAAGGACGTGTACGTGGTGGCGGCGAACTCCGAGGTCGACGGCTCCGGGCAGAGCAGGGTGCTGCGCTGGACCGGCAGGCGCGACGACGACGCGGCCGGCGCGGCGGACGAGTCGTCGCCCCCGGCCATCGAGGCCGCGCCGGTCAGGACGGCGAGCGCGACCACGGCACCGGCCAGGGACAGGGTGCTGCGGTTCACTGGTACTCGCTCCCATCGCGGCGCTGGTCGCCGTCTGCGTGGTACGGCGCGGGGCCGGCGTAGCCGGTGGGGTCGGGATAGGTCCCGTCCCGGCCCTGCTCACCGTGCTCCTGCTGCTCGCCGTAGCCCTGGTCGTACGGCACCTGGCCGTCCGGCGCGGGCTGCGGGGGCGCGTACGGGTCGTAGCCGGGCTGCGCGGGGTAGCCGTAGGCGTCGCCGTACGCCTGCTGGTCGTACGTTCCGGGTTCGGCCGGGTAGGGCTGCGCGCCGTCCCAGCCGGGGGCGCCCTGGGCGTAGGACGGGTCCGGGTATCCGCCCTCCTGGTAGCCGCCCTCCTGGTACCCCGTGTCCTGGTAGGCGTACCCGCCGTCGGCGCCCTCAGCGGCCGCGTACGGGTCGTAGCCGGCGCCGGGGGCGGGGTAGGCCGGAGCCTGGTCGTAGTCCGCCTCCTGGGCCGCCTGGGCTTCCTCCGGGGCCGGCGGCACCCGGACCGGCAGTGGCTCGGCGGCGGGGTCCTGCGACGGCTCGGGGTCGGCGGCGGTGCCCGCGGTACCCGCGGCGGCCGCCGCTTCGGCCGCCTCCGCCTCCGCGGCGGCCTGCAGGCGGCGGGCACGGCGGCCCTCGCCGAGGGCCTGGCCGGGGATGTCGGCGGTGGCGGCGCCCTCCGCCTCCGGCAGGTCGTCGTCGATCTCCTGGCGGCGGCCCGGCAGCGCGAGCACGATCACGACGAGCAGCAGCAGCGCCTGGACGCCGATCCAGGCGATGTGGGTGATCGGCTCCTTGTAGCTGACGTCCAGCCGCCCGCCGGTGGCCGGCAGGTCGAAGCCCTGCGCCCAGCCGTCCACGGTGACCGGGGTGAGCGCGGTGCCGTCGAGCGTGGCGTGCCAGTTGGAGTTCGCGGTGTCCGCGATCCGCAGCACGCGGCCGGACGGGCCGGCGGGCACCTTGGTGTGCGCCTCGATCCGGCCGGCCGGGACGCCGACGGGCTGGGCGCCCTTGCTGGTGATGGTGATGCGGAAGACGTTCTGGTTGACCTGCCACAGCTCGGTGCCGTCGGACTGGCTGAGCCGGGACAGGCCGGGGGTGCTGTCGAGCACGCGGCCGAAGGACTGCGGCGCGCCCTTGGCCGCCAGGACGTAGCGGACCGCGTATCCGGCGAGCCTGCTGCCCTGGTCGGCACCCGAACCCGCGACGAGGTTGGCCACCACGGTGTCCAGGGCGTGGTCGCGGGGCGCCTCTGCGGCGAGTTCGGCGTCGCCGATCCGGGCGCCGGAGCCGCGCACGATCGCGTAGTCCACGTGGCCTTCGCTGCCGCTGATCACCAGGGTGCGGGGCTGGTCGGAGGTGGTGGCCTCCTCGGCGACGAAGGCGGGGACCTGCTGCGGGTCGGTGCGCTTGAGCGGGCCGTCCGCGCCGTCGATGACCCAGGTGAAGGCGGCGAGCAGCGGGGCGGCGACCGCGGCGAAGGCGACCAGGGCGGCGACCGGCTGGCGCCAGCCGAAGCCGCTGGCGGCGATCCGCTCGTTGGCACCCTCGGCGCCGATCGCGGCGGCGGCGAGCAGCGCGATGCCGTAGACCAGGGTGGCGGGGCCGGCCCAGTCCTTGCCGTTCTCGACGACCGCGAAGAGCAGGCCGGTCAGGGCGGCGGCCCACGCGGTGGCGATGGCGGTGCGGCGGGTGCCGCGCATCAGCGCAGCGAGGGCGGCGAGCACGACGCCGACCAGCAGGAACCCGCCGGACGCCTTGGGTCCGCCGGGGCTGAGCAGGAGCAGGTCCACGCCGGAGGCGGTCTTGGTCGAGTACGACAGGCCGGCCTCGTCGAGCATCCGCCCCGGGTGCCCGAGGAGGGTCAGCGACCAGGGGGCGAGCAGCACCATCGGGGTGACGACCAGCGCGGCCGCGCGCAGGAGCTGCGGCACCAGGAGCTGCCGCTGGCGGCGCACCAGGCGCCAGGCGATCGCGCCGGCGGCGAGCACCAGGGCGATCGGCCAGGTGACCGGCGTGAACGCGGTGGTGAAGGTGAGCATCAGGGCGAGCGCCCAGGTGGCGCGCCACCCGGGGCGGGCGCCGCGCTCGACGGCGGAGTCGCTCAGAGTCAGACCCGCGGAGGAGATCGCCGCGCGTGCCATGAGGGGCAGCAGGATCGCCAGGACCGCGGTGCCCAGGCGGCCGCCCGCGAGGGCGCCGGTGGCGGCGGGCAGGAAGGCGTAGGCGACCGACGCCCAGGCGCGCAGCAGGCGGGACTCGACCAGCGGCCGGGACGCGAAGTAGGCGGCGACGCCGGCCAGCGGTACGGAGGCGACCAGGAACAGCGTCAGGGTCAGGCCGGTGGAGCCGAACAGCACGGTGGCGAAGAGCGCCAGGACCGCGATGTAGGGGGGTGCGGCCTGGGTGCCGCCGGTGCCGAGCGCGTGCCAGGAGCCGGCGTAGGTGTCCCACAGGTCCGAGGCGCCGGGGTCGGCCGGCAGGAGGGCGCCGCCGGCCAGTGCACCGCCGCCGAGCAGGTTGCGGCAGGCGGCCAGGGAGACGACGAGCAGGACGGCGAAGAGCACGGGCCCGGGTTTGCGGGCGATCCGCTTCAGCCGGGCGAACTGCTCGATCTCCAGGAACTCCCCGTCGTCGTCGCCGGGTCCGGACTCCACCGCGCCGCCGTGGCGGCCGGCCGCGGCGGTGGCGGCGTCGGCACGGCCGGAGAAGTTGCTGACGACCTGGTCGACGGTCGCGCGCACGGTCGCGCCGGGCGGCGGGAACAGCGGCCGCAGTTCGGACGGCGGTACGGCGCCGCCGCCGCGCCGGCGGCGGGCGGCGAGCACGCGGCCCGGGCGCAGCAGGACGCCGAGCAGGCCGACGATCTCGTCGACGGCCTGGCCGGGCACCTTGCCGACGAGGTAGGCGAGGGTGCGCAGCAGGGTGCCGACGACTATGCGCACCATGACGTACGGGAGCAGCGGGCCGCGGGTGTTGGCCAGGAGGGTGTAGACGGCGCCGGACTTGTCGACGCGGTGCGGGTTGACCGCGGAGCGGCCGGCGCAGTCGACGGGCCGCCGTTCGCGGGAGGCCGCCTCGGCGTGCCGCATGATCGCGTCGGGGGCGATCAGGACGGTGTGGCCGGCGGCGTTGGCGCGCCAGCAGAAGTCGACGTCGTCGCGCATGAGGGGCAGGCGCCGGTCGAAGCCGCCGAGTTCCTCCCACACGTCGCGGCGCACGAGCATGCCGGCGGAGGAGACGGCGAGCACCGGGCGGACCTGGTCGTGCTGGCCCTGGTCCTGTTCGCGGCGCTCCAGCCCGGTCCAGCGGCGTCCGCTGCGGGCGATGGAGACGCCGGTCTCCAGGAGCTGGCGGCGGTCGTACCAGCTACGCAGCTTGGGGCCGACGATCACGGTGGACGGCGAGGTCTCGGCGGTGCGCAGGAGGGCGGCCAGCGCCCCGGGGTCGGGCTCGCAGTCGTCGTGCAGCAGCCACAGCCACTGGACCGGTTCGGCCTGCGGCTCGGTTCCCTGGTCGTACGCGTCGTCGTTCCAGGTCCGGCTGACGGGGTCCCAGCCGCTGCTGCGCGGGCGCAGGTAGGGCAGGTCGTCCGCGGTCAGGGGCGTGGTGGAGCGGACGGCCTCGTCGACGGCGGCGCCGAAACCGGTGCGGCGGGCGAGGTGCAGCACCCGCTGGTCGCCGAGGGCCTCGGCGAGCAGCCGGGCGGAGTCGTCGGCGCTGCCGGTGTCGGCGGCGACGACGTCCTGGACCGGGCGGTCCTGGGCGAGCAGGCCCTGGAGGGCTTTGGGCAGCCAGCGCGCGCCGTCGTGCGCGACCAGTACTGCGGTGACGACGTGGCGCGGGAACTCAGGGGTGCCGGGCTGTTGGACGGCCGGTGCTGGGCTGTTCACGGACATCGAGGTTCGGGCCCCGGTTCGCTGGACTGCGGTGGACGCATCAACCCGCCGACGGCGGGGCATGCATCTCGGACGGCCCCCCACACTAACGGCTCGCAACGGCGCGGCCGTCCGGGTGTACGCACAACAGCGGCCCGCCTGCCGTGCCGGAGGGCGCGGAAGACGGGCCGGAGACGAGGTCACCGGGGAGCGGGGACCAGGTGGCGGAGAAGTGCCGAACGGTTGCCGCGGGGTCAGACGACGCCCTTCTTCAGCCGGCGGCGCTCACGCTCGGACAGGCCGCCCCAGATGCCGAACCGCTCGTCGTTGGCGAGGGCGTACTCCAGGCAGTCGGAGCGGACTTCGCAGGCAAGGCAGACCTTCTTCGCCTCGCGGGTGGAACCGCCCTTTTCGGGGAAGAAGGATTCGGGGTCGGTCTGCGCACACAGCGCGCGCTCCTGCCAGCCGAGTTCCTCGTCGGCCTCCTCGGCCAGCAGCAACTGGAACTGCTCGGTCATGCGCGCCCCTGTCTGTCGTGCTTCCCCGTGATGGTGCCTGCCGTCGTGTCCGGCGGTCCGGCTGAACGACACGAGTGAAATTACAAGTGTGCCGATCCGAGCCAGTCAAGCCGAGATCTGCTATTGGGCCCGTTATTCACTCCGCTGAACCAAGGAGTCACAGATAGTGTTGAAATCAGCCTGAATGACCGCATCCGTCAACCGCGGCCCTACCGGCCAAACGCTCACGCTCCGTCAGACGCTGCGGCGACGGGCGACGTTCCACCCGTTCGAGTGAAACGCTGCGGATCACATTTCGATCACAGAAGCACAAGGTCATACCGGGTCGCGCGTTTTCCCAGATCCGCGAGGCAATCCCCATCGGATCTGCACGGATGCGCCACCTCCTATCCGCACCTCCCCCGACACAAACCTTTCACCTTCCGGGCCCGCCGGATCGGATGAAAGTAATCGGTCATTTCGGACATTCAGTTGACAGGCGGCCGCCCCGAACGATTTCCTGGTTCCCATGCACGCCGAGCACAACGCGCCCTTCCGGACTCGCCGCCCCGAGTCCTGCTGCGTCGCGCTCGCGCAGAGCTGTTGTTGTTCCTCCCGCTGCCGCTGATCCCCTGACCGGCCGCCCCGGCCGCCGGCACCCTCCGCATCATGCGCACCCCGAGGAACACACACCTTCATGTACTCCGACGTCTCGATCGCCGGTGACCCGCTGGAGCTGCCCCACCTGCTCCCGCCGGCGCCCCAGCACCCCAGCTCCGTCGCGGAGTTCGCCGGACTGGCCCGCTCCATCGCCGCCGACCGCACGCAGTGGGCTCCCCAGGTGCGCTACGACACCGCCACCCGCTGGTACGCCCGCCTGCGCACCGGGCCCGGCTACGAGGTGTGGCTGCTGAGCTGGCTGCCCGGGCAGGGCAGCGGACTTCACGACCACGGCCGCTCCAGCGGCGTGCTGACCGTCCTGGACGGCACCCTGCACGAGCGCGCGCTGACCGCCCGCGGCGAGACCCGGCGCACCCTGACACCCGGTCAGCAGCGCGTGTTCGCCCCCGGGTACGTCCACCACGTCGTCAACGAGTCGTTGGAGGGCGCCGTCAGCCTGCACGTGTACTTCCCCGGGCTGACCGAGATGACCCCGTACGCCTGCACCCCCGGCGCCCGCACACCCGCGCAGGCGTAGCGGCCGGAGGGGCGGACGTCCCACGTCACGGGGCTGACAGACTGGGACCATGCGAATCGTGGTTCTGGCCGGAGGTATCGGAGGAGCGCGCTTCCTGCGCGGCCTCAAGGCAGCGGCGCCGGAGGCGGAGATCACCGTCATCGGCAACACCGGAGACGACATCCACCTGTTCGGGCTGAAGGTCTGTCCCGACCTGGACACCGTCATGTACACCCTGGGCGGCGGCATCCACGAGGAGCAGGGGTGGGGGCGGGCCGACGAGACCTTCGCGGTCAAGGAGGAGCTGGCGGCCTACGGCGTCGGGCCGGAGTGGTTCGGCCTCGGCGACCGGGACTTCGCCACGCACATCGTCCGCAGCCAGATGATCGCCGCGGGCTACCCGCTCAGCGCGGTCACCGAGGCGCTGTGCGCCCGCTGGAAGCCCGGGGTACGCCTCATCCCGATGTCCGACGACCGGGTCGAGACCCATGTGCTGGTCGAGGTCGACGGGGAGCGCAAGGCGATCCACTTCCAGGAGTACTGGGTGCGGCTGCGGGCCTCGGTGCCCGCGCACGCGGTGGTGCCGGTGGGCGCGGAAGGAGCGAAGCCGGCGCCCGGCGTGCTGGAGGCGATCGGCGACGCGGACGTGGTGGTCTTCCCGCCGTCCAACCCGGTGGTGAGCGTCGGCACCATCCTGGCGGTGCCGGGCGTGCGCGAGGCCATCGCGGACGCCGGCGTCCCGGTGGTGGGCCTGTCCCCCATCGTCGGCGACGCGCCGGTGCGGGGGATGGCCGACAAGGTGCTGGCGGCGGTGGGCGTCGAGTCCACGGCCGCGGCGGTGGCGGCGCACTACGGCAGCGGGCTGCTGGACGGGTGGCTCGTCGACACCGTGGACGCGGGCGTCGTCGAACAGGTCGAGGCGGCCGGCATCCGCTGCCGTGCGGTGCCGCTGCTCATGACGGACCTGGCCGCGACCACGCAGATGGCGCGCGAGGCCCTGGCGCTGGCCGAGGAGGTGCGGGCATGACCACGGCAGCGCCCCGCTACGAGGTGTTCGGGATTCCGGGGATCGGCGAGGTGCAGCCGGGCGCGGACATCGCCAAGCTGATCGTGGCCACCGGCGCCGCCCTGGCCGACGGCGACGTGCTGCTGGTCACGTCCAAGATCGTCAGCAAGGCCGAGGGGCGGCTGGTGCTGGCCGACGACCGGGAGGCCGCGATCGACGCGGAGGCGGTGCGGCTGGTGGCGCGGCGCGGGCCGACCCGGATCGTGGAGACACGGCACGGATTCGTGATGGCCGCGGCCGGGGTCGACGCGTCCAACACCCCCGCGGGCACCGTGCTGCTGCTGCCCGAGGACCCCGACGCCTCCGCCCGCCGTATCCGGGCAGGGGTGCGGGAGGCGCTGGGCGTGCGGGTCGGCGTCATCGTCACCGACACCTTCGGGCGGCCCTGGCGCGAGGGGCTCACCGACGTGGCCATCGGCGCGGCCGGGGTGCGGGTGCTGGACGACCTGCGCGGCGGCGAGGACTCCCACGGCAACCCGCTGAGCGTCACGGTCACCGCGACCGCGGACGAACTCGCGGCGGCCGGCGACCTCGTCAAGGGCAAGGCGACGGGGCTGCCGGTCGCGGTGGTGCGCGGCCTGTCCGGCGTGCTGCTGGACGCGCCCGGTACGGCGGACGGAGGCGGCCCGGACGGCGACGGCGGCGGCCCGGACGACGGCGACCTCGGAGCGCGGGCGCTGGTGCGGGTGGCGGCCAACGACATGTTCCGGCTCGGCACCTCGGAGGCGGTACGGGAGGCGGTGTCCCTGCGGCGCACCGTGCGCGAGTTCACCGACGCCC
The DNA here is from genome assembly GCF_016756395.1 of Streptomyces sp. SN-593. Lineage (NCBI taxonomy): Bacteria > Bacillati > Actinomycetota > Actinomycetes > Kitasatosporales > Streptomycetaceae > Actinacidiphila > Actinacidiphila reveromycinica. The sequence goes on from NZ_AP018365.1 coordinate 3,091,833, forward strand.
CGGTGGACCCCGCGGCCGTACGGCGCGCGGTCGCCCTCGCGGTGACCGCGCCCGCCCCGCACCACACCACGCCCTGGCGGTTCGTCCTGCTGGAGACGCCGGAGGTGAGGGTGCGGCTGCTCGACGCGATGCGGGAGGCGTGGGCCGCGGACCTGCGCGGTGACGGCTTCTCGGAGGAGAGCGTCGCCAAGCGGCTGCGGCGCGGGGACGTGCTGCGCGAGGCGCCGTACCTCGTGGTGCCGTGCCTGGTCACCGAGGGCGGGGCGCACGCGTACCCGGACGCGCGGCGGGCGACGGCCGAGCGGGAGATGTTCCTGGTCTCCGGCGGCGCCGGGGTGCAGAACTTCCTGGTCGCGCTGGCCGGGGAGCAGTTGGGGTCGGCGTGGGTGTCCTCGGCGCTGTTCTGCCGTGACGTGGTGCGGGAGGTGCTCGACCTGCCGGCGTCCTGGGACCCGCTCGGCACCATCGCGGTCGGCCGGCCCGCGGCGGCGCCCGCGCCCAGGGCCGAGCGCGCGGCCGAGCCGTTCCTCGCGGTGCGCTGAGCACACAGCGCCGCGCCTGGTCCGGGCGGGCCGCCGCCGGATTCCGCTTCGGCTTCCGCTTCAGCGGTGCCGGGGCGGCGCCATTCTCGGGGCGCGCCGGGGCGGGCCGGGGGCGGCGAGCAGGATCAGCCGGGCGGCGCGGTGCCGCTGGCCCGCGTACGGCGCGAGCAGGCGCAGCATCGTCTCGTCGTCGGAGCGCGGTTCGCCGGTGAGGGCGTAGCCGATGTGGTGCGGCAGGTGGAGGTCGCCCACGGTCACGGCGTCCGGGGCGCCGTGGCTGCGCTGGAGGGTCTCCGCCGCGGTCCACGGGCCGATGCCGGGAACGCTCCGGAGCAGGGCGGATGCCTCCTCGGCCGGGCGATCGGCGAGGGAGTCGAGCCGGCCGCCCAGGCGTACCGCGCGCAGGACGGCCGAGGCGCGCTTGTCGTCGACGCCGGCGCCGCGCCAGTCCCAGGACGGCACCCTGGCCCAGCCGGCCGGGTCGGGCATGACCCGCATGCCGGGCGGGGCGGCGGCGCCCCGCGGCCCCGGGGCGGCCTCGCCGTGCTGGAGCAGGAGCAGCCGCCAGGCCCGGTACGCCTCGATCGTGGTGACCTTCTGCTCCAGGACGGACGGGATCAGCGACTCCAGCACCAGTCCGGTGCGGGTCAGCCGCAGTCCGGGGTGCCGCCGGTGGGCGGCGTGCACGACGCGGTGCCGCGGTACGAACGCGGACGGGTCGTCGTCGGCGCCCAGCAGCGAGGGGAGGCCGTCGAGCAGCCACTGCGCGCCCGGGCCCCAGGCGGTGCCCTCGATCGCGGCGGGGCTGCCGGTCAGGCGCAGGGTGGCCGGGCCCGCGGGGGTGCGGCTGGCCCGCCACACGGTCCCGTCGGGGGTGATGCGGAAGGTGGGGTCGCCGCCGCCCCGGCGCAGCGGCATGAGGGTGCGGCGCACGTCGAGGGGGGACGGAGGTGCCCAGGTGCGCGTACGCCCCGGCGCCTGCGCGGCGGCGGGCCTGGGGGGCGCGGTGTCTTCGGGCACCCCGGAAGGGTATAGGGGCGCGGGCTCTCGGGCCCGGTCGGTGTCCCGTCGTGGCCGGTCCCGCCGGCGTGAAGGGGAGGGCCGGCCCGGGAGGCCCGGCAGGCCCGTACCGCGGCGGGGCCCCGGCCCATGGGGGCCGGCACCGCTTCCTCCGTGACGGGTTCCGCTTACCGCCCGGCCGCACCCGGTGGGGCCGGCCGCGGGCCCCACCCGGGTACGGTCCCACCGGTGCGCGGGCGGCTACTGGTCGGAGGAGAAGCGGATCGCGGCCGGGGGAATGCGCGCGTCGCACCAGACGCGGGTGCCGTGCAGCAGCTCGTTGTCGGGGCCGATCTCGGCGTTGTCACCGACCACGGCGCCGACCAGGACGCTGTTGGCGCCGACGCGCGCGTTGGCGCCGACGAGGCTGTCGCGGACCACCGCACCGGGCTCGATGCGGGCCCCGGCCAGGACGGCGCTGCCCTCGACGAGGGCGCCGGAGCCGATGACGGCACCCTCGGCGACGCAGGTGCCGGCGAACAGCTTGGCGTCGTCGGCGACGTCGGCGCCGGGCAGGACCAGGTGCTCGCCACGGCGCCCGGGCACCGCCGGCGAGGGGGCGCGGCCGAGCACGAGGTCGGCGGAGCCGCGGACGAACGCCTCCGGGGTGCCGAGGTCGAGCCAGTACGTGGAGTCGACCATGCCGTGCAGGTGGGCGCCGTCGGCGAGCAGGCCGGGGAAGGTCTCGCGTTCGACGGAGACCGGTCGGCCGGCGGGGATGGCGTCGAGCAGGGCGCGGGTGAAGACGTACGCGCCGGCGTTGATCTGGTCGGTGACGATCTCCTCGGGCGTCTGCGGCTTCTCCAGGAAGGCGGTGACGCGGCCGTCGGGGTCGGTGGGCACCAGGCCGAAGGCGCGGGGGTCCTCGACCCGGGTGAGGTGCAGCGACACGTCCGCGCTGCTGGCGCGGTGGGCGGCGACCAGGGCGCCGATGTCCAGGCCGGTGAGGATGTCCCCGTTGAAGACCAGCACCGGCTCGTCCGGCGCGGAGTGCAGCCGGTGGGCGACGTTGCGCAGGGCGCCGCCGGTGCCGAGCGGATCGGTCTCGGTGACGTACTCCAGGTGCAGGCCGAGCGCGGAGCCGTCGCCGAAGTACGGCTCGAAGACCTCGGCCAGGTAGGACGTGGCCATCACGACGTGCTCGACACCCGCGGCACGGGCCCTGGCGAGCTGGTGCGTGAGGAACGGCACCCCCGCGGCCGGGACCATCGGCTTGGGGGTGTGTACGGTGAGCGGGCGCAGTCGGGTGCCCTTGCCGCCGACCAGCAGGATCGCCTCGGTGGCGGGACGTCGGGTCGGATCGGCTGCGCCGGCCGCGGAAGCGGGATGTGCTCGCATGGGAACGATAGTGGCATAAGCCGTAAACCCGATAAACCATCACCTGATAACTCGTCAGCTCTTTCGCCACACCGGCCCCTTGCCGGGCCCGCGCGGCGCCACGGATGCCGCCCGGTAGCCTGACCCGCGTGACCTCCAGCGCACTGACCCCCGCCGGACTGCTCGCCGACGCGCTGCGCGCCGACCCGGGCCGCCCGTTGATCACGTTCTACGACGACGCGACCGGCGAACGCGTCGAGTTGTCGGTGGCGACGTTCGCCAACTGGGTCGCGAAGACGGGCAACCTGATCCAGGACGAGCTGGGCGCCGAGCCCGGCGACCGGGTCGCGCTGCTGCTCCCGGCGCACTGGCAGACCGCGGTGTGGCTGGTGGCCGCGTTCTCCACCGGCGTGGTCGCGGTGCCCGGCGGCGATCCGGGGGCGGCCGACCTGGTGGTGAGCGGCCCGGACACGCTGGAGCAGGCCGGGCGCTGCGGCGGTGCGCGGGTGGCGATGGCGCTGCGTCCGCTCGGCGGACGGTTCCCGCAGCCGCCGCCGGCGCCGTTCATGGACTACGCGGTCGAAGTGCCCTCGCAGAGCGACCGTTTCGTGCCCTACGTGCCCGTCGGCCCGGACGACCCCGCGCTCGAACTGCCCGGCGGCGAGTTGCTGACCGGTGCCGAGGTGGTGCAGAGGGCCCGCGCCGAGGCCGGGGCACTGGGCCTGACGCCGGGTTCCCGGCTGCTGTCCGGGCTGCCGTACGACGGCTGGAGCGGGCTGGCCGCGGGACTCCTGGCGCCGCTCGCCTCCGGGTCCTCAGTCGTGTTGTGCCGCCACCTGGAGCAGTTGTCGGCCGACGGGCTGGCCCGTCGGAAGGACGCGGAGCGGGTCACCCACACGGCGGCACCGGGCGTCGCCTGAGCCCCACCCGTCACGCTGGTGCCGATCCCGCGTGAATGTTCTCCCAACTCCCGCGCAAGATGGGTGCCCTGGGCAACCCTTGCGGTGTTTCGACTGTCTGAACGAATGCCGTGCGGGTACTCGGGTCCGATCCCTCCGGCGACTGGACTCCGCCCGGCGCAGCACACCGGGCCCCTGACCGAGGGACGGGCACGACGTGACCACTCCAGCAGAGCCGCCGAAGGACGCCTCCGCCGCGGGCTCGCCGGAAGACTCCGCACCGGAGGCGGCCGACGACGAAGCAGGCGGGGAAGCGGGCGTTCCGGCCGGGAAGACGGCCGGGACCGGGGAAGGGGCCGGGGCCCCGGACACGGCCGACTCTGCCGGCACCGCCGGCACCGCCGGCACCGCCGAAGGGCCGGACGCGGAGGAGGAGCCGGGCACCGGCCCGGGAACCGCCGAGCAGAAACCTTTCGGCGCCGACGAGGACGAGGCCGTATCCACGTCCGAGGCCGAGGCGGCGGGGGATGCGCAGGCGGAGCCCGAGAGCGAGCCCGACGCCGCCTCCGGGACCGAGGCCGTGTCGGCGTCCACGCCCGAAGCCGACGCGGACACCGACACCGACACCGTGAAGCCTGCCGAGGATTCCGCCGAGGCTTCCGCCGCACCCGGCTCCGATGCTGCCGTCCCCGACGCCGACCCGGACGCCGGCACCGACACCGCGGCCACGGCCGGCGGTTCCCCCGCGCCCCGGCGCCGGTTCAAGTGGCTGAAGGCCCTCGCGATCAGCACCTCCGTGCTGGTGCTCGCCGGGGCGGGCGGCATCTGGTACGTCTACCAGCACCTCAACGGCAACATCACCACCGACACCGTGACCGAGAACGAGCTGAAGGCGCAGGCGTCCCAGCGCCCGCCGGAGGGCCCGGCCTCGACCGAGAACATCCTGCTGATCGGCTCGGACAGCCGCAGCGGCGGCAACGACAAGTACGGCCAGGACACCGGCACCCAGCGTTCGGACACCACGATCCTGCTGCACCTGTCGGCGGACCGGACCAACGCCACCGCGGTGAGCATCCCGCGCGACCTGATGGTCCACGTCCCCACCTGCACCAAGTCCGACGGCAGCACGATCAGCCCGAAGTTCGAGCAGTTCAACTGGGCCTTCGAGTTCGGAGGCGCCGCCTGCACGATCCGCGCGGTCGAGGAGCTGACCGGGGTGCGGGTCGACCACCACCTGATCGTGGACTTCAGCGGCTTCAAGAGCATGGTGGACGCGGTCGGCGGTGTGGAGGTCTGCACGCCCGAGGCGATCCACGACACCGACTCCCACCTCGACCTGTCCGCCGGCAAGCACAAGCTGGACGGGGAGCAGGCGCTGGGCTACGTGCGGGTCCGGCACGGCATCGGCGACGGCAGCGACACCGAACGGATCGGCCGCCAGCAGGACTTCCTCGCGTCGCTGATCAAGAAGGTGCAGAGCAACGGGGTGCTGCTCAACCCCGGCAAGGTGTACCCGCTGCTGAACGCGGCCACCAAGTCGCTGACCGCCGACCCGGGCCTCGACTCGCTGAGCGACCTGTACTCGCTGGCGCAGCGCCTGCAGAAGATACCGGCCGGCGCCATCCACTTCGTCACCGCGCCCGTCGAGCCGTACGTCGCGGACCACAACCGGGACCAACTGGTGCAGCCCGACGCCGAGTCGCTGTTCGCCGCGGTGCGCGCCGACCAGCAGGTACGGGTGAGCAGCGGCGACGACAGCAGCAGCAGCAGCAAGGACAGCGGCGGCAGCGGCGGCTCGGACAGCGCCTCGCCGTCGCCGTCGGACACGTCGCCCTCGGACACGCCGGACCCGACCGCGACCGGCAGCCCCTCCGGCACTCCTTCCGGTTCCTCGTCGGCGACCCCTTCGGACACGCCTTCGGGCACCCCTACCTTCAAGGGGACGACGGCCGACCGAGACGTCTGCGGCTAAGGCCGATGAACTATGGTGGGGCGCTCCGGCCACTGCGGATGGAGGTCCTGAGCGACCGTGGACACGCAAGGCTCCGGGTACGTCGACCCGGCGGACCAGTGGGTGCTCGACCCGGTCACGGGCACCTACCAACTGCGGCTGGACCCGGCCGAGTCGGCGCAGCCGCCCGCGACCGGTCCGGTACCCCCCGCGGAAGTGCCCGCGCCGCAGGTGGGCGGCCTCACCGGCACCGGCACCGGTCCGGCCGCCGGGCCCGGTTCCCTTGCGGCCAGCGGTGACGACGCCGGACACACCGTCGGCCACGGGGCCGGTTCCGAGCCCGGGACCGGCCCCGCGGTCAAGCCCCGTAGCGCCTCCACCGCCGCGCCTTCCGCCCCGCGCCCGCCCGGCAGCCGGCGCGCGCCCTCCGGCCGGGGCACCCGCCGGGCCGGGGCAGCCCCGAGCCGCCGCAAGCCCAAGCAGCACAGGAGCATGACGACGGTGTGGGCGGCCGGCACCATCGGTCTCGCGATCGTGGCGGGCGGGGTCGGCGGCTACGCCGCCTTCCACCGGACCGGCACCGTGGTGCACTCGGTGGACGTCGGCAACGCGGGCAGCGCGGCCTTCTCCACCACCGGCCAGATGAACGTCCTGATGCTGGGCACCGACAGCCGGGCCGGCCTCGGCCACGAGTCAGGCGCCCCGGCCGCGACCGGGCAGGCCGACACCGCGGTCCTCCTGCACCTGTCGGCCGACCGCAGCAACCTGACCGCGGTGAGCATCCCGCCGAACCTGGTCACCGACGTGCCCGAGTGCCCGGTGGGCAACGCGGTGGTGAAGGGCGCGAGCGGGCAGCGGTTCTCCACGGTGCTCTCCGGACGCGACCCCGGCTGCGCGATGCGGCTGGTCACCCAGCTCACCGGGATCCACGTGGACCACTTCCTGATGGTGGACTTCGCGGCCGTGCAGAAGCTCACCACGGCGCTCGGCGGCGTGGAGATGTGTCTGAAGGAGCCGCTGCGCGATCCGTCGACCGGCCTGTCGCTGGGCGCCGGCAAGCAGAAGGTCGCCGGCGCCCAGGCGCTGGCGCTGGTGCGCGCCGAGAAGGAGCTGCCCGGTTCCTCGGGGGTGCCCGCCGGCGGCGACCTGGCGCGGGTGCAGGTCCAGGAGCAGTTCCTGGCGGCGCTGTTCCGCACCGCCACCTCGGGCTCGACGCTGACCGACCCGAAGAAGCTGAAGGCGCTGGCCACCACGGCCGCGGGCGTGCTCACCGTGGACACCCCGATCGGCAGCGTCGGCGCGCTGGACGACCTGGCCGGCCAGTTCGGCAAGGTCGACGAGAAGCACGTCACCCTCGCCGAACTGCCGGTGAAGCAGAACCCGGCCGACAGCACCGGTCGCACGGTCGTCATCGACCAGGCGAAGTCCACCCAGCTCTTCGACGTGGTGAAGCAGGACATCTCGCTGTCGAGCGGCCCGGTCGCGCCCGATCCGAAGCTGGTCGGCTCCAAGGCCACCCCGCACAACACGCGCGTCACCGTCTACAACGGCACCGGCGCCTTCGGTGCCTCGCAGGACGTGCTGCTGTGGCTCCAGAACGACGAGGGCGTCAACCGCTCGGCCAACGGCGGCGACTCCGCGAAGCGCGTGGCGAAGACGACGCTGCACTACGCCCCCAACCAGGCAGACCAGGCCCGCTCGCTGGCCGCGATGATGGGGCTGCCGGCGTCCGCGCTGGTCGAGGGCACCAAGGACGTGCCGCCGCTGACGTACATGTCGCTCACCCTGGGCGCGGACTACACCGCGCCGGGCACCCCGATCGCGCCGCCCACCACGCCCCCCAAGGGCCTGGAGTCGATCACGGCGGACGACACCTCCTGCGTGGGATAGGTCACACCCGCTCCCGTCCCGCGCCCGCCATGTGTCCGGTCCCGGAGCCCCGTTGGCGACGGCGGGGCGCGCCCGCGGACGGGCCTGCGGACGGGCCCGGCCCTGGAGCCCGTGAGGGACAAGGCGCCGGTATGACAACATCACCGCGACAACGGCACACGGCAAGTGCAGGACATCGGGTGCAACTATGGCCGGTGCCCGACCGTCTGACATAAGGACGGTCTGAGAAGGCGGTCACGGACGGTCCGAAACGGCCAACCGTAATGACGGTCTGATAAGCAGACGGCGAAGACAGGAAGACGGCTGACGGCTGGCACGGCCGGACCGGCGAGTGGAGGAGTCCGTATGCGCGACGGCAGGGCGGGAGGGCCCGGTTACGGGTCCGCTTCCCACCCCGGCGGCCCGGACTGGGACCAGGGCTCCCACCACGACGGCCACCCGCAGGACCTCCGCCAGGGCCCGCCCGCGGGCGACCCGTCGTACGCCCGCTACGGGGACGGCTTCCCGCCGGCCGCGGACCCACGCCACGACGGCGCGATACCCGGGCCGCGCTCGGGCGGGCACCCCGGCGGCCCCCGCGACCTGGACCCGGACGGCCCCGGCGCCGTCGGGACGGGCGGCGGCCCGGGTCCCGGCGGTTCGGGTCCCGGCGGTTCGGACGGATCCGGCGACGGCACCGCCCCGGCCGGCCCCGCGGGCCCCGGCGGCGGCCACCGGCGCGGCGGGCGGCGCAAGGCCAAGAGCCGCAAGCGCAAGGCGATCCGCTGGGTGGCCATCGCGGTCGCCGTGGCGGTCCTCGGCACCGCAGGCGCGGCCTACGGCTACTACGAGTACCTCTCCGGCAAGATCCGCAAGGGCGAGCGCAACAGCGGCAAGACCGACGTCGCCAAGTCCAAGGCGAACTCCGCGGGCCAGACCCCGATGAACATCATGATCCTCGGCTCCGACACCCGCTCCGACCCCGAGGACGCGAAGCTCGGCGGCGCCGCCGACTCGACCGGCGCCCGGGCCGACGTGATCATGATCGCCCACCTGTCCGCCGACCGCTCCAACATGTCGGTGGTGAGCATCCCGCGCGACACCCGGGTGGACATCCCCGAGTGCACCGACCCCAAGACGCACAAGGTCTACCCGAAGACCAACGACATCATCAACGCCTCCCTCAGCCGGGGCGGGGCGGGCTGCACCCTGGCCACCGTGCAGAACCTCACCGGCGTCTACATCGACCACTGGCTGACCATCGACTTCGCCGGCGTGGTCAAGATGGCCGACGTGGTCGGCGGCGTGGACGTCTGCGTCAAGGAGAACGTGGACGACCACGCGACCGCGGCCCAGCCCGGCGGCTCGCACCTGCACCTGACCGCGGGCACGCACACCGTCAAGGGCGAGCAGGCGCTCCAGTGGCTGCGCACCCGCCACGCGTTCGGCAGCGACGCGGGCCGCTCGAAGGCCCAGCACATGTACATGAGCTCGCTGATCCGCAAGCTGCGCAGCCAGAACCTCTTCACCGACCCGTCGAAGCTCAACAAGATTGCCACCACGGCGATGTCCGCGTTCGAGGTGTCCTCCGAGATCGGCACCCCGAAGAAGCTCTACGACCTGGGCATGCAGCTCAAGACGATCCCGCCGGACCGGATCACGATGCTGACCATGCCGCGGATCGAGGACCCCGAGGACCCCAGCGCGCACTACCTGCCCGCGCCGAGCGCCACCACGGTCTGGTCGCTGCTGCGCAACGACGTGGCCATGGACGCCAACGGCAAGGCGAAGAGCACGTCGTCGGCGACTCCGACCACCCCGGCGACGTCCGGCCCGGCGGCCCACCCCGCGGCGGACATCCCCGTCACCGTGGTCAACGGCACCGCGGGGAGCGCCGACGGAACGCCGACCGACGGCCGCGCCAGCTCGCTCGTCCAGACCCTCAGCGCCGCCGGCTTCACCCAGGCCGAGGCGAGCGACCAGGCGACGCCGCGCGAGAGCACCGTGCTGAACTACCCGACCGACGGCGGCGCGCAGGGCAGGTCCGACGCGCTGTCCGTGGCGAAGGCGCTGAAGATCCCGTCGACCGACGTGAAGGCGTCCTCCGACGTGCAGGCGATCACCCTGACCGTCGGCTCGGACTGGAAGACCGGCACCGACTACAGCGCGACCCTGCCGAAGGCCGGTGCGGTGCCCGACGACGCCGACGCGCTCAACGGCGCCAGCAAGGGCTGCATGGACATCCTGCCGACGTACCAGTTCTGATCGCCGGCCGCGGACGCGGCGAGGGGCCCACCGGAGGTTTCCGGTGGGCCCCTCGTGCCGCTGGCGGGGCGGACGGCCGCTGCCCGTACGGCGAAGACCGCGGGAACCCGCGGCGGAGGTCCCGGGGACCGGCCCTACACGTCGGCCGGCTCGGTCCGCTCCTGGTCGGTGACCGCGGGGCGGCGGCTGGCGATGACCCGGCGGGCGAGCGAACGCGGGCTGGTCAGGAAGCCGAACCCCCAGCACATGTGCATGGTGGCCAGCGCGAGCGGGACGCGCAGCCGGGCGCCGACCGGCAGCCCGCGGCCGGCCGGCAGCGATCCGGCGGTGATGCCGGCCACGTACGCGGCCGGGACCAGCAGCGCCCAGGGGGTGAGGGCGGCGCCGACCACGATGCCGGCGGCGTTGGCCAGCAGGGCGGCCGGGGCGGCGAGGTAGCGCAGGTTCACCGAGCCGCGGTGGTAGCGCGTCACCACGCGGCGCCAGCGGCCGTAGTCCTTGTACTGCTTGGCCAGGGTGCGCACGCTGGGGCGGGGGCGGTAGGAGACCCGCAGCTCGGGCGAGAACCAGATCAGGTGGCCGGCCTCGCGGATGCGGTAGTTCAGCTCCCAGTCCTGGGCGCGGATGAACTCGATGTTGTAGCCGCCCTGCCGTTCCAGCACCTCGCGGCGGAAGACGCCGAGGTAGACGGTGTCCGCGGGGGCCGCGGTACCGCCGGTGTGGAAGGCCGCGTTGCCGACGCCGATCTTCGACGTCATGGCGGCGGCCACCGCGCGCTCCCAGTCGTTCTCGCCCTCGGCGTGCATGATGCCGCCGACGTTCGCCGCGCCGGTCTCGTCCAGCAGGCGGACGGCGGTGGCGATGTAGTTCGGCGAGAGCATGCCGTGGCCGTCCACGCGGACCACGACCGGGTGCCGGGACGCCTTGATCGCCGCGTTGAGGGCGGCGGGCGTGCGGCCGGTCGGGTTGGGCACCGTGTGGACCCGGGGATCCTCGGCGACCAGCTCCGCGGCGATCGCGTCGGTGCGGTCCGCGGACGGGCCCAACGCGATGACGACTTCGAGTTCGCCCGGATAGTCCTGTTCCAGGATGTGCCGGACGGAATTGCGCAGGTGGCGCTCCTCGTTGAGCACCGGCATGATCACGGAGACGGCCGGGAGCGCGGAATGGGTGGCGGCGTTCATCCCGGCAAACGTTACCGCTAACGGGGGACACCAGCGCGTGGGGTGAAGACTGACAGTCCTATTTGTCCCTAGCCTGAACGGGTCAGCAGGCAGCCGCTGTGTCCCAGCGCGCCGCAGCGCGCGCGTCGCAACGGCTGCACCGCAACCGTTCGGAGGTCGCCCGTGCCGCCCACCCGCAGCAGCCAGCCGTCCGGGGTCCGCTCCAGGGCCGTGGTCCCGGCGCCGACGCCGGCACCGGCCCGGGGGCGCGGCTCGACGGGGCGGCGGCCGGCGGGGACCGGGCGGGCGGCCGGACGCGGTGCGGGCACCCGGCGGCCAAGACGCAGGCCCCCGGTGCGGCTGAGCACGCGGATCGCGGGCGGGGTGGCGCTGCTGGTGATCACGGCCAGCGGGGTCGGCCACGCGATGGTGGCCGGGCTGAACGGCGCGATCAACCGGGTGGACGCCTTCGGCGGCATCCAGGACCGCCCGGGGGGCAGCAAGGGCACCAACTTCCTGCTGGTCGGCACCGACGGCCGGGACGGGCTGAGCGCGCAGGAGAAGAAGCAGTACCACCTCGGCGGGGCGCCCTGCCACTGCACCGACACGATCATGCTGGTGCACCTCTCGCAGGACCGGCAGCGCGCGAGCGTGGTGTCCATCCCGCGCGACACCTACGTGCAGTTGCCGGACGTCGGCCCGGCGGCCGTGCTGGCCGAGCGGCGGGGCACCGTACCGCCCCATGGCAGGGCGACCGCGACCGCGACCCCCACCTCGGCGGGCGGCCGGCCACTGGTCCCGACCCACCCGGCGAAGATCAACGAGGCGTACGCCGACGGCGGCCCCAAACTCACCGTCAGCACCGTCGAGAAGCTGACCGGCGTCCACATCGACCACTACCTGGAGGTCGACTTCGTCAGCTTCATGAAGACCGTGGACGTGCTCGGCGGCGTCCCGGTGTGCACCACCCGCCCGCTCAAGGACTCCTACAGCGGGCTGGACCTGCCGGTGGGCACCACGACCCTCGACGGCGGCCAGGCCCTGCAGTACGTGCGCTCCCGGCACATCGACGCCGACTCCGACCTCGGACGGATGCGGCGCCAGCAGCAGTTCGTCTCCCAGGTCATCCACAAGATCACCTCCGGCGGCACCCTGACGAACCCGGTGAAGCTGGAGAAGGTGACGGGCACGGTGCTCGGCTCGGTCCGCGCGGACGAGGGGCTGCGGCCGACCGACCTGATCTCGCTGGCCCGCAGCATGAAGAGCTTCACGTCCGACTCCTCGGAGTACGCGTCGGTGCCGCTGAGCAGCCTGAACTACAACGTGCCCGGGGTCGGCTCCACGGTGCGGTGGGACACCGCCGGGGCCGGCAGGCTGTGGGCGGCGATCCGAGCCGACCAGCCGCTGACCGCCCGCCGCGCCTCGCCGGGGGCGTCGGCCGACTCCTCGGGGTCCGCGCCAGCCTCCCCCTCCCCCGCGGCCGCCAAGGTCGATGTCGCCCCCGGCGGGATCAGTGTCACCGTCGCGAACGCCACCGGCGTCAGCGGCCTGGCCGGCACCGCGCAGAAGGCCCTGCGCGCGACCGGCTTCGCCACACCGGGGCTGCCCACCACCGCCGACCGGCACGCCGAGCACACCACCATCCGCTACGACCCCCGGTGGGACCGCTCGGTGAGGACGCTGGCGGCCGCGCTGCCGGGTGCGCGGCTGGTGCAGGCGAAGGGGCAGGGTCCGGTGATGCAGGTCACCCTCGGCATGGACTTCAAGGGCCGCACGGTGCGGCCGGTGACCGCGCGGGCGCCGCAGCCGGCGCAGCCGACCCGGACAGCCGGGACCGGCGACCCGGTGGGCTGCTGACGGCCCGCTTCCCCGTAGGCGCCAACGCAGAGCCGCCGGACAGGCTCTGGCCGTCCGGGTCCTGGCCGTCCAGGTCCTAGCCGTCCAGTCCTCGGCCGTCCAGGCCCTCCGCGGCCCGCTCGCGGCGCAGTTCCAGGATCGCGCGGCGGCGGGCCAGCCGGTGGGTGCGGCGGATCTGGGCCTCCTGCCAGCGGCCGCGGTCCCGGTCGTTCTCGGGGATCACCGGCGGCACGCACCGCGGCCTGCCCTCGGCGTCCACGGCCACGAAGACGAGGTAGGCGGTCGCCACCTGCTCGCCGGGGCCCGCCTGGTTCCACCGCTCGGCGACCACCCGGACCCCGACCTCCATGGACGTCCGGCCCGTCCAGTTCACCTGCGCCTCGACCCTGAGCAGGTCGCCGACCCGGACGGGGGCGAGGAAGGCCATCTCGTCCATGGCGCCGGTGACCGCGGGCCCCTCGGAGTGGCGGCCGGCGACGGCTCCCGCCGCGTCGTCCACCAGCTTCATCACCACACCGCCGTGCACGGTGCCCAGCAGGTTGGTGTCGTGGGCGCTCATGATGTGGGAGAGCGTGATGCGGGAAGCGGCGGTGGGCTTGCCCGGCAGGACGGGCACCGGCGGGGTGGGCAGCGGTTCCGGGGCGGAGGAGTCGATCACGCCTTCAACTGTATGCCGGTGCCCCCCGGTGCATGCGGGCCCGATGTATGCCGGTGCCCCCGGTGCGTGCCGGCCCGAGTCCCGCCGCGGGGGCGGTGCGCTTTCCGTCGCGGGTGTGCTGCGGCGCGTGGCCGAATGCATCGGATCTGCTACAGAACCGCCGGTGATTGCGGGACCCGCGCCGGGGCCGGGCACACTGGCGGACATGAACGGTTGGAGCGATGACACCGAGCGGCGCAGGCTAGCCGAGCCTCCGCTGCCCCCAGAACTGTCGCCGCGCCGAGCCGCCGCCGCCCACGGCGGGGTCCCGCCGCAGCAGGCACGGCGGCCGCAGCCGGGCCCGCAGCCGGGCGCCGGCTCCGGCGGCGGCCACGGGTCGCCGAGCATCGGCGGACCGGGCGGCCGCGGACCCCGCGGCCCGCGCTGGAGCACCCGCAGGAAGCTCGGCTACGCCGCGCTCGGGCTGGTCGTGGTGCTGCTCGTGGTGTCGGTCTCCACCTACTTCTGGGCCGACTCCAAGGTGCGCCGCCAGGTGGACCTGAGCGCCATCAACAAGGAGGCCGGCGCCCCCGCCAAGGGCAAGGGCACCAACTACCTGATCGTGGGCTCCGACAGCCGCGAGGGCCTGACCAAGGCCGAGGAGAAGGAGCTGCACACCGGCTCCGACTCCGGCCAGCGCACCGACTCGATGATGATCCTGCACACCGGCGACAACGGCACCACCATGCTGAGCCTGCCGCGCGACTCCTACGTGACGATCCCGTCGTTCTACGGCAAGGAGACCAAGCGGCAGTACCCCGCCTCCACCCACAAGCTCAACAAGGCGTACGCGGACGGCGGCCCCGAGCTGCTGACCCGTACCGTGGAGCAGGCGACGGGCATCCACATCGACCACTACGCGGAGATCGGCTTCTCCGGCTTCGTGAACCTGGTCGACGCCCTGGGCGGGGTGCGGCTGTGCCTGGACGCTCCGCTGAAGGACGAGGCGTCGGGCGCGGACCTGCAGAAGGGCTGCCAGAAGGTCAACGGCAAGGAGTCCCTGGCCTACGTCCGCGAGCGGCACCAGGAGGCGGACCAGGACCTGGGCCGGATGAAGCACCAGCAGCAGTTCCTCGCCACGCTGGCGCACCAGGCGGCGTCGCCCTCCACCATCCTCAACCCGTTCAAGCTCTACCCGGTGATCGGCTCCGGCCTGGACACCCTGGTGGTGGACAAGGGCATGAGCCTGCTCGACCTGACGCACATGTTCTTCGCGATGAAGAGCGTCAGCGGCGGCGACGGCAACCAGCTCACGGTGCCGATAGCCAACGCCAACTACGAGACCTCCGACGGCGACTCCGTGCTGTGGGACAAGACGAAGTCGGCCAAGCTCTTCGGCGAGCTCCAGCAGGACGAGAAGGTCGACGTCGGCGTCAGCAGCGGCTGACGGCACCGGCAGGCGGCACGCGTCCGCCGCACGAGGGCTCCGCGCACAGCGGCCCCGGCACCCGCGAGGCGGGGTCCGGGGCCTCTGCCGTCTGCGCTGCCGGTGCGGTGCCGGGCCGGTGCCGGTATGGGCCGGTCCCGGTGCCGCCGCTCAGCACACGACAGGCGTTGCTCAGGAGGCGACGGGCATCCCGGTCGCCGCGGGCACCCACTGGTCCAGCTCGTTGCGCCAGTAGCGGGCGACGTTCAGCCGGGTCGGCTTCTGCTGGCCCGGCAGCAGGAACTTCAGCGAGCTCCACATGGTGTTGCGGTGGATGTCGCTGATGAGGCCGGCGGCCTCCTGCCGCGGTATCGCCGCGACCAGTTCCTTGGGACGGGCGCTCATCCGCCCCGCCTTGTGGAAGACCACGGCCTGCTCGGTGACCGTGACGAAGTAGTACTTCACGAACAACGTGCCCATGGCGCCGACGGCCGCGATCAGCCACGGGCTCGGACCGGTCTGGACGTGGATCGTGGCGATCGGCCGGTCGCCCGGGTTGATCTGCGCGATGGCCTGTGCCACCTGCTCCTGCATGGTGGACTTGCGAATGGCCATGGACGTGCCCCCATTGATTTCGACGTGCTGACATGCGAAGACGCCGCCGCCGGCGTACCGGCGGCGGCGTCGCAGCGTACCGTCCTCGAAGCTGTCGGGGACATGCTGGGAGCGTCGTTGAGACGAACCCGTGACGAGCCCTGGGTCAGTGGCGCGCGGAGGCGGTGCGCCGGCGCAGGCCGAAGACGGCGCCGCCGCCCACGACCACGAGGGCGCCCGCGATGCCCGCGATCATCCCGGTGTTGCTGCCGCCACCGGTCTCGGCGAGGTTGCCGCTCGGCGACGGGGAGCTGGTGTCGGCCACGGCGGCGGCCGACGTGCTGGCCACGGCGCTCGGGCTGGCCGACGGCACTCCGGCGCTGGGGGACGTGGTCGGCGACGTGGTCGGCGAGTCGGACGGCGTGGGCGAGTCGGTGGGGCTCGCGGGCGGCGAGGTCGGGGTGGTGGACGCCCCGCAGTCGGTGTTCGGCAGGGTCACGCCGTTGCCCACGGACTGGTTGTCGAAGTACCGCTGGACGGACGCGAGCACCTGGTAGTGCGCGCCGGCGGACCACGGCACCGAGATGGTGAAGTCACCGCTGCGGCCGGTGTACTGCTGCGTGGCGAGCTGCTTGCCGCTGTCGTCCTTGACCGTGATCGTCACCGGGCGGGTGCCGTCGGTGTCGTGGACGGTGATGACGCCGGTGCCGCTCGGCTGGTCACAGGTGACGGAGCCGGTGAACGAGAAGTCCTTGATGTTGCAAGCTGACGCGGTGCCTGCGACGCCGAGCGCGAGAGCGGCTGCGGCGGAGGCAACGCCTACGGTACGCACCGTAAGGGAGGTGCGGCGGGATATGGACACGTTTGCCCTTCACAGAATCGGAGCAGAAGCGCGGATGGCCATCCGGCGAGTGACGCATCGCCCCCCGGGTCTCCGCCGATGGCCCACACAGCTCTACAAGCGTCCGCAGCCGCTTGTCAATTGGCGGCAAACCGCCCACTAAACCTTTCCAAGTGCACAAAGTTCGCACGAACGGTCGCGATCATGTGAGGGTTTATTACAGAGTTGAGACGCGGGGAACCACCGCGGCGCCCGCGGCGTTCCGCCACACAGGCCACTCTCGCCCCGCACGTGCACACCCGCCGCGGACCCGCGCGCCCCACCGCGGCGGGGCGGCAGGGCGGCGGCGACACGGTCCGCGGCGGGGCAGGGGCGGGGGCGCGGCGCTCCGGGCCGGTCAGCCCTTGAGGACCTGACGGGCCATCACGATCCGCTGGACCTGGTTGGTGCCCTCGTAGATCTGCGTGATCTTGGCGTCGCGCATCATGCGCTCCAGCGGGTAGTCGCGGGTGTAGCCGTAGCCGCCGAGGAGCTGCACCGCGTCGGTGGTGATCTCCATCGCGGCGTCGGAGGCGTAGCACTTGGCGGCGGCGCCGAAGAAGGTCAGGTCGGCGTCGGAGCGCTCGGACTTGGCGGCCGCCGCGTAGGTGATCTGCCGGGCCGCCTCCAGCTTCATGGCCATGTCGGCGAGCATGAACTGGATGCCCTGGAAGTCGGCGATGGCCTTGCCGAACTGCCTGCGCTCCTGGACGTACCCCTTGGCGTAGTCCAGCGCGCCCTGGGCGATGCCGAGCGCCTGGGCGGCGATGGTGACACGGGTGTGGTCCAGGGTCTTCATCGCGGTGGCGAAGCCGGTGCCCTCCTCGCCGATCCGCCGGCTCGCCGGGATGCGGACGTTGTCGAAGTAGACCTCGCGGGTCGGGGAGCCCTTGATGCCGAGCTTCTTCTCCGGGGCGCCGAAGGACACGCCCTCGTCGCCCTTCTCGACCACGAACGCCGAGATGCCCTTCGAGCGCTTGTCGGGGTCGGTCACGGCCATCACCGTGTAGTACTCCGACACACCGGCGTTGGTGATCCAGCGCTTGACCCCGTTGAGCACGTACGTGTCGCCGTCGCGCACCGCGCGGGTCTTCATGCCCGCCGCGTCGGAACCGGCGTCGGGCTCCGACAGCGCGTAGGAGAACATGCCCTCCTTGCGGGCGAGTGCGCCGAGGTACTTCGCCTTCAGCTCCTCCGAGCCGGACAGTTGCACCGGCAGCGAGCCGAGCTTGTTGACCGCGGGGATGAGGGAGGAGGAGGCGCAGACCCGGGCCACCTCCTCGATCACGATCACCGTGGACAGCGCGTCGGCTCCGGAGCCGTCGTACGCCTCGGGGACGTGGATGGCGTGCAGGTCGTTGGCCTCCAGGGCGTCACGCGCCTCCTGCGGGAAGCGGGACTGCTCGTCGACCTCGGCGGCGAAGGGGGCGATCTTGGCCTCGGCGAGCGACCGGACGGCGTCGCGGAGCATCTCGTGCTCCTCGGAGGTCCGGAACAGGTCGAAGTCGGCTGCGGCCATGAAGTCTCACTCCCGAGTGTTCGCTACTGTCGAGTAACCCCGCAACCCTACGGTCGCAGGACGCGGGTGCCAACGGGCCCGCGCGTGTGATCTTTGCCCCGCGTGATGTCGGCGACACCGGGCCGGACCGGTTCGGCGGTACCCGGCCCGGCCGATCAGGACACGTTCGTGCCGAGCGTGTCGACCCCGTCGGTGGTCGCCATGTAGTGCGCCATGGTGTCGTTGCGCATCGCCTCCCACAGCTCACCGGAGGCGTTGGGGTCGAGCAGCACGACCGACTGCTTGTCGATGGTGTCGAAACCGGCGACGGGGGCGTTCATGAACGCCATGTCCTTCGACCGCACCCCGCGCATGTTCCACACCAGGTCGCGCAGGTCGCCGTCGGAGAGCTTGTCGTCGAAGCTGACCACCGAGGTCACTTGGTCGAGGGTGCGCTTGAGCTTCAGCGGGTTGGTGAAGGTGCCGGTGGACAGCATCTTGCCGAGCACGGCGCGCAGGAAGTTCTGCTGGCGGTGGGTGCGGTCGAGGTCTCCGCGCGGCAGGCCGTAACGCTCGCGGACGTAGTCCAGCGCCTCGGCGCCGTCCATGTGGTGGGTGCCGGCGGTCCACACGCCGCCGGGGCCGTTGCGCCGCGAGACGGTCTTGTCCACGGTGATGTCCACGCCGCCGATCGCGTCGGTGAGCTTCTCGAAGCCGCTCCAGTCGATCACCATGAGGTGGTCGATCCTCACCTTCGTCAGGCGCTGGACGGTGTCGATCAGCAGCGGCGGACCGCCCCAGGAGAAGGCGGCGTTCAGCTTGGCCTTGCCGTGGCCGGGGACGTCGACCCAGGAGTCGCGGGGCAGCGAGACGACGTAGGCGTTCTTGTGGTCGGCCGGGATGTGCACCAGCATCATCGTGTCGCTGCGCTGGGCGCCCGGCTTCCATTCGGGGGCCTTGGCGCCCTTGCCGGTGGTGGGCAGGTCGGACCGCGCGTCCAGGCCCACGAGCAGGAACGTCTGGCTGCCGTCCTTGGACGACTGCGGCAGCGCCGACTCGGGGACGTCGGTGGGGAAGGCGTTGGGGATGCGCTGCACCCGGCCCGTGTAGTGGTGGTAGGCCCAGTAGCCGGTGCCGGCGATGAGCAGGGCGCCGACGCACAGCAGGCCCAGCGCGGAGTAGAGCACCCTGCGGGTACGGCGCCGCCGCCGGGCGCGCCGGTCCGGCCCGGGGGCCGGGGCGGCGGGTCCGGGATCGGGCTCGGGGCCGGGGCCGAACGGATCAGGTCCGTGGTCCGGGACATCGGGTTCCGCGTGCCGCGGGCCGGGCTCCAGCGGGCCGGGTCCGGGGGCCGGTGCCTCCGGTCCGTGGGCCGCGGACCACGGACCCGCGGGACCGTCCGGCCCCGCTGTCCCGCCGTCCGGTCCGTCCTCGTCCGCCATGACGCACCCCCACCCGGTTGACCTGTGGCCGTATGCACGCATTGTGGCCCTCTGGCCACGCCTCCACCCGGGATTCGGCCGAGCCGGTGCGGACTATGCTTCGGCGCATGCCTCTGAAGCTCACCGTCATCGGCACCGGTTACCTCGGCGCCACCCACGCCGCCGCCATGGCCGAGCTGGGATTCGAGGTGCTCGGCCTCGACATCGACGAGAGCAAGGTCGCCACACTGGCCCGGGGCCGGGTGCCGATGTACGAACCGGGCCTTGAGGACCTGCTGGCCCGGCACGTGGCCGGGCTGGAGGGCTCCACCGGGCGGCTGCGCTTCACCACCTCCTGGGAGGAGGTGGCCGACTTCGGCGACGTCCACTTCGTCTGCGTCAACACCCCGCAGAAGCAGGGCGAGTACGGCTGCGACATGAGCTACGTCGACAGTGCCGTCGGCCTGCTCGCGCCGCACCTGCGGCGGCCCGCGCTGGTGGTGGGCAAGTCCACCGTGCCGGTGGGCAGCGCGGCCCGGCTGGCCGGGATGCTCCGTGAACTCGCGCCCGCGGGCGAGGACGTCGAGCTGGCGTGGAACCCGGAGTTCCTGCGCGAGGGCTTCGCGGTGCAGGACACCCTGCACCCGGACCGGATCGTGGTCGGCGTGGCCAGCGACCACGCGGAATCACTCCTGCGGGAGGTCTACGGCGGCCCGATCGCAGAAGGGACGCCGTTCATCGTCGCGGACTACCCGACCGCCGAACTGGTCAAGACCGCCGCGAACGCCTTCCTCGCCACGAAGATCTCCTTCATCAACGCCATGGCCGAGGTGTGCGAGGCCGCCGGCGGCGACGTCGCGGTGCTCGCCGAGGCCATAGGGCACGACGACCGGATCGGCCGGAAGTTCCTGCGCGCGGGGATCGGCTTCGGCGGCGGCTGCCTGCCCAAGGACATCCGCGCGTTCATGGCGCGGGCCGGCGAGTTGGGCGCCGACCAGGCACTGACCTTCCTGCGCGAGGTCGACTCGGTCAACATGCGGCGCCGCACCCACATGGTGGAGTGGGCCCGCGAGGCGCTGGGCGGGAGCTTCCTCGGGCGCAGGATCGCCGTGCTCGGCGCCGCCTTCAAGCCCGACTCCGACGACGTGCGCGACTCCCCCGCGCTCAATGTCGCGGGCCAGATCCACCTCCAGGGCGGCCAGGTCACCGTCTACGACCCCAAGGGCATGGAGAACGCGCGGCGGCTCTTCCCCACCCTCGGCTACGCCCCCAGCGCCCTGGAGGCGGTCCGCGGCGCCGACGTCGTCCTGCACCTCACCGAGTGGCGGGAGTTCCGCGAGCTGGACCCGGCCCGGCTGGCGGAGGTGGCGGGGCAGCGGCACATCCTCGACGGGCGCAACGCCCTCGACGCGCAGTTGTGGCGCAAGGCGGGCTGGACCTTCCAGGCGATGGGCCGCCCGAACGCGTAGCCACGCGCTGACCGGACGCCGTACGCCCCCAGGCCGTGCGCGCAGCGGCGCGACCGCCGTCCGGTAAGGACCGGTCTCCAGGACCACGGCCCTTACCGGGGCCGGAACGTCACGTCGCGGCCGCGGGGCCTGCGGGCCGCACCGGCCACGGCCCATGGGCGCCGGTCCGCTCCCGGCGAGGCGGTCACCTCCTGCCGCGGTACGCCCGCATCTTCGCCCGGCTGCCGCAGACCGCCATCGAGCACCACCGGCCGCGGCCGGCCGGGCTGCGGTCGTAGTAGACCCAGCGGCAGTTGTCGGCGGCGCACGCCTTCACGCGCTGCCAGGTGCCGGCCGCCGCCGACGCCGCGATCACGGCGGCCACCTCCGCGGTGAGGGCGGCGACCCCTCCGGCGGAAGCCGCTGGCACCACCCTCGCGGCACCCCGCGGGTCGACCGCGAGCCGCAGCGGGGCCCGCGCCAGCAGCCCGTCGAGCGCGGCCACCACGTCGGGAGCCATGTCGAGCCCCGCGTGCGCGGAGCACACGTCGCGCAGCGCCTCGCGCAGCACCAGGACCGCGTCGAGCCCCGCCCGGTCGAAGCCGTCCCCGCCAGGGTCGATGCCGCGCTCGCGCACCCAGGCGGTCAGCGCCTCCGGGCTGTGCAGCTCGTCCGCCTCCGCTTCCAGGTCGACGGTGTTGACCAGGTCCTGCACCAGCCGCAGCGGCTCGGGCGCGGCGTGGCGGTCTCCGGGCTGTTCCACCCGCGCAACGTTACTGCGGAACCACCCTTGCGGCGTTACCGGCAGAACGCCATCATGGGGTAACGGTTACCGGCAAGGATCTTCAACCGGTAACTAAGGCCGGCGGCCGTACGCCTTGCCTCCGGCGCGGGCCCTCGGTCCGCCTCCCGGCCACCCGTTCCCGAACTCCCCAAGGAGCCCGCATGATCGGCACACTCGGCGCCGTCGTCCTCGACTGCCCCGACCCCGCCTCCCTCGCCGCCTTCTACGCGGAACTGGTCGGCGGCACCGTCGACGCCGAGGACAGCACCTGGGTGGATCTCAACCGGGAAGGCGGCCAGCGGCTGTCCTTCCAGCTCGCCCCCGAGCACCGGGCCCCGGCGTGGCCCGACCCGGAGCGGCCGCAGCAGTTCCACCTCGACATCGCGGTGCCGCGGGCCCGGCTCGACGCCGCCGAGCAGCAGGTCCTCGGCCTGGGCGCGACCCTCCTGGAGGGCGACCAGGACGGCGCGCGCAACTGGCGGGTGTACGCCGACCCGGCGGGCCACCCCTTCTGCCTGTGCGCCTGCTGACCCCGTCGCCGGCCTGACCGCCGGTCCCGGCAGGGCCGCGGCCCGGCCCCGTCGGCGGATACGGCTCCCGGCACGCGGCACCCTCCGGCACGCCGGCGCGGCCCGCCCCGGCGGGGTGGCGCCCGGACCGGGCCCGGCCGACGGCGGGGACGCCCCGGCCGAAGCCGCCGGGGCGTCCCCACGCGGGCCCCTGCGCCCCTGTGGCGGCGACCGCCCCCGCGCACCCCGTCGGGGCTCCTCACGGCCGTCCTGATCGCCGTGCGGGCGCTCCTGCGCCGTCCGCGACGGCGTCCGGCCGGCGCGGCACGGCCGGTGCCGCCGGCCCCGGTCGGCCGCGGGCGGCACCGGGCCGGCCGGGTCGCCGCCGGCTCCCCCGCCGGGGCCGCCGCGTCGGCGGCGCCCGGCCTTCCGGATCGCCGCCGGCCGGCCGCCGCCGCTGTCCGCGGCCCTGGTGCTGGGCGCCCCGACCCGCCGCGGGGTGCAGACCGGCCGCCGTCCCGGGTCTGCGGACCTCCGGGCCGGGAGGGTCCGGCGCGGACTACCATCAACCGCATGACCCGCGTACTTCTCGCCGAGGACGACGCATCCATCTCGGAACCGCTCGCGCGCGCCCTGCGCCGCGAGGGTTACGAGGTCGAGGTGCGCGAGGACGGACCCGCCGCGCTGGAGACCGCGCTGCTCGGCGCGGTCGACCTGGTGGTGCTCGACCTGGGCCTGCCCGGCATGGACGGCCTCGACGTGTGCCGCCGCATCCGCACGGAGGGCCACACGTTCCCCGTCCTGGTGCTCACCGCGCGCGCCGACGAGGTCGACACCGTGGTCGGCCTGGACGCCGGCGCCGACGACTACGTCACCAAGCCGTTCCGCCTCGCCGAGCTGCTCGCCCGGGTCCGCGCCCTGCTGCGGCGCGGCACCACCGAGGCAGCCCAGCCCTCCACGCACGGGGTGCGGATCGACGTCGAGTCGCACCGCGCCTGGATGGGCGACGACGAACTCCAGCTCACCGCGAAGGAGTTCGACCTGCTGCGGGTCCTGGTACGGGACGCCGGCCGGGTGGTCACCCGCGAGCAGCTGATGCGCGAGGTCTGGGACACCACGTGGTGGTCGTCGACCAAGACCCTGGACATGCACATCTCGTGGCTGCGCAAGAAACTCGGCGACGACGCGGCCAACCCGCGCTTCATCGCCACCGTCCGCGGGGTCGGCTTCCGCTTCGAGAAGAACTGACCCGCCCGCTCGATGCGCCGCCGCCTGATCTCCTCCACGTTGGCCGTGGTGCTCGTCGTGATCGCCGTCTTCGGCATCTCCCTGGTGATCGTGGAGGCCAGGACCATCCAGAGCAGCGCACAGGACGGCGTGCAGTCCGAGGCGGTCCGGCTCACCGGGATCGTGGAGAACCGCATCCTGGCCGGTGAGTCGGTCGACGCCAAGGGCCTGGACCGGCAGATCGCCGACAACCGGTACGCGCTCGTGCGGGTGCCCGGCCACCCCGAGGTGCGCCTCGGCGACCGGCCCCAGGGCGCGGTCCTGAAGTCCACGCAGCGCGGCGACCACGGCGAGTCCGTGACCGTGGAGGAGTCGCGCTCCACCGTCAGCCGGCAGATCGGCCGCACCCTGCTGGTGATCCTCGCGGTGGCGCTGCTCGCGGTGCTGGCCGCGGTCGTGCTCGCCATGCGCCAGGCCCGGCGACTGGCCAGCCCGCTCACCGACCTCGCCGAGACCGCCGAGCGCCTCGGCTCGGGCGATCCGCGCCCCCGCCACCGCCGCTACGGGGTACCGGAGCTCGACCGGATCGCGGACGTCCTGGACGCCAGCGCCGAGCGGATCGGCCGGATGCTCACCGCCGAACGCCGGCTCGCCGCCGATGCCTCCCACCAGCTGCGCACCCCGCTGACCGCGCTGTCGATGCGGCTGGAGGAGATCATGGACAGCGCCGAGGACCACGAGGCGGTCAAGGAGGAGGCGGCCATCGCGCTCGGCCAGGTCGAGCGCCTCACCGACGTCGTCCAGCGGCTGCTG
Source organism: Streptomyces sp. SN-593 (assembly GCF_016756395.1). NCBI lineage: Bacteria > Bacillati > Actinomycetota > Actinomycetes > Kitasatosporales > Streptomycetaceae > Actinacidiphila > Actinacidiphila reveromycinica. Next base: position 3,115,992 of record NZ_AP018365.1, read on the forward strand.
ACGAACTCGCGCGACCCCCGCAGCGGTTCCGCGGTCGACTTCGAACTCGACGAGGTGATCCGGCAGCAGATCGAGGAGTGGCGGCCCGCCTACCAGAACGAGGGGCGCGCCGTGGAGCTGTCCGGCGCCCGCGGGCTGCGGGCGGTCGGCACCCCGGGCGCGGTCGCGCAGGTGCTCGCCACCCTGATCGAGAACTCGCTGATGCACGGCGCGGGAACCCTCGCCCTGCACACCCGGGTGACCGGCAACCAGGCGGTCGTCGAGGTCTCGGACGACGGTGCCGGGGTGCCGCCGGACCTGGGCGCCAGGGTCTTCGAGCGCACGGTCAGCGGCCGCAACTCCACCGGGCTCGGCCTGGCGGTGGCCCGCGACCTCGCCGAGGCGGACGGCGGGCGGCTGGAACTGCTCCAGCAGCGGCCGCCGGTCTTCGCGCTCTTCCTGGCGCAGGAGATCACCCCGCCGCCACCGCGCGAGGAGGTCATCGGCTGAGGAGGGCCGCCGGCAGGGAAGGCCACCGGCTGAGCACGCCACCGGCTGCGCAGCATGTCGGCTGAGCGTCCCGCCCGGCGGTGCGCGGCCGCGGCGGCAAGGTCAGCCGATGCGGTCGGCGGCCGCCCGCTTCTGCTTGCCGACCTTGTCCGCCTTCCCGGACCCGGACCCGGCCTCGGCCTCGGCCTCGGCCTCGGTCAGGAACGACTCCGCCTGCTCCACCGCCTCGCGGGCCGGCAGCCTGCGGAACACCCAGGTGCGGTACGACCAGAACCGGAAGAGCGTGGCCACGCCGATGCCGACGAACTTGAACACGTTGCTCTGGAGCTGGGTGTCCCAGCCGAAGCCGTAGGTCGCCGCATAGAGCACACCGTTCTCGATCACCAGGCCGATGATGCTGAAGAACAGGAAGAGGCTGAGTTCCTTGGTGCGGCCCGCCCGGTCCCGGTCGCGGTAGGTGAAGTACCGGAAGCCGAGGTAGTTGAAGACGATCGCCACCAGGGTCGCCACGATGCTGGCCCGCACCGTCTGGAGCCCGGTGTCGTGTCTGACCAGGTTGAACACGCCGATGTTGACGAGCACGCCCGCCGCGCCGACCGCACCGAACTTGGCGATCTCGCGGTAGACCAGGGCAAGCTTCGATCGCAGTGCGCGCAGTCCGCTCATGATGTCGCTGTGCCTTGTTCCGTCGGGGTCCGGGGACTCGGCTTCCTGTGGGCTCGGGGTGCCGGATGGCGGCGTTTCGACCACAGCCTAGCCGCCTCGCGGAGTGAGACGGCCTCCGAAGCCGGTGGGTTCCGTCCCGCGGCCGCCGGATATCCTGGACAGCGCCCAGCCCCCGTACCACCGGCAGGACACACACCGTGACATTCCCCGTAGTCGGCATGGTCGGCGGCGGCCAGCTCGCCCGCATGACCCACGAGGCCGGCATCCCGCTCGGCATCCGGTTCCGCCTGCTCAGCGACACCCCGCAGGACTCCGCGGCCCAGGTGGTGTCCGACGTCACCGTCGGCGACTACCGCGACCTGGACACGCTGCGGGCCTTCGCGGCGGGCTGCGACGTGATCACCTTCGACCACGAGCACGTGCCCACCGAGCACCTGCGCGCCCTTGAGGCCGACGGCATCGCGGTGCGGCCCGGCCCCGACGCCCTGGTGCACGCGCAGGACAAGGCGGTCATGCGCCGCCGCCTCGCCGCGATCGGCGTGCCCTGCCCCCGCAACCGCGTCGTGGCCGACCCGGACGACGTGGTGCGGTTCGCCGCGGAGGGCGCCGGGTTCCCGGTGGTGCTCAAGACCGCGCGCGGCGGTTACGACGGCAAGGGCGTGTGGGTCGTCCGGTCCAAGGAGGAGGCCGCCGAGCCGTTCAGGGCCGGGGTGCCGGTGCTCGCCGAGGAGAAGGTGGACTTCGTCCGCGAGCTGGCCGCGAACGTGGTGCGCTCGCCGCACGGCCAGGCGGTGGCCTACCCGGTGGTCGAGTCGATCCAGGTGGACGGCGTGTGCGACACCGTGATCGCGCCCGCGCCCGGGCTGCCGGACGACGTGTCCGCGAGCGCCCAGCAACTGGCGCTGAACGTCGCCCGCGAGCTGGGCGTGGTCGGTCACCTGGCGGTCGAGCTGTTCGAGGTGCGCCGGCCGGACGGCACCCCCGCGGTGCTGGTCAACGAACTCGCGATGCGCCCGCACAACAGCGGCCACTGGACCATGGACGGCGCGGCCACCTCGCAGTTCGCCAACCACCTGCGCGCCGTGCTCGACCTGCCGCTGGGCGACCCGCGCCCCCGCGCGCCCTGGACGGTGATGGCCAACGTCCTCGGCGGCGACTTCCCCGACATGTACCCCGCGTACCTGCACTGCATGGCCCGCGACCCGGGGCTGAAGATCCACATGTACGGCAAGGACGTGAAGCCCGGCCGCAAGGTCGGCCACGTGAACACCTACGGCGACGACCTGGCCGACGTGCGCGAGCGCGCCGCCCACGCGGCCGGCTACCTGCGAGGAACCATCGATGAGTGAAGCGTCCCCCGCCGTCGGCATCGTGATGGGCTCCGACTCCGACTGGCCGGTGATGGAGGCCGCGGCCGAGGCCCTGGACGAGTTCTCGGTGCCCTACGAGGTCGACGTCGTCTCCGCGCACCGGATGGTGCACAAGATGGTCGACTACGGCGAGCAGGCCGCCGACCGCGGCCTGAAGGCGCTGATCGCGGGCGCGGGCGGCGCCGCCCACCTGCCGGGCATGCTCGCCGCGGTCACCCCGCTGCCGGTGATCGGCGTGCCGGTGCCGCTGAAGTACCTCGACGGCATGGACTCGCTGCTGTCGATCGTGCAGATGCCCGCGGGCGTCCCGGTCGCCACCGTCTCGGTGGCCGGCGCGCGCAACGCCGGGCTGCTGGCCGTGCGCATCCTGGCCGCCCATGACGCGGAGCTGCGCGGCCGGATGCGCGAGTTCCAGACGTCGCTGACCGAGCAGGCGACGCAGAAGGGCGACCGGCTGCGTGCGAAGGTGAAGGGGACCGCGGGCTTCGGCTTCGCCCGGTAGCCGCGCGGTCGGCCGACCCCGTCGCGGTGCGCACTGCCGGTTGCGTGCGCACCCCCGCACGCACCTGGAGCACTGCTGTGGACCGCCTCCTCGACCGCGCCCGTGACCTGCTGGCCGCCCACCCCGTGGTGGACGGACACAACGACCTCCCCTGGGCGCTGCGCGAGCAGGTCGCCTACGACCTGGACCGGTTCGACCTCACCGCCGACCAGAGCGCCCGCACCCACACCGACCTGCCGCGGCTGCGGGCCGGCGGGGTGGGCGCGCAGTTCTGGTCGGTGTACGTGTCGGTGGCGCTCAAGGGCGGCGCGGCGCTCACCGCGACCCTCGAACAGGTCGACGTGGTGCACCGGCTGGTCGAGCGCCACCCCGGCGACCTGCTGCTGGCGACCAGTGCCGACGACATGGAGGCGGCCCGCGCCTCGGGCCGGATCGCCTCCCTGATGGGGGCCGAGGGCGGACACTCCATCGACTGCTCGCTGGCCGCGCTGCGCGCCCTGTACGCGTTGGGGGTGCGCTACATGACGCTGACCCACAACGACAACACCCCCTGGGCGGACTCCGCGACCGACGAGCCCGCCGCGCACGGGCTGACCGCCTTCGGCGAGGAGGTGGTGCGCGAGATGAACCGGCTGGGCATGCTGGTGGACCTCTCGCACGTCTCCCCCGACACCATGCGCGACGCGTTGCGGGTGGCGCAGGCGCCGGTGCTGTTCTCGCACTCCTCGTCCCGGGCCGTCTGCGACCACCCGAGGAACATCCCCGACGACGTGCTCGCCCTGCTGCCCGGCAACGGCGGCGTGGCGATGGCCACGTTCGTGCCGAAGTTCATCCTGCCGGCCGCGATCGAGTGGACCCAGGAGGCCGACGCGAACATGCGCGCCCACGGCCTGCACCCCCTGGACACCACCCCCGCGGGCATGGCGGTCCAGCGCGCGTTCGAGGCCGTCCATCCCCGTCCGACGGCCACGTCGGCGACGGTCGCCGACCACCTGGACCACATGCGCGAGGTGGCCGGCATCGACCACCTCGGCATCGGCGGCGACTACGACGGAACCGCCTTCACCCCCACCGACCTCGCCGACGTGGCCGGCTACCCGCGCCTGGTCGCGGAACTCCTCGACCGCTCCTGGTCCGACGCCGACATCGCCAAGCTCACCTGGCACAACGCCGTCCGGGTACTGCGCGACGCGGAGTCGGCGGCGACCGGGCTGCGCGCCCAGCGGGGCCCGTCGTTGGCGACAATCGGCCGGCTCGACGGCTGACCGCGGCCGGCCGCAAAGGGGCCGCGGGCGGCGGCGCGAGGCCACGCCGCTCCGAGGCCCGGGGGCGGGCCTGTACGCCCTTGTGACGCTCCCGCGGGACGAGCCGGGGAAACGGCCCATCGGCGGCGTGCGAGGCGCCTGGGGCCCGCTTGGGGCCCGCTGGGCCGCCTCTGGAGCGGCACGGCCCTCACCCGCGCGTGCCCGTAGGCAGGGGACGGGCCCCTGCGTGCGGGCCCCGGGGCAGCACGGGGATCGGCGCGCGGACCCGTACGCGGGGGGAGTGCGGCGGGAGTAAAGCGGTCGCGGTGCCGCCCTGACGCGTGCGCGGGTGCGCGGGCGGAACAGTGCGCGGCTACTGCGGGGCCGCCAGCTCCGCCCACACCGTCTTGCCCGGGCGCTCGCCGTCGCGGACCACGCCCCAGTCCAGGCAGAGCCGCTGCACGATGAACATGCCGTGGCCGCCGGGGCGGCCGGCGCGGTGCGGGGAGCGCGGCGCGGGCTCGCCGCCGCCGCCGTCCACGACCTCCAGCCGCAGTGCCTTGCCGCTGCGCACCAGCCTCAGTTCGTCCGGGCCGCCGGCGTGCAGGCACGCGTTGGTGACCAGCTCGGAGACGACCAGCAGCACGTCCTCGGCGGCCGCCCTGCGGTCGGCGGTCGCCCCGGGCAGCCAGCCCCAGTCGCGCAGCGCCTGGCGGGTGAAGTCCCGGGCGCGCGGCACGATCCCGCTCTCCCCGGTCAGCGCCAGCCGGCGCACCGGCTCCGGCGCCCGCACCTCCACGTCCGCCTCACTCTCGCCATCGCCCGCGTCGGGGACGCGGTCACCCGCGGCGTAGGGCCGAGTGGTGCTCATCGTGGCCTCACCTCACGGATGTCCGGCTGGTTCCGAACTGTCTTCTGCCCGGTCGATCTCCGGGAACACACCTCCCGCGCGATCAATGCGTGGGCGATCCGGCTGGTCCCTCTCATGCAGCTTGCCCCCCTCCCCGGCCCGGTTACTCCTGAAGCGCCTGGTCGAGCGTCTCGTGCACACTGAACACCGAGTCGGCGCCGGTGATCTCGAACACCCGCGCCACCGTCGGCCGCATGGCCGCCAGGTGCACCGCTCCGCCGCGCGCCTCCGCCTGGAGCCTCGCCCCGAGCAGCACGTTCAAGCCGGTGGAGTCGCAGAACTCCAGGCCGGAGCAGTCCACGACCAGACGGGTCGCGCCCTCCTCGACGGCCTTGGTGATCGGCTCGGCGAGGAGGTCGGCGGTGTGGTGGTCGAGTTCTCCCGCCGGGGTGAAGACCGTACTGCTGCCGTGCTGCCCCACCTCGACGTGCAGTCGCCGGCCGAGACCGGCGGTGCCCACCGCCTCGTGGTCCATCTGTTCTCCCTCACTGCGTCCCTGGTCACACACCCTGCGCCCCCCGGGTGACGCGACGCCGACCCTACGCGTTTCGGGGGGCGCGCGGTAGTCGGTCGGGCAACCCCAGAACTTGCGGGACACCGCCGGATGGCGGTAGGGCTGAAGTACGGCAGAGGAAAACACCCGCGCCGCGAGAGAGGGATGAGCACATGACACCCCGGCTCGGCCCGGATCAGGAGCAGGTGCGACGAGGGGGCGACCGCGCCCGGTGGGAGGCGCAGGACACGGAGGGGCACGGGGCGGCGGCGTCCGTCGGCCTCGACCACCGTGACCCGGGTCACTTCGACCTCGAACTCGAAGGACTCCCCGAGATCCCGCCCTACGACGAGATCGGCCCCGTCGACGCCCGAGCGCTGTCCAAGACGCTCTTCGCCCGCCTGCAGTCCCTGGAGGAGGGCACCGGGGAGTACAGCTACGTCCGCAACACGCTGGTCGAGCTGAACCTCGCGCTGGTGAAGTTCGCCGCGACCCGGTTCCGCAGCCGCAGCGAGCCGATGGAGGACATCATCCAGGTCGGCACGATCGGCCTGATCAAGGCGATCGACCGGTTCGAGCTGGCCCGCGGGGTGGAGTTCCCGACCTTCGCGATGCCGACGATCGTCGGGGAGATCAAGCGGTTCTTCCGCGACACCTCCTGGTCGGTCAGGGTGCCGCGGCGGCTCCAGGAACTGCGGCTCGACCTGGCCAAGGCCGGCGACGAGCTGGCCCAGCAACTGGACCGCACCCCTACCGTGCGCGAGCTGGCCGAGCGCCTGGACCTGCCCGAGCACGAGGTGATCGAGGGCATGGCGGCGAGCAACGCGTACACCGCCAGCTCGCTGGACGCCCAGCCCGCCGAGGACGACCCCGAGGGCGCGCTCGCCGACCGGATCGGCTACGACGACCACGACCTGGAGGGTGTGGAGTACGTCGAGTCGCTCAGGCCGCTGATCGCCAAGCTGCCGGCCAGGGACCGGACGATCCTGTCGCTGCGCTTCGTCGGCAACCTGACCCAGTCCGAGATCGGCGAGGAGCTGGGCATCTCGCAGATGCACGTCTCCAGGCTGCTCAGCCGCACCCTCGCCAGGCTGCGCCGCGGCCTGATGGTCGAGGAGTAGCCCTCCCCGGCGCCCCCGGGCGCCCACGCCCCACCGCGGCCCGGCCCCGGTGAACGCCCCGCTCCCGGGGTGCTCACCGGGGCCGGTCGTCGTAGCGCGCCCTGCTCTCCTCGATCGCGGCGTTGTTCTCGATCGCCCAGCCCGCGAGGGTCAGCGCGGGCGGGATCAGGCTCCTGCCCATGGCGGTGAGCGCGTACTCGACGCGGGGCGGCACCTCGGCGTAGGCGGTGCGGGAGACCAGGCCGTCCCGCTCCAGCTTGCGCAGCGTCAGGGTCAGCATCCGCTGGGAGATGCCGGGGATGTGCCGGTGCAGTTCGCCGAAGCGCATGTGCCCGCCGTCGAGGGTGGCCACGACCAGCATCGTCCACTTGTCGCAGATCCGGTCCAGGACGGCGCGGATCGCCCGGCCGCCGTCGCCGCGGATCGTGCAGGTGTGCTCGTAGCGCGCCATGACGCCCCCTCTTTCGTGTCGTGCGCGGTGCCGTCGCGGGGCACGGCGGATGTGCGTAGAGCACACGCGTGTGCCTTTTGTGGAGCCTTAGCCACTGACCCATCATGGGGCAACTTACGGTTCGTAACCATCGGGAGTCGCCGTGCATGTCGCGTACTGGGTCCTCGCCCTGCTGCTCGCCGCGTTCTACGCCTACTCGGGCGGCAAGAAGCTCTTCCAGGACCGCGAGCGGCTGCGGCCGATGATGGGGTGGGTCGACCAGGTGCCCATGCCGCGGGTGCGGGCGATCGGGGCGGTGGAGGTGCTCGGCGCACTGGGGCTGCTGCTGCCGCCGCTGACCGGCGTGGCGGTCGGGCTCGCCGTCGCGGCGGCCGTCGGCCTGGCCCTGGTGCAGGTCGGCGCCGGTGCGCTGCACCTGTCACGCGGCGAGGTGCGGGAGATCGGGCTCAACATATCCCTGCTGGTGCTGGCCGCCGTGGCGGCGTGGCTGGCCACGTCCCTGCTCTGACGGGCCCCGCGTGGGTCTCCCCCGCGTCCCCGGCCCCACACGGCGGACGCGGCCTCCCGGGGTCTTCGCACGCTCGCGCCCCTGCCGGACGCCGCGGGGCCGGTGGGGCCGCCCGCGCGTCCCCACCGGCCCCTTCGGCCGTCCCGATCCGCCGCCCGCCGGGCGGCGGGCTCAGCGGCCGGCCGCCTCCGCCCCGACCGGCGTCCTCGCCGTCCGGGCCGCCTGTGCGGCCTCGGCGCCGAAGTGCCCGTCCGCGAGCCGCTCCTCAAGGCGCTGGCCCTCGATGTCCGGGTCGGGCACCCAGCGCCCGAACCACTTGGGGTGGTACCAGATGCGCCCGCCCGCGATCGCCATCACCGCCGGCACCAGGGTGAGCCGCACCACGAAGGCGTCGAGGAAGACGCCGACCGCGAAGCTGAAGCCGATCGCCCTGATGGTCGGGTTGTCGGTGAAGGTGAAGGCCACGAAGATCGAGAACATGATCAGCGCGGCGGCGGTGACCACCCGGGCCGACAGGGAGGTGCCGCGCTGCACCGCCGCGCGGGCGTCGCCGTGCCGGGTGAACTCCTCCTTGATCCGGGAGACGACGAAGACCTCGTAGTCGCTGGACAGGCCGAAGATGATCGCGAGCATGATGATCGGCAGGAAGCTGATCGTCTCGGTCGGGGTGATGCCGAGCAGGTTCTTTCCCCAGCCCCACTGGAAGACCGCCACCTGTGCGCCCAGGGCGGCCGCCATCGACAGCAGGAAGCCGACGATGGACTTCAGCGGCACCAGGACCGTCCGGAAGGCGAAGGTCAGCAGGACGAACGCCAGGCCCACGACGGCGATCAGGAAGACCGGCAGCGCGCCGGAGAGCTTGGCGGAGACGTCGATGTTGGAGGCGGTGGTGCCGCCGACGAGGATGTGCGCGCCGGTGCCGGACGCGAGTGTCGCCCGGTCGTCGCGCAGCGTGTGCACCAGGTCCTGGGTCGCGGAGTCGTTCGGCCCGGACTTCGGGACGACCCGGATCAGTGAGACGCCGTTCTGCCCGGCCAGCGGGGTGACCTGGGCGACGCCGGCCTGGCGGCCGAGCGCGGCGGCGATCCTCGCGGTGTCCGAGGGCGAGGAGACGTCCTGGGCGACGACGAGCAGCGCGCCGTTGAAGCCCGCGCCGAAGCCCTCGGTGGTGAGGTCGTACGCCTTGCGCTGGGTGTTGTCGGTCGGTTGGGAGGCGCCCGACGGAAGGCCGAGCCGGATGCTCGCGGCCGGGATCGCCAGCACGCCGAGCAGCACCACGCCGGCCACGGTGACCAGCACCCGGTGGCGCACGACGAACCGCGACCAGGCGGCGCCCGCGGTGCTGTCCGGGTCGGCCGCGGTCCGGCGGGCCACCCGTTCGGCGTGCGCGCCGAACTTCGGCAGCCGGCTGAAGCGGGCCACCCGGTGGCCGGCGAAGCCGAGCAGCGCGGGCAGCAGGGTCAGCGCGATGAGCAGCGCCACCGCGACCGCGGCGGCCGCGGACAGGCCCATGATGGTCAGGAACGGGATGCCGACCACGGTCAGGCCGCACAGGGCGATGATCACCGTGAGCGCGGCGAAGACCACCGAACTGCCGGCCGTGCCCATCGCCAGGGGCACCGACTCCTCCGGTGGCACGCCGCGCAGCAGGTTGGCGCGGTGCCGGGACAGGATGAACAGGCCGTAGTCGATGCCGCAGGACAGCCCGAGCATCAGGGCGACGGTGGTGGAGGCGGAGGCGATGGTGACGACCGAGGCGACCGCGGTCACACCCATCAGGGTGGTGACCACGCCGATGATCGCACTGATGATCGGCATGCCGGCTGCGGCGAACGTGCCGAAGGTGATCATCAGGATCGCGAAGGCGATGACCAGGCCGACCAGCTCGGGTGTCTCGGAGATCTCGAAGCGCCAGCCCGGGTAGACGCTGCCGTTGTACTCGACCTGCACGCCGGCGGCGCGCACCGGCTTCATCGCGTCGTTGACGGCGTCGAGGCCGGCGTCCTTGACGTCCGCCGGCTTGGCGCTCCACTGGACCTGGCCGAGCGCGATCCGGCCGTCCTTGGAGACCAGGTGCCCGGTGAACGGGTCCACCGACTTCGACACCTGGGGCACGGACGACAGCTTGGCCATCGCCGTGCGGATCTCGCCCTGGGCGGCGGTCACCCGGGCCCCGTCCTTCGCCGCGAAGACGATGGTGCTCTGCCCGCCGCTGAACGCGGGGAGCTTGGTGCTCAGCACGTCGGACGCCCGCTGCGCCTCGGTGCCCGGGATCGTGAAGTCGTCGTCCGTCTTGCCGCCGCTGATCTGGGCGATGGTGACGGCGGCGATCGCGGCCACCAGCCACAGCACGAGGACGAGCACGCGTCGCCGATAGGAAAAGCGGGCGAGGCGGTACAGATAGCTGGACATATGTGTCTTCCCCACGTCTCCCGTGCGTCCGGCGTCGGGCCGGCACGGTTGCCGTCCCGGTCGACGACGCTAGGCTTTCACTAGCCGATCGTCAAGCGAATGACTGGCCGTCGGCAGGTGGTTCACCAGCCGCAGGCCGGTGAAATCGTCATGCCGGGACCTGTCCGGCGACGCGGGTGCGCAGGTGGGACGGCGGCCTGGGAGCGCGGCGCGCGATCTGGTGACGGTGTGTCCGGCGGCTTGTATGCTGCGGGCCCAGGGGACGAGAGAGGAACGCAGCCATGGCGATGCCGGCCAGGGGCCTGACCAGTCGCGCGGCGCAGGCCGAGCAGACCCGGCAGCAGATCCTCGACACCGCCCAGCGGCTCTTCTCCGAACTCGGCTACAGCGCGACCTCGCTCCAGATGATCGCGGACGAGCTGGGCCTGACGAAGGCCGCGGTCTACTACCACTTCCGGGCGAAGAACGACATCCTGCACGCGGCCCTGCAACCCGGCATCGAGCGGCTGAACACGCTGCTGGACGAGGCGGGGGCGATGCGCGGCCGGCGGGCCAGGACCGAGCACCTCGTGCACGGCTTCGTGGACTTCCTCGTCGCCAACCGGCAGAACATGGTGATGGCCTCCACCGACCCCGACCGGCCCGAGCACCGGGACAAGACCGAGGTGTCCGCCCTGCACGAGCGCGGGCTGGGGCTGCTGTTCGGCGAGCACCCGAGCGGCGCCGAACGCCTCGCCTACAACGCGGTGTTCACCCTGCCCGACTGCCTGGCCGAGCTGACCGACCTCACCGACCAGGAGTTGCGCGAGGCGCTCGCCTCGACCCTCCTGCGCATCCTCCGGGTGCCGCCCGCCCGCGCCTGAACGGCGACCGGGCGGGACGGCGCCCACGCGACCGGCGCGCCCCGCGCGGCCCCGGTGGTCGCGCTCACGCCACGGCGGGCTCCGGGCGCACCCGCTCACCGGCCTGCCACACCGCCGCCGTGAGGGGGACACCCGGGCGGTAGGCCAGGTGCAGGTGCGTGGGGGCGTCCAGCAGGTGCAGGTCGGCCCTGGCGCCGGGGGCCACGGTCCCGACGTCGCTGCGGCGCAGGGCGCGCGCCCCGCCGAGGGTGGCGGCGCGGACCGCCTCGTCCGGGGACATGCCCATGTCCCGGACGGCGACGGCGACGCAGAAGGCCATCGAGGAGGTGTACGACGACCCGGGGTTGCAGTCGGTGGACAGCGCCACCGTGGCCCCGGCGTCGAGCAGGCGCCGCGCGTCCGGGTAGACGGCCCGGGTGGAGAACTCGGCGCCGGGCAGCAGCGTGGCCACCGTCCCGCCGCCGGCGAGGGCGTCGACGTCGGCGTCCGTGAGGTGGGTGCAGTGGTCGGCCGAGGCCGCACCGAGCTCGACCGCGAGCTGCACGCCCGGGCCGGGGCCGAGCTGGTTGGCGTGCACCCGCGGGGTGAGGCCGCGCGCGACGCCCGCTTCGAGGACCGCGCGCGCCTGGTCCGCGTCGAACGCGCCCCGCTCGCAGAAGACGTCCACCCACCGGGCGTGCGGCGCGCAGGCGTCGAGCATCGGGCCGGTGACGAGCGCGACGTAGCCCGCCGGGTCGTCGGCGAACTCGGGGGCGACGACGTGGGCGCCGAGGTAGGTCGTCTCCGGCGTCTGCCGCGCCGCGATCCGCAGCGCCCGGGCCTCGTCGTGGACGGTCAGGCCGTAGCCGGACTTGACCTCGACCGTGGTGGTGCCCTGCCGCCGGGCCTCGGCCAGCAGCCGCGCGAGGTTGCCGGCCAGCTCGTCGTCGGAGGCGGCCCGGGTGGCCGCCACCGTGGTGCGGATGCCGCCCGCGCCGTAGGGGCGCCCCGACATGCGCGCGGCGAACTCGGCGGCGCGGTCGCCGGCGAAGACGAGGTGGGCGTGGGAGTCCACGAAGCCGGGCAGCAGGGCCCGGCCGCCGGCGTCGACCCGGTTGTCGGTGGTGGGTGCTTTGCTGGAGGCACCGGTCCAGACGACGCGGTCGCCCTCGATGACGACGGCGGCGTCCGGTACCAGTCCGAGGGGGTTGTCCGCGCTCATGAGGGAGGGATCGTTGGTGACCAGGCTGCCGATGCCGGTCACGGCCGTGCTGACGGTCATGGCCTGCTCCTTCGTGGTGCTCGCGTGGGCGTGGACAGCCGCGGGGGTTCGGGGGCCCGCGGGGGTAGGGGGGTCCGCCGGGGTCGGGGGCCGTTCCGCGGGGGCACGGGGGTCCTCCGCGGGGCGTGCGCCCCGGCCCGCGGGCCGGCCGCCGGCCGCCCGCACCGGCCCGGCGGCGCACCGGACCGACCCTGCGGCGCGCCGGACCGAAGGCGCGCCTGCCCGCTTCGTACGCTTCGCACCCGGCCGGCCCGCCCTCAGTCCCGGACGGCGGCGATCGCCGCGGCCAGGGCGCCCGCCGTGTCCGGCACTCCCAGGTGCCGTCCGTCCGCGACGATCCGGCGGCCCGCCACCACCGTGTGCCGCACGTCCGCCGCGGTCGCCGCGAATACCGCGGTCTCCGCGCCGAGCCGGGGCGGCGGCCCCGCGGTGCGCACCGAGTCCAGCGCGATCGTGGTGAAGTCGGCGAGCGCGCCCGCCTCCAGCCGGCCCGCGTCGGGCCAGCCGAGGCAGGCGTGGCCGTCGGCGGTGGCCGCGCGCAGCAGGGCCGGCGCGGTCCAGTGGCCGCGGGTCCGGGTGCGCAGCCGCTCGTCCAGTTCCATCGCGCGGGCCTCCTCCAGCAGGTCCACCACCGCGTGGCTGTCGCTGCCCAGGGCGAGCGGGCTGCCGGCCCGCTGGAGCGCGGGCGCGGGGCCGATCCCGTCGGCGAGGTCGCGTTCGGTGGTCGGGCACATGCACACCGCCGTCCGCGAGCCGCCGAGGAGCGCGACGTCGTCGTCGGTGAGGTGGGTGGCGTGCACCGCGGTGGTGTTCGGGCCCCAGAATCCCGCGTCGGCCAGCAGCCGGGCCGGGGTGCGGCCGTGCACGGCCCGGCACGCCTCGTTCTCGGCGGGCTGCTCGGACAGGTGGATGTGGACCGGCACGTGCCGGGTGCGCTCCGCGAAGGCGGTGTAGCCGTCCCGGTCGGAGAAGGCCCGTACCGAGTGCAGTGCGGCGCCGATCCGCACCCGCGCGCGGTCCTCCAGCCGCGACCAGCGGTCGTACCACCGGTCGGCGGTGCCGTCGCCGAAGCGCCGCTGCGCCCCGTCCAGCGGCTGGTAGCCGTCCGCCGTCAGGCCGCCCCGCAGGTAGGCGGTGTCCAGCAGGGTGATCCGGATGCCCGCGTCGCCGGCCGCGGCGATCAGCGCCTCCCCCATCGCGTTGGGGTCGGCGTAGGGGGTGCCGTCCGCCTGGTGGTGCAGGTAGTGGAACTCCCCGACGCAGGTGATGCCCGCCAGCGCCATCTCGGCGTAGACCGCGCGGGCCAGGTCGAAGTAGGAGTCGGGGTCGAGGCGGCGGGCGGTGGCGTACATGGTCTCGCGCCAGGTCCAGAAGGTGCCGCCACCGGTCTGGGCGGTGCCGCGCAGCGCGCGGTGGAAGGCGTGGCTGTGCGCGTTGGCCAGGCCCGGCACGGTCAGGCCGCGCAGCGCGGTCGAACCGGGCGGCGGGTCGGCCACGCCGGTGCGCAGTCCGGTGATCCTGCCGCCGTCGGCGGTGAGCAGCACGCCTGGCTCGACCCGCGGGTCGAGCCAGGCGTGCTCCAGCCAGTACGTCACCGGCACGCGAGCCCCTCCAGTACGTCGGCGAGCGCGGTGACGCCCGCGGCGCAGTCGTCCTCGGCCGCGAACTCCGCCGGCGAGTGCGAGACGCCGGTGGGGTTGCGCACGAACAGCATGGCGGTCGGCACCGCGTCGGCGAGGATGCCGGCGTCGTGTCCGGCGCCGGTCGGCAGCACCGGTACGGGCGCGTCGGTGCCGAGCAGCGCGGCGAGCCGGTCGCGCAGCACGGGCGCGAACTCGACCTCGGGGGTGAAGGACTCGCGGACCACCTCGACGGCGACGCCGTCGCGGGTGCCGCCCTCCCGCGCGGCCCGCTCGATCCCGGCCACGACCGCCGCGAGGGTCTGCTCGTCGGCGGCCCGGGAGTCCAGCCAGCCGCGGACGAGGGAGGCGATGGCGTTGACGCCGCCCGGCTCGACGGCGACCTTGCCGAAGGTGGCGAGCGCGCCGGCCAGCCGGGCCTGCTCGCGGGCGGCCAGCACCGTGCCGGCGTAGGTCAGCATCGGGTCGTGCCGGTCCTCCAGCCGGGTGGTGCCGGCGTGGTTGGCCTGGCCGCGGAAGTCGAACCGCCAGCGGCCGTGCGGCCAGATCGCGGAGGCCACGCCCACCGGGTGGCCGCCGAGGTCGAGCGCGCGGCCCTGCTCGACGTGCAGTTCGACGAACGCGCCGACGCGGGCGAGGCGTTCGGGGTCCGCGCCGATCGCGTCGGGGTCGTGTCCGGCGCGTTCCATGGCGCGGGCGAGCGTCACGCCGTCGGCGTCGCGCAGCCTCCGGGCGTCCTCGGCGCCGATCCGGCCCGCGGTCAGCCGGGAGCCGACGCAGGCCAGGCCGAAGCGGGCGCCCTCCTCGTCGCCGAAGTTCACCACGGCGAGCGGGCGCCCGGGCACGGCGCCCCGGGCGCGCAGCTCGTCCACCGCGGCGAACGCGGAGACGACGCCGAGCGGCCCGTCGAAGGCGCCGCCGTCGGGCACGGAGTCCAGGTGCGAGCCGGTGACCACCGCGTCGCCGGCCGCGGGGTCGCCGAGCCAGGCCCACTGGTTGCCGTTGCGGTCGGTCTCGTAGTCCAGGCCGCGGGCGGCGGCCTGCTCGCGGAACCAGGCGCGGCAGTCGGTGTCGGCCGGTGTCCAGGCGTAGCGGCGGTAGCCGCCGCTGCCGGCGTCGCGGCCGACCGCGGCCAGCTCGCGCCACATCGTCTGGAAGCCGGGCGGTGCGGAGCCGGGTGCAGCGGAGGCGGGCACAGCGGAGCCGGCCGCCCGGGAAGCGGCAGCCGGGGATGCGGCCGCCTTGGTGCCCGGTGCCGGGGAGCCGGCCCCGCCCGCGGGAGGGCGCCCGGCGCCGGGGCCCGCCGGAGCACCGGCTGCGGCCGGGCGCGTGTCGTCGGTGCCGCTCACGTGGCGTCGCCCTCCCGCATGGGCACCCGCACGCCCCGCTGGTCGGCGATCTCCTCGGCGCGGTCGTACCCGGCGTCCACGTGCCGGATGACGCCCATCCCGGGGTCGTTGGTGAGCACCCGGCGGATCTTCTCCGCGGCCAGCGGGGTGCCGTCGGCGACCGTGACCTGGCCGGCGTGGATGCTGCGGCCGATGCCGACACCGCCCCCGTGGTGGATGGAGACCCAGGAGGCGCCCGAGGCGACGTTCACCATCGCGTTCAGCAGCGGCCAGTCGGCGATGGCGTCGGAGCCGTCGAGCATGCCCTCGGTCTCCCGGTAGGGCGAGGCGACGGAACCGGTGTCGAGGTGGTCGCGGCCGATGACGATCGGCGCCTTGAGGGTGCCGTCGGCGACCATCTCGTTGAACCGCTCGCCGGCGCGGTCCCGCTCGCCGTAGCCGAGCCAGCAGATGCGGGCGGGCAGGCCCTGGAAGTGGACGCGCTCGCCGGCGAGCTTGATCCAGCGGGCCAGCGACTCGTTCTCCGGGAAGAGGTCGAGGATCGCCTTGTCGGTGTGGTGGATGTCGGCGGGGTCGCCGGACAGGGCCGCCCAGCGGAAGGGGCCCCGGCCCTCGCAGAACAGCGGGCGGATGTAGGCGGGCACGAAGCCGGGGAAGGCGAACGCCCGCTCGTAACCGGCCAGTTGGGCCTCGCCGCGCAACGAGTTGCCGTAGTCGAAGACCTCGGCGCCGGCGTCCTGGAAGCCGACCATCGCCTCCACGTGCCGGGCCATGGACTCCCGGGCCCGCTGGGTGAAGTCGGCGGGCTTGTCGGCGGCGTAGGCGGCCATGTCGGCGAAGTCCATGCCCAGCGGCAGGTAGGCGAGCGGGTCGTGCGCGGAGGTCTGGTCGGTGACGACGTCGATCGGCGCGCCCATGGCGAGCAGTTGCGGCACCACCTCGGCGGCGTTGCCGAGGACCCCGACGGACAGCGGGCGGCGGGCGTCGCGGGCCTGCGTGGCCAGGCGCAGCGCCTCGTCGAGGGAGTCGGCGCGCACGTCGAGGTAGCGGTGCTCGATGCGGCGGTCGATGGCGCGCGGGTCGCAGTCGACGCAGATGACCACGCCGCCGTTCATGGTCACGGCCAGCGGCTGGGCGCCGCCCATGCCGCCGAGCCCGGCGGTGAGGGTGATGGTGCCGGCCAGCGTCCCGCCGAACCGCTTGGCGGCCACGGCGGCGAAGGTCTCGTAGGTGCCCTGGAGGATGCCCTGGGTCCCGATGTAGATCCACGACCCCGCGGTCATCTGCCCGTACATGGTCAGGCCGAGCGCTTCGAGGCGGCGGAACTCCTCCCAGGTGGCCCAGTCCCCGACCAGGTTGGAGTTGGCGATCAGCACCCGGGGCGCCCACTCGTGGGTCTGCATCACACCGACCGGGCGCCCGGACTGGACGAGCATGGTCTCGTCCTGCTTCAGCCCGCGCAGGGTGCGCACCATGGCGTCGAAGGAGTTCCAGTCGCGGGCCGCCTTGCCGGTGCCGCCGTAGACGACGAGCTTGTCGGGGTGCTCGGCCACCTCGGGGTCCAGGTTGTTCTGGAGCATCCGCAGCGCGGCCTCCTGCTGCCAACCCTGGGCGCTCAGTTCCGTGCCGCGCGGCGCGCGTACCGGCCTCGGTCCGGTCATCGGGCAAGCCTCCTCGTGACGGCGGCGGGGTGCCGTGGTGCGGCGCGGTGCCGAGGCGGCACCGGGCCGCACGGGGTGCGCGCGCCGCCGGGCGGCGCACCCGTAGCAAGATATTCACATCCTGGTCTGCTGAATACCCCTAGTCAACAGGCCCCGGGTGGAAGTCCCGCCGGTGGAGGTGGTGTCATGGCGGACATGACGGATGAGCTGGGGATACGGCGAGGGCACGCGCTGCGGGCCGCGGTGGAGCAGGGGCTGGCCGGGCAGGCCGAACCGGTGGTCGGGTTGCTGGACATCGCGGGCATCGCCGGCTCCGCGAAGGCCCTGAAGGCCGCGTTCGCCACGCCCGGGGTCGCCATCACGCACACCTTCGCGGTGAAGGCGGCCTCGCTGGTGCCGGTGCTCGGGCTGCTCGCCGAGTGCGGGCTCGGCGCGGAGGTGGCGAGCCCGGGCGAGCTGGCGCTGGCCCGCGCGGCCGGCGTCCCGGCGGAGCGCACCGTGCTCGACTCCCCCGCCAAGACCGTCGCCGAGCTGCGCGAGGCACTCGCCCTCGGGATCGCCGTCAACGCGGACAACCCCGAGGAGCTGGCCAGGATCGACCGCCTGCGCGACACCGCGCCCGCCGGCTCCCCCGTGGGCCTGCGGGTCAACCCGCAGGTGGGCGGCGGCAGCATCGGGGCGATGAGCACGGCCACCGCCAGCTCCAAGTTCGGCGTGGCGCTGCGCGACCCGGGCGCGACGGAATGGGTGCTGGACGCCTACGCGCGCCGGCCCTGGCTCAACCGGCTGCACACCCACACCGGTTCGCAGGGCGTACCGCTGGAGCTCATGGCCGCGGGCGTGCGGGCGGCCTACGACCTGGCCGAGCGGATCAACGCGGCCGCCGGACGGCAGCAGGTGGAGGCGCTCGACATCGGCGGCGGCCTGCCGGTGAACTTCGGCTCCGACGAGGTGACACCGTCCTTCGCCGACTACGCCGACCTGCTGCGCGCCGAGGTCCCCGGGCTCTTCGACGGGCGCTACGGCATCGTCACCGAGTTCGGCCGCTCCCTGCTCGCCAAGAACGGGACCGTGCTGGCGCGGGTGGAGTACGCGAAGTCCGCCGGCGGGCGGCCGATCGCCGTCACGCACGCCGGCGCGCAGGTCGCCACCCGTACCGTGTTCGTGCCCGACTCGTGGCCGATCCGGGTGCTCGCGCTCGACGCCAAGGGGGTGGAGAAGGGCGGCGAGCCGGTGGTGCAGGACGTCGCCGGGCCGTGCTGCTTCGCCGGCGACCTGGTCGCCAAGGGGCGCGCGCTGCCGCTGCTGGAGTCCGGCGACCACGTGGCGCTGCTCGACACCGGGGCGTACTACTTCTCGAACCACTTCGCCTACAACTCGCTGCCGCGCCCGGCGGTGTACGGGTACCGGGTTCCACGCGACGGCGAGGTCGAGTTCGCGCAGGTACGGGCGGCGCAGACCGAGGAGGAGCTTCTCGCGGAGAGCGGTGCCGGCTTCCCGGCGTTGCGGCTCCAGGGGTGAGGGCCGGGCCGCCGCCGGGGGCCGCGGGAGGCTCCCGCCCGGCGGGCCGGGCCGCCGCCCCGGCCCCGGTACGGAGCGCGGCGGCGGCCCGGCGGCCGCGGGTCAGCGGCGGCCGCGGGTCAGCGGTGGCGGCGCCGGCCGCCCCCGGGTGCCGCGTCGCCCGCGGCGATGCCCGTGAGCTGGTAGAGCGCGGGGTCGCCGTCGGGCCGGACCCACAGCAGGCCGTCGCGGGAGCGCTCGATGCGGGCGACCCGGCGGGACCGCAGCCACAGGCCGGCGCCGACGCCTCCGACCAGCATGCCGGCCGCGCAGGGCAGCACGGCGTTCGAGGCGAGGGCGACCACGAAGACGGCGAGCAGCCACCAGCGGCGGCGGCGCAGCCACGCCCGCGCGGTGACCCTGCGGTCCTGGAGGAACACGGACTTCGCCGCGCGCGAGGCGCCCCTGGCGCGCTCGGCGTGCCGGCTGCCGCGGAAGAGGAAGGACACGGCCGCGGCGACGACGAAGAGCACCACACCGGCCATCACGCCGATCCGGCGGCCGGTCGGGCTGAACGTCACGGCGGTGCCGGGCACCGCGGCGACCACGCCCAGCCACCACAGCCAGCCCGCCGCCACGCGCACCGTCACCGCCACCCGCGCCAATGTGTAGGCCCCGCGCACCACGTCGCGCTCCCTCCGCCGTCGCGCCGGCCCGCCGTCCCTTCAGTACGGCGGCACCGGCCCAGGGCCTTCCGTCCGGATCTCCGCGGCGTCGCGTCGCGCACGAAGGGCCCTGATGCTGGGGAGGGACACTACTTCGCCAATCTCAGATTTTCGTTAAACCGGATACGCGGATCGGACCGCTCGCCGCCCCGCCTGCCCGCGCCCGGCGCCGCCCCGCCGCAACGCCCCGACCCCCAAGCCGGCGCGACCCCGCCGAACCGCCCCACCCCCAAGTCGGCGCCGCCCCGCCGAACCGCCCCCGTCCCACGGATCGGACGCCGTGACGCCGCGTACAACCTTTCCCCTGGATCGCTGGTCGCACGGGATGTTCACCACACCGTGCACCAAGGGACCTGGGGGAAGATCCCGTGACTCCGCTCCTCAACTGGCGCCGGTCGGCCGCCGCGCTCACCGCCGCGGCGGTCGCGCTGCTCGGCGCCGCCGTCGTCCAGGCGCCCGCGCAGGCCGCCGACGGACCCGCCCTTCCGCTGGTCGTGCAGAGCACCAGCGTGGGGCTGCCGCAGCCGGACGACTCGGGCGACCCGCCCCAGATCAGCTGGTCGCTCGCCCCGCCGAGCAGCGGCCCGACCGTCACGGACGTGGTCGTCTCGCTGGACCTGTCCGGCATCAGCTCCTTCGCCACCGCCGACAGCGGGTCCCCGGGCGACGTCGTCACCTGGAAGGACGCCGAGCTGGGCGTCGGCGGCACCGGCGGCCTGGTCGAGCTGACCGCCAAGGCGGGCGTGCCGCTGGGAACCACGGGCACCGCGGTCCTGTCCGGCACCGCGGACAACGCGACGATCACCCCCGTCACGGTGCGGGTCACCGTCGGCGCGGTCGGCCTGGTGGTGAACAAGCTCGCCAAGGTCGGCCACGCCAAGCCGGGCGACCACCTCGACGCGCCGATCACGGTCGTGAACACCGGCCAACTGGCGGCGGACGGCGCCTACCTGAAGGTGACCACCACCGAGGGCCTGGCCTACGCACAGCACTTCTCGAACTGCGTCTACGGCAAGCAGTCGAGCAGGGACGGCTTCGCCACGCTCGACAACAACGCGGTCTGCCACATCGACACGACCCTCCTGCCCGGCACGAAGTACCGGCTGTCCACCCCGGTCGGCATCGACGTGACCGGCAGCGCGATGTGGGACCTGGTCCGCTACAGCGTCAGCCCCGAACCGGGCACGCCGGTCGTCGGTCCGAACACCGGCGGCGGCCCGGCGCTCTCGCTCGTGCCGGTCGGCGCCGGCAGCGCGCCCGCCGGCGCGCAGGACACCGCGGACTGGACCGTCGACACCGACAACACCGCGAACCTCGTGGCCGGCGGCGCCACCGCGAGCGGAAAGCCCGGCGACACGGTGGAGGTCACCGCGTCGATGCGGAACGAGGGTCCCGCCGGTGTGGACATCGAGACCAGCGACGACCAGCTCGGCGTCATGGTCGACGTGCCGCGGGGCACCACCGCGGTGAAGATCCCCGACGCCTGCTACACGTGGTCCGGCGACGGACCCGGGCAGCACAGGACCGGCGCCTCCCGGTACATCTGCTGGACGACCCCGCCGCTCAGGGTGGGCGCGAGCGTCACGATGCCGTTCACGCTGCGGATCGACGCCGACGCCCCGACGCTCGCCACCGGCACGGTCCGGGCCACCACCGTGTACGACTCCGCGCTGCCCTTCGACCCCGACCCGTCCGACAACACCGCGCCGCTGACCGTGCACGTCCAGGGCGGTGCCACGGCCACCCCGACCGCGTCGGTGGCCGGCACCGGCACCGGCACCGGCACGAACGGAAGCTCCGGCACCACCCGGTCGGCCGCCCGGACTCCCGCCGGCGGCACCTCCGGCGGGAGCACCGGGTCCACCGGCGGCACCGGCGCGCTCGCCTCGACCGGCAGCGACGGAGCCCGCGCCCTCACCTGGATCGGCGCGGCCCTCCTCGCCTTCGGCGGCGCGGCCTTCGCCCTCGCCCACAGCCGCAGGAGCCGCCGCCGTACGGCCACCGGCGCCTGACCGGGGCCGGGGCCCGTCCGGCGCGCGAAGCCGGGGCCGGCCCCGTCCCGCACACCACCCGCGGCCCGCGGGGGCGTTCACTCCAGGAACACCCCGCGGGCCGCGGCATGCGCGTCGAACTCCTCCAGTCGCGCCTGCGCGTCCGGCAGGTCGTCGCACATCGACTCCAGCAGCACCCGGCCCAGCAGCATCGGCGCGCACGCGGTGTCGAAGGCCAGCCCGGTGCCCACGGCCGCGGGCAGCAGCAGGTCGCTGTGCGCGGCGACCGGCGCGAACGCGCTGTCCGCGACGGTCACCACCGTCAGCCCGGCCTCCCGCGCGGAGCGGAGCGCGTCGGCCACCTCGCGCGGGTGCCGGGGCAGCGCGAAGCACAGCAGCGCGCTCGCGCCCGCGCGGACCGCCGCGTCGATCCGGTCCGCCAGCATGGTGCCGCCCTCGTCGAGCAGCCGCACGTCAGGGTGCACCTTCGCCGCGAAGTAGGCGAAGCCGCGGGCCTGGGCGCCGGCCGCGCGCAGCCCCAGTACCGGCAGCGGCCTGGACGCGGCCAGCAGCGCTCCGGCCCTGGCCACCGGCCCGGGATCGGCGAGCAGGTCGGCCAGGTGGCGCAGGTTCTCGATCTCGGCGTGCACCGCCTGCTGGTACGCGTTGTACGTGCTCGCCCCGGCCTGGTCGGGGGCCGGGGCCACCTCGCGCAGGTGCCTGCGCAGCGCCGGGTAGCCGTCGAAGCCCAGGGCGACCGCGAACCGGGTCACGGAGGGCTGGCTGACGCCGGCGAGCTCGGCCACCTCCACGCTGGACAGGAACGGCGCCTCGTCGGCCTTGCGCACCAGGCAGTGCGCGATCCGCCGCTGGGTCGGGGTCAGCCGGTGCGCCTCGAAGAGTTTCAGCAGCCGCGCGGAGGAGTTCCCCGCGCCGGCCCCCGGGCCCGTACCGCCGTTCATCGCCGCCTCGTCCCCGTCCTGTCCGCGCCTGCGCCGCCGGCCGCGAGGGGGCGGCCGTTATTCATCGGAACACGACTCTGCATGAGAATATGCAGCCGGGCAAGACGCCCGCCCCAGGCCCCGCGGCCCACCGTGCGCCCCGGCCCGCCGCGCATCGTGCGACCCGGGCGCGCGGGCCCGCCGGGAGAAGCACGAAGGGGCCGGGCGGGGGTGCCCGTCCGGCCCCTTCGGGGGGTCCGCCGGCTGGCTAGCGCCGGCCGGTCCCGTCGAGCTGCTGCGTGCCGCTGCCCGAGGCGACCGCGTGGGCACCCTCGTCGGCGCCGCGGTCCGCGTGGCCGGGCCACCACGCGGCGTGCCCGATCAGCGCGGTGAGGCTCGGCGTGAAGAACATCGCCATCACGAACGCCGCGACCACGATGCCGAAGGCGATCGCGAAGCCCATCTCGGTGAGGAAGGAGTTGCCGGACAGCATCAGCGTGGCGAAGGTCGCCGCCAGGATGAACCCGGCGGAGGCGATCGTCGGACCGGCGTGCCGCAGCGCCTCCGCGGCGGCCTCCCGCGGGGAGCGGCCCTCACGGGCCTCCTCCCTGAGCCGGGCGATCATCAGGATGTTGTAGTCCGTGCCGATCGCCACCACGAACAGGTACATGATGATCGGCAGCATGAAGATCAGCCCGCTGCCGCGGCCGAAGATCAGCACGGTGGCGCCGAGCGTCGCCCCGAACCCGAGGGCCACCGAGGCGATCAGGTACCAGGGGGCCACCACGCTTCGCAGCAGCAGCCCCAGGATCACCATGATCAGGATCGCGGCCACCGGGAAGACCGTGCGGTAGTCGTGGTTCACGGCCGCGTTGATGTCCCGGTAGATCGAGGACGTGCCGCCGACCACCGCCTCGGTGCCGGGCGGGGCGTTGTCCTTCGCGGCGGTGCGGACGTCGCCGACCGTCGCGATCGCCTTGTCGCTCGCGCCGGAGTACTTCAGCGTCAGGTTGAACAGGGCCGTGGTGCGGTCCTTGTTCAGCCCGGTGCTCTGGTCGAAGGTCGCGGTGGCGACCCCGTCGACCTTCGCCAGCTTGTCCTTGTACGCGTCGAAGTCCACGCCGGTCAGCGGCTTGCCGTCGCTGCTGGTGAGGAAGACCGAGGTCGGGTCGGCAGCGCCGGCGGAGTACGCCTTCTGCATGCTGTCCTGGACGACCATCGACTCCTTGGTCTTGGGGATGGACCCGGAGGCGAGGTCGTAGTCGGCCTTGTAGCCGAGGGTGCCCAGCGCCAGCAGCAGCATCACCAGACCGGAGACGACGGCCACCAGTCCGGACCTGCTGCCGACCGTCCGGCCGATGGCGGTGAACCGGGTGCCCGACGGCTCCTGGTTCCACTTCTTGCCCGGCCAGAACAGCGCCCTCGGCGGGATGAGCGAGCAGATCGCCGGGAAGAGGGTGAGACCCGCGATCAGCGTGACCGCGACCAGGATGGCCAGGGCCGGGCCCAACTGGGTGAGGAAGCCCAGGGTGGACAGGGCCAGCGCCAGGAACGAGATGATCACCGCGCCGGCCGCCGAGGCGATCGCCTCACCGACCCTGGTGACGCTGTTGATCATCGCTTCCTTGGGCTCGTCGCCCAGCCGCAGCCGTTCTCGGTAGCGGAACATCAGGAACAGGAAGTAGTCCGTGCCGACGCCGAGCACCACCACGATCAGCAGCGCGGAGATCGAGCTGTTGGCCTGGAGGCCGAAGAGCTTGGTGGCGTAGGCGATCAGGCCGTTGGACGTGGTGAAGACCAGGCCCATCAGGATCACCAGCGGCATGATCGCGACCAGCGGGGACCGGAAGATGATCAGCAGCGTGATGATGATGATCAGCAGCGAGCCGACCAGCGCGACGGCGTCGGAGGTGTTGCCCGCGTCCTGCTGGTCGAGGTTCTGCGCGGCCGAGCCGCCGACCTGGACCTTCAGGTCGGTGCCCTTGGCGAGGTCCTTGGAGTCCGTGCGCAGCGCCTTGGCCGCGTCGGCCTGCTTCGGCTGCCCGTCGGACTTCTTGTCCATCTGGACGTAGGCGGTCGAGAACTTCTGGTCCTTGGACTCGCTGCCCGCGACGACCTTCTGGACCTGGTCGATGTGCTTGCCGCCCAGGGCCGTGGTGATCCTGCTGATGTCGGCCTTGTCGGCCGCGGTCAGCGGGGCGTTGTCGTTCCGCTGGTAGAGGACGATCGCCGCCGGCGTGAACGCCGACGGGAACGCCTTCTCCTGGAGGTCCATCGCCTTGATCGACTGGTAACTGCTGGGCAGGAAGCTGCTCTCGTCACTGTTGGACGGCAGGCTCGGGGCGGTGGCGACGATCGCGACGGCTGCGACGAGCCAGGCCACGATCGTCCATACGGGATGGCGGACGACGGCGCGTCCGATGCGGTGGAACATGCGGTGCTGCCTCCATGGCAGGACGTATCACCGCCACCCTTTGGAGCGGTACCCGGGTATCGGCGACCCGGTCGGCGCGGTACGCCGGCCGGAGATTTTCATATGGGCGGGTTGTGACCCAGATCCTACTTGCCGCCCGGCAAGGGGCAAACCGCCACCCCGACGGGGCCACTGCCCGTCACGGCCGCGACGGACGGCCGAGCCCCGTATGAGTACCCCGTTCAGATCGGCGGGAGCAACCGCTTTTGCGGCTTGCCCATGGCGTTGCGCGGCAGTTCGCCGAGGAACGCGACGCGCCGGGGGCGCTTGTGCACGGAGAGCCGGGTGGCGACGAAGTCGGTGAGTTCGGTGGCGCTCACCCCGTCGGCGACCACGTAGGCGACGATCTCCTGTCCCAGGTCGGCGTGCGGCGCGCCGACCACCGCCGCCTCGCGCACCGCCGGATGGGCGAGCAGCGCGTTCTCCACCTCGCCCGCGCCGATCCGGTAGCCGCCGGACTTGATCAGGTCGGTGGAGGCCCGCCCGACGATCCGGTGCGAGCCGTCCGGGTCGATCGCCGCGATGTCGCCGGTACGGAACCAGCCGTCCTCGGTGTAGGAGGCCGCGGTCGCCTCCGGGCGGCCGAGGTAGCCGTCGAAGAGGGTCGGGCCGGTGAGCTGGAGTTCGCCGATGCCGTCGGCGGACTCGGCGATCCTGGTGGTGATCCCCGGCAGCGCGGTGCCGACCGCGCCCGGGCGGCGCGGCCCGTCCGCCCGCGCCGAGACGGTGATCAGCGACTCCGTCATGCCGTAGCGCTCCACCGGCTCGTGCCCGGTCAGTTCGGCCAGACCGGTGAAGACCGGCACCGGGAGCGGCGCGCTCCCGGAGACCAGCAGCCGCGCGCCGGACAGCGCGCGGGCGGCCTCGCCGTCGCGCACCACCCGGTGCCACACGGTCGGGACGCCGAAGTAGAGGCTGCCGCCGGCCGCCGCGTACGCCGCCGGGGTCGGGCGCCCGGTGTGCACCAGGCGGCTGCCGACCCGCAGCGCGCCGAGCACGCCCAGCACCAGGCCGTGCACGTGGAACAGCGGCAGTCCGTGCACCAGGGTGTCGTCCGCGGTCCACTGCCAGGCCCGCGCCAGCGCGTCCAGGTCCGCGGCGATCGCCTCCCGGGAGATCATGACGCCCTTGGGCGGGCCGGTGGTCCCCGAGGTGTAGAGCACCAGTGCCGGGCGCTTCCCACCGCCGCCCGGCTCCCCCGCGCCGTCCGCCCGCCCTCCGTCCGCCCGACCCGCCCGCGCGCCGTCCGCCCGCGCCCCGTCCACCCGATCCGACCGCGCCCCGTCGGCCGCCGGGCTGAAGTCCGCGCGCTCCGCGAAGTCCACCGCGACCACCTCCGCGCCGGAGTCCCGCAGCACGTGCGCCCGTTCGTCCGGCCCGGCGTCCGGCGCGAGCGGCACCACCGGCACCCCGGCCAGCAGCCCGCCCACCACGGCCGCGACGGTCTCCAGCGTCGCGCCGGCCTCCACCGCGAACGCGTCCCGCCCGGACACCCGCCGGGCGACCGCCCCCGCGGCGCCGAGCAGTTCCTCGTAGCTGCACGCCCGGCCGTCGACCCGCAGCGCGTCCGGGCGGTCCGGCCCGTCGTGCAAGGCGGTGAGCAGCGGCACCGATGCCATGGGAATCCTCCTACTGGACGGTCCGACCCCCGGGAAAACCGGGGGTTAGCCCCAGTGTCGCCCACGTGTCCGGCCTCCTACGGTTGCCCTCATGGACGCCCGCGACCCGGAACTCAAGAAGGAACTCGCCGCCACCCTGGAGGCGCGCAGGACGCTCGGTGAGGAGTACGAGTCGGAGTTGGTCGACTCGTTCATGGACAAGGTGGCCGCGCGCGTGGACAGCCGCGTCGAGCAGCGGGTGCGCCGCGAACTGGCCCAGCAGCAGACCTCGTCCGCGCGCGCGGACCGCCGCCCGATCGGGCCGCCCCGGACCAACCCCCGCTTCGCCCGCTACGGCTTCGCGGGGTTCACGATGATCGCCGCGATCCCGCTGTCCGCGATCGGCGCGGTCAACGCCGGCACCACCGGCCTGCTGATCACCTGGGCCGGCATCGTGGCGGTCAACCTGGCCCAGGGCGTGGGCAGCCTCTTCTCCAGGGACCACCCCGAACAGGACACGGACTGGTCCTGAGGCTCTTCCCCGCCTGATTCCCCGCCTGATCCCCGCCCCAAAAGAAAGAAAGGGCGAGGACCGCCGCACCCCCGGGGCATCGCAGCCCGGGGGGCGGGACGACGGCGGTCCTCGCCGGGACGCGTGCCGGGTCAGGACCGGGCCTGCGCGTCCAGGGTCACCATGGAGTCCGGGAGCCGCTCCGGAAGCCTTGGCGCCACTTGGGTGCCGGCGCGGCCGGCTGGGCCGCCCGCGCTTTCGACGTGACCCAATCTGCCGGACCCGTGTTAACCGCGTGCTGCGCCGACGTGTCGCGGGCGTACCAGTTCCCGGAATCCGCCCCCGGCCTGCTCGGGCACGGCCGTGACCTGCTGGGGCGACGCCCTACTACCTGCTCGGGCGGCGGTGCGGCCCGCTCAGGCCGCGCCGTGGCCCGCGAGGAAGCCCAGCAGGTCCTGCCGGCTGACCACGTTGGTCGGCTTCCCCTCCACCAGCACGACCGCCGCGTCCGCGTTCTCCAGCACCGCCATCAGGTCGGCGACCGGCTCGCCGGAGCCGACCTGCGGCAGCGGCGGGCACAGGTGCCGCTCCAGCGGGTCGTCCAGGTTGGCGCGCTTGGTGAACAGCGCGTCCAGCAGCTCGCGCTCGACCACCGAGCCGATCACCTCGGCCGCCATGACGTCGGGGTGCCCGGCGCCGGGCTTGACCACGGGCATCTGCGAGACCCCGTACTCGCGCAGCACCTCGATCGCCTGGCCGACGGTCTCGTCCGGGTGCATGTGCACCAGGTTGGGCAGGCCGCCGTCCTTGTGCGCCAGCACGTCGACGACGCGCGGCTCGCCCTCGTTCTCGTCCAGGAAGCCGTGCGAGCCCATCCACTCGTCGCTGAAGATCTTCGACAGGTAGCCGCGGCCGCTGTCGGGCAGCAGCACCACGACCACGTCGTCCTTGCCGAGCCCGGAGGCGACCTCCAGGGCGGCGACGACCGCCATCCCGCAGGAGCCGCCGACCAGCAGGCCCTCCTCGCGGGCGAGCCGGCGGGTCATCTGGAACGAGTCCTTGTCGGAGACGGCCACGATCCCGTCGGCCACGTCGCGGTCGTAGGCGGTCGGCCAGAAGTCCTCGCCCACGCCCTCGACCAGGTACGGGCGCCCGGAGCCGCCGCTGTAGACGGAGCCCTCGGGGTCGGCGCCGATCACCTTCACCCGGCCCTCGCTGACGTCCTTGAGGTAGCGGCCGGTGCCGGAGATGGTGCCGCCGGTGCCGACGCCGGCCACGAAGTGGGTGATCCGGCCTTCGGTCTGCTTCCACAACTCGGGGCCGGTGGAGTGGTAGTGCGACAGCGGGTTGTTGGGGTTGCTGTACTGGTCCGGCTTCCAGGCGTTGGGCGTCTCGCGCACCAGGCGGTCGGACACGTTGTAGTACGAGTCGGGGTGGCTGGGGTCCACCGCCGTCGGGCAGACCACGACCTCGGCGCCGTAGGCGCGCAGGACGTTGATCTTGTCCGCCGAGACCTTGTCGGGGCAGACGAAGATGCAGTGGTAGCCCTTGCGCTGGGCGACCATCGCCAGGCCGACTCCGGTGTTGCCGGAGGTGGGCTCCACGATGGTTCCGCCGGGACGCAGTTGGCCGCTCTCCTCCGCGGCTTCGATCATCCGCAGGGCGATCCGGTCCTTGACCGAGCCTCCGGGGTTGAAGTACTCGACCTTCGCGAGGACGGTCGCTTCGATCCCCGCGGTCACGCTGTTGAGCCTCACCAGCGGGGTGTTGCCGACGAGGCTGATCATCGAGTCGTGAAACTGCACCGTGTGTCTCCGGGTTCTCCGTGATGGTGGCACCACATTAGGGCCTTTCGTTCGGATCTCCGTGGGTGAAGGAGCGGGTCCGGTGCGGGCAGCTGCAAGGCGGAGGAGGGAGTCGACGCGGAGCGTCCGCGACCGACGACAACGTGGCAGGTGCGCGTGCCGGGCGACGCGACGCCGCGGAGGTCCGAACGAAAGGCCCTGAGGGCCTGCCGGACGATGCGGTCGGCGTGCGGGTGGGTAGAGGTGTCTCGCGGCGGCTCGCGGGACGGGGCCGGCGCGGAGTGCGGCGGCCGTGGTGGGCGGCGGGCCGGCGCGCGGTCCCCGGCGTGTGGCGGGGGGTGCGCGTGTGCACGGTGACGCATGGTGGTGTCCGGAGAGTCCAGGGAGGTGGCCGGCTCGATGTCCAGGGCGAGGGTGGCACGGCGGATCGCGACCGCGGCGGCGTTCGGCGGCGGGGGGATCAGCCTGCTGGGCGGGGCCGCGGTCGGGCTGCTGCTGACGGAGGCGCGGTTGGCCAAGCGGGTGGTGGGCGGGTCGGGCGACGTACCGCCGCGGGCGGACGGGCGCTACGGCTCCGCGTTCGCGCACCGCACGGACGAGGCACCGCTGCGGTTGGGCTTCCTGGGTGATTCCACCGCCGCCGGCCAAGGTGTGCGGCGGGCCCGGGAGACCCCCGGGGCACTGCTCGCCTCGGGGCTCGCGGCGGTGGCCGAACGGCCCGTGAAGCTGGTGAACGTGGCGCTGTCCGGCGCGAAGTCCGACGACCTGGACCGGCAGGTGTCGCTGCTGCTGAACCCCGCGCTGCCGCCGCCCGACGTCGCGGTGCTGATGATCGGCGCCAACGACGTCACCCGCCGGATGCCGCTGGCCGCCTCGGTACGGCTGCTGTCCGACGCGGTGCGGCGGCTGCGGGCCGCCGGCTGCGAGGTGGTGGTCGGCACCTGCCCGGACCTGGGGTCGGTGGAGCCGGTCTACCAGCCGCTGCGCTGGCTGGCCCGGCGGGCGAGCCGCCAGCTCGCGGCGGCGCAGACCATCGCGGTGGTGGACCTGGGCGGCCGGACGGTCTCGCTCGGCGACCTGCTGGGCCCGGAGTTCGAGGCGCGGCCGCGCGAGCTGTTCGGGCCGGACAACTTCCATCCCTCCGCCGAGGGTTACGCGACGGCGGCGATGGCACTGCTGCCCACGCTGTGCGCCTCGCTCGGGCTGTGGCCGGAAGCCGACGAGCAGCCGGACGCGCGGCGCGGCGAGGGCTTCCTGCCGGTCGCCCAAGCGGCGGCCGAGGCGGCGGCGGAGGGCGGTACGGAGGTGACGGCCGCCCATGCGGTGTCCTCGGGCCCGCGCGGCCGGTGGGCGCTGCTGAAGCGGCGCCGGCGGCACCCGGTGGAGCAGGAGCACCCGCAGGAGGACAGCGGTGCCGCGGCCGGCGCGGCGGAGGGAGCGGCCGGGCGCGGCGCGTGAGGAGGCGTACGGCCGCGGCGCGTGAGCAGGTGTACGGCCGCGGCGTCCGTACCCGGAAGCGGCGGCCGGACCCGGAAGCAGCGGCCGTACGCGCTCACTTGAGACACCGATCTTCGCTGGTGAGCGCGCCGGAGGGGGTCACCGGACCCCTCGGATCACGGCCCTCCGAATTCCTTTGTGAAACTCTTCACATGAAGTTCCGGCCCGGCGGGTCAACTTTCCGGGACACCGGGCTCTGAATCCCCTTGAATCCATGGGCCATCCGTGTTTCCAGGGCGTTGCGGAGCGGGAAGGAAGAAGGGGCGGGCCGCCGATCGACGCTGTTCAGCGCCGTGTATAACGACTGGTGGCCGGCCCGGGCGGGCCGTGGCCGCGCCTCCGGCGCCCGTGAGGTCGCGCAGTATAGCAGAGGGTGTCCAGACCCTTGTGAAGGGGCTCACGAGGTACACCCCCCGACGTGCTGGATACTCGAAGCATGAGCACCACGGAGCGTCCACGGATCCTCGTAGTAGGCGGCGGTTACGTCGGCCTGTACGCGGCGCGCCGCATCATGAAGAAGATGCGGTACGGCGAGGCGACCGTCACGGTCGTCGACCCGCGCTCGTACATGACGTACCAGCCCTTCCTTCCCGAAACCGCAGCGGGCAGCATCTCCCCGCGGCACGTCGTCGTCCCGCTGCGGCGCGTGCTGCCCGGGGTCGAGGTGCTCACCGGTCGGGTCGCCACCATCGACCAGGACCGCAAGGTCGCCTCGGTCGAGCCGCTGGTCGGCGAGTCGTACGAGCTGCCCTTCGACTACCTCGTGATCGCGCTCGGCGCGGTCTCCCGCACCTTCCCCATCCCGGGTCTGGCCGAGAACGGCATCGGGATGAAGGGCGTGGAGGAGGCGATCGGCCTGCGCAACCACGTGCTGGAGCAGCTCGACAAGGCCGACTCCACCACCGACGAGGAGATCCGCCGCAAGGCACTCACCTTCGTCTTCGTGGGCGGCGGCTTCGCCGGCGCGGAGACCATCGGCGAGGTCGAGGACATGGCCCGCGACGCGGCCAGGTACTACCCGAACGTGAAGCGCGAGGACATGCGCTTCATCCTCGTGGACGCCGCGGACAAGATCCTCCCCGAGGTCGGCCCGCAGCTCGGCAAGTGGGGCCTGGAGCACCTCCAGGAGCGCGGCATCGAGGTCTACCTCGGCACCTCCATGAAGTCCTGCGTCGACAAGCACGTGGTGCTCGCCAACGGGCTCGAGGTCGACGCCTCCACCATCGTGTGGACCGCCGGTGTGAAGCCGAACCCGGCGCTGACGAAGTTCGGCCTCCCGCTGGGCCCGCGCGGCCACGTGGACACCGCGCCGACCCTCCAGGTGCAGGGCACCGACTACATCTGGGCCGCGGGCGACAACGCCCAGGTGCCCGACCTGGCCGGCGGCGAGGGCGCCTGGTGCCCGCCGAACGCCCAGCACGCGCTGCGCCAGGCCAAGGTGCTCGGCGACAACGTGGTCTCCGGGATGCGCGGCTTCCCGCAGCAGGACTACAAGCACGCCAACAAGGGCGCGGTCGCGGGCCTGGGCCTGCACAAGGGCGTCGCGATGATCGTGGTCGGCAAGACCAAGATCAAGCTCAAGGGCCGGCTGGCCTGGTACATGCACCGCGGCTACCACGGCCTCGCCGTGCCGACCTGGAACCGCAAGATCCGGGTCTTCGCCGACTGGACGCTCGGCATGTTCCTCAAGCGCGAGGTCGTCTCCCTCGGCGCCATCGAGAACCCCCGCGAGGAGTTCTACGAGGCCGCGCGCCCGATCCCCGCGCCGGTCGCCGCCGAGAAGCGCACCGAGGGCACCGCCTCCAAGGGTGCCGCGGGCGCGGAGAAGGTCGCCTCCTAGCAGGGCTCGGCAGGAGCAGCAGCGCGTTGACGAAGGGCGCCCGCCATCCGTGGTGCGGGCGCCCTTCGCCGTGCCCGGGTCCGCGCCCGGGTTCGTGCCCGGGTTCGTGCCCGGGTCCACGCCCGGATCTGCGCCCGGGGCGACGCCGCCCCGTCGCCGGACCGCCGCTCGGCCGCCGCTCGGCCGCCGCTCGGCCGCCCCTCGCCGGAGTGCCGCTCGACTGCCTCCGAACTGCCGCACGACTGCCGCCGGAACTGCCGCCCCCGCCCTTCCGGATGACGGCCCGGCAGGCGCCCGGGGCCCCACCCCGTCGGTGACGACACTCCAGGTCGGGGGGCATTCCACCCCTTCCGGCCCAACTGCGTGTATCCGCAACGTAGATTTCCGCGTCAGGCGCCTCAAGTGCGATTTTCAGTCGTACGCTCGGATCCATGGCTGACGCGGCTCATCGCATCTTCGACATCGCCGAACGCGTTCTCCCCGGTCCGTTCCCCCTGCGCGTGCGCGCGTGGGACGGGAGCGAGGCCGGACCGGCCGGCGCGCCCGCACTCGTCTTCAGGAAGCGCCGGGCGCTGCGCCGGCTGCTGTGGCGGCCCGGCGAACTCGGCCTGGCCAGAGCGTGGGTGGCCGGCGACCTCGACGTGGACGGCGACCTGTACACCGCGCTCGACACGCTCTCCGGCCTGGTCTGGGAGCGCGGCGAGCCCGACCCGGCGGCCGGCCGCGCGCAGGGAGTGCGCCAGGTCGCCGCCGCCCTGCGGGACCCGGAGACCTACCGGCTGCTGCGCGGCGTGCTGTCGCTGGCCGGCGCCGGACTGCCGCCGTCGGCGCCCGTGGAGGAGGTGCGCCGCCGTACCGGCATCGCGCACACCAAGCGGCGCGACAAGGAGGCGATCGCCCACCACTACGACGTGGGCAACGCCTTCTACGAGATCGTGCTCGGGCCGTCCATGGTGTACTCCTGCGCGCTGTGGGCCGATGCCGGTCTCGCCCCCGGGTCCGGCGCCGCCACCTCCGAGGCGCGCGCGGCCGCCGCCTCCTCGGTGGCCGGCGCCTGCGCGGCGGGCACCGAGCCGGTCGGCGCCGCCGCGATCACCCTGGAGCAGGCGCAGTACGCCAAGCTCGACCTGGTCTGCCGCAAGTTGGGCCTGCGCGAGGGGCAGCGGCTGCTGGACGTCGGCTGCGGCTGGGGCTCCATGGTGCTGCACGCCGCCCGGCACTACGGCGTACGGGCCACCGGGATCACCCTGTCCGTGGAGCAGGCCGCCTTCGCCCGCAAGCGGATCGCGGAGGCCGGGCTCGCCGATCGCGTCGAGATCCGGGTGCAGGACTACCGCGACGTCAAGGACGGCCCCTACGACGCGATCTCGTCGATCGGGATGGCCGAGCACGTGGGCAGCACCCGCTACCTGGAGTACGCGCAGACGCTCTACGCCCTGCTCAAGCCGGGCGGCCGGCTGCTGAACCACCAGATCGCCCGCCGCCCGCTGCGCAGCGAGGAGGAGTACCGGATCGACGAGTTCATCGACCGCTACGTCTTCCCCGACGGCGAACTCTCCCCCGTGGGCACCACGGTGGGCCGGCTGGAGGAGGCCGGCTTCGAGGTGCGCGACGTCGAGGCGCTGCGCGAGCACTACGGGCGCACCCTGCGCACCTGGGTGGCGAACCTCGAAGCGCACTGGAAGGAGGCGGTCGCCGCGACCAGCGCCGGCCGGGCCCGGGTGTGGCGGCTCTACATGGCCGCGTCCGCGCTCTCCTTCGAGCGCAACAGGATCGGCGTCAACCAGGTGATGGCGGTGCGCACCGACCCGGGCGGCCGGGCCGGGCTGCCCGCCACCCGTTCGGCGTGGATCTCCTGACGCGTTCCCCGGCGCGGTGAGGCGCCCCGCGTCGTCCCGACGCCCTCCGCGGCCGGGCCGGGTCACCCCCGGGCCGGTTGCGGAGAGCGATTTCACGTCACTTGTGCGTGAGGGCTGTTGCTGGTGTGAGGCCGCCTGTGGTGCGGCGGGACCCCGGGCGGCGCCCTGACCACACGTCAGTAACCCCTAAAATAAGACAACATGGCTACTTAGACGCCCTGTTCACGTCTCCGAACCCGGATACGCTTTTGTCTGCGCCCCGCCGGCCCGGATGGTGGAACGCAGACACGGCGAGCTTAAACCTCGCTGCCCTTTGAGGGCGTGCCGGTTCAAGTCCGGCTCCGGGCACCACCTCTCGCTGGCCCCCTCACCAGCGAGAACGGCCGGACCCGGGCGTGACCGCTCGTGTCGTGGCGCCCTGCGGTGCCCCGACCTCACCGCCGCCCGTGCGCGCGGCGCGGCCCCCTCACCTCCGACGACCGGCGCCGGACTCCTCGTGGACCGTTACCGGCTCCCGCCGGCCCGCGGCTCAGGGCTGGACGGAGGCGCGCAGCCGTCCCGCGGAGGCCACCGTCGCGGCGGCCTCGCGTTCGCTCAGGCCGGTGTGGACGGCGGCCGTCACCAGGGCCGGCGCCAGGGCGTCGCCCAGCCCCGCGTCGTAGGCACGGCAAGCGGCCCAGAACAGGCGGCCGTTGCGCTCGCCCTCCCGGGAGTCCAGCACGAAGCGGACGAGCCCCGCGGCGCGTTTCTCGGCCGGGTGGCGGGGAGCGGCGGGGGCCGGTGCGGACGCCTCGGGGTCGGGCTGCTGCGGCGGGGCGGCCAGCAGGAGGAGCGCGGGCGGCGCCGGCGCCAGGGGGTGCTGGGCGGTGCCGGGCTCCAGCAGGTAGTGGCCGGCGACGGTGCGCGAGCCGGGACCGACCACGTAGCCGCCGGCGCCGCGGACGTCGATGCCCGGGGCGAGCCGGCCGGCGGAGTTGGGCACCGGGCCGGGCGCGGTCAGCCACAGGTGGCGGCCGCCGCTGGGGGTGAGCACGGTGACGGTCCGCGGGAGCGCGAAGGAGTGCCGCTCGGCGAGGTCGCGCAGCGCGGTCAGGCCGTCCGCGCCGTGCTTGACGTCGAGGTCGAGGCCGATCAGGTGGTGGGGCGCCCGGCCGCACGCGATGCCGTATCCCGTCGCCCAGGGTGCGAGGGCGAACAGGGCGCGTATGCGGTCGGGGTCGGTGGTCGCGTCGTGCACGCCGTGGCCCGGGCGGCCGCACGCGCCGCGGCAGTCGCCGGCGCGGGGCTCGTCGCGGTGCGGGGAGCGGACGGCGGGGAGTTTGGTGCGGGACAGCGGGAAGACCGGCAGCCCGCGCCGGGCGGTCAGCAGCGCCGTGTGCAGGGCGCGGACGTGGTCGGGGCGTGGCATGGCCTGCTCCCTGATGCTCGAACGCGTGTTCGTATCCACTCCTCAGTGATACCGCGCCCGGCCGCCGGCGTCCACCTCATACCGGCAGGTGTCGGCAGGTGGCGCGCCCCGCCGCGGCGGGCGGGGGCGGGCGGAGCGGGGCCGCGGCCCACGGCGGGCGCGGGTGCCGCCACCCCGGTGCCGCGGCGCGCCGGGCGGGTAATACGGTCGGCACCGGCGGCATCGTCGGCGCGCACCGGCCGGAGGACCGTCCGGGGCACCGCACGGGCCGCGCCAGGGGGGCGCGACCCGGCGTGCGGTCCCCGGAGCCGGCCGGTGCGGGGCCCGCGCGGGAGCGAGGGGTGGGGCGGATGGACGAACAGCACACGCACGGCGCGAACCCGTACCGGGAGGGCGGCGAGGAGCGGCTCGCGGCCGAGGGCGAGGTGGCACTGGCCCGGCTGGTCATGGCCGGGGGCGACCTGGCCCACGCCGCGGACCACCTGGGCAGCGCGTTCGCCGCCGACCCGCGGCTGCCCGACGCGCACGAGGCGCTCACCGAACTGGCCCGGCACGCGGGCGGACCGGCCGCGGCCGCGGAACTCTTCCCGGCGGACCGCGCGTTCGTCGGCGCGGCGGTCTGCCGGGCGCACCTGCTGGCCGCCTGCGGGGAGTGGGGCGAGGCGGTGCTGCTGATCGCGAAGGCGATCCGGGCCCGCCACGACCGCCCCTGGGCGCACGTCGCCTGGCTCACCCAGGACGCGCTGCCCGGGCGGCTGCCGGCCGAGCTGATGACGCGGGCGCTGGCGCACATGGTCACCGCGCTGCCCGATCCGCTGCCGGCGGCGGGCCGGGAGGCGGTCCGGCCGTTCCACGACCTGGTCACCTCCGTGGTCGAACTCCACCCCGACGACACGCGGTTGGCGGCGATCGGCTCGGCGCTCGCCCGCCGGACCGGGAACACCGGCCAGGCGGTCCGCTGGGCCGAGCGGGCGCACCGGCTCCAGCCCGACCACATCCCCAGCATCATGCTCGGCTACGCGCTGCGGGCGGCCGGACGGGCCGACGACGCGCTGCGGGTGTGGCGGGAGGAGGTCGAACGGGACGCCTCCGACGTGTCCTTGATGGTCGACATCGCCGAGCTGTACGCCTCCACCGGGCGCGCCGCGCAGGGCCTGCCGTGGGCCGAACGGGCCGCCGCGGCGGCCCCGGACGACCCGCAGGCCGGTCCGGCGGTGTTCGGGGTGCGCCACGCCGCCGACGGCGACCCCGGCCACCTGCTCGCACTCGCCGACCACCTGCGCGCGCACCCCGACCACTCCTACGCGGCGACCGTGCTGGCCCGGCACAGCGAGTGGCAGCCGTGGCTGGGCGCGGTCGCCGATGCGACCGAGGGCACCGTCGACCTGCTGCACCGGATGCTGGGCGCCCCGGACGCGGACGCCACCCGCTTCGCGCGGGTACGGCTGCTCTCGTCGGCGGTCGAGCCGCCCAGCGCGGTGCTGGCCTTCCTGATGGCCTTCCCGAACGGCCGGGTGTCGGCGCGCGCCGCGGGAGATCCGGACCCGCGCGAGCCGGTCGGCGCGGTCGGCCGCACCCTGTGGGCGTACGACGGGTTGACGGCCCGTCCGGCCGTGCCCGCGCCGTCCGCCGGCGCCGCCCGGCTGGTACGGGACACCGCGGCCGCGACCTGGCCGCACATCCCGGCCGCCTACGACCACGGGGTGCGGCTGTCCGGCCTCCCGTTGGCGGACCTGCTCGGCGTGATGGTCCATCCGCCGGAGCCGCCCGACGACGAGCAGGGCCGCCATCTGCGGGCGCACCGGCCCGAGTTGTGGGTGCGCGCGGTGCAGGTCCTCGCCTGCCTCGGGCTCGCCCACCACCGCGCCGACGAGCCGTGGCCGCGGTCGGTGCGCCGCTCGGTGCTGCTGGACCTGCTCGGCGGCCCGGAGGACTGGCTCGCCGAGGCGGCCGCCTTCGCCATGGTGGCCACCGCCTGGGTCGATCCCGCGGTGCGCGAGGACGTCGGGCTGCGGGTGACCGAGCGGATGCTCGCGGCGGCCAAGGCGCACCGCACCCGCGAGGTCGGCGTGCTCGGTTCGCTGTGCCGCCTGGTGCTGCTGTGCCCCTGGCTGGACCCGACCTACACGGACCTGGCCCACGACCTGCTGGCCGCGATCGGGCCCGGTGGCGACCCGCCGGCCCGGCGCGGGGCGGGCGGCGCGGCCGGGCCCGGGACCGCGGGCGGGAAGGCGGGCGGGACCGCGGGCACAGCGACCGGCATGAGCACGGCAATCGGCGCGGGCACGGGAGGCGTCGCACGTACGGGAGACGTCGCGGTGCCCCTCGCGGGTGAGGCGAAGCCCGCGGCGCCCGGCACGGGCCGCCGGTCCGGCCGCTGGGCCTTCCTCCGGCGCCGCCGCCGCTGACCGCGCGCCCCGCGTCGCCGACCGGCCCGCGGCGCGTCCACCGCGCACGCCGGGGGGACCACCGCGCACACCGGAGGGGCCACCCCGGCGCGCCCGCCGGCACCGCCGTGCGGCCCCCCGGCCCTCCGCTTAGCCTGGGGGAAGCCGCCGCGCGCGGCGCCGGAGGACCGTGATGAAGAGCAGCAACCCCGTGCTGACCGGCCGCGGCTTCACCGAGGGCGGCGCGGCCGCCGCGCGGCCGCGGGACCTGACGGCGGACCAGTTGGAGGCGGCGTACGCCCGCCCGTCCGCCGGATCCGCGCGCACCGGCCGGATGACGATCGGTGACGTCGTCTCCCGCACCTCCGCGACGCTGGGCGTGGTGGTGGCCGGCGTGCTGCTCGGCTGGTTCGCGCTGCCCGAGCGGTACGGCCTGGCGGTCGGCGCCGCGGTCGTCGCCTTCGTGCTCGCGATGGTGCAGGCTTTCCGGCGGACCCCCTCGCCCGCGCTGGTCCTCGGCTACGCCCTCTTCGAAGGCGTCTTCCTGGGCGTTCTCAGCCGCACCTACAACGAGGAGTGGCAGGGCGCGCCGGTGCAGGCGGTGCTCGGCACCGCGGCCGTCTTCTGCGGGATGCTCCTGGCGTACCGGACCCGGCTGATCCGTGTCACCACGCGCTACCGCAGGATCGGGCTGGCGGTCTGCGTCGCCTTCCTGATCGCGATTGTGGTGAACCTGGTCTTCTCGGCCTTCGGCGGCGGCGACACGCTGGGCATCCGCACCGGGGGGCTGGGCATCGCCTTCTGCGTGCTGGGCATCCTGCTCGGCGCCTTCTTCCTCTCCCTGGACTTCCAGCAGGTCGAGGAGGGGGTCCGCGACGGGGTGCCCCAACAGCACGCCTGGCTGGCGGCGTTCGGGCTGACCTTGTCCCTGGTGTGGATCTACCTCGAACTGCTGCGCCTGGTCGCGCTGCTGCGCGACTGACGCCGAAGTGCCGACGAACGGCCCTAGACGAGGTTGCGCCGGGCCCGCCGCAGGTCGAACTCGTGGACGAGGGCCTTCGCGTGGCCGTAGGAGAGGGAGTGCTCGGCGCGCAGCCAGCTCACCCGTTCGTCGAAGCGGAGGAGGGAGGGGCCCTCGGCGAGGTCGTGCAGCCACTCGCTGACCTCGCGGCCGGTGCAGTGCGGGATTCGGTCGAGCAGGTTCCGGTGGGTTTCGTCGGAGAAGTGCGTCGGGTACATAGCGCCTCCGGTATGCGTTCCGGTCACCCCACCGTGCCCGAGAGGTGGTGGGTTGGCAACCGTCCGGAGTGGGGGGATCTCGTGACGGTGGCGCTCTCCCGGTCGGGGCCGGCCGCGCGGGTAGGGTCGCGGTCATGTCCGATCGCACCGCGCTGCACACCGCCGTCGACCGTCTCGCCGGGCGGCTGAGGTCGCTGCCGCAACGCCGGCTCCAGGGCGGGGCCGCCGCGCAGGCACTGGAGTTGGCCCGCTGGCTGTCCGCTCAGGCCGAGGAGCTGGAGTTCCCGGGCCGCGCGCCGCACACCATGCCGAACGACGGGCTGTTCGTCGTGGGCGACCAACTCGCCGTCGCCGGACACGACCTGGCGGTGGCGCTCGACTCCGCCGAGCCCGGGCGGGCCGCCGCGGTGGCGGCGAGCGCGCTGGAGCGGGTGGCGTCGGCGGCGAGGAGCATCGGCTGACGCCGGCTCGGGGGGACGCGGCCGCCCGCCGTCACAGGGACGCGACGACGCGGTCCGCGAGGACGTACACGGCCTCGTCGCCGCAGGCGAAGGTGAGGGCATAGGCGCCGGCTATCGCGGAGCCGCCGCGCAGCACCGGGGTGTCGCCGCGGTCGAGGGCCTCGCACAGCTTGAGCGCGGTCTCGCGGTGCCCCGGGGTCATGCACAGCGTGGTGCCGTCGGCGAAGACGTAGACGTCGAGGGTGCCGAGCGGGCCGGGGCGGACGTCCGCGAGCGGGATCCGGCCGTCGGCGAGGTCGGAGAGGCGGTCCGCGGTCTGGTCCGGGGAGGCGACGACCGGGGAGGGCGTGAAGTCCGGGCCCGAGGGGTGCGGGATCGCGCCGGGCGCCGGACGCGCGGCCTCGGGCGCCTCCGGGGCCTCGGGGTCGGCGGCGGCGTCGAGGGCCGCCTCGAAGGCGACGGGCTCCGGGCCGCCGGGTTCGATCCCGGCGAAGTCGGACTGCCGGGGCAGGTAGGGCCGCAGCGGCGTGACCTCGTGGTCGCGGTGGCCGGCGGGGTCGGCGCCGGCGCCCGGCAGGCCGCCGGAGGAACCGTGCGGGCCGCGCGGCAGGCCGGCGTCGGCGGCGCTCTCGCGGGCCTCCTGCTCGGCCCAGAAGGCGCGCGCCTCGGCCAGTTCGCGCTCGCGCTCGTCGGCGAGCGCCTCGGCGACGGCGGCACGGACGTCTAGGGCGCTGTCCCGGGGCGCGGGCAGGCTCAGGCCGGCCAGATCACGGCGCAGCGCGGTCAGTTCGCGGCGCGTGCCGCGGGCGGTGAACAGGGCTGCGGCGCCCGTGGCCGCGGCGAGACCCGCGGCGACCAGCAGGACGGTGAAGTTCACACTCACGGAGCTACTCCCGACTGACGCGACCCGAGCAATGCCCACCAGGACGGTGGGCGAAACTTCCCCCCCACTCACTTTGCCGGTAAACCCCTGGCCCTCGCAGTGCGGAACGTCATGGATTGGTCGGTTCTGCTCCCTTGCCCCGCTCGGCTGCACCGCCCGTGACCTGCCCAAACGCGAGCGCCCCCGGGAAAATCACGTCCCGGGGGCAATTTGGTTGCGACTTATGTCACACTCCGTACCCAAAGAAGCCGCTTCGTCGCACAACGTCACGCATCGCAGGTCGGCGCCGGTGCGGGCGCTGCGGCACCGTCCGGCTCAGCTCAGGCGCTCGAGCACCATCGCCATGCCCTGGCCGCCGCCGACGCACATCGTCTCCAGCCCGAACTGCTTGTCGTGGAACTGGAGGCTGTTGAGCAGCGTGCCGGTGATGCGGGCGCCGGTCATGCCGAAGGGGTGGCCGACCGCGATCGCGCCGCCGTTCACGTTCAACCGGTCGAGGTCGACGCCCAGGTCCCGGTAGGAGGGGATGACCTGCGCGGCGAACGCCTCGTTGATCTCCACCAGGTCGATGTCGCCGATGGACATGCCCGCCCGCCGCAGCGCCTGCCTGGACGCCTCCACCGGGCCGTACCCCATGATCTCCGGGGACAGCGCGGAGACGCCGGTGGAGACCACCCGGGCCAGCGGGGTGACGCCCAGTTCGCGCGCCTTGGTGTCGGACATGACGACCAGGGCGGCGGCGCCGTCGTTGAGCGGGCAGCAGTTCCCGGCGGTGACGGTGCCGTCGGGGCGGAAGACGGGCTTCAGGCCCGCCACGCCCTCCATGGTGACCCCCGCACGGGGCCCGTCGTCCGTGGCGACCACGCTGCCGTCCGGGAGCGTCACAGGGGTGATCTCGCGCTCCCAGAACCCGTTCGCGAGGGCCTGCTCGGCGAGGTTCTGCGAGCGCACCCCGAACTCGTCCTGCTCCTGGCGGCTGATGCCCTTCAGCGACGCGAGGTTCTCGGCGGTCTGCCCCATCGCGATGTACGCGTCCGGGACCGCGCCGTCCTCCCGCGGGTCGTGCCACCCTCCCCCCTGGTCCGCCGAGGCCGGTCCCGTGCCCTCCTCGGCGCGCTTCTGGGTCCGCGCCCGCGCCTCGTCGAAGAGCGGGTTCATCGTGTCCGGCAGGCTGTCGGAACTGCCCTTGGCGAACCGCGAGACCATCTCCACGCCCGCCGACACGAACACGTCGCCCTCACCGGCCCGGATGGCGTGCAGCGCCATCCGCGTGGTCTGGAGCGAGGAGGAGCAGTAACGGGTGACCGTGCAGCCCGGCAGGTGGTCCATGCCCAGGCGCACCGCCACGATGCGGGCCATGTTGAAGCCCTGCTCGCCGCCGGGCAGGCCGCAGCCGAGCATCAGGTCCTCGATGTCGCGCGGGTCGAGCTGGGGCACCTTCTCCAGC
Source organism: Streptomyces sp. SN-593 (assembly GCF_016756395.1). NCBI lineage: Bacteria > Bacillati > Actinomycetota > Actinomycetes > Kitasatosporales > Streptomycetaceae > Actinacidiphila > Actinacidiphila reveromycinica. Next base: position 3,157,497 of record NZ_AP018365.1, read on the forward strand.
GCGGTCCGGATGATGGTGGCGGCCAGGTCGTCCGGGCGCAGTTCCTTGAGCGAGCCCTTGACGGCACGCCCGATGGGCGAACGGGCGGCTGAGACGATGACGGCTTCGGGCATCGCGACACTCCTCTTCGAGGCGGCGGGGCTGCCGGCCGGGGCCTTCGCCGGCGCCGGCCGGCACGGCACGGGCCCGTCCCCGGACCCCCTGGGAAGTTACCCGGACGTAGCGGAGCGCGTCACCAGCCGCCCGCTGTGACGCGGGATACTTTCTGAGCGCTTGCTTACCCCCTTGACGCCAGGCCCGTACCCGTTTCCCGCCGGGCTCAACCCGCGGCGGCGAAGGCGATGCCGTCGAGGATGTCGTGCTCGCTGACCACGACCTCCTTCGCCGCGGTGCGCTCCATGATCCGCAGCAGGATCAGCGCGCCGGAGGCGATCACGTCGACCCGGCCCTCGTGCAGCGACGGGATCGCGGCGCGCTCGGCGTGGGTGGCGGCCAGCAGCCGGGCGGTGACCTCGCGGACCTGCTCCAGGCCGACCCGGGAGTGGTGGATCCGGGCCGGGTCGTAGGCCGGCAGGTCCTGGGCGATCGCGGACACCGAGGTCACCGAGCCGGCCAGGCCCACCAGGGTGCGGGCCCGCTCCAGCGGCACGGCGGCGGCCGCCTGGTCGAGCGCGGCGTCGATGTCGGCGGTGATCGCCGCGACCCGCTCGGAGGTCGGCGGGTCCACCACGGCGCCGTCCACCGTCAGGTGCCGCTCGGTCATCCGCACGCAGCCCAGGTCCACCGACCGGGCGGCGGTCACCTCGCGGTCGCCGAGCACGAACTCGGTGGAGCCGCCCCCGATGTCCACCACCAGGTAGGGCGCGTCCATCCCCTCGGCGCCGGCCAGTTCGCGGGTGGCGCCGGTGAAGGAGAACTCCGCCTCCTGATCCCCCGAGATCACCTCGGGGCGCACCCCGAGGATCGAGACGACCCCGGCCACGAACGCGTCGCGGTTCTCCGCGTCCCGCGACGCGGACGTGGCCACGAACCGGACCCGCTCCGGCGGCACCCCGTGCCCGGCGATCACCTCGGCGTACTCCCGGCAGGCGGCGAAGGTGCGCTCCAGCGCCTCCGGGGCGAGCCGGCCGGTGCGGTCCACGCCCTGCCCGAGCCGGACGATCCGCATCCGCCGGTCCAGGTCGGCCAGGCTCCCCGTGGCCGGATCGACGTCGGCGACCAGCAGCCTGATCGAGTTCGTGCCGCAGTCCACCGCGGCCACGCGTACGGTCACTTCGCGGTCCCCTCTCCCGTGCACGGGCCCTTGGCCCACCACTCCGGCAGCAGCGCCAGCGTCTCGTCGCCGAGCGGGTTGACCCCCGGTCCGGCGGCCAGCGAGTGCGCCGCGAGTACGTGCAGGCACTTGACCCGGTCGGGCATGCCGCCCGCGCTGGGGAAGTTCGGCAGCACCTCGATCGCGTCGCGGCGCGCGAGGTAGTCCTCGTGGGCGGCCCGGTAGCCGGCGGCCAGTTCCTCGTCCTCGGCCAGCCGGGCGGTCATCCGCTTCATCACGCCGTCCGCCTCCAGGGTGCCGATCGCGGAGGCCGCGCGCGGGCAGGTGAGGTAGTACGTCGTCGGGAAGGGGCTGCCGTCCTCCAGCCGGGGCGCCGTCTCCACGACGTCCGGGTTGCCGCAGGGACAGCGGTGCGCGACGGCGCGCAGCCCGCGCGGCTCGCGGCCGAGCTGTGCGCGGACGGCGTCGACGTCGGCCTCGGTGGGCGGGGTGTGTTCCGGGGTGGTGTCCATGAACCGTTCTGCTTCGCGGAGTGCGGGAGTCGGGCCGGGCGGCGGGGTGGAGCGGACGGTGCGGAAGTGCGGGCGGTACGGGGTCAGTGCCGGGGGGCGGCGGCCGCGTCGGCCTGGTCGACGCCGTCCCACATGTTGTCGTACCACGGCCGGTGCGCGGCGGCCTCGTCGGTGGCGCGGCGCTCGGCGGCGGGGTCGGAGTCGGCCGGGGCGCCGCCCGCGACCGAGTAGCCGGTCTCGCCGGGCAGCACGAAGTGCAGGTGCGCGCGGGCCTGGGTGCGGACGTAGTCCGGGTCCTGCCAGCGGGCCTTCTCCTCGCGCAGTTGCTCGACCTTCTGCTTCGCCTGCTCGGCGGCGCGGCGCTGGTCGGCGATGTCGGAGCGCTGGGCGATGTACTGCCTGGTCGGGTAGGCCAGGGCCACCACCAGCGCGCACAGCACCAGCGCCAGCAGCGCCGCGCGCCCGGTGAGCTTGTTGCGCCGCACCGGGCGGCGGGCCGCGGCGCGGTAGACGCGGGCCTGCGCCTCCTGGCCGATGGCCTTCAGCCGGGCCGCGGTGGTGAAGCGGTCAGAGAAGCGGTCCGACCCCACGCCGTGACTCCCCTCGCCGTCCTGCGGACGGTCAGATGCGTACGTCCCCGCCCCACGGTACGTGACCGGGTGCGGGGACGTCCGCAGGCTGACGGAGCGTCAGCCCCCGCGGTGCCGGCGGCCGCCCGCCGCCGGTCAGCCCTTGAAGCGCGGGAAGGCGCTGCGGCCGGCGTAGACCGCGGCGTCGTCCAGGATCTCCTCGATGCGCAGCAGCTGGTTGTACTTCGCCACGCGCTCGGAGCGGGCCGGGGCGCCGGTCTTGATCTGGCCGCAGTTGGTGGCGACGGCGAGGTCGGCGATGGTGACGTCCTCGGTCTCGCCGGAGCGGTGCGACATCATGCACTTGTAGCCGTTGCGCTGGGCCAGCTCGACCGCGTCCAGCGTCTCGGTCAGCGAGCCGATCTGGTTCACCTTCACCAGCAGCGCGTTGGCCGTGTCGTGGTCGATGCCCTTCTGCAGGCGCTCGGGGTTGGTGACGAACAGGTCGTCGCCGACGATCTGCACCTTCGCGCCGAGCCGGTCGGTGAGCACCTTCCAGCCGTCCCAGTCGTCCTCGAACAGCGGGTCCTCGATGGAGACCAGCGGGTAGGAGGCGACCAGGTCCTCGTAGTACTCGGTCATCTCGGCGGCCGACTTCTCGCCGCCCTCGAACTGGTACTTGCCGTCCTTGTAGAACTCGGACGCCGCGACGTCGAGCGCCAGCGCGACGTCCTGGCCGGGCGCGTAGCCGGCCTGCTTGATGGCCTCGACGATGAGGTCCAGCGCCTCGCGGTTGGAGCCGAGGTTCGGCGCGAAGCCGCCCTCGTCGCCGAGTCCGGTGGACAGGCCGCGGGACTTCAGCACGCCCTTGAGGGTGTGGTAGACCTCGGCACCCCAGCGGACGGCCTCCGAGAAGGACTCGGCGCCGATCGGGGCGATCATGAACTCCTGGATGTCGACGTTGGAGTCCGCGTGCGAGCCGCCGTTGAGGATGTTCATCATCGGGACCGGCAGCACGTGCGCGTTCGGGCCGCCGAGGTAGCGGAAGAGCGGCAGGTCGGACGCCTCGGAGGCGGCGTGCGCGACGGCCAGCGAGACGCCGAGGATGGCGTTGGCGCCCAGCGAGGACTTGTCCGGGGTGGCGTCCAGGTCGAGCATCGCCTGGTCGATGAGGCGCTGCTCGGTCGCGTCGTACCCGACCAGCTCGGGGCCGATCTGGTCGCTGACGGACAGGACCGCCTTGCGCACGCCCTTGCCCTGGTAGCGGTCGCTCTCGCCGTCGCGCAGTTCGAGGGCCTCGAAGGCGCCGGTGGAGGCGCCGGACGGGACCGCGGCGCGGCCGGTGCTGCCGTCGTCGAGGCCGACCTCGACCTCGACGGTGGGGTTGCCTCGCGAGTCGAGGATTTCCCGGGCTACGACGACGTCGATCGACGGCACGTTGTCTCCTTCTGAGATGTCTTCTCGTCTTTATCAGGACGAGCCTAACCGGCTTCGGCGCCCGGATCGGCCCTGGGCCCGGCCCCTGGGACGAGCGGCGCCCGCGCCGTCACCGGAACGCCCCGGCCGGGCGCGCGCTTGCGCTGCGCGCGCCCGGCCGGGGCGGTGGGACCTTCACCGAGGTGTCGCCCGGTGTTCAGCTCAGGTGCAGGTGCTGGCCCGGGTAGATCAGGTTCGCGTCCTTGACGATGTCGTCGTTGAGCGAGAACAGCTTGCGCCAGCCGCCGGCCACGTGGTGCGCGGTCGCGATCTTGGCGAGGCTGTCGCCCTTGACCACGGTGTACTCGCCGTCGCCCTTGGGGATGCTGGTCGGCACGGCCTGCCGGGTGGTGCTGCGGCTGCTGTGCGTGGTGCCGGTGTGCGTGGTGGTCGGCGTCGACTTCGGGGTGGTCGCCGCCGGGGTGGACGACGTGCTCGACGACGAGGACGAGGACGACGAGGAGGCCGAGCCGGACGGGTTGATGTCCGGGGACGGGCCGCCGGCGGTCAGGCCGCCGGCGGACGCGCAGGACCACGCGCCCGGGCCCTGCATGGCGAGCAGCTTCTCGGCGACCGCGATCTGCTGGTCCTTGGTGGCGAGGTCGGCGCGCGGCGCGTACTGGAGGCCGCCCGCACCCTCCCAGCTCGACTGCGAGAACTGCAGGCCGCCGTAGTAGCCGTTGCCGGTGTTGATGGACCAGTCGCCGCCGGACTCGCACTGGGCGACCTTGTCCCAGGTGGCGACGGAGGCGGCGGAGGCGGACGTGCTGGCGATCAGCGGGACGGTGATCGCGGTGCCGGCGACTCCGGCGAGCGTGGCGATGCGGACAAACCTCTTCGAGGCACGACGGTGCTTACCCATGTTGATATCAGCCCTCACCGACGCCTACGAGGTGAGCTGTCGGGTTCGGACGTGAGTTGCCCGGCCGTGCCGCGTCAGGCGGCGCATCGGCTTCACCCCGAGCCGGATCGTGGTGCCGCTGCGGCCGCGACGGTTGCTGTCCGTTGCCGCGGGCCTGCGGCCGATCCGGCGGAAGACCTTGGGTCCCCCGCTCCTGCCTGCGGCGCTTTCGCGTCGACTGTTCCCGTCGGGCGGCGGCAGGACTCGGCGTTCCGCTCCGGACGGGGCCCGCTGTGGCGAGCGATAAGACGGTAAGCACACCGCACGGGGTTCTTCAAACATTCCGGCGGCGGGCGCCAACTGCGCCCCCGCACTCGGCGGGTGGGCAACGGCGCAGGTCGGGAGGGTGGCATTCGCGAGTTGACGGGCAAACGGCCCGACAAGAGCGCGAGACGCTTGTCACATCGGCGGTGGCGGCCGGGAGTTGATACGTCCGGTTTGTCTTCCGGCCGCCACGCGCCCCCGGTTCACGTCAGGTTAAGGATCTGTCCCGGTTTGATGAGGTTGGGGTCGTCGCCGATCAGGTCGCGGTTGGCCTCGTAGAGCTGGTGCCAGCCGCCGGCGACGTGCTGGGCCGCGGCGATCCCGGAGAGCGATTCGCCGGAGCCGACCCGGTAACCGTCGGTGGCGGACGTGCCCGACGCGGGCCGCCCGGTGGACGGCGTGGCGTGCCCGCCCTGCCCCGCGTCCCCGCCCGCGCCGCCGGCGGTCGAGAGGATCTCGGTCCTGGTGGCCCGGTCCTTCGCCGCCAGCTCCTCGTCGGTCGGGTCGTACGGCTTGCCGTGCCGGCCCGAGCCGGTGGTGGGGGCGCCGGGGTCCGACGGGGTGCCCGTGGCGGGCGTGCCGGAGCCGTCGGGCGCGGTCGGCGACGTGGTGGGCGCCCCGGAGCCGGTCGGCGCGTCCGTGCCGCCCGTGGTCGGGGTGTCCGTGGTGGACGTACCCGTGGTGGGTGTGCCGGAGCCGTCGGGCGCGGTCGGCGACGTGGTGGGCGTCCCGGAGTCGGTCGGCGCGGTGGTCGCGCCGGCGCTGGGCTGGATGCCGGTGGGGCCCGAGGGGTCGGGCGCCGGGGTGGTACTCGGGTCGACGTCCGGGGTCGAGGTGTCGATGAGCAGCCCGGTGGTGATCTCGCAGCCGGGCCACGCGTTGGGGCCCAGGTCGGCGAGGACCTTCTCCGCCACGGAGATCTGCTGGTCCCGGGTGGCGAGGTCGGGGCGCTTCGCGTACGCGTCGCCGCCGTACTGGTCCCAGGTCTTCTGGGTGATCGCCAGGCCGCCGAAGAAGCCGTTGTCGGTGTTCGCGCTCCACACGCCGTTGGACTCGCACTGGGCGACCTTGTCCCAGGTGCTCGCGCTGGCCGCCTGGGCGGAACCGGCGCTGATCAGCGGAAGCGCGATGCCGACGCCTGTCGCGGCGGCGGTAGCCACGGTCACCACAGCCGCCGGGGCCTGCCGGGGGCGTCGGTGCCGGCCGTTACCGGACGAGAGCATGCGGTCGCCTTTCGTTCAAGCCGTAGGCCGTTCCGTGCACCCGGCCGCGCCTCGTGCCGGCGGCCGCGCCGTGAACGTCCTTGCGTTGACCGCAGAACGTAGCGGCCTTGGCCAGTGCGTCACAAGTCGATGTAGCGATCATCACGTCGGGATCACGGTGCTGACGGCACGTCAGCTTGCGGGTGGTGCCACGGCGGTGAACTCCACCGGCAGGGTGCGCAGTCCACGCATGATCAGGCCGCCGCGCCAGCGCAGTTCGGCGGGCTCCACCGCCAGCCGCAGGTCAGGCAGCCGGGTGAGCAGAGCGGCGAGCGCGGTGCGAGCCTCCAGCCGCGCCAGCGGCGCGCCCAGGCAGTAATGGATGCCGTGGCCGTAGCCGAGGTGGGGGTTGTCCCGGCGGCCGAGGTCGGGGGTGTCCGGCGCGGTGAACCTGGCCGGGTCGCGGTCGGCCGCGGCGAGCACCACCAGCACCGGGTCGCCCGCCGCGACGGCCCGGCCGCCGATCTCCAGCGGCTCGGTGGCGTACCGCCAGGTGGCCATCTCGACCGGGCCGTCGTAGCGCAGCAGTTCCTCGACGGCGGAGCCGAGCAGCGTGTCGTCGCCCGCGGCCAGTGCCTCCTGGAGGGCGGCGCGCTGCGCGGGGTGGGCGAGCAGGGTGTGCACACCGTTGCCGATCAGGTTGACGGTCGTCTCGAAGCCGGCGAACAGCAGGATGAAGGCCATCGCGGCGGCCTCGTTCTCCGTCAGGTGCTCGCCGTGGTCGCCGGCGCGGATCAGCGCCGAGATCAGGTCGTCGCCGAGGTCGCCGCGCTTGCGGTGGATCAGCTCCACGAGGTACGCCCGCATCCGCTTCACCGCCCGGGCCACCCCGCCGCGGGGGCCGCCGCCCTGACCGGGCGCCGCGTGACGCACCATCATCCCGGCCCAGTCCCGGAAGTCGTCCTGGTCCTCCCGCGGCACACCGAGCAGGTCGCAGATGGCGTAGATGGGCAGCGGGAAGGCGAACTCGTGGATGAGGTCCGCCTCCCCCCGGCCGGCGAAGGCGTCGATGAAGCCGTCCGTCAACTCGCGTACCCGCGGCTCGAACAGCGCGACCGTACGCGGGGTGAACGCCTTGGACACCAGGCGGCGCAGCCGGGTGTGGTCGGGCGGGTCGATGTTGAGCAGGTGCGTCGTCAGCTCCGCGGTCCGCTCCCCCGGGATGCCGGTCTTCCCCTTCGCCCCGGACTCCCCCGCGTGGTGCACCGGGTTCTTGCTCAGCCGCGGGTCGGCCAGCGCCTGCCGCGCGTCGGCGTAACGGGTCACCAGCCACGCGTCGACCCCGCTCGGCAGCGTGGTCCAGCGCACCGGCGCGTGCTCGCGCAGCCAGGCGTACGCGGGATAGGGGTCGGTGGCGAACTCCCAGGAGAAGAGCTCCGGCGACGGCCGCGTCGTATCGGTCACCCTCCCGACGCTACCCGCCGGCCCCGCGCCCGGGGCACACCGGGCGGCCGAGCCCTCGGCACCCACGTCTTCGCAGGTCAACGCGGTACACCCAACCCGACTTCACCCGTTCGAGTGATCGATCTTCTTTTCGTCTGGGTACGCTTCCGGTACGCGCCACAATCCGTCGCATGGGAGCGCTGATGAGTACCCCAGCCGAAGGCGATCAGGACACGGGCTTCACCTGGCCCATGCCTCCGTCCGGTGGGTGGACCGCGGATGACCTGGACAGTATTCCGGGCCTCCCGTCACACACCGAGATGATCGACGGAGGGCTGTTCTTCGTGAGTCCGCAGACCTATTTCCACATGGCCGTGCTCCGGCTGCTGGAGACCGCGCTGCTGGACCAGGCGCCGGAGGAGTACGACGTGATCCGGGAGATGACCGTCACGCTGGACGGGCGGGACCGGCCGGAGCCCGACCTGATGGTCGTGCCGTACTCCGCGCTGGGCCAGTTGCGGCAGACCTCGTTCGACCCGTCGCAGATCGTGCTGGCGGTCGAGGTCGTCTCACCGGAGTCGGTCGGCCGTGACCGCGAACTGAAGCCGAGGAAGTACGCGAAGGCCGGTATCCGTCACTTCTGGCGGGTGGAGGAGAACGACGGCACGCCCGTCGTGTACGTCTACGAGCTCGACCCCGCCACCGGTGCGTACGCGATCACCGGCATCCACCACGACCGGCTCAAGGTCGCGGTGCCCTTCGTCGTGGACGCCGACCTGACCAGGCTTCGGCGCGGTCGCCCCGGCGACGGGGCGGGGCAGGACGCCTGACGCGCGGCGCTATCCCGTTGCCGCGCGCAGCGCCTCACGGCTGAGGTGGTCGGCCTGGCGGGTGGTCTCGGGGAGCCGGTGGCGCGGCGCCAGCTCCAGGACCCGGGCGCAGGCCGTCGGCAGGTCGACGAGGTGGCCGGTGGAGACGTACACCGGCTTGACGCCCGCCCGGGTGCGCAGCGCGCGGCCGACGACCTCGCCGCCGTCCACCAGGTCGGCGTGGGCGCCGCGGTCCGGCCCGAGGGCGGCCGGGTCGTGGCGGCCGGTGAACGGGGTCTTGGCGACGCCCGCCGTCGGCAGGCCGGTGAGCACCCCGAGGTGGCAGGCGAGCCCGAAGCGGCGCGGGTGCGAGCGGCCGTGCCCGTCGCACAGCAACAGGTCGGGGACCGCCTCCAGTCGGCGCAGCGCGGCGACCAGCGCGGGCAGCTCACGGAAGGCGAACAGGCCCGGGACGTACGGGAACGCCGTGGCCGCGGTGGCCGTGGCCCGCTCGACCACGTCGTGCGTCGCGGTGTCGATGACCACGACGGCCGCCGCGACCAGGTCGCCGGTGCCGCGCCCGTCGCCGGCGTAGGCGACGTCGAGGCCCGCGACGAGGCGGGGCGCGGCCGGACCGGGGCCGCGGTGGTCGGCGAGCGGCCGCAGCCGCTCCTGGAGGGCGCGGGCCTCCGCCTCACCGGTCGGCCAGGCGTAGGGCACCTCGACCCGCACCGGTGTCAACCGCCTTCTACGGTACGGCCGTTGCCGTCGTGGTCGGCATCGCTGCGCGCCGCCGCCTCCGCCGCCTTCGTCGCCGCGCGGTAGCGGCGCGCGGCGTGCCGCAGGGCGCGTTCCGGGTCGAGGCCGGCGGCCTGCGCGGCGGCGGCGAGCGCGAGCAGGTGGTCGCCGAGCGCGTCCTCGCCGTCGGGCACGGGCCCGGCCGGGGCGGCGGGCACGGGCAGCCCGGCGTCACCCGCCCGGGAGGCGAGCTTCGCCGCGAGCGCGAGCGCGGGCGCGGCGACCGGGACGCCCTCGGTGACGGACTCCCGGACCTTCTCCGCGCTCTTGCGCCGCGCCCAGATCTCCCGGACCTCCTCCGGGGTGCTCGCGTGCTCGTCGCCGAAGACGTGCGGGTGGCGGTGGACGAGCTTGGCGATCAGGCCCGCGGCGACGTCGTCGATGTCGTACGGGTCCTCCGGGTCGTCCTCGGCGACGGCGGCGTGGAAGGCCACCTGGAGCAGCACGTCGCCCAACTCCTCACGGACGGCGGTGCGGTCGCCCTCCTCGATCGCCTCGACGAGTTCGTACATCTCCTCGATGCCGTACGGGGCGAGGTCCTCGTGGGTGCGGACCGCGCTCCACGGGCACTCGGCCCTGATCCGGTCCATCACCCGCACCAGGTCGAGCAGCCGGGCGCCGGGCAGGTCGTACGACCCGGGCAGCAGCTCCAGTTCGGGCATCGCGACGCGACCGGAGCCGCCCAACCGGGCCAGTTCGTCGGTGACGGCGCGGTCCGCCCCGGCGTCCGGCGGCAGGTACACCACGGTGCGGCCGCCCGCGGCGGCGTCCACGAGCTGCTGCCCGGTCGGCGTCGCCGCCTCGACGGCGATACCGGCCTGCCGCAGGTAGGGGAGCTGCGGGTGCTCCGGGTCGGCGCACAGCACGCGGTCGGCCGCGCGCAGCACCTGCCAGGCGGGCCAGGACAGCAGGCCGGGGGCGACCCGGTGGCTCATGGTGAGCAGCACCAGGCGTCCGGCGGGCACGGCGTCGGGTTCTTCGGTCACCCCACGAACGTACCTCGCGGCGCCGGGTGGACGTCGGGCGGGCGGCCCGACCGGCCGGCCAGCCGGGCAGACCGGCAGGCAGGCGGTCGGGCCGGCAGGCAGGCGGTCGGGCCGGCAGGCAGGCGGTCGGGCCGGTCAGGCGACGCCGACGGCCGCCGCGGTGTCGTCGGTGCCGGCCACCGGCGTCTTGTCGACCACCCACGGGTCCTTGACCTTGCCGATGGACGCGCTCGTGCCGTCCCACACGCCGTACCGCGGGTTGATGTGCACGTCGAGGGACTTGGCGGTCTTCACCATGTAGTCCTCCAGCGCCTTCTCGCCGCCGTCGCTGCCCGGCTGGTAGCCGAGCGCGGCGATGATCTTCGTGATGCCGATCTTCTCGCGCAGGTAGCTGTCGATCTGGTCGGGCGGCGTGCCGTACTGCGCGAGCATGCCGGCCTCGTACTGCTCGCGGCTGCCGCCGGCGAGTTGCTGCACCTCCGCGTCGTACTCCCGCTGCACCTCGCCCGCGGTCACCGTCAGGTGCTTGTCGGCGAGCGCCCGGTCGACCACCCGGTTCTGCACGATGACGTTGAGCACCTGGGTGGGCAACTGGGTCGCGCCGGCCACCGCCTGCTCGGCCTGCGGGTCGCCGCTCGCGGCGTCGCGCAGGTCGGTGACCCGCGCCTGCACGGTCGACACGGCGATCCGCTGGTCGCCGACCACCGCGGCCGCGCCCGCGCGGTCGGGGCCGGACCCGCACGCGGTCAGCGCGGGCGACGCGAGCAGCAGGGCGATTGCTGCGGTGGAGACGGCGGCGGTGCGGCGGCGGACCATGTGTGCCTCCCGGCGGGTGACGGCGGTGAGCCGCGGGGAGGTTGTCCCCGCGCCCCGCGTCTCGCGTTCCTGGCGTGATGGATGATCGGGCACGAGGATATTGACCAACGGCGGCCGATATCCAGCACCGTGCACAACGTGATCCGCGCCGGGAGGGTTGCGGCCCCGGGATCAACCGGTCGGCAGCGCCTGCTTCGGGCAGGTGTTCAGCACCTTGCGCATGGCGTCCTTCTCCGCGCTGCTGACCCACAGCCCGTACTTCTTCTTCACCGCGACCTGGCGGGCCACGTAGGAGCAGCGGTAGGACGTGTTCGGCGGCAGCCAGGTCGCGGTGTCGCCGTCGCTCTTACGGCGGTTGGTGGACGAGTCGACGGCGAGCAGGTTCAGCGGGTCGTTGGCGAAGTCCTCGCGGCGGTCCTTGGACCACTGCTGCGCGCCCTTCTGCCAGGCGTCGGACAGGGCCACCGCGTGGTCGATGTCCACCTTGCTGGCGCCGCGCTTGTAGACGATCTGCGTGCCGGTGTACGGGTCGGCGAGGGTGCCGCCGGTCACGATGCAGTCCTTGGTGCCGGCCCGGTAGGTCCTCTTGGTGAGGTCGCGGGTCAGTATGTCGTCGCGGGTGTCGCAGTGGTTGTGGTCCACGTCGGCCCACGCGGGGCCGAACTGGTCCCGCGAGTAACCGGTCTTCGGGGCCCGCCCCTTGACCGGAAGCGCGTTCGCGGCGGCCAGCGCGCTGCCCGGAGCGGCGCTGGCGGCGGTGGTGCCGCTGGTGGCCGCGGTACCGGTGGGGTCCGCGCCCTGGGTGGTGACCTTGCACCCGGCGACGCCCAGCGTCGCGGCCACCACCGCCGTGCAGGCCAGCGCCCGCGTCCTACGTATCCCCATCACTCACCTTCGAAGAAGTCGTCCGGGGCGCGAACCGCCCCTCCAGCCATGTCCCTTACCCCTGGACATGCCCCAACCAGGCGAGAGTACGGCGCACTTCGGCCGGAAAAGGATGGTGGGGACCGCGGACGCGCTCGGCGTCGTACAGCAGGCGGGTCAGCACGTCGCGTGCCGCGCGGCGGTCCCCGACGGACAGCAGCAGGTGGCCGATCCGGCGCCTGATCTCCAGCGGCGGTCCGGGGTCGGCGGCCGCCCAGCGCTCGAAGTACGGCAGCAGGACGCGGTACTCGGACAGCGCGGAGGTGGTGTCGCCCAACTGCTCCAGGCACTGGGCGGCTTCGTAGCGGTACTGCAGGGCCGTCCGGTCCGCGCCGCCGTACTGGGAGGCGAACTCATCGGACAGGCGGCGCAGTTCGGGCAGCGCGCGACGGTACTGGCCGTCCTCCATCAAGGTCGCGGCGTACTGCTTGCGCAGGCTGCGCAGCACCGGGGAGTGCTCGCCGTGCTTCGTCGCGGCGGCCGGCAGCAGCCCGCCGAGCACGTCGACGGCCTGGGTGATCCGGCCGGCCGCCAGCAGCCGGCGCACCTCGTCGACCGCGGCGGCCAGGTCGGGGCCGGCGGAGTTCACCGCCGGCGGGTGCGCGGGGCGCTCGGGCAGCGGCGCGGGTGCGGGCTTGTCCGGCCACGGGGCGTGCGGGCGCAGGAACGGCCGGGTCGGGTCCATCGGGCCGAGCGGCGCGGAGCGGTCCGCGCCGGGCGGCGGCACCAGGGCGACGAGCTGCCGGAAGGCGTCCTGGGCGTCCTCGGGGCGGTCCTGCGGGTCCTTGGCGAGCAGCCGCAGCACCAGGGCCTCCAGCGGCTCGGGCACCTGGGGCCGTATCCGGCGCAGCGGCGTCGGCTGCTCGTACAGGTGGCCGTGCAGCACGCCGAGGGCGGTGGGGGCGTTGAACGGGACCTCGCCGCCGAGGAGTTCGTGCAGCACCACGCCGAGGGCGTACAGGTCGGTGCGCGGGCCGATCGCGCCGCCCATCGCCTGCTCGGGCGCCATGTAGGCGGGGCTGCCGATCGGTGTCCCGGTGTGCGTGAGCCGGGTGGTGTCGGTGTCCATCACGGACGCCACGCCCAGGTCGAGCACGGTGACGGTGCCGTCGGTCCTGACCATCACGTTCCGCGGCTTGAGGTCGCGGTGGACGATCGGGACGGCGTGCACCGCCGACAGCGCCGCGCAAAGCTGCGCACCGACGGCGACCGCCCACGGCCAGGGGTACGGCGTGTGCGCGGCCAGGTGCGCGCCGAGGTCGCCGCCCTCCACGAACTGCATCACCAGGTACAGCTCGTCGCCGTCGGCGCCCGCGTCGTGGACGGTGACCAGGCCCGGGTGGTCGACCTGCGCGGTGACCCGGCACTCGCGGTCGAAGCGCTGCCGCAGCTCCTCCACGTTCTCCCCGCCGGCGACCTTGTCCGGGCGCAGCAGCTTCACCGCCACCCGGCGGTCCAACCGCCGGTCGTAGGCGGTCCACACCTGCCCCATGCCGCCCTGGCCGATGACCGAGGCCAGTTCGTACCGCCCGGCGATGAGCCGACCGGTCATCTGGCCGCCCCGCCCTCACCGCTGTCCCGGCCCTCGCCGCGCTCCTTGCGCAGGAAGTCGCTCAGCTCGTCGAGCTCCGCCCTGACCTGGTCGATGCGGGGGGCCGGCTGCGGCGTGGAGTGCGGTGCGGAGTTCGGGGCGGTGTTCGGGGGCGGGGTGGGGTTGCGCGGCGGGGTGGACGGTCCGCCGACCGGGCCCGGGGCGGCGGGGCGGTTCGCGGGCGGCGGGGTGGAGGGGCGGTTCACCGGTGGCGGGGTGGCCGCGCGGGCGGGCCCGGGGTACTGCCGGGGGGCCGGGTAGCCCTGCTGCGCCGGGCGGGCCATCGGGACGGGGCCGCCGAAGCCGGTGGCGTACGGGTTCTGCGGCGGGTAGCCGGCCACCGCGGCGGGCCGGCCCCGGCGGGCGGCGCGGTACCTGAGGACGTCGGCGACCAGGAAGTACACGGCGCCGCCGAACATGCAGATCAGGATCAGAGTGGCGCCGGTGTTGGCCTGCCAGTCGTCGTCGTGGGACAGGCCGAAGCAGACCACGGCGATCACGGCCATGCCGACCGCGACGGCGAGCACCAGCCAGTCGGTGCTGCGCTTGCGCAGCACCGCCAGGTAGAGCATCGACACCCAGGCGAGGAAGCCCAGGGTGACCACGGGCACCACGGTGAGGATCACCCGCAGCACGACGGCAGTCGTGGGGTCGGCGGGCTTGGGCCCCTGCGTCACCGGACCTGGGCCGTACATGTGGGTGCTCCTGCGTTCGTCGGGCAGCGGACGGCGGGCGGACTGCTGCTCGACGTCCGCCGCCGCGCGGGCACCGGTCGGATGTCCGCGCGCCCGCCCCTCGGCGAACACCCTGTGAGCGTATCGGCCGCGACCGGCGGCCGTCCCCTGCTCTCCCCCGACCTGTGGACAACTATTTCGACCCCTCCGGTTCCGCCCTGCGGCCGGGAGCGTGCGGAGGTGCCGGCGAAGCCCGTCAGGCGGGGCCGGCGGCGCGCGGGGGCGGCGCCGGCACAGCGTCGTCCCGTATCTTTTCCGGCAGACCCGACCCCGCTTCCGCTGGAGGACGAGCATGGACAGGGCCGAGGCCGTCATCCCGGCGCAGGAGGCCGACTCCGCGCCGGGCACCGGGGCGGCACGGGCCGCCGGCGGCATCGAGGGGCTGCGGCTGCGCATGTCCGGCGGCGGTGCGGACCCCTACCTGCTGGCGGTCGTCTTCTTCGCGGCCTACACGGCGCTGTCGGTGACCCGCTACCGGCAACTGCTGACCATGTCGTGGGACCTGGGCATCTTCGAGCAGGCGATCAAGTCCTACGCCCACCTGCACGCGCCGGTCGCCGACCTCAAGGGGCCCGGCTTCAACATCCTCGGCGACCACTTCAGCCCGATCACCGCCCTGGTCGCGCCCTTCTACCGGGTCTTCCCGACCCCGGTGACGCTGCTGGTCGCGCAGGCGCTGCTGTTCGCGGTGTCGGTGGTCCCGGTGACCCGGGTGGCCGGGCTGCTGCTCGGACGCGGGCGCGGACTCGCGATCGGGGTGGCGTACGCGCTGTCGTGGGGGGTGCAGAAGGCCGTCCAGTTCGACTTCCACGAGATCGCCTTCGCGATGCCGCTGCTGGCGTTCTCCCTGGAGGCGGTGCTGCGGCGGCGGTGGGCGGCGGCGATGTGGTGGGCGGTGCCGCTGGTCTTCGTCAAGGAGGACATGGGGGTGACCGCCGCGGCGATCGGCCTGATCGTGTGGTGGCGCACCCGGCAGGAGCCGGACCCGGCAGGCGGCGGTGCGGCGGCCGTCGCGCCCGGGCCGGAGGCGGCGGAGTCCGCGGGGTCCGCGGAGCGCGCCGGGGGGACGCCCGCGGCGGCGCAGGGCCTCGGCCCCGGCGCGGACGGAGCCGCCGACCGGGACGGCGCGGACGCCCCGGACGAGGACCCCGACGGCCACGGGGGCCACGGAGGCCACGGGCCGTACGGCGGGCGGACCGCGGACGCGCTGCGCTTCGGCCCCTGGGCGCTGGGCCTGGCCGGCTTCGGGGTCCTCATGTCCGCGCTCGCCTTCGCCGTGATCATCCCGGCGTTCAACACCACCGGCGGCTACGACTACTGGAACAAGCTGAACGGGAACGGCGCCCCGATGCCCGGGCACATCCCGTTCGACACCGCGCTGCACACCCTGCTGTGGATCCTGCTGCCCACCTCCGGGCTGCTCGCGCTGCGCTCCCCGCTGATCCTGGCCGCGCTGCCCACCATCGGCTGGCGGTTCGTCTCCCACGACGACCACTACTGGGGCACCGACTGGCACTACAGCGCCGTACTGATGCCGGTGGTGATGCTCGCCCTGGTGGACGCCGCCGCGTCCTGCCGGCGCAGCCCGCGCCCCTGGCTGCGCTCCTACGCCTCCGGCCTGCCGGCGGCCGCCGCGGGCGCCGCCCTGGCGCTGACGATGACCCTCCCGCTGGCGGCGCTCGACCACTCGGCCACCTACAAGGTCGACGCCCGCACCAAGGCGATCGAGCACACCCTCGACCAGATCCCCGACGGGGCCACCGTGGAGGCCAACGTCGGCCCGATCAGCCACCTGGTGCACCGCACCACCGTGTACTGGGTGGGCGACACCGAGGGCGTCACCCCGCAGTACATCGCGCTGGACAACACCTCCGGCTGGGCCGGCGACCCGCTGACGTACGCCAAGCAGTTGCACCCGGCCGCGACCTACACCCTGGTCGCGGAGAACCAGGGCTACGTGGTGCTGGGGCTGGCCGCCGGCACGAAGTAGCCGCCCGCGGCCGGGGCCCGGCGGACGCCCGGCCGCCAGGACAGCGGACCGCCGGGCGCCCGGGACGCCACGGGCGCCCGGTTGCCGGGAGCGGTCCCGGCAACCGGGCGCACCGCGCGGCTCAGTTGTCGAGCACCGTGGTCAGGAACTCCGCGGTCCACTGGAGCAGTTCGCGGCCCACCACCGGCTTCCCGCCGATCCGCGCGGTCGCCGGGCGCGGCACCAGCACCTGCTTGGTGGCGTGCCGGACCACCGAGCGCGGGTAGACGCGGGCGAGCCGCAGCTCCTGGGACTCGCGCAGCTCCACCGGCCCGAAGCGGACGTTGCCGCCCTGGAGGGTGATGTCGCCGACGCCCACCTTGCGGGCGAGTATCCGCAGCGCGGCGACCAGCAGCAGGTTCTCCACCGGCTCGGGCAGTTTGCCGTACCGGTCGACCAGTTCCTCGCGCACCGCCGCGATGTCCTCCTCGCTGGTGGCGGCGGCGATCGACCGGTACGCCTGGAGCCGCAGCCGCTCGCCCGGCGCGTAGTCGTGCGGGACGTGCGCGTCGACCGGCAGCTCGATCTTCACCTCCAGCAGCTCCTCCTCCGCCTCGCCGCCGTTCTCCAGCGCGTTGCGGTAGTCCGCGACCGCCTCGCCGACCATCCGCACGTACAGGTCGAAGCCGACGCCGGCGATGTGGCCGGACTGCTCGCCGCCGAGCAGGTTGCCCGCGCCGCGGATCTCCAGGTCCTTCATCGCCACGTACATGCCCGCGCCCATCTCGGTGTGCTGGGCGATGGTGGCCAGCCGCTCGTGCGCGGTCTCGGTGAGCGGCTTCTCCGGCGGGTACAGGAAGTACGCGTAGCCGCGTTCCCGGGAGCGCCCCACCCGGCCGCGCAACTGGTGGAGCTGGGACAGGCCGAAGGTGTCGCCGCGCTCGACGATGAGGGTGTTGGCGTTGGCGATGTCGATGCCGGACTCCACGATCGTGGTGGACACCAGGACGTCGAACCGCTTCTCCCAGAAGTCGACCACCACCTGTTCCAACTGCGACTCCCCCATCTGCCCGTGCGCGGTGGCGATGCGCGCCTCCGGGACGATCGCGCGCAGCCGCGCCGCCGCCCGGTCGATCGACTCCACCCGGTTGTGGATGTAGAAGACCTGGCCCTCGCGCAGCAGTTCACGGCGGATGGCGGCGCCGATCTGCTTGTCCTCGTACGGACCGACGAAGGTGAGCACCGGGTGCCGCTCCTCGGGCGGGGTGGTGATCGTGGACATCTCGCGGATGCCGGTGACCGCCATCTCCAGGGTGCGCGGGATCGGCGTCGCGGACATGGTGAGCACGTCGACGTTGGCCCGCAGCTTCTTGAGCTGCTCCTTGTGCTCGACGCCGAACCGCTGCTCCTCGTCCACGATGACCAGGCCGAGGTCCTTGAACTTCGTCTCCGACGAGAACAGCCGGTGGGTGCCGATCACCAGGTCGACGCTGCCGTCCCGCAGCCCCTCCAGCACCGCCTTCGCCTCGGTGTCGCTCTGGAAGCGGGACAGGGCGCGGACGTTCACCGGGAACTGGGAGTACCGCTCGGCGAAGGTGCCCATGTGCTGCTGCACCAGCAGGGTGGTCGGCACCAGGACCGCCACCTGCTTGCCGTCCTGCACCGCCTTGAACGCGGCGCGCACCGCGATCTCGGTCTTGCCGTACCCGACGTCGCCGCAGATCAGCCGGTCCATCGGCACGGACTTCTCCATGTCCGACTTGACCTCGGCGATGGTGGTGAGCTGGTCGGGCGTCTCCGCGTACGGGAAGGCGTCCTCCAGCTCGCGCTGCCAGGGCGTGTCGGGGCCGAACGTGTGGCCGGGGGCGGCCATGCGCGCGGAGTACAGCCGGATCAGGTCGGCGGCGATCTCCTTGACCGCCTTCTTCGCCCGCGCCTTGGTCTTCGTCCAGTCCGCGCCGCCCAGCCGGTGCAGCGAGGGGGCCTCGCCCCCCACGTACTTGGTGACCTGTTCGAGCTGGTCGGTGGGGACGAAGAGCCGGTCGCCCGGCTGGCCGCGCTTGGCTGGGGCGTACTCCACGACCAGGTACTCGCGGGTGGCGCCCTGGACGGTGCGCTGCACCATCTCCACGTAGCGGCCGACGCCGTGCTGCTCGTGCACGATGTAGTCGCCGCCGGTGAGGGTGAGCGGGTCGATGGTCTTGCGGCGGCGCGAGGGCATCCGCCCCATGTCCTTGGCGGTGGACCGCTGCCCGGACAGGTCGGTCTCGGTGAGCACCGCGACCTTGAGCGCGGCGTCCACGAAGCCGTGCTCCAGCGACCCGGTCGCCACGTGCACCACCGAGGGCGCGAGCTGCTCCGGTCCGGCCAGCTCCGGGTCCAGCCGGGCCGCGATGCCCTCGCCGCCCAGCACCTCCACCAGCCGCGCGGCCGGTCCGTGGCCCTCCGTGACGTAGACCGCGCGCCAGCCGTCGGCCAGCCAGCCCTTGGTGTCGGCGAGCGCGCGGGCGGTGTCCCCGCGGTACAGCTCGGGCGCGTGCATGCCCAGCCGCAGGGTGTCGCCGAACTCCAGCTCGGGCCCCTGCGTCGGGCGGTCGTCGTACGGCCCGGCGGGCGCGGCGCCCTGCTCGTCGGCGGCGAACGGGCTCACCGACCACCACGGGGTGCCCAGCGTGCGGGCGTGCTCCCGGACGTCGGCGATGGACCACAGGGAGGCGGCGCCCAGGTCGATCGGCGCCGCTCCCCCGCCCGCCGAGGCCGCCCAGGACGCCTCCAGGAACTCCCGGGAGGTCGCCACCAGGTCCGCCGCGCGGGTCCGGACCCGCTCCGGGTCGCAGACCACCGCCGTCGAACCGGCCGGCAGCACGTCCAGCAGCAGTTCCATGTCGTCGACCAGCACCGGGGCCAGCGACTCCATGCCCTCGACCGCGATGCCCTCGGCGATCCTGCCGAGCAGTTCCTCCAGCTCGGGGTGCTCGGCGGCAAGCGCCGCCGCCCGCTCCCTGACCTGGGCGGTGAGCAGCAGCTCGCGGCAGGGCGGCGCCCACAGTCCGTGCTCGGCCACTTCCAGGGAGCGCTGGTCGGCGACCTTGAAGTAACGGATCTCCTCGACCTCGTCGCCCCAGAACTCCACCCGCAGCGGGTGCTCCTCGGTCGGCGGGAAGACGTCGAGGATGCCGCCGCGCACCGCGAACTCGCCGCGCTTCTCGACCAGCTCCACCCGGGCGTACGCGGCCGCCGCGAGGGCGTCGACCACCGTGTCCAGGTCCGCGCTGCCGCCCCTGCGCAGGGAGACCGGCTCCAGGTCGCCGAGCCCCTTGACCTGCGGCTGGAGCACCGACCTGATCGGCGCGACCACCACCTGGACCGGGCCGGCCGCCACGTCGCCGGCGTGCGGGTGCGCCAGCCGGCGCAGCACCGCCAGCCGCCGGCCCACGGTGTCGCTGCGCGGCGACAGCCGCTCGTGCGGCAGCGTCTCCCACGAGGGGTACTCCACCACCGCGTCCGGCGGCAGCAGCGAGCGCAGCGCCGCCGTCAGGTCCTCGGCCTCGCGGCCGGTGGCGGTGACCGCCAGGACCGTGCGGCGCGCGCGGGCGGCCAGCGCGGCGACCACCAGCGGGCGGGCGGCGGGCGGGCCGACCAGGTCGACCTGTGGGCGGTTGCCCGCGGCGGCGGACTCGACCGCCTCGGCGAGAGCGGCGTCCTCGACGACGACGTCGACCAGACCGTTCAGACTCATCAGGGTTCCGTCCCGGAGGTTGAGGCAGAGCAACGCGAAGCGCCCGACACGTCGCACGGGCCGGGGGTCCTTCCAGCGTACGACGTACCGGTGACAGTCACCGCCGGACCGCCGCTGTGGCCGCTGTGCTGAGGGAGGCGGCTGCTACGTTGCCAGCTCCGGGCCCGGCACACCGGGCGCGGGCAACCGAACACGGTGGGGAGGGACCTTGAGACCGACAGATCAGGGGCGCCGCAGAGGACCGCGGGGGGCATGGACGGCCACGGTGGCCGCGCTGGTCGCCGGCGCGCTGTCCTGGACGGGGGCGGCGCAGGCCGCACCGGCCGGCGGTGCGACCGCGGGCGGCACGGCCGCCGGAAGCACGCCGGGCGCCGCGCACGGGACGCTCCAGCAGGACTTCGCGAGCGCCGCGAAGGAGTTCCACGTGCCCGAGGGCCTGCTCATGGCGGTGGCCTACCACCAGTCGCTGTGGGACACGCACGCCGGGGCGCCGAGCACCACCGGCAACTACAACGTCATGGGCCTGACCCATGTGGACACCGCCACGCTGCGGGCCGCGGGCACGGCCCCGGACACCGACCAGCGCGGCGCGGGCGGCAGCGCCGCACCGCGCGCCACCGCCGCCGCCCCGGCGGCGGCCGGTCCGACCGCCGCCTACCGCACCCTGGACGCGGCCGCGGCGCTGACCGGCACCGCGCAGGCGCGGCTGCGCACCGACCCGCTGCAGAGCGTGCGCGGCGGCGCCGCGCTGCTCGCGCACTACGAGAAGCAGCTCGCCGGCTCCCTGCCGGCCGACCCGGGCGCCTGGTACGGCGCGGTGGCGCGCTTCAGCCAGTCCACCGACGCCCAGGGCGCCGGGCAGTACGCGGACCGCGTGTACACCACGCTGCGGGCGGGGGTCGCGCGCACCACCGCCGACGGCCAGCAGGTCACGCTGGCCGCCGAGCCGTCCGTGGCGCCGCGGACCTCGGCGCTGGCGCGCCTGGGCCTGCCGTCGGCGACCGCGGAGGCCGCGCGGGAGACCCGGGCGGCCGGCACCGCCGCCACCCCCGCCGCGAACCCGACTCCGGAGTGCCCGTCCGGCCTGACGTGCAACTACGTGCCGGCCGCGTACAAGCAGACCGACCCGGACGACAAGTCGAAGTACGGCAGTTACGACCTGGCGAACCGCCCGGCCGACGGCAACACCATCAAGTACATCGTCATCCACGACACGGAGGGCAGCTACAGCAGCGCGCTCGGGATATTCCAGGACCCGGCCCAGTACGCCACCCCGCACTACATCGTGCGCTCGTCCGACGGCCTGGTCACCCAGGTCGTGCAGACCAAGAACGTGGCCTGGCACGCCGGCAACTACTACGTCAACACGCACTCGGTCGGCATCGAGCACGAGGGCTTCGCGATCTCCGGCGCCTCCTGGTACAGCGAGTCGCTGTACGAGTCGTCGGCCGCGCTGGTGCGCTACCTGGCGAACCGGTTCGGGGTGCCGCTGGACCGGCAGCACATCCTCGGCCACGACGACGTGCCGTCGCCGCAGACCGCCCAGCTCACCAGCATGCACTGGGACCCGGGCCCGTACTGGAACTGGTCGCACTACCTGGACCTGCTCGGCGCCACCCCCGGTGGCGGCGGCACCCCGGTGGTGGGCGGTGAGATCACCATCGACCCGCCCTTCACCTCGGCGAACGAGCCGGCCGTCACCGGGTGCAGCCCCGACCCGTGTGCCGCGCAGCCGACCAGCTTCGTCTACCTGCGCACCTCGCCGTCCTCGACGGCCGCGCTGATCGGCGACCCGGTGCTGGCCGCCGACCACGTCGCCACCGGCACCACGCAGGCGGCCGACCTCACCGACAAGGCGGTCGCCGGGCAGTCCTTCGTGGTGGCGGCCGTCCAGGGCGACTGGACGGCGATCTGGTACGGCGGGCAGAAGGCGTGGTTCTACAACCCGGGCGGGCAGTTCGCGGTCGCGAACGGCAACACCGCGCGCCACGTGGTCACGCCGGCCGGCAGCAGCGCGGTCCCGGTGTACGGGCGGGCCTACCCGGAGGCGTCGGCGTACCCCTCGGTGATCGCCGACGTGGCGAGCGAGGACACCCAGATCGTGGCGCCGCTGGGCTACACGATCCCGGCCGGGCAGTCCTACGTCGCCGACGACCCGGTGAACGCCGACTACTACTACGCCAAGAACATCGACCAGAGCGCGCCGGGCGACCAGACGCGGGTGGTGGGGACCACCGTCTACTACCCGATCCGGTTCAACCACCGGCTCGGGTACGTCAAGGCGAGCGACGTGACCGCGACCTCGGCGGCGACCCCGCCGGCCGGGACGTTCACCCCGGCGGGCCCGACCCGGATCATGGACACCCGCAACGGCACCGGGGTCGCCAAGGGCGCGGTCGGCGCCGGGAAGACGATCAGCCTCCAGGTCGCGGGCAGCGGCGGGGTGCCGGCCGCCGGGGTGACGGCGGTGGTCATGAACGTCACCGCCGTCAGCCCGACCACCACCGGGCACCTGATCGTCTACCCCGACGGCACCACCCAGCCGGGCACCTCCAGCCTCAACTACCCCGCCGGCCGCACCATCGCGAACCTGGTCGTGGTACCGGTGGTCGACGGCAAGGTCGACTTCTACAACTCGGCCGGCAGCGTCGACGTCCTCGCCGACGTCACCGGCTACTACACCTCGTCGACCACCGGGTCGCGGTTCGACCCGGTCGGCCCCGAGCGGCTGATGGACACGCGTGACGGCACCGGCGGGGTGACCGGTCCGGTGACTGCGGGGCGGACCGTCGCGCTCCAGGTCACCGGCGGCAGCACCGGCATCCCGGTGGACGGGGTGACGGCCGTGGTCATGAACGTCACCGCGGTCAGCCCCACCGCCACCGGGCACCTGATCGTCTACCCCGACGGCACCACCCAGCCGGGCACCTCCAGCCTCAACTTCCCGGCGAACACCACCATCCCCAACCTGGTGACGGTGCCGGTGGTCGACGGGAAGGTCGACTTCTACAACTCGGCCGGCAGCGTCAACATCCTGGCCGACGTCACCGGCTACTACGCGGCGAGCGGCTCGGTGTTCCACTCCACCGGGCCGACCCGGCTGATGGACACCCGCAACGGCACCGGCGGCGTCAAGGGCGCGGTCGCCGGCGGGAAGACGATCACGCTGCCGCTCACCGGCCACGGCGGGCTGCCCGCCGACGGGGTGACGGCGGTGGTCATGAACGTCACCGCGGTCAGCCCGACCACCACCGGCCACGTCATCGTCTACCCCGACGGCACCACCCAGCCGGGCACCTCCAGCCTCAACTTCCCCGCCGGGCAGACCATCCCCAACCTGGTGGTGGTCCCGGTGACGGACGGCAAGGTGGACTTCTACAACTCGGCCGGCAGCGTCAACCTGCTGGCCGACATCACCGGCTACTTCACGTCCTGACGGCCGGACCGCGCACGGCGCCCGCGGTGGGCGCCGTGCGCGGCGCCCACGACACGGCGGCCCCGGACGCGCGCGGAAGGTTCGCGCGTCCGGGGCCGCCCTTTCGCGTACCGGCCGGGGTGACCCGGCCGGCCGCCCCGCACCCTAGTCGGTGGCGATCGCGTTCAGCACGTTCATCCGCGCCGCCCGGAAGGCCGGCAGCAGCGCGGCCAGCAGGCCGACCACCGCCGACGCCACGAAGACGACCACGATCGTGCTCCACGGGATGCGCAGGATGTGCAGCCCCTGGGTGGCCAGCACCTGCTGGGCGGTGGAGCCCCAGCCGAGGCCGAGGCCGAGCCCGACCAGCGCGCCGAAGAGCGAGATGACCACCGACTCCAGCCGGATCATCCGCCGCAACTGGCGCCGGGAGGTGCCGATCGCCCGCATCAGGCCGATCTCCCGGGTGCGCTCCACCACCGACAGCGCCAGGGTGTTGACCACCCCGAGCACCGCCACGATGATCGCCAGCGCCAGCAGCGCGTAGATCATGTACAGCAACTGGTCGACCTGGCTCTTGATCAGGTGCTTGTAGTCGGCCTGATCGCGGACGTCGATCTGCGGGTAGTCGTGGGTCCTGGCCTTCAGGGCGGCGTACGCCTGCTTCTCCTTGCCGTCGGCCGCCTTGCCGAACATCATGAAGTCGCCCGGCATCTTGTCCGCCGGCAGGTACGCGCGCGCGGTGTCGATGCTGGTGAAGAGCGTGCCGTGCTCCAGCGCGGTGTCGTCGCTGGTGACCGCGGCGATCCGCAGGTGCGCGGTGCGGCCGCCGACCATCGCCACGGTCATCACGTCGCCGACCTTGACGTGGTTGTCCTTCGCGAAGCCCTCCGGCACGGACATCGCGTCCTTGCCGTAGGCGTCTGCCAGCCGGCCCTGCGTGGTGTCCAGTTGCACGTCCTGCGGGTAGGTCGGGTCCGCGGCGCTGAGCCGGTCCTTGACCTTCCTGCCGGACGGGGTGGTGAGCGTGGCGTTGACGATCGTGTACTCGGTGAGGTGGTCGAGGTCGGGTGCCGACCTGATCGCCTTGGCGGCCGCCGGGGTGATCGGCTGTCCGCCGTCGCTGCCGACCTCGACGATGAAGTCCGCGCCGACCGACTTGTCGAGCTGGTCGCTGGCGGAGGCCACCATGGACGAGCCGACCACCGACATGCCGGCCACCAGCGCCAGGCCGATCATCAGCGCCGAGGCGGTGGCCCCGGTACGGCGCGGGTTGCGCAGCGCGTTGCGCTCCGCGAGCCGTCCGATCGGGCCGAAGAAGCGCAGCAGCACCGCGCTGACCGCCCGCACCACCACGCCGGCCAGCAGCGGACCGACGATCACGAAGCCGACGAGGGTCAGCAGCACGCCGACCCCGAGCATCCCGCCGCCGGAGGACGCCTTGTCCGCCCGCGAGGCGGCGACCAGCGCGAACACGCCGGCGGCGCACACCAGCAGGCCCAGTGCGGCCCTGATCCGTCCGGCCCTGGCGTCCGCCGGGGTACCTGCGTCGCGCAGCGCGGCCATCGGGGAGATCCGCCCGGCCCGCCGGGCCGGGATGTAGGCGGAGACCACGGTGACGACCACGCCGACCACCAGGCCGACCACCGGGGTGGTGGCCTTGATGGTCAGCTCCGAACTGTCCAGCTTCAGGCCGGCCTTCCCCATCAGCTTCATCAGGCCGACGGCCAGGCCGATGCCGCCGCCGATGCCGACCACGGAGCCGCTGACGCCGAGCATCACCGCCTCGATCAGCACCGACCGGTTGACCTGGCGGCGGCTGGAGCCCAGCGCCCGCATCAGGCCGATCTCCCGGGTGCGCTGGGCGACCAGCATGGAGAAGGTGTTGACGATCAGGAAGACGCCGACCAGGACCGCGATCCCGGCGAAGCCGAGCATCGCGTACTTCATGAAGTTCAGGAAGCCGCCGAGCTGGTCCTTGTCCTTCTTGGCGGTCTCGGCCGCGGTGTCGATCGTGTAGTGGCCGCCGATCGCGGCCTTCACGTTCGCCTTGAGCTGGTCGTCCGTGACGCCCTTGGCGGCGGTCAGGCCGTATCCGGTGTAGGCGTCGGTGCGACCGAGCAGCTTGGACTGCGCGACGGCGGTGTCCACGTAGACCACCGCGGCGCCCGGGTTGGTCGACTTGAAGGTGACGATGCCGGTGAGGGTGGCCCGGAACTCGCCGGGCTGCGCGATGACGCGCAGCGTGTCGCCGATCCTCAGGTGCTTCGCCTTGGCGGTGTCGGCGTCGATGACGGCGTCGCGGTCCGAGGTGGGCAGGTGGCCGGAGGTGAGCTCGACCGCCTTGGTCTCGGTGGAGTCCCAGTTGCTGACGATCGTCGGCGCGCCGGACGACGGGCTGATCTTGTCGTTGTGCGCGTCGGCGACGGTGACGTCCTCGCTGGTGACGTCGGGCACCGCGGAGGCGACCCCGGTCACGTGCGCCAACCGGGCCTGGAGAGAGGCCGGCAGGGTGTCCGGGATGCCGGTCGCCTGCTCGTTCTTGACCTCCTTGGCGCTGACGGTGACGTCGGAGGCGGTGCTGCCGAAGAGCTTGTCGAAGGTGGCGGTCATGGTGTCGGTGAAGACCAGGGTGCCGCAGATGAACGCCACCGACAGCAGCACCGCGACCCCGGACAGGGCCATCCGGCCCTTGTGCGCGAAGAAGTTGCGCACCGACGTCTTGAAGACGGTCACGAGGTCCTCCCGCGACCGTCGAAGGACTTCATCCGCTCCAGCACCGACTCGGCGGTGGGGCTGGCCATCTCGTCCACGATCCGGCCGTCGGCGAGGTACAGCACGCGGTCGGCGTAGGAGGCGGCGACCGGGTCGTGGGTGACCATCACGATGGTCTGGCCCAGCTCGTCGACCGAGCGGCGCAGGAAGCCGAGCACCTCGGCGCCGGCCCGGGAGTCCAGGTTGCCGGTCGGCTCGTCGCCGAAGATGATCTCCGGCCGGGCGGCCAGGGCCCGGGCCACCGCGACGCGCTGCTGCTGGCCGCCGGACAGTTGCGTCGGGCGGTGCTTGAGCCGGCCGGCCAGACCGACGGTCTCCACCACCCGGTCCATCCACTCCCGGTCGACCTTCCGGCCGGCGATGTCCATCGGCAGCGTGATGTTCTCCGCCGCGTTCAGCGTCGGCAGCAGGTTGAACGACTGGAAGATGAAGCCGATCTTGTCCCGGCGGAGCTGGGTGAGCTTCTTGTCCTTCAGGTGGGTGATCTCGGTCCCGCCGATCCAGATCTGGCCCTCGCTGACCGTGTCGAGCCCGGCCAGGCAGTGCATGAGGGTCGACTTCCCGGAGCCGGAGGGGCCCATGATCGCGGTGAAGCGGCCGCGGGCGATGTCCACGTCCACCGCGTCCAGCGCGACCACCCGGGTCTCGCCGGCGCCGTACGCCTTGGTCACCGACCGGCCCGCGGCGGCAACGGCCGAACGTTCTCCGCTGCCCCCGGCTGTGGGAACCGTCATAGCCGTCGTCACTTCTGTCTCCCGTTGGTCGTCTGCGTCGTCGTGCGCGGTGCGTCGTCGTGCGGGGTGGTGCGTCGTCGTGCGGGGCCGGTACGCGGCGGGCGCCTGCCGTCCGGTACCCATGAGCCTTCCGGAACGGGCCGCGCCGGGCGATGGTGGAAGTCACCCTCCACGGGGTGGGGTTACCCCCACCCCCGCGTGAGCCGTCAGCGCGAGGTGTTCCATCCCGCCCTCTGACCGTAGGCAACGCGGCGGGCGCGATCGTCATCCGCCGGTACGAACCGGCGGGCGCCGCAAGTAGGTGTCTCCCCCTAGGGGACTGGTCCTCAGGTCGGACACCCGGCTCGGGGTCGCCCGGTCGCGCCTGCCCCCGACGTGCCGTCAGCAGGGGGGGCGCAGCCCCGAGATCCCCACGTCGAGGGCCGCTTCGAGGTGGGTGAGCCGACCGGTCTGGAGCAGGATCGACACCCCGCCCTGGATGCCTGCCAGCAACGCGGCGGCCGCCCGGTCGGGATCGACACCGGGCGCGGTCGCGCCCTGGTCGCGCATCGCCCGGACGCCGTCGGTGATCATGCGCTGCCACTGCTGGAGCAGCCGCGCGGTCACCTCGCGGGAGGCGGGCGTGGTCCGGGTCAGTTGCGTCATCAGGACGCCCAGCGGGCACGTCATGCCCTGCTGGCGGTAGCGGGCGAGCACCGCGTCGCGCCACGCGTCCCAGGCCGCCCAGGACGTCAGGTCGCTCAGGTACGGCTCCTGGTCCAGCAGCACCCGGTCCGCCTCGTACTCCGCGACGGCGTACATCAACTGCTCCCGGCCGCCGGGGAAGTAGTGGAAGAGCTGGCTCTTGCTCGTGGCGGTCACCCGGCACACGTCGTCCAGGGTGGTGGCGACCGCGCCCCGTTCGCGGATCTCGGCGGCCGCGCCCTCGACGATGCGCCGACGGGTGGCCCGGCCCTTCGCGGTGAGCCTCACCGGCTGCTGCGTCATGCCCCCAGCCTCGCACACCGCTCCGGGTTTTCTGGACTTGCCAGTCCATTTTCCGGGTGCCACTCTCGGCCGTACCGCCACCGGAGCGCCGGGGGACGCCGGGCGGTGCCGCCGGACGGCGGCAGGCGCCGCGCGCCGTGGGCGCCGCGCGGCGGCCGACCCACCCCATCAGGGCAGCATCCAGGAGGACGACGGTCATGGAACGGCAGTTCGACGGCAGGACCGCACTGGTCACGGGTTCGACCTCGGGCATCGGGGCGGAGGTGGCCCGCACCCTGGCCGCGCGCGGCGCGCTGGTCGTGGTCAGCGGGCGCCGCGCGGAACGCGGCGCGGCGGTGGTCGAGGAGATCTCGGCGCGGGGCGGAAAGGCGGTGTTCGTGCCGGCCGACCTCGCGGCGGGCGGTACGGCCGTGCGCGGCCTCGCGGACGCGGCGCTGGCCGCGGCCGGCGGCCGCCTCGACATCCTGGTCAACAACGCGGCGCTGCTGCTCACCCCGAGCCCGACCGCGGAGGTCGACGAGGAGACCCTGGACGCCGCCTACGCGGTCAGCGTGAAGTCCGCGTTCCAGCTCACCGGGGCGCTGGTGCCCGCGATGGCCGCGCGCGGCAGCGGCGCGGTGGTCAACATGGGCTCCGTCACCGGTACCAGCGGGTGGGCGAACTCCGCCCTGTACAGCATGACCAAGGCCGCGGTGCACTCCCTGACCAAGTCCTGGGCGGCCGAGTACGGTCCGCACGGCGTGCGGGTCAACGCGGTCGCGCCGGGCCCCACCGCCACCGAGGAGAACCTCGCCAACGCCGACCAGCTCGCCCCGCTCCTGGCGGGCACCCCCGCCCGCCGGTTCGGCCGCCTGGAGGACGTGGCCGCCGCGGTCGCCTTCCTCGCGGGCGACGAGGCGGCGCACATCCACGGGGCGATCCTGCCGGTGGACGGCGGCTTCACCGCGGTGTGAGCGGCCGCGCCGACCGGGGTCGACGCGGCCGCGGGCCGCGGATGCCGGCCACGGACGGCGCGGGTCGCGGACCGTGGGGACGCGGACGGCGCGGGTCGCGGACGGTTCAGCCCATGGTGAGGCGGACCGGGCGCTCCCCGCCGACCAGGGCGGCCAGCGCGCGGTCGATGTCCGGGCCGACGTACCAGTCGCCGGTGTGGTCGACCGCGTAGACCCGGCCGTCGGGGTCGATGGCCAGCAGCGCGCCGGTCCCGGGTTCCTCGCCCAGCGGGCTGACGGCGGTCTCCAGGGCGCGTCCGAGGTCACCGAAGGTACGGGCCAGGTGCAGGCCGCGCAGCGGGTCCACGACGACGGCCGCGGGCGCGACCTGCCGACCGGGGCCGGAGACCGGCGGGATCCGCAGGCCGCCGAACTCCGCCCACACCTCGACCGCGGCCGGGAAGACCTCGTGCCGGTGGCCGCCGGGCGACAGGTGGCCGCGCAGCCGGTCCGCCCATTCCTCGGCCTGCTTGATGTCCCAGCGGCCCGGCAGCCAGCCGGCCTTGCGCAGTGCGGCGTCCACACCCACCGGGAAGCGGGTGGCGCCCGCCGTGCCCGCGCTCACGCGCGGACCGCGCCGGGATCGAAGGGGCGCACCCCGAAGTGCGCGAGCAGCGGCGCGCAGGAGCGGCACGGCGGCGCGTAGGTGCCGTGCGCGGGGTCGCCGTCCTCGCGTATACGGCGCGCGGTGAGCTTGGCGCCGCGCAGGGCCTTGCGGGCCTCGCCCTGCGTCAGCGGCCGGCGCGAGGCCCGCTTGCCGCGGGACGCCTCCACCGCCGTCAGGTGACGGGAAATGAGCACCGGTTCGGGGCACCGGCCGGTGAACCGCTCGCGCTGGGCGACCGGGAGGGCGTCCAGGAAGTCCTGCACGATCGGGTGGAGCACGGGCGGCTGCTCCCCCTTGGCGCCGGTGCAGGTCAGCACCTCGTCCCGGATGGAGAGGGCGGCCGCGATCGCGGGCAGGATGCCGTCCCGGCGGTGCCGGAGCACCGGGGGCCGCAGGGGGTCGCGGGCGGCACTCCAGCTCAGCCTCGGGTCGGCGGTGTCCGCCGCTGGTAGCCGAGTTGTCATATCCTGCCCCGTTCCGTCGTTCACCCGCCCAAGGCGGCAGCTCCCCCGTATGCCGAATCAGAGTGCCAAACAGGCCATCCGATGGGGAAGCGGAACGCGGTGTGGCGACCTTCCTGTGTGGGCCATGTCACCGTCTTGTGACGTCCCGACCGCACGTCGGACACGCAGCGCGCACATCCGCCGCCAGGCCGTCGCCGTCGACGGGGCGGCGGATACGCGCGGACATGCGCCGCGCACACCGGCGGGGCGCACGGAGAGGAGAGCGCGGGTGGAGGGGGACGTTTCCGGCGGAGGCTCCCGGACCGGGGCTCGCGGGCGGGTCGGGCGCCGGAGCCGGGCGGCACTTCTTCGTGACCGGGTGGTGACCGTGTTGTGAGCAGTGCCATAGGAGGCAGGGCGCGCGCGGTGCCGTAGAGTCGCGCGGCAGCGGGCGGTCGCCCGCGAGGGCCGGGCCGGGACGCACCGGACCGGACGCGGCACGCGGGCAGGGGCGGCGCCGCGGTGCCGGGCCCGTACACGACTCAGGGGTACTCATCGATGCGGATACGCCCACGCCGTCGCCTACTGACCGGTAGCCGCAGGGTGCTGCCCGTGGCCGTGCTGCTGCCAGTGCTCGCGCTCACCGCGGCCTGCGGCGGCGGGAAGAGCAAGGACGACGGCAGCGCGGCGAGCGGGAAGCTGACCGGCTCGGTGATCACCGCCAAGGACGTCGACCACCTCAAGGTGGTGCCCGCGACCAGCGACAGCCAGTTGCTGGGCGCCGAGCAGACCACCGACCCCGCCGCCTGCCAGCCGGTCGCCGACCAGTGGAGCCTGAAGCCGAAGCTCGCCAGGACCGCCTACACCGGCGCCCTGGTCACGGACACCGCGTCCGCCGACGCGGGCGCCAAGACGATCTCGCTGGAGGTCGTGGCGTCCTATCCGGCCGGGCGCGCCGAGCAGGTGCTCGACCAGTTGTCCGCCGCGGTCGCCCACTGCTCCGGGTACAAGGTCACCCGCAGCGGCCGGACCTCGACCTTCGCGGTCAAGAGCGTCAGCCCGTCGGCCGCCGTCGGCGGCACCTTCGGCGACCAGCAGGTGACCTACACCGTCTCCGACCCCGCGCTCGGCTCCTCCGGGGTGGCCCTGGTGACCGTGATCCGGGTCGGCGACTCCACCGCGGCCTTCGAGACGGTGCGGGCCGACCACGGGACCGCGTCGCTGCGGTCGGTGATCGCCGGCAAGCAGGCCGACAAGCTGCGGGCCGCGGCCGGCGGGAAGTGAGGCCGGCGCCCGCGCGGCCGGGGCGGACCGGGCGGCGGTGACCGAGTTGTCCACAGGCCGGAGGACGGGGCCCGCGGGGCTCTTGCCGGACCCCCTAGGCTGTCGTCATCAGCTCAGACGCAGCAGGGGGCAATCGCCATGACCACAGGCCCGCAAGGGCTGGGATCACCTCCCGGACCCGAAGCCGCCGCGCGGACCGCTCCGCCGAACGCGGCCTACGCCGGACAGGTCGTGCATTTTCCCGACCCGATCCGCGCCGCGCGCCACCCGCAGGGCGTGTGGGTGGACGAAGCGGGCCACCCCGACTTCTCGCCCTACGCCCGGGCGGCGGCGGAGATAGCCGAGCCGCCGGAGGGCTTCGGCGTGGACGAGCTGCGGCTGACCGACTACGTCTCGGCCAACGCCGCCCTGCACGCCTCCGGCCACGAACTGTGGGGCAACCTGTCGCCGGTCGCGACCCCGCACGGCTGGACCTGGCACCACGTCCACGGCAGCCGCCGACTGGAGTTGGTGCCGGTCGAGGTCAAGGCGCTGCTGCGGCACCACGGCGGCCTCGCCGGCTCGGTGGCCGACCACGCCAAGCGCGGCACCCGCCCGCTCCAGGAGACCCGCCCCGTGCACTTCGGGCTGCCCAAGGAGGCGGTCGCGGTCACCGAGCAGCAGGTGCGGGACGTGGAGGAGGAGTTGGGGTACCGCCTGCCGGGCTCCTACCGGACCTTCCTCAAGGCGGCCGGCGGCTGCGCCCCCAAGGGCGTCGCCCTCGACCCCGACCTGGGCCTGCTCATCGACCAGCCGTTCTTCACCGTCCGCGACGACGCGGCGGTGAACGACCTGGTGTACGTCAACAAGTGCCTGCGCGACCACCTCACCAAGGACTACCTGGCGATCGGGTACGTCCAGGGCGGCCTCCTCGCGGTCCGGGTGAAGGGCGGGGGCACCGGCTCGGTCTGGTTCCTCGGTTACGACGACGCGCGCGACGGCGACCACTGGGCCACCCCGGCCGAGCGGGTGGCCGACCTGCTGCTGCCCTGCGGTGACTCGCTCGACGCCTTCCTGCTGAGACTGGTCGGCAATCCGCCCGAGTTGGACACGGTCGCGCATCTGATGGTCGACGGCGGCTTCGCCGGTGCCGCGGCCGTGGAGGGGTGAGGCAGCACATGGTCACTTTCGCGCAGGCGCAGGAGCGCGCGGAGCGCTGGGTCAACGCGGACGTCCCCGCGTACGCGGCCCGGGAGGTGCGGGTCCGCGAGTTCGACCTCGGCTTCGTGGTCTGGTCCGAGGCCCGGGAGGACGGCCCGTCCTCCGACGACGGGTCGGTCCGGGTGGTGATCGCCCGGGACAGCGGCGAGGCCACCTTGTGGCCGGCCCTGCCCATCGGCGAACTCATCCGCCGCTACGAGGAGGAGTACGCCCAGGTGCCCGACGACGCAGTGCCCGAGCCGCCCCAGCGAGTCGACCTTGAGGCGACCTCGTTCCTGCTCAGCCCCCCGCAGTGGCTCCAGGACGCCGCCGACAGGATGGGCATCCCGGACCGCCGGCCGTCGGCGGCCGGCGGCGAGCCGGCACCGTCGCCCGCTGCGCCCGGCACTCCCGGCACCGGCACTCCCGGCACCGGCTCTCCCGAGGCGGCCGCTCCCGCTGCCGACGCCCCCGCGGCGGCCGCCGAGCCCCCCGCCTCGTCCGGGGTCCGCATCAACTACCGCCGCCCTGTGGACGGTGACAGCGGGGATGCCGGTTCCGGCTCAGGTTCCGGCTCCGCTCCCGCCGCCGACACGGCGGCTGCCGGCACCTCCGGCTCGCAGGGCCGCATCGACTACCGGCGGCCCGGTGACAGCGGCGACTCCCACCCGGGTACGGCCGACCGCCCCGAGGACCGGCCGGCCGCGGCTGCCGGGTTCCCGGCCGAGGCTCCGGCGGGCGGAGCCGACGCTCCCGCCGCCCCGGGCTCCGGCTCCGGCTCCGGCTCCGGCTCCGGCTCCGGCTCCGGCTCCGGCGGCATCGACTTCAAGCGGCACGACGCGGTGCCCGCGCAGTCCTCGGGCGGCGGCAGTTGGGCCGGGAAGACGGTCAGCGACTCCGGTGAGGGTCAGTCGGTCCCGGTGCCCGAGACCGTGTTCGCCCCGCCGATCACCGACGCGGACCTGCCCGAGGAGAAGCCGGCGGGCGCGGAGGCCAGGACCGAGCTGCTGCCCGGCGGGAGTTCGCTGCCGCGCACCATGCTCGCCCCGCAGCAGGAACCGCCCGCGCCGGTCCGGCCGGGGGTTCCGCACACGATCGGCGGTTCCGCGTACCCACCGCCGGCCGGCCCGTCGGCGCCGCTGCCGCCTCCGTCCGGCGCGTCCGGCCCGGCCGCCCGCCCGGCGAGCCCCGGTGCCGCCGACATCGCGGACCTGGAGACGTCCCGGGCCACCCCGCCCGGAGCGCGCGCCGGCGGTCGACAGCCGGGCGCCGACCAGGCGCCCGGCCAGATCCCGGGCCAGGGCACACCGCCCCCGCCGCCCTACTCCGGCCCCCCGGCCCCCGGCGCAGGCACCCCGCCGCCCTACTCGGGTCCCCCGGCCCCCGGCACGGGAACCCCACCGCCGGCGGCCAACGACCCGCACTACGCGGCCACGATGCTCGCCGGCCCGGGGACGCCCCCGCCCGGCGTGGGCACCCCTCCGCCGCCTCCGCCCGGTGCGGGGACGCCTCCGCCCTACTCGGGTCCCCCGGCCCCCGGCGCGGGCACGCCGCCGCCGGCGGCCAACGACCCGCACTACGCGGCCACCATGCTCGCCGGCCCCACCCTGCCGCCGCCCGGCGCGGGCGCACCGCCTCCCCCGCCGCCCGGCGTGGGCGGACCGCCGCCCGGCATGGGCGCGGGCACCCCGCCCCCCGCGGGCAACGACCCGCACTACGCGGCCACGATGCTCGCCGGCCCCGGCGTGCCGCCGCCCGGCATGGGCACCCCGCCCCCGCCGCCGCCCGGCATGGGCGGACCGGCGATGGGCCCGCCCGCCCCGCCCGGATACGGCTATCCGCAGGGCGGCGCGGTGCCCACGGTCGGCCCCGGCTACATGGCGGTGCTGCGCTACCGCGGCCAGGACGGCAGCGAGCAGCAGCTCATCCGGCGCTCGGCGCCCGGCACCCCGCACCCGGAGTGGCAGATCCTGCACGAGCTGCGCTCGCTGGGCGTCCGCCCCGAGCAGGTGCTCGAACTCCACACCGAGCTGGAGTCCTGCGACCTGCCGGGCGGCTACTGCACCCGGATGATCCGGGAGACCTGGCCACAGGTGCGGATCAGCCACACCGCGCCGTACGGGCGGGACCACGCCGGCCGCCGCCAGGGGGTCCAGCACCTGCTCACCCACCAGGGCGAGCTGCACCAGGTGGCCGGCGCCCCGGCCCGCCCGCAGCCGCAGCGGGTGCCGATGCCCGACCCGCACAGCGTGCTGCGGGTGCCGCCGGTGGGCCTGGACGTGATCGGCCAGGAGGTGGCGGGCGCGTTCGGGCCGCAGGGCGTGTTCCGGTTCGACCAGCGCGCGGTCTCCCGGCAGGGCGTGCCGGACATCGTCGCGCAGACGCTGGTGTGGGCCGGGCTGCCGGTGGACTTCTCGCCGTTCTTCTGGGCGCAGGCCCAGCCGGGCCAGCCGGTGCCCACGCTCGCCGAACTCGCGGCGCAGCGCGGGGTGCAGCCGGCCGCGGACGCGGGGTCGTACCTGGTGATGGGCAACGACTTCGGGCGCCAGCTATGCGTGCAGTACGGCACGGCGCACATCGTCGCGGTGCCGCTGGAGGCGGGGCCGGGCGGGCAGCCGGCGCAGCCGCAGTTCGTCAACTCCAGCCTGCCGGAGTTCGCCCGCTGCCTCGCGCTGCTCGGGCGGATGTGGCGGCTGCGGATCGGGCTGACGCCGGAGCAGGCCGGGCGCTGGACGGTGGACTTCCAGGCCGAGTTGGCCGCGCAGGACCCGGCGGCGATCGCGTCGCCGGACAACTGGTGGTCGGTGCTGGTCGAGCAGATGTGGGACGGGCTGCTGTAAGGGGCCTTGGGCGAAGGGGTCCTTCGAGGACCTGTTCGCGGCTGTTTCGTGCGGGTCGGGTGGAAGCTGCGTCTTCCACCCGGCCCGTCCGTGTTTCCGGGGTAGAAGACCGCACGGGGTGGGAGACCGTCGGAGTGTCGAAGCCCGTACAATTCGGGCATAAGCGATAAATGGGAACACGGGAACGGCCCGACGTCGCGAGGGGCAGTGGCCATGAGCAGTGATACGTCCGCATCGACGCAGACTCCGGCGCGACCGCAGGCGCGGGAGGGGTTCACCCCCGCGCGCGGCCGCGGCTACCGGCCGGACCAGGTGGACCGGTTCCTCGACGAGCTGTCCGAGGACCGCGACGCGGCGTGGGAGCGGGCGGCCCGGCTGACCGTGCTCGCCAACGAGATGGAGGCCGAGTGCACCGCCCTGCGCCGGCAGCTCGAGGCGCTCGGCCCGACCGACTTCGCCCGGCTCGGCGCCGGGGCGCAGGAACTGCTCCAGATGGTCGAGGAGGAGGCCGCGGCGGTGCGCGAACGCGCCGAGGTCGAGGCGCAGTACGCCAGGGACGCCGCCGACACCGCCCGCCGCACCCTCCAGGACGAGGCCCGGGCGGCCGCGTCCGCGCGGCTGGCCGCGGCCGAGGACCAGGCCCAGCAGGTGCTGGACGAGGCGTGCGGGCGCGCCGCGGAGATCCTCGGCACCGCCCGCGCCGAGGCCGACGCCGTCCGGGGAGAGGCCGGCGCCGCGCTCGACGCGGTGCGGCAGCAGGCGGACCGGGACCGCGCCGCCGTCGACGCGGAACAGCGCGAGCGGACGGAGAGCCTGGAGCAGGAACTCGCCGAGCAGCAGGCCGTGGCCGACGGCCGGCTGTCCGGACTGCTCGCCGAGGCGGAGCGCCGGCTGGCACAGGCGCAGAAGGAGCGGGCCGACGCGGAGGTGGCGCTGCGCGAGCAGCAGGCCGAGGCGGACGCGCGGGCCGAGACGCTGATCGCGGAGGCACGCGGCCACGAGGAGCGGGTCCGCCTGGACGCGGAGCGGGTGCTGCGCGAGCACGAGACGCACCGGGACGAGGTGCGGGCGCACCTCGCGCACATCAAGGCCACCCTCGCGGATCTGACCGGGCGCTCCTGACCCTGCGGCCCGCCCCCGACCGCCGGAGCGCCGCGGCTCCACGCGGGTCCTCGGCCACACCGTCGTGGGCACCCCGCTCCCGCCCTCCGGGGCGGCCTGTCCCGGCGGCCCGGGGAGCAACCCGAGGACCAGCCGGGGACCGCCCGCAGGTGGCGGCCCGACCGCGACCGCCCCGCCCCGCGGCACCCCGCCGGCCCAGCGCGCACCGCGTCCCCCCGACCACGGACCGGCGGCCGCGGCCGGCTGAGGGCTGAGGGCTGAGGGCTGAGGGCTGAGCCTGTCATCCCCGGCGGATCAGCGTGCGGCGTCGGATGCGGTGGATCGCAAGGCGGAGGGCCGTCCTCATACCGGGCTGTATACGGACGAGTCCGGCAACGAAGCGAGGCGCCGTAGCTGTCGTCGCACGCCCGTCGGGTGATGCGGGACAGCCCTCAGGGGCCCAGCGCGCCGTTCCCCGCCCCCCTTCGGGGTCGCCCGGGGTCAGGTGGCCGTCGGCACCATCGCGGAGACGCGGAACCCGCCGTCGGGGGTGGGGCCGGCGGCGAAGCCCCCTCCGTGGGCCGTCACCCGCTCCCGCATGCCGGTGAGCCCGTGCCCGCCGCTCGGCAGCGCCGCGGCGACCGCCTCGGCCGGACCGTTGACGATGAGGACGGCCACCTCCGCCTCGCGGTAGGCCAGCCGCACCTGGGCCCTGGCCCCGACCGCGTGCTTGCGCACGTTCGTGAGCGCCTCCTGCACCACGCGGTACACGGTCGCCTCGATCCGCCGCCCGCACGGCCGCTGCTCGCCCTCGACGGCCAGCTCGACCCCCATCCCGGCCGCCCGCGACTCCTGCACGAGCTGCGCGAGTTCCGCCAGGCTCGGGCCCGTGTCGGCCTCGTGCCCGGGCGCGGGCCCGCCGCCCGAAGCGCCCACCGCGCCCGAGGCGCCCGTAGCGCCCGAGGCGGCCGGCCCCGGCAGGTCCACCGCGCCTCCGAGCACCGGCGCGGCCCGTGGCGGCGCCGTCCCCGGCCCGGACGCCGACCGCAGCACCCCGAGCATCTCCCGCAGCTCGGTGAGCGCCTGCCGCCCCATGTCCCCGAGCAGTTCCGCGCTCGCCGACGCCTTCTGCGGGTCCTTCAGCGCCACCGACTTCAGCGCGGCCGCGTGCACCACCATCAGGCTCACCCGGTGCGCGACCACGTCGTGCATCTCCCGGGCGATCCGGGCCCGCTCGGCGGCCCTGGCCCGCTCGGCCCGCTCGGCCGCCTTCTCCGCCAGCAGCTCCAGCTCACGCTCCAGGCCGTCGGCCCGGTCCCGCAGGGTCTCCACCAGCCGGCGGCGGGCGCGGACGTACAGCCCGAACAGCACCGGCGGCACCGTGAGGCCGACGGCGACCAGGATGGAGACGGCCAGCACCAGCGGCAGCCCGAGCCGGCTGCTGGAGTGGCGGACGCTGGACTCGATGCTCACGAAGGCGACGGCCATGGTGCCCACACCGCTCATCGCGGCGAACAGCACCGTCAGCCGGCGCGGCACCTCGGAGGCGGCCAGGGTGTAGAACCCGACCATCGACAGGATCAGGCCGGTCTGCGCGGGGGTGACCGCGATCGCCACCAGCACCACCGCGATCGGCCAGCGCCGGCGCAGCACCAGCATCGCGCCCACCAGCAGCCCGAGCAGCGCGCCCAGCCCGCTGGGGATGCCCACCTTCGTGGTGAACTCGGCGCCCTCGAAGGCCGACTCCAGCGCCGACGCCGCCGCCAGCGACACGTCCAGCGCCACACTGCGCCGTCTCGTCCACCACCACAGGCCGGACCAGGACCGTGCTCCCGCCTCGGCCTCCTCGCCCGGTACGCGCGCCCCCGTCGTACTCATGGCGTCCAGCGTAGGCGGTGCGCGGGCCGCGGGAGCCGGGCCTCCCGGTGTCCGCCTGCTGGGCCGGACGTCTCGCCGCGCGGGCCGCGACCTATCCTGGAGCGGTCGGACAGCGCGGTCCGCGAGTCCCCGTACCCGAATCCGTAGCCACTCGTCTCCCAAGCCGTCGCCCACCCCACTGCACAAGGAGCCGCACCTGTGAGCAGCGCCGACACCCCACCGGACAGCAGCACCGCCCTGCGCGCCGACATCCGACGCCTGGGCGAGCTGCTGGGCGGGACCCTGGTCAGGCAAGAGGGCCAGGAACTCCTCGACCTGGTCGAGAAGGTACGCGCACTGACCCGCAGCGACGGCGAGGCCGCCGCCGCCCTGCTGGGCGAGACCGACCTGGAGACCGCGGCGAAGCTGGTCCGCGCCTTCTCCACCTACTTCCACCTGGCCAACGTCACCGAGCAGGTGCACCGCGGCCGCGACCTGCGCTCCCGCCGGGCCAACGAGGGCAGCCTGCTCGCCCAGACCGCCGACCTGCTCAAGGACGGCGACCCGGAGCACGTGCGCGAGAGCGTGCGCAACCTCAACGTGCGGCCGGTCTTCACCGCGCACCCCACCGAGGCCGCCCGCCGGTCGGTGCTCAACAAGCTGCGCCGGATCGCCGAGCTGCTGGACGCGGCGCCCGTCTCCTCCGGCGACCGGCGGCGCGCGGACCTGCGGCTGGCCGAGAACATCGACCTGCTGTGGCAGACCGACGAGCTGCGGGTGGTCCGGCCGGAGCCGGCCGACGAGGCCCGCAACGCGATCTACTACCTCGACGAGCTGCACGCCGTCGCGGTCGGCGACGTCCTGGAGGACCTGGCGGCGGAGCTGGAGCGGGTCGGGGTGCCGCTGCCGCCGCAGACCCGCCCGCTGACCTTCGGCACCTGGATCGGCGGCGA
The DNA here is from genome assembly GCF_016756395.1 of Streptomyces sp. SN-593. NCBI lineage: Bacteria > Bacillati > Actinomycetota > Actinomycetes > Kitasatosporales > Streptomycetaceae > Actinacidiphila > Actinacidiphila reveromycinica. The sequence continues at coordinate 3,196,670 of NZ_AP018365.1, forward strand.
CCGGGACGGCAACCCGAACGTGACGCCCGAGGTGACGTGGGACGTGCTGATCCTCCAGCACGAGCACGGCATCACCGACGCGCTGGAACTGGTCGACTTCCTGCGCGGGGCGCTGTCCAACTCCATCCGCAACTCCGGCGCGAGCCAGGAGCTGCTGGACTCCCTGTCCAACGACCTGGTGGCGCTCCCGGAGATCAGCCCCCGCTACAAGCGGCTGAACGCCGAGGAGCCCTACCGGCTCAAGGCCACCTGCGTCCGGCAGAAGCTCGTCAACACCCGTGAGCGCCTGGCCGCCGGCACCCCGCACGTGCCCGGCCGGGACTACCTGGGCACCACCGAGCTGCTGACGGACCTGCAACTGATCCAGGACTCGCTGCGCGCCCACCGCGGCGGTCTGATCGCCGACGGCCGCACCGACCGTACGATCCGCACCCTCGCCGCGTTCGGCCTCCAGTTGGCCACCATGGACGTGCGCGAGCACGCCGAGGCGCACCACCACGCCCTCGGCCAGCTCTTCGACCGGCTCGGCGAGGAGTCCTGGCGGTACGCCGACATGCCGCGCGACTACCGCCGCAAGCTGCTCGCGAAGGAGCTGCGCTCGCGCCGCCCGCTGGCCCCGAGCCCGGCGCCGCTGGACGCGGCGGGCGCGAAGACCCTGGGCGTCTTCCACACCATCCGCCAGGCGTTCGAGCGGTTCGGGCCGGAGGTCGTGGAGTCGTACATCATCTCCATGTGCCTGGGCTCCGACGACGTCTTCGCCGCCGCGGTGCTGGCCCGCGAGGCCGGGCTGATCGACCTGCACGCCGGGGTCGCCAAGATCGGCATCGTGCCGCTGCTGGAGACCACCGACGAGCTGAAGATCGCCGACAAGCTGCTCGACGAGATGCTCTCCGACCCCTCCTACCGGCGGCTGGTGTCGCTGCGCGGCGACGTGCAGGAGGTCATGCTCGGGTACTCCGACTCCTCGAAGTTCGGCGGCATCACCACCTCGCAGTGGGAGATCCACCGCGCGCAGCGCCGCCTGCGCGACGTCGCGCACCGGCACGGGGTGCGGCTGCGGCTCTTCCACGGCCGCGGCGGCACCGTGGGCCGCGGCGGCGGCCCCTCGCACACCGCGATCCTCGCCCAGCCGTGGGGCACCCTGGAGGGCGAGATCAAGGTGACCGAGCAGGGCGAGGTGATCTCGGACAAGTACCTGATCCCCTCGCTCGCCCGGGAGAACCTCGAACTGACGGTCGCGGCCACCCTCCAGGCGTCGGCGCTGCACACCGCGCCGCGGCAGTCCGACGAGGCGCTGGCCCGCTGGGACTCGGCGATGGAGATCATCTCCGAGGCCGCGCACACCGCCTACCGCGAACTGGTCGAGGACCCGGACCTGCCGCCGTACTTCTTCGCCTCCACCCCGGTCGACCAGCTCGGCGAGCTGCACCTGGGCTCGCGCCCGTCCCGCCGGCCGGACTCCGGGGCGGGCCTGGACGGCCTGCGGGCGATCCCGTGGGTCTTCGGCTGGACCCAGTCCCGGCAGATCGTGCCCGGCTGGTTCGGCGTCGGCTCCGGCCTGAAGGCGGCGCGGGAGGCCGGCCTGGACTCGGTGATCGAGGAGGCCCACGGCCAGTGGCACTTCTTCCGCAACTTCCTGTCCAACGTCGAGATGACGCTGGCCAAGACGGACCTGCGGATCGCCCGCCACTACGTGGACACCCTCGTGCCCGACGAGCTGAAGCACGTCTTCGCCACGATCGAGGCGGAGCACGAGCTGACGGTGCGCGAGGTGCTGCGGATCACCGGCGAGTCCGAGCTGCTCGCCGCGAGCCCGGTGCTGGCGCAGACGTTCCACATCCGCGACCAGTACCTGGACCCGATCTCCTACCTCCAGGTCACCCTGCTCGCCCGCCAGCGCGAGGCGGCCGCCCGTGGTGAGGAGCCGGACCCGCTGCTGGCCCGCGCCCTGCTGCTGACGGTCAACGGCGTGGCCGCGGGGCTGCGCAACACCGGCTGACACGGCGGTGAGGCGGCCCCTGCCCGCGCCGGCCCGGACCGGCGGCGCGGGCATGGGCCGCACGCGTCCGCGGGGAGGGAGCCGCGGACTTCACGTACGGGAACGTCCGTGCGAACGCGCGCGGGACCCGCGGCCGCGGCCGCCGCCGATCGGGGGCGCGCGGGCCGCCGCGGCTCCGCCACCAGCGGCGGCGCCCCTTCCGCGGCGGGCGCCCGTCGGTAGAATCCACCGTGGGAACTTCGGCCAAGGCGGCTCCATTACCCGGCTGAGCCCCTACTCTTTTTCCACGACGCCGGTGGGGGCCGGCGTTCATCAGGGGGCGAGACGCACGGGGTCCGGCGCCCGGGCAGGACGGCGGTCCGAGCCCGGGTGCCGGGCTCCAAGCGAGTCGGACGCCCCGCCGCCACTGGGGGAGCGCCGTGAATCGGGAGTGGTGTCCGTGGGTCGTATCCGGGTCCTCGTCGTCGACGACCATCGCATCTTCGCCGAGTCGCTCGCGGCCGCGCTCGCGGCCGAGCCCGACGTCGACGTGTCCGCCGCCGGCAGCGGCGCCGCGGCGCAGCGCTGCCTGGACCGCGCGGCCGCCGACGGGCGCCGTTACGACGTGCTGCTGGTCGACGCGGACCTCGGCGCGGGGTCGCAGCCGACGGTGACGCTGGCGGCGGTGCCGCCGGCCGTGCCGTCGCAGCCGCGCCCGCTGGAACCGCGCGACCCGGTGCTCGACGGGCTCGCGCTGGTGGAGCGCGTCCGGTCCGCCTATCCGGGCACCCGCACCGTGGTGCTCGCCGAGCGGGACGACCCGGTGCGCGCCGCGCGGGCGCTCCAGGCCGGCGCGTCCGGCTGGGTGGCGAAGGACTGCTCGCTGTCGCGGCTGCTCGCCGTGGTGCGCGGGGTGCTGCGCGACGAGACGCACCTGCCGCCGGCGCTGCTGACCGGGGTGCTGCGGGAACTGACCGCGGCGCGCCGGCACCGTACCGAGAGCGAGCAGTTGGTGGAGTCGCTGACACCGCGCGAGCAGGAGGTGCTGCGCTGCATGGTGGCGGGGCTGGGCCGCAAGGCGGTCGCCGAGCGGCTGTTCCTGTCCCCGCACACCGTCCGCACCCACATGCAGAACGTGCTGGGCAAGCTCGGGGTGCACTCCACGCTCGCGGCGGTGGCGCTGGCCCGGCGGGCCGGGGTGGGGCCGGTGGAACTGCTGCCGTCAGCCGGGGACGTTGTCGAACGGCGCGGTTAGCTGCCGCAGCAGCGCGGCGAGTTCGGTCCGCTGCCGGTCGCTCAGGTCGCCCAGGATGGCGCGTTCCTGCGCGAGCAGCCCGGCCAGCGACTGGTCCGCGCGGTCCCGGCCCTGCGGGGTGAGCCGGACCAGCACGCCGCGCCGGTCGTTGGGGTCGGGCTGCCGCTCCACCAGCCGCTTCTTGGCGAGCCGGTCGATGCGGTTGGTCATGGTGCCGGAGGTGACGAGGGTCTGCGTCAGCAGTTGGCCGGGCGAGAGCTGGTACGGTTCCCCGGCGCGGCGCAGCGCGGTGAGCACGTCGAACTCCCACGGCTCCAGCCCGTGCTCGGCGAAGGCGATCCGCCGGGCCCGGTCCAGGTGCCGCGCGAGGCGGCTGACCCGGCTGAGCACCTCCAGCGGTTCCACGTCGAGGTCGGGGCGCTCTCGGCGCCATGCAGCGACCAGCCGGTCGACCTCGTCCTCCATGGGATCAGTGTAGTAGGTCTGTCGACATGAAGTCTCTTGACATCAAGATATCTCTGGTAGCAGGCTGAAGGTGGAGGGCAGAACCTCGCCCTCCGTCTTCGCCGACTCCGTACCACCCAGGGAGTACGAACGATGCCAGCAGCTCCGACGTGGGACCCGCACCAGTATCTCCGGCACTCCACCCACCGCACCCGCCCCTTCCTCGACCTCCTCCATCGGATCACCGATCTGCCCGGCGGCGACACGCCCCGGATCGCCGACATCGGCTGCGGGCCGGGCAACGTCACGGCGCTGCTCGCCGACCGGTGGCCCGGCGCGCACATCACCGGCTTCGACAGCTCGGCCGACATGCTCGCCACCGCGCGCGAGCACGCCGGACCGACCCGCGGTGGCGGCGAGCTGGACTTCCGGCGCGCCGACGCGGCGGTGTGGACCCCCGAGGAGACGTTCGACCTGATCGTCTCCAACGCCGCGCTCCAGTGGGTGCCCGGGCACGCCGACCGCTTCCCGGCCTGGCTGGAGCACATCGCCCCCGGCGGCGTCCTGGCCTTCCAGGTGCCCGGTAACTTCACCGCCCCCAGCCACGCGCTGCTCGCCGAGCTGTGCGACACGCCGCGCTGGCGCGCCCGGCTGGAGGGCCACGGCCGCCGCTACGTGCACATCCTGTCCCCCGCCGAGTACCTGGAGCGCCTGACCGAGCTGGGCTGCACCGACGTGGACGCCTGGGAGTCCACCTACGTCCAGTTGCTGCACGGCGAGGACCCGGTGCTGGACTGGACCAAGGGCACCGCGCTGCGCCCGGTGCTCACCGCGCTGGAGGGCGACCCGGCCGCCGCCCGGGAGTTCGTCGGGCAGTACCGCGACCTGCTGCGCAAGGCGTACCCGGTCGGGCCGCACGGCACGGTCTTCCCGTTCCGCCGGATCTTCGCGATCGCCCGCACCGCGGCCCTCCCGACGGGCGGCCCCGCATGATCACCGGCCTGGACCATGTGCAGCTCGCCGCGCCGCCGGGCAGTGAGCCGGAGCTGCGCGCCTTCTACACCGGCGTCCTCGGCATGACCGAACTGGCCAAGCCGCCGGTGCTCGCCGGGCGCGGCGGCTGCTGGTTCTCCGCCGGCGGGGCGGTGCTGCACCTGGGCATTGAGGAGGACTTCCGGCCGGCCCGCAAGGCGCACCCCGGCATCCGCGTGGACCGCATCCACGACGTCGCCAAGAGGCTCACGGCCCAGGGCGCGAAGGTCGTGTGGGACTACGACCTGCCCGGCCACCTGCGGTTCCACTCCGAGGACCCGGTCGGCAACCGGCTGGAGTTCCTGGAGCCGACCACCGTCTGACCCCGGTGCGGCCCGCGGCCGGCCGCCCTCAGCACCGACCGCGGCCCCGGCCCGGCCCCGCCGACGCGCGGCTGGGCCGGGCCGCGACCGGGCGCCCCTGGGGCTAGCCGTTGTAGCGGCTCTGCGCCCGTTCGAGCCCTTCGGTGACCAGTTCCTCGACCGCGTCGGCCGCCCGGTCCACGAACCACTCCAGTTCCTTGCGCTCGGTCGCGGAGAAGTCCTTCAGCACGAAGGCCGCCACGTCCATCCGCCCGGGCGGCCGGCCGATCCCGGCCCGCACCCGCAGGTAGTCCGCGCCGAGCGACTTCGTGATCGACTTCAGCCCGTTGTGGCCGTTGTCACCGCCGCCGAGCTTGAGCCGCAGGGTGGGGTAGTCGATGTCCAGTTCGTCGTGCACCGCGATGATGCGGTCGGTCGGCACCTTGTAGAACTCCTTGAGCGCCGTGACCGGCCCGCCGGACAGGTTCATGTACGACATGGGCTTGGCCAGCACCACCCGCGCGCTCGCCGGGCCGGGCGGCCCGATCCGGCCCTCGACGACCTGCGCCTGCGCCTTGTGGGCGCGCTTGAACTTCCCGCCCATCCGCTCGGCGAGCAGGTCGGCCACCATGAAGCCGATGTTGTGCCGGTTGCCGGCGTACTCCGGCCCGGGGTTGCCCAGGCCCACCACCATCCAGGGCCCTGTGCTGTCGCTCATCCGCGTCTCCGAAAACAGTCGCCGTACACCGTAGGAACCGTAAGGGGCGCGCACTCTGGCCGGCGGTCCTTACACACCCCGCGCACCCACCGCACACGCACCGCCGGGTACGACCGCCGCGCCGCGCAAACGGCCGCCGCCGTACCCGGAGGTACGACGGCGGCCGGCGCGATCTGGTTCAGCTCTCGTCCGCGGCGGGCGCCTCGGCGGCGGCCTCGCCCTCACCCTCGCCCTCGGCGGGCTCCTCGGCCTCGGCCTGCGCGGAGACGACCTGGATCACCACGGCGTCCTCCTCGGTGACCAGCGAGGTGCCCTTGGGCAGCGTGACGTCCTTCGCCAGGATGGACGCGCCCGCCTCCAGGCCCTCGACGGAGACCGTGAACGCCTCGGGGATGTGGGTCGCCTCGGCCTCGACCGACAGCGTGTTGAGCACGTGCTCCAGCAGGTTGCCGCCCGGGGCCAGCTCGCCCTCGGTGGCGACCGGCACCTCGACGGTGACCTTCTCGCCGCGCTTCACGGCCAGCAGGTCGACGTGCTCGATGAAGCCCTTCAGCGGGTCGCGCTGCACCGCCTTGGGGATGACCAGCTCGGACCCGCCGTCGATCTGCAGCGAGATCAGCACGTTCGGGGTGCGCAGCGCGAGCAGCAGCTCGTGGCCGGGAACCGTGACGTGCCGCGGGTCGGCGCCGTGGCCGTAGACGACCGCGGGGACCAGGTTGGCGCGGCGCACCCGGCGGGCGGCGCCCTTGCCGAACTCGGTACGCGCCTCGGCGGGGATCTTCACTTCAGCCATGGGAATCGGCTCCTCGTTAAGGGGGGCAGTACGGTCGCCCGGCCGCGACGGGCCGATCCTTCACGAGGAGCGCGCCGATAACGGCGAACGCCGCGGAAACCGGTCCGCCGCGCTCGCCCTCGCCGAGCAACCCCACCAGGGTAACCCGGCCCGGGGGCTGCTCCTCCCGGCGGGCGGCGCAGCCGCCCCGTCCCCGCCCCGCCCCCCCGCGGCCCCCGGCGGACACCGGCGCGGGCGGGACCCCCCGACCCCGGGGAATCCCGCCCGCGCCCGCGACGCCCGGCCGGCCGGCTGCCTAGTGGGAGTCCTCGAAGAGGCTGGTGACCGAGCCGTCCTCGAAGACCTCGCGCACCGCGTTCGCGATGGTCGGCGCCATCGACAGCACCGTGATCTTGTCGAGGTCGGTCTCGGCCGGCGTCGGCAGCGTGTCGGTGAAGACGAACTCGCTGACCTTGGAGTTCTTCAGCCGGTCCGCGGCGGGTCCGGACAGCACCCCGTGGGTGGCGGTGACGATGACGTCCTCCGCACCGTTGGCGAACAGCGCGTCCGCGGCGGCGCAGATGGTGCCGCCGGTGTCGATCATGTCGTCGACCAGCACGCACACCCGGCCCTTGACGTCGCCGACCACCTCGTGGACCTTGACCTGGTTGGCGACGTCGGGGTCCCGGCGCTTGTGCACGATCGCCAGCGGCGCGCCCAGCCGGTCGCACCAGCGGTCGGCGACCCGCACCCGGCCGGCGTCCGGGGAGACCACGGTGAGCTTGGCGCGGTCCACCTTCGCGCCGACGTAGTCCGCCAGCACCGGCAGCGCGACCATGTGGTCCACCGGGCCGTCGAAGAAGCCCTGGATCTGGTCGGTGTGCAGGTCGACGGTGAGGATGCGCTCGGCGCCCGCGGTCTTGAACAGGTCCGCCATCAGCCGGGCCGAGATCGGCTCGCGGCCGCGGTGCTTCTTGTCCTGGCGGGCGTACCCGTAGAACGGCACGATCACGGTGATGCTCCGCGCGGAGGCCCGCTTGAGAGCGTCGACCATGATGAGCTGTTCCATGATCCACTGGTTGATCGGGCTGGTGTGGCTCTGTATCAGGAAGCAGTCGGCGCCGCGGGCCGACTCCTCGAACCGCACGTAGATCTCGCCGTTGGCGAAGTCGAAAGCCCGGGTGGGCACGAGCTCGACACCCAGCTCGACTGCCACCGCCTCCGCCAGATCGGGGTGGGCGCGGCCGGAGAAGAGCATCAGCTTCTTCTCACCGGTCGTCTTGATCCCGGTCACTGCACCGTCTCCTTGGAGTTCGACTGGTGTTCGGCACAGCGCCGCCCGGAGTCGGGCGGGCTGGCGGAATTGTGTGCACCACACACGGTACGCCCCATCCGGCGCACCTGTGCACCTCACGTCCGGCCGATGAGACGACCCTCACTCACTCCTGCGCGCCGGGCCCGTCACCCTGCTGCTCTGCGCGTTCGGCCGCCTGCGCAGCGGCACTGCCAGGGCGCTTGCGGGCCACCCAGCCCTCGATGTTGCGCTGCTGCCCGCGGGCGACGGCCAGCGAACCGGAAGGCACGTCCTTGGTGATCACCGAGCCGGCGGCGGTGTAGACGCCGTCGCCGATCACCCGGGGGGCGACGAACATGTTGTCCGCGCCGGTCTTGCAGTAGCTGCCGATGACGGTGTGGTGCTTGTGCTCGCCGTCGTAGTTCACGAAGACGGTCGCGGCGCCGATGTTGGTGTGGTCGCCGATGGTCGCGTCGCCGACGTAGCTCAGGTGCGGCACCTTGGTGCCCTCGCCGATCGAGGCGTTCTTCATCTCGACGTACGTACCCGCCTTGGCCCGCGCGCCCAGCCGCGCGCCCGGCCGCAGGTAGGCGTACGGGCCCACCGACGCCTGCGCGCCGATCTCGGCCTGGTCGGCGACGGCGTGCGTGACCCTGGCGCCGGGCCCGACGGTGGTGTCGGTGAGGGTGCACTCCGGGCCGACCTCGGCGCCGGCGGCGACGCTCGTGGCGCCGAGCAGCTGCGTGTTGGGGTGCACCAGTGCGTCCGGCTCCAGGGTGACGGTGACGTCCACCCAGGTGGTGGCCGGGTCCACGATGGTGGCGCCGGCGAGCATGGCCCGCTCCAGCAGCCGGTCGTTGAGCGCGCGGCGGGCGCGGGCGAGCTGCACCCGGTCGTTGACCCCGGCGATCTCGTGGTGGTCGGCGGCGACGTACGCGCCGACCCGGTGGCCGGCGTCGCGCAGGATCGCCAGGGTGTCGGTGAGGTACTCTTCGCCCTGGGCGTTGTCGGTGGTGAGCTTGCCCAGCGCCTCCGCGAGCAGCCGCCCGTCGTAGGCGTACACGCCGGAGTTGATCTCCTTGACCGACCGCAGCGCGTCGCTGGCGTCCTTCTGCTCGACGATCGCGGTGACCTGGCCGTCCGAGCCGCGCACGATCCGCCCGTAGCCGGTCGGGTCGGGCACCTGGGCGGTCAGCACGGTGACCGCGTTGCCCTCGGCGCGGTGCGCGGCGGTGAAGGCGGCCAGCGTCTCGGCGGTCAGCAGCGGCACGTCGCCGTAGGTCACCACCACGGTGCCGTCCACGCCCGAGCCGCGCCGGGTCAGCTCGGCCAGGCCCACGCGCACCGCGTGGCCGGTGCCGAGCTGTTCCTCCTGCACGGCGGTGAGCGCCTGCGGGTCCTGTTCGGCCAGGTGCGCGGTGACCTGCTCGCGCCCGTGTCCGACGACGACCACGAGGTGCTCGGGGTCCAGCGCGCGGGCCGCGGCGACGGCGTGGCCGATCAGCGAGCGGCCGCAGATCGAGTGCAGGATCTTGGGGGTGGCCGACTTCATGCGGGTGCCCTCACCCGCGGCGAGGATGACGACGGCAGCCGGGCGGTTGGGGCTCACGCGGGAGACTCCTCGGCTTCGGGGCTTCGGGTGGCGGACAACCGCAGCTTACCGAGGGGGCGGGCGCTTCTCCCGATCCGCTCCGCCGCCAGGACTCGAACCCGGACTTAAGGCACCAAAAGCCCCAGTGCTGCCAATTACACCACGGCGGATCAACTCGACGTGACGGGCCCGCAGTCGGGGTCCGTCGGGTCGGACGCCACCATCATGCCGTACGACGCGGGGTGGACGCGACGCCGTTCCGGGGTGAGGATCCATTCGGACGACCGAAGGAAGGTAACCCTTACCCGACTGGTCCTGTCGTCCGCCGGACGGCGCTGCAATACTTACGGAGGCGTAGGTTGGGCGGCATACGGCCCCAGTGCCGTGCAAGCGACTTTCCGACGACCTTCCCCCCAACCCCCTTCCAGTCCCCCTCCTCTGCACAAGGGACGCACATGACCACACAGACGGACGTGATCACCGAGTCCCGGGAACCCGGGTCCTCAGGACAGGGATCGCCGCTGCCCAGTGCCACCCGCGGCGGCGAGAGCAAGCGCTCCATCGAGCAGATCACCCTGCTGCTCTTCATCTGCATCCCCTTCGTGGCGCTCGCCGCGGCGGTGCCCCTGGCCTGGGGACGGGGGATGAGCTGGCTGGACGTCGGGCTGATGGTCGGCATGTACTTCCTCGGCTGCCACGGCATCACCATCGGCTTCCACCGGCACTTCACCCACGGCTCGTTCAAGGCCAAGCGCCCGCTGAAGATCGCGCTCGCCATCGCCGGCTCGATGGCCGTCGAGGGCCCGGTCGTGCGCTGGGTCGCCGACCACCGCCGGCACCACAGGTTCAGCGACGCCGAGGGCGACCCGCACAGCCCGTGGCGCTACGGCGAGACCGTCCCCGCCCTGCTCAAGGGCCTGTGGTGGGCCCACATGGGCTGGCTGTTCGACGAGGAGCAGACCCCGCAGCAGAAGTACGCGCCCGACCTGATCAAGGACCCGGCGATCCGCCGCGTCTCCCGCGACTTCTGGCTGTGGACGGCGATCTCCCTGCTGCTGCCGCCGCTGGTCGGCGGTCTGGCCACCATGTCGTGGTACGGCGCGTTCACCGCGTTCTTCTGGGGATCACTCGTCCGGGTGGCTCTGCTGCACCACGTCACGTGGTCGATCAACTCCATCTGCCACGCCGTCGGCAAGCGCCCGTTCAAGTCCCGCGACCGCTCGGGCAACGTGTGGTGGCTGGCCGTGCTGTCCTGCGGCGAGTCGTGGCACAACCTGCACCACGCCGACCCCACCTCCGCCCGGCACGGCGTGCTGCGCGGCCAGATCGACTCCAGTGCCCGACTGATCCGCTGGTTCGAGCTCGCCGGCTGGGCCACCGACGTCCGCTGGCCGGACGCGGCCCGGATCGCCTCCCGCCGCCAGGAGCAGAACCGCCAGGACGTCGACGAAGCGGCGTGATCGGCGACCCGGCATGATGATCGGGTGAGCGACGGCGAGGACGGAAGAACGGCCCGGCACTCCCCCGCCCCCGCGGGGCCCGGTGCGCGGCGCGCCCGGCGGGTCCGGATGACCGGCGAGGAACGGCGCGAGCAACTCCTCGCCGTGGGCCGGGTGCTCTTCGCCGAGCGCGGCTACGAGGGCACGTCGGTGGAGGAGATCGCGCACCAGGCGGGGGTCTCCAAACCCGTCGTCTACGAGCACTTCGGCGGCAAGGAAGGGCTCTACGCGGTCGTCGTCGACCGCGAGATGCGGCGCCTGCTGGACATGGTGACCAGCGCGCTCACCGGCGGTCATCCCCGTGAACTGCTCGAACAGGCCGCGTTCGCCCTGCTCGACTACATCGAGCAGTACACCGACGGGTTCCGGGTCCTGGTGCGGGACTCCCCCGTCGCCCAGTCCACCGGCACCTTCGCGTCGCTGATCAGCGACATCGCCACGCAGGTCGAGGACATCCTCGGCCACGAGTTCGAGCAGCGCGGCTTCGACCCCAGCCTCGCCCCGCTGTACGCGCAGGCACTGGTCGGCATGGTCGCGCTGACCGGCCAGTGGTGGCTGGAGGCGCGCCGCCCTCCGAAGGCCGAGGTCGCCGCCCACCTGGTCAACCTCAGTTGGAACGGCCTGTCCGGCCTCGAACAACGCCCGCGCCTGATCGGCCACCGCAAGTACTGACCGCTTCTCCCGCGACGGGCCGCTGGCGCCGGGTCGCCGGCGCGGGGATGCGTACGGACATGGGGGCGGGCGGCGCCGGTCGGGGCCGGGGCCGCCCGCCCGCTCGCGCGGGTCCACGTGTCAGGGCGTGGCCCGCGTGCTGCGGACCCGCCGCTACCAGAGGCGGCGGGCCCCCGCCGAGGGGGAGATCGTGAAGTGCCGGGACTGCGGGAGCGCCGCGGCCACCGCGTCGGTGACCCGGTCCAGGTCGCCCGCTTCGAGCAGCACGATCGCCGAGCCGCCGAAGCCGCCGCCGGTCATCCGGGCGCCGAGCGCGCCCGCGGCCAGCGCGGTGTCCACCACGACATCCAGCTCGGGGCAGGACACCTGGAAGTCGTCCCGCAGCGAGACGTGCCCCGCGGTCAGCACGGGGCCGATCTCGCGGACCCGCCCGGCGTCGCACAGCGCGAGCACGTCCTCGACGCGCCGGTTCTCCGTGACCACGTGCCGGGTCAGCCGGCGCAGCCGGTCGTCGGGGAGCGCGGCGAGCGCGTCGGCCAGGCCGTCGAACGGCACGTCCCGCAGGGCGGGCAGGCCCAGCGCCGCGGCGGCGGCCTCGCACCCGGCCCGGCGCTCGCCGTAGGCACCGTCGGCGTGGGCGTGCTTGACCCGGGTGTCCACCGCCACCATCGCCAGCCCCGCCGCGTCGAGATCGAGCGGCACCTGCCGCTGGCCGAGGCCGCGCACGTCGAGGTACAGGGCGTGGCCGTCGGTGCAGCAGGCGGAGGCGGTCTGGTCCATCACGCCGACGGGCGCGCCGACGTAGGTGTTCTCCGAGGACTGGCACAGCAGCGCGAGGTCCTGGCGGGAGACGTCCCGCACGCCGTGCAGCTCGGTCAGCGCCAGGGCGGTGACGACCTGGAGCGCCGCGGAGGAGGACAGCCCGCCGCCGACCGGGACGGTGCTGTCGTAGAGCAGGTCGGCGCCGCCGATGTCGTGGCCCGCCTGCCGCAGGGACCACAGCACGGCCGCCGGGTAGCGGACCCAGCCGGGGGTGGTGCCGGGGGCGAGGTCGGCGACCGCGAGTTCGACGGTGCCGTCGTCCATGTCCGCCGAGTGCAGCCGCAGCAGGCCGTCGTCGCGGCGGGCGACGGCGGCACGGGTGACGTGCGGCAGCGCGAAGGGCATCGCGAGGCCGTCGTTGTAGTCGGTGTGCTCGCCGATCAGGTTGACCCGGCCGGGCGCCGCCCAGGCGCCCTCCGGCGCGCGCCCGAAGACGCCCTTGAACGCAGCTTCGAAGGCGGCGGCGTCGGTGGTTGCGGAGTCGGTCATCGTGTGTCGCCCTCCCCGAGCGATTGGGCGAAGTTCCATGCGTCGCGGACGATGCCGGCCAGGTCGGTGCGGCTGGGCCGCCAGCCCAACTGCTGCCGGGCCCGCTCGGCCGAGGCGACCAGCACCGCCGGGTCGCCCGGGCGGCGCGGCTGCGAGACGGCCGGGATCGGGTGGCCGGTGACCTGGCGGACGGTCTCGATGACCTCGCGGACGGAGAAGCCGTTGCCGTTGCCGAGGTTGCAGATCAGGTGCTCGCCGGCCGGGGCCTTGTCCAGGGCCAGCAGGTGGGCCTCGGCGAGGTCGGCGACGTGGATGTAGTCCCGCAGGCAGGTGCCGTCGGGCGTCGGGTAGTCCTCGCCGTAGACGGCGACCGACTCGCGGCGGCCCTGGGCGACCTGGAGCACCAGCGGGATGAGGTGCGACTCGGGGTCGTGGCGCTCGCCCTGCCGGCCGTAGGCGCCGGCCACGTTGAAGTACCGCAGCGAGACCGCGGACAGGCCGTGGGCCGCGCACTCCCCGGTGATCATGTGGTCGACGGCGAGCTTGGTCGCGCCGTAGGGGTTGGTCGGGGCCGTCGGCGCGTCCTCGGTGATCGGCACCGACACCGGCTCGCCGTAGGTGGCGGCGGTGGAGGAGAAGACCAGCCGGCCCACGCCCGCGGTGCGCATGGCGGCGAGCAGTTCGAGGGTGCCGGCCACGTTGTTGCGCCAGTACTTCTCCGGGTTCGCGACGGACTCGGCGACCTGGGAGGACGCGGCGAAGTGCAGCACCGCGTCGTAGGAGCCGTCGAGCACCTTGCCGGCGTCCTGGACGCGCCCCTCGACGAACTCCGCGCCCTGCGGCACGCCCTCGCGCACGCCGGTGGACAGGTCGTCCAGCACCGTCACCCGGTGCCCGGCGTCGAGCAGGTACGCCGCCACGACCCCGCCGACGTAGCCCGCGCCACCGGTGACCAGCAGCTTCTTGGAACCCGGGGTCCCGGTCGGTTCGGTCACTTCGTGGCCACCTCTCGCAGTCGCAGCGCCGCGGACTCCGGCGGCACGTCGTTGACGAACGCGCCCATGCCGGATTCGGAACCCGCGAGGAACTTCAGCTTGCCCGAAGTGCGGCGAATGGTGAAAAGCTCCAGGTGGAGGGCGAACTCACGGCGGTCGGCCGCGTTGAAGGGCGCCTGGTGCCAGCCGGAGATGTACGGGGTGGGCGGCTGGTCCGGGCCGAAGATCCGGTCGAAGCGGCGCAGCAGCTCCAGGTACACGTGCGGGAACTCCGCGCGCGCGTCCTCGTCGAGGCCGAGCAGGTCCGGCACCCGGCGGTTGGGGTACAGGTGCACTTCGTACGGCCAGTGCGCGGCGTACGGGACGAACGCCGTCCAGTGCTCGCCGGCCAGCACGACGCGGCGGCCGTCGGCCCGCTCGTCGGCGAGCACGTCGTCGAAGAGGTTGCGGCCGGTGCCGGCGCGGTGCTCGGCCAGCGAGCGCAGCATCAGCGAGGTGCGCGGGGTGACGAACGGGTAACCGTAGATCTGCCCGTGCGGGTGGCCGAGGGTGACGCCGATCTCCTCGCCGCGGTTCTCGAACGGGAAGACCTGTTCGACGCCGGGGAGCTGGGACAGGTCGCGGGTGCGGTCGGTCCACACGTCGAGCACCAGGCGGGCGCCCTCGGGGGTGAGGTCCGCGAAGGACGCGTCGTGGTCGGAGGTGAAGCACACCACCTCGCAGCGGCCCTTGTCGCCGGCGAGCGACGGGAAGCGGTTCTCGAAGACGGCGACCTCGTAGTCCGGCGCCGGGATCTCGGTGTGCCGCCCCTCACGCGAGGGGCACAGCGGGCACTGGTCGGCCGGCGGGTGGTACGTACGGCCCTGCCGGTGCGACGCGATGGCCACGGTGTCGCCGAGCAGCCGGTCGGACCGGGTCTCGGAGGTGGTGGCCACCGGGTCGAGCGGGCGGGGATCGACGGCGTCGCGTACCGCGGCGTCGGCCGAGTCGTAGTAGATCAGCTCACGGCCGTCCGCGAGCCGGGTCGGCGTCTTCTTCACCTACGGCACCTCTTGCCACGATCACTCAACGCTTCCAACAGAACCGCACACAATGAATCACAACACAACAGTCCAGTCAATGCCGGGGCACGACGAAGTCGCACAGGTTCGCGCCGACGACCGCGCGAGGGCAGGAGGGCGCACCGCAGGGCACAACCAAACAAAGCCGAACAGACCCCGACGCAACGGCGGGACACGACCGCCGCCCACCACCGTGGGACGCCGAGCGTGACTCCGCCGGGCCGCCGCGACCGCCGTGACCGCCGTGGCCGCCGGCGGTCAGGGGCGGTCAGGGGCGGTCCGCGCTCATCGCGCCGGGTCCTCGACCGCCCGCTCCAGCAGCCCGGTACGGGCCGCGAGCGCCGCCGCCTCCAGCCGGGACCCCACGCCCAGCTTCATCAGCACCCGCTGCACATGCGTGCGCGCGGTGCTCGGCGCGATCCGCATGCCCGCCGCGATCACCCGGGTGTCCTCGCCCTCGGCGACCCGCACCAGTACCTCGACCTCGCGCGGGGTGAGCATCTCCAGCAGCCGGGCGCCCTCGTCGTCGGGCTGGCGGGCGGGGTTGAGCAGTTCCGCGAAGGCGCCCTGGAGCAGTTGCTGGGCCACCGCGACCTCTCCGGTCCTGGCCTTGGCCATGGCCCGCTCGACGCCCTCGATCCGCTCGTCGTGGCGGACGTAGCCGGACGCGCCGGCGGCGAAGGCGGCGGCGATCCCGCGCGGGTCGGGCACCGGACCGAGCACCACCACGGCCACCGCGGGCCGCTCCCGCTTGATCCGCGCGACCGTGTCGAACGCGCCGGGCTCCGCCGGCGCCGCGGTGCCGAACAGACACACCTCGGGCGCCCTGTTGAGCACCAGGTCGGCCGCGCCCGCGGCGGGCGCCGCGGCGGCCAGCACGCGGTGCCCGCGCAGCCTGAGGGCCGAGGCCAGCGCCTCGGCGAGCAGCCGGTGGTCGTCGACCACGACGAGCCGTACACCCATCTCGGGTCTCCCCCATCCCTGCGGCCCCGACGGCCGCCGGTCCCGGTCCCCGGTCCATACCGCGACCGGACCGGTCCCAACCGCACCCCTGGTGCGGAAGTACGCACTCGCCGCGAAAATACCCGGTTCGGCGGGCCCGCGCGCCGCTACCGGTGGAAACGGGTCGCTACCGTGACCGGGCGGCCTGCGCGCGCCCGGGGCGAGCCGGGCGCGCGCGGCGGTCAGCCGTAGACCACCAGGTACTTCTGGCCGCTCTCGCCCGCGTACACGGTCTTCGAGGCGAGGTAGAGGACGCCGTCGTGCCACACCATGTAGCGGGCGTCGCCGAAGGCGTCCAGCCGCTTGTACGCGTCGCTGCCCAGCGTCGCGTAGGTGCTGATCGCGCCGCTGGCCGGATCGAGGGTGACGAGCTTGCCCGCCTTGTCGTACTCCGGCTCCTCGTACCCCACGACCTTGCCGTCCTGGAAGCCGATGCCGGTGATGTCGTAGTTGCCGGTCGGCTTCGCGACCCACTTCTGCTTGCCGTCCGACAGGTTGAAGGCCGCGATGCCGCTGAGCACGTTGCCGGAGCCGGCGGTGTCGCCGGCCAGCGTCAGGTAGACGGTGTCCTTGTCCACCAGGACGTTGTGCACGGACTGCACCTCGATGCCGTCCTCGTCGATGTCGTACTTCTTGGTGCCCAGCGACACCCGCGACTGGAGCCGGCCGTCGACGATCGAGGCGACGTCGGTGTAGATGGTGTCCTGGGTGCCGAGCAGCACCACCACCGGGTCGGTGGAGACGACCGCGCTCACCCGCAGGCCGTCCGGCGCGTTCCAGGTCCACTTCGGGGCACCGGACTTCGCCGGGTCGACCAACTGCACCTTGTACGCGGCGTCGTAGTCGCAGTCGAGCACCGCGACGAACTGGGCGCCGCCCGCGTATCCGGAGTCGCGGCAGTTGTCACCGCTGTCGCCGTCGCCGGCCTGCCACAGCTTCGTGTGGTCGCTGAGCTTGTAGCCGACGGAGCCCTCGCCCCAGGTGACGCCGACCGCGTCGCCGCTGACGGCCATCTCGGAGTAGTCGAAGTCCGGCGAGACGTCGCCGCCGGGCAGGTCGGCCGTCCACAGGGTCTTGCCCGTGGCCAGGTTGACCGCCATCACCTTGTCGCACTTGGCGCCGTACTGGAGGGCGGTCATGTCCTGGTAGGAGTCGCGCGCCGCGGTGCACTCCGAGCCGCCCGGCGCCGGGATCGACCACGCCTGCGCGCCCGTCGCGAGGTCGTACCCGACCACCTTGTCGATCTGGTTCTTCACGACGTACTTGTCGGTGAACCACACACCGAGCGCGTCCTTGAGGTTGTCCTTCTCCGCGACCGTGTCGGCGTCCTTGTCCCACTTGAAGTCCAGCTCGGACTTGTGCGCGGGGGTGGTCGGAGCGCCGCTCGTACCACCGGAACTGGCCTGCGGCTTGGGGTCGTCGCCCCCGCCGCCCTTGGTCGCGAAGTACACGCCGCCGCCGATCACCAGCACCGCGGCCACCACGGCCGCGACGATGACCACGAGCTTGTTCTTCGACCCGCCGCCCCCGGGCGCGCCCGCGTTGCCGTAGGGGGGCTGCCCGCCGTAGGGCGGCTGGCCGTACTGCGGGGGCGGGGCCTGCTGCGGGTAGCCGTACGGGCCCGCCGCGGGCGGCTGGCCGTATCCCGGTTGGCCGTAACCGGGTTGGCCGTATCCGGGCTGACCGTAGCCCTGGGCGGGCTGCGGCGGCTGCGGGCCCGGGTAGCCGTACCCCGGCGCGGGGGCGGATGCCGGCGGGGGCGGCGGCGGGGCCTGGGGCTGCGGCGGCTGCGGGGCCTGCTGCTGCGGGAAGGCGGGCTGGGTCGGCGCCGCGTACGGGTTCTGGCCCGGGGGCGGCGGCGAGGCGTAGGGGTTGTCCGGCTGCGAAGGGGGCGGCGGCACTGCTCCGCCGGAGCCCCCGAACTGGGGCGGGTTTCCGGGGGGCGGGGGCGGCTGCGACATCAGCAGGTCCTTCTTCGGGCCGGGCGAAATGGCGTACGGACGAATGGAGCGCGAAGCGCGGCCACCGATGTGTACGGCCCGCCGGACGCTGCGGCGTGGACCGCAACTCGTACGGGCGTACGAGGGACGAACGCGCTTCGGGCGAGCGGAGACTCTTTCTATCACCCGGTCGACTTGACGCCGCCGGCCGCCGCTGTTCCGTTACCGGCCCGCTACACGTCCCCCACCTGCGCGGCCTTCCCGCCGCCCGCGAGCCCGCCCGCCGCGCCCGTGCTCCGCCCGCCGCGCCCGCGGACCCGTCTCACGCGTCCTCGGCCAGCTCCAGCCAGCGCGTCTCCAGGTCCTCCCGCTCCTCGCGCAGCGCGCGCAGTTCGGCGTCGAGCGCGGCCACCTTCTCGAAGTCGGTGGCGTGTTCGGCGATCCGGGCGTGCAACTCGCTCTCGCGCACGCCGACCTTGTCCAACCGCCGCTCCACGCGCTGGAGCTCCTTCTTCGCCGCGCGGGCGTCCCGGGCGCCGCCGCCCGCGCCGGCCGCCGGGGCCGCCCCCGTACCGGACCCCGCGCCCGGACCCGAGCGCGAACCGGCGCCGTCCGGGGGCCGGTTCGCCTGCTTCTGGCCGGCTGCCGGCGCGGCGGCGGCCGCGAGCAGCGCCTGCCGGCGCTCCAGGTACTCGTCCACGCCGCGCGGCAGCATCCGCAGGGTCCGGTCGCCGAGCAGGGCGAACACCCGGTCCGTGGTGCGCTCCAGGAAGTACCGGTCGTGGCTGATCACCAGCATCGAGCCGGGCCAGCCGTCGAGCAGGTCCTCCAACTGGGTCAGCGTCTCGATGTCGAGGTCGTTGGTCGGCTCGTCGAGGAACAGCACGTTCGGCTCGTCCATCAGCAGCCGCAGGATCTGCAGCCTGCGCCGCTCGCCGCCGGACAGGTCGCCGACCGGCGTCCACTGCTTCTCCTTGCCGAAGCCGAACCTCTCGCAGAGCTGGCCCGCGGTCATCTCCCGGCCCTTGCCGAGGTCGACCCGCTGCCGCACCGACTCCACGGCCTGCAACACGCGCTGCGCGGGGTCGAGTTCGGCGACCTCCTGGGAGAGGTAGGCGAGTTTGACGGTCCGGCCCACCACGACCCGGCCGCGCTCCGGCTGCCGCTCGCCGTCGCTGGCGGCCGCCTCGGCCAGCGCGCGCAGCAGCGAGGTCTTTCCCGCGCCGTTCACCCCGACCAGGCCGATCCGGTCGCCCGGGCCGAGCTGCCAGGTGATGTGCTCCAGCAGCGTCTTGGGGCCCGCGGTGATCGTCGCGTCCTCCAGCTCGAAGACGGTCTTGCCGAGGCGGGAGTTGGCGAACCTCATCAGCTCGGCGCTGTCGCGCGGCGGCGGCACGTCCTCGATCAGCGCGTTGGCCGCCTCGATCCGGAAGCGCGGCTTGGAGGTGCGCGCGGGGGCGCCGCGGCGCAGCCAGGCCAGCTCCTTGCGCACCAGGTTCTGCCGCTTGGCCTCCTCGGTGGCGGCGATCCGCTCGCGCTCGGCGCGCGCGAACACGTAGTCGCTGTAGCCGCCCTCGTACTCGTAGACGTTGCCGCGCTGTACGTCCCACATCCGGGTGCAGACCTGGTCGAGGAACCAGCGGTCGTGGGTGACGCAGACCAGGGCGGCGCGGCGGGCGCGCAGGTGGCCGGCCAGCCACGCGATGCCCTCCACGTCCAGGTGGTTGGTGGGCTCGTCGAGCACGATCAGGTCCTGCTCGCCGATGAGCAGCTTCGCCAGCGCGATACGGCGCCGCTCGCCGCCGGACAGCGGGCCGATCACGGTGTCCAGGCCGCGGTCGAAGCCGGGCAGGTCCAGCGCGCCGAACAGCCCGGTCAGCACGTCCCTGATCCGCGCGTCCCCGGCCCAGTCGTGGTCCGGGCGGTCCCCGACGATCTCCTGGCGCACGGTCGCGGCCGGGTCCAGCGAGTCGTTCTGCGTGAGGACGCCCAGCCGCAGGCCGCCCTGCTGCGTCACGCGCCCGGCGTCCGGCTCCTCCAGCCGCGCCAGCATCCGCACCAGCGTGGTCTTCCCGTCGCCGTTGCGCCCGACGACCCCGATCCGGTCCCCCTCGGAGACCCCGAGCGAGACCCCTTCGAGCAGCATGCGGGTCCCGTAGGTCTTGCTGACGCTTTCGACATTGACGAGGTTGACGGCCACGGACGGCTCTCTCCTGGGGGGCGGGATGTCAAGGGTAGTTCGGCGCCGCTACGGCAGGACCGCGGCCCCGGCGGCGGGCGCCGGGGCGACGCGCGCGCGGCCGCCGAGCGCGCCGGCGATCTTGGCGGCGCCCTCCGCGTCGGCGGCGAGGAAGGCGACGGTGGGCCCGGACCCGGAGACGATCCCGGCCAGCGCCCCGGCCCCGAGGCCCGCGGCGACGGTGTCGGCCAGCGCGGGCCGCAGCGACAGCGCCGCCTCCTGGAGGTCGTTCGCCAGCACCCGGGCGAGGGCGTGCGCGTCACCGGCCGCCAGCGCGGCCACGAGTGCCGGGTCCGCCGCCGGCTCGGGCACCTCGCCCACCAGGTCGCCGGCCCCGCCCTCCCGGCGCAGCCGGTCGCACTCCCGGTAGACCTCGGGCGTGGACAGCCCGCCGTCGGCCAGCGCGAACACCCAGTGGAACGCCCCGCCGGCCTCCAGCGCGGTCAGCCGCTCCCCGCGGCCCACGCCGAGCGCGGCACCGCCCAGCAGCGGGAAGGGCACGTCGCTGCCCAGCTCACCCGCGATCCGCAGCAGTTCGTCCATCGGCGTGTGCAGCCCCCACAGCGCGTCGCAGGCGAGCAGGGCGCCCGCGCCGTCGGCGCTGCCGCCCGCCATCCCGCCGGCCACCGGGATGTCCTTGGCGATGTGCAGGTGGACGTCGGGCGCGATGCCGTGCCGCTCGGCGAGCGCGATCGCGGCCCGCGCGGCGAGGTTCGACGCGTCCAGCGGGATGCCCTCGACGTCCCGGCCCTCCGCCGTGACGGTCAGCCCGTCCGCGGAGGTGGCCGTCACATGGTCGTACAGGCCCACCGCGAGGAACACGTTGGCCAGGTCGTGGAACCCGTCCGGGCGCCGCCCGCCGACGGCGAGCTGCACATTGACCTTGGCGGGCACTCGGACGGTCACGGCGGTCACGATCAGATGCTCCTCGGTTCGTACGGCGTTCGGCGTTCGGTGTTCGGTGGTGCGGGCTGCGGTGCTGCGGTGCTGCGGGCTGGGGTGGCGCGGTGCTGCGGTGGCGCCGGCGAGGGCTGCGGCGCGGCGGCGACCCACCTCGGTGGCGGGTGACGCGGCGGCGCGGCGGCGGGTGCCGGCGGACCCGTCACCCCTGGCGGTGTTCGGCGATCGCCGCGAACTCCTCCACCGTCAGCGCCTCCCCGCGCGCCTGCGGCGAGACCCCCGCGGCGAGCAGCGCCGCCTCCGCGGCCGCCGCCGACCCGGCCCATCCGGACAGCGCGGCGCGCAGCGTCTTGCGGCGCTGCGCGAACGCCGCGTCCACGACGGCGAACACCTGCTCCCGGCTCGCGGTGGTCACCGGCGGGTCGCGCCGCACCAGCGACACCAGGCCGGAGTCCACGTTCGGCGCCGGCCAGAAGACGTTGCGCCCGATCGAGCCCGCGCGCCGCACCTGCGCGTACCAGTTCGCCTTCACCGACGGGACCCCGTACACCTTGCCGCCGGGCGTCGCGGCGAGCCGGTCGGCGACCTCGGCCTGCACCATCACCAGCGTCCGCTCGATGGTCGGGAAGGTCGCGAGCATGTGCAGCAGCACCGGCACGGCCACGTTGTAGGGGAGGTTCGCCACCAGGGCGGTCGGCGCCGGCCCGGGCAGGCCGGCCACCGCCATCGCGTCGCTGTGCACCAGCGTGAAGCGCTCGGCCCGCTCCGGCAGCCGCGCGGCGACCGTCGCGGGCAGCGCGGCGGCCAGCACGTCGTCGATCTCGATCGCGGTGACCCGGTCGGCGGTCTCCAGCAGTGCCAGCGTGAGCGACCCGAGCCCCGGCCCGACCTCCGCCACCACGTCGTCGGCGCGGACCTGCGCGGTGCGCACGATCCGCCGCACCGTGTTCGCGTCGATCACGAAGTTCTGGCCGCGCTGCTTGGTCGGCCGCACCCCCAGCGCGGCGGCCAGCGCGCGCACGTCGGCCGGTCCGAGCAGGGCGCCGGGCGCTTCGGGGTCTGTCGTACTCACACCCGCAAGGCTATCCGGCGCCGTCAGTACCCGAAGACACGCGCCGTGTTCCGGGCCACCGCCTCCGCGAGGACGTCCTCGTCCTCGCCCCTGGCCGCCGCCATCGCCCGCAGCGTCACCGGGATCAGGTAGGGCGCGTTGGGGCGCCCGCGGTGCGGCACCGGCGTGAGGAAGGGCGCGTCCGTCTCCACCAGCAGCCGGTCCAGCGGGGCGGCCGCCACCGCGTCCCGCAGGTTCTGCGCCGACTTGTAGCTGACGTTCCCGGCGAACGACATGTGGTAGCCGCGCTCGGCGCACAGCCGCGCCATGGCCGCGTCGCCGGAGAAGCAGTGGAAGAGCACCGTCTCGGGCGCGCCCTCCTCCTCCAGGATGCGCAGCACGTCCTCGTGGGCGTCCCGGTCGTGGATGACCAGCGCCTTGCCGTGCCGCTTGGCGATCGCGATGTGCCGGCGGAAGGAGTGCGCCTGCGCCTGGGCGCCGCCCGGGCCGGTGCGGAAGTAGTCCAGCCCGGTCTCCCCCACACCCCGCACCTGCGGCAGCGCGGCCAGGGCGTCGATCTCGTCGATCGCCGCCTCCAGCGCCGCCATCCCGCCCGGCTCCCTGTCCCCCTGGCGCGACCAGTGGTCGGGGTCGCCGTGCACGATCCTGGGCGCCTCGTTGGGGTGCAGCGCCACGGCCGCCCAGATCGCGTCGTGCTCCGCGGCGGTGCGCGCCGCCCAGCGCGAGCCCTTCAGGTCGCAGCCGACCTGGATCAGGGTGCGCACCCCCACCGCCGCCGCGGCCGCCAGCGCCTCCTCCACGGTGCCGGACTGCATGTCCAGGTGGGTGTGGGAGTCGGCGACCGGGACGCGCAGCGGTTCGGGGGCGGGCGCGGGCTCGGCGTTCTTCTTCGTCGGCATGGGTCCGATCCTAGGGACCGGACAGGACAGGCCCGGGTCGGACCGGATCGGACCCTCGTCGGCGGCGGCGCGCGGGCGCCCTCACCTGGGCACCCTCACCCGGGAGCCCTCACCTGGGCGGGCGGGCCGGGGCCTCCGGGCCGGGGTGCCCCGGGCGCCCGCGGTGCAGCAGCGCGCGCAGCGACCAGTGGCGGGGGCGCGGACCGCCCGAGAGGTCGCCGTGCGCGGCGCCGGACGGAGTGCCGGACGGGGTGCCGGACGGGGTGCCGGACGGGTGCGCGTGCCACCGCGACACCACCTCGTCGACCTGCCCGGAGCGCATGATGCGCACCAGGTGCCCGCCGCAGTTCCCGCAGGAGGGCCGGGTCAGCGGGGAGGGGACCGCGACACCGTCGGCCAGGTACCGGACGGAGGACCGGCCGGAGGTGTCGACGTGGTGCTCGATCTCGTACGCCTGCTCCCAGCCGTGGCCGCAGCGCATGCACGCGAAGGAGTACGCCTCCTGGACGTTGGCCGCGGCGGGACGGGTCGGGGCGGGGCCGGACGCGGTGGGGCCGGACGCGGTGGGGCCGGACGCGGTGGGGCGCAGCGGGGCGGTACGGGCCGCGCCGGAGCCCGGTGGCAGCGCGGACCCCGCCGCGCCCGCCTGACCACGTGCCGTACGTCCGTTTCCGACGGTGTCGCTCATGGCAACTCCTGGGCCCTACGGACACCCTGTCCGACCGGGACTTCCCACCTACCAGCGAACGCCCGGCCGGCCCGGCCCGCAGCACTCCGGGAAGAGACTTGGACCAGATTTGGGGTGTTTGTGGGACAGCGGAGGGGTCGCGGGCCGCGCCCGGCGGCCCACCAGGGGGCACCCGCTCACGGCTGCCCGTGCTTGGCCGCCACCACCGCGTCGAACACGTCCCGCTTCGGCACGCCCGCCTCCACGGCGACCGCCGCGATCGCCTCCTTGCGGCGCTCGCCCGCCTCCTCCCGCGCCGCGACCCGCCGCGCCAGTTCCTCAGGCGGCACGTCCCCGGGCACCGGCGCCGGGGCGCCCTCGACCACCACGGTGATCTCGCCCCGCACCCGGTCGGCCGCCCAGCGGGCCAGTTCCGCCAGCGGGCCGCGCCGCACCTCCTCGTACGTCTTGGTCAGCTCCCGGCACACCGCGGCCCGCCGCTCCCCGCCGAACACCTCCGCCATGGCCGCGAGGGTGTCGTCGATCCGGTGCGGCGCCTCGAAGTACACGAGCGTGCGGCGGTCGGCCGCCACCTCCCGCAGCCGGGCCAGCCGCTCCCCGGGCCTGCGCGGCAGGAACCCCTCGAAGCAGAACCGGTCCACCGGCAGGCCGGACACCGCCAGCGCGGTCAGCACCGCCGACGGCCCCGGCACGGCCGTCACCCGTACCCCGCGCTCCACCGCGGCGGCCACCAGCCGGTACCCGGGGTCGGAGACCGACGGCATGCCCGCGTCGGTCACCAGCACCACCCGGGCGCCGCCCTCCAGCGCGTCGGCCAGATCCCCGGTCCGGGCCGCCTCGTTCCCCTCGAAGTACGACACGACGCGCCCGGCCGGCTCCACGCCGAGCGCCTGCGTCAGCCGGCGCAGCCGCCGGGTGTCCTCGGCGGCCACGACGTCGGCCGCGGCGAGTTCGGCGGCCAGCCGGGGCGGCGCGTCGCCGACGTCGCCGATCGGCGTGCCCGCGAGCACCAGCAGGCCCCCGGCGGCGTCGGCGGGGGTGGGCTCGGGCGCGGGCGGCTCGGCGTTCTCGGACGGATCTTCGGATGAGCTGGTCACGGACGGAAGTCTAGGTGCGGCCCCGGGCGCGACCCGGCGTCGTCGTACGGGCGCGGCTGCGTCTGTACGGGCGCGGCTCCCTCTGTACCGACGCGGGGCCACCGCCCGGGGGGCGCCGCACGGAGGGTCGCCGTACGGAGGGTCGTCGTACGGGCGCGGCTTCGTCGTACGGTCCTCCGGCCGCCTCGCGGGTTGCGCCGCCGTGCTCGGATTACCGGACAAAGCCGTCCCGGGGTGTGTACAGCTCATCGCAATCTCAGACGCTTTCCCTACGATGGCCCGGTGACGAGTGAGACCGTGGCGCAGGACCGTGCGCAAGAGGGCGTCCGGGAAACGGCGGAGCCGAGCGCGTGGGCGCGGCGGTTGCGCGGGTTCGGGCACGTCGAGACGCCCCGGACCGACACCCGCGAGCGCCTGGTCCCCCCGTTCCCCGAACCGGGCACCAAGGTCTGGCGGATGCTCGGCCTCGGCCCGCGCCTCGCGCACGTGGCCGCGAAGTGGTCGGGCTGGGTCGGCCCGATCCTGGTCGCCGCGATCGCCGGCGGCCTGCGCTTCTGGCACCTGGGCAGCCCGCGCGAGGTCGTCTTCGACGAGACGTACTACGCCAAGGACGCCTGGTCGATGATCAAGTACGGCTACGAGGGCACGTGGCCGGACGGCAAGGTCTCCAACCCGCAGATCCTCGCGCACCCGCAGGTCATCCCGCTGTCGAAGGTCGGCAGCTACGTGGTGCACCCGCCCGCCGGGAAGTGGGTGATCGGCGTCGGCGAGTGGATGTTCGGGCTGAACCCGTTCGGCTGGCGCTTCATGGTGGCCCTGCTCGGCACCCTGGCGGTGCTCATGCTCTGCCGGATCGGCCGCCGGCTGTTCCGCTCCACCGCGCTGGGCTGCATCGCGGGCACCCTGATGGCGGTCGACGGCCTCGAGTTCGTGATGAGCCGGACCTCGCTGCTCGACCTGATCATCATGTTCTTCGCACTGGCCGCGTTCGGCTGCCTGCTGGTCGACCGCGACTGGTCGCGCGCGCGACTGGCGGCCGCGCTGCCGGTGGGCGAGGACGGTTTCGCGGGGCCGGACGACGAGGTGGGCTCCCGCCAGGGCATGGGCTGGCGGCCCTGGCGGGTGGCCGCGGCCGTCCTGCTGGGCCTCGCCGCTTCCAGCAAGTGGAACGGCATGTACTACCTCGCCTTCTTCATGATCCTCACGCTGCTGTGGGACGTCGGCTCACGGCGCGTCGCCGGCTCCCGCAGCCCGTACCTGGCCGTCCTGCGCAAGGACTTCGGCTGGTCGGTGCTCACGATGCTGCCGGGCGCCCTGGTGACGTACCTGCTCACCTGGACCGGCTGGTTCATGTCCAGCGACGGCTACGACCGGCACTGGGCGGACGGCCGCGGCGGCTTCTGGTCCTTCATCCCCGCGCCGCTGCGCAGCCTGTGGCACTACGAGCACGACGTCTACAAGTTCAACGTCGGCCTGCACACCTACCACCCGTACCAGTCCAACCCCTGGAGCTGGCTGGTCCTGGGGCGGCCGGTGTCGTACTACTTCGAGTCGCCGAAGACCGGGCAGGACGGCTGCACCGCCTCCGAGGGCTGCGCCCGCGAGATCCTCGCCCTGGGCACCCCGCTGCTGTGGTGGTCGGCCTGCTTCGCGCTGGTCTACCTGCTCTACCGCTGGATCGCCCGCCGCGACTGGCGGGCCGGCGCGATCCTCTGCGCGGCCGGCGCGGGCCTGCTCCCCTGGTTCCACTACCAGGACCGCACCATCTTCTACTTCTACGCGGTCGCCTTCGTGCCCTACCTGTGCCTGGCGGTCACCATGATGATCGGCGCCTTCCTCGGCCCCCGCGAGGCCCCGGAGAGCAGACGCATGTGGGGCGCGGTGGGAGCGGGCGTCCTCGTGCTCCTCATCATCTGGAACTTCATCTACTTCTTCCCGATCTACACGGGCATGACGATCCCCTACCACTCCTGGCAGGCCCGGATGTGGCTGGACTCCTGGATCTGACCGGTCCTACTCGTCCGCCAGGGCGTCCGTGAAACCCGGGTTGCTGGGCAGGATGCCGCCCTCCACGGGCAGGGTGATCCCGGTGATCCAGGACGCGTCGCGCGACGCCAGGAAGGCGACGGCCGCCGCGATGTCGGCCGGTTCGCCGACCCGGCCCAGCGGGTAGACCGCCGCGGCCCGCGCGAGCGTGGCCTCGCGGCCCTTCCACGCCGGGGTGCGGATCGTGCCGGGCGCCACGAGGTTGACCCGCACCCCGTCGCGCGCCGCGTGCACCGCGAGGGTGCGGGTCAGCGACACCAGTCCGGCCTTCGCCGCGCTGTAGGAGTGGTTGCCGAAGTACGACAAGCCGTTGACCGAACCGATGTTGACGATCGCCCCGCGCCGCCTCGGCGCGTTCTTCAGGTGGGGAAGGGCGGCCCGCGAGCACCTCATCGCACCGGTGAGGGTGACATCGAGGTCGTGCGCCCACTCCTCCTCGGTCTCCAGCGCGAAGTCCTCGTGGTGGTCGCCGCAGGAGTAGGCGTTGTTCACCAGCACGTCCAGGGTGCCGAACACGTCCACCGCACGGGTGACCGCCGCGTCCACCGAGGCCCGTTCCGCCACGTCGCAGCGCACCGCCTCCGCCCGGCCGCCGTCCGCGCGGATGGCGGCCGCCGTGCGCGAGGCCGCCACACCGTCCAGGTCGGCGATCAGCACCCCCGCGCCCTCGGCGGCGAACCTGCGCGCCGTCGCCTCGCCGATCCCGCGGGCCGACCCCGTCACCACCACGCCGTAGCCGTCGAAGCGTCCAGTCATCAGGTCAGCGTAGGCACTGGCGAACGGCCCTGACCAGAGCCTGCGCACGCGGGTCCGCGGTCACGTTGCGCTGCATCCCGTTCGTCACGTACGCGAAGCCGATCCCGCTGTCGGGGTCGGCGAACCCGAGCGATCCGCCCCGCCCCGGGTGCCCGAACGACCGCGCGCCCAGCATCGGCGAGGCCGGCCCGTGCAGCATGAAGCCCGGTCCGAAGCGGGTGTTGAGCAGCAGCACCTGATCCGGCCCGTCCGCCTCCACGGTGGACGCGGCCGCGAGGGTGCCGGGGTCGAACAGCCGCCGGCCGGAACCGGAGCCGGAACCGGGACGTGGACCGTCGTCGCTCGCACCGTCGGCCGTCACGTCACCGCCGGTCACGTCACCGAGCAGCGCGGCGTAGCAGCGGGCCAGCGAACGGGCGGTGGCGATCGTGCCCGAGCCCGCCAGCTCGCCGGCCCGGTAGGCGGGATCGTTCTCGTCCGGCGCCGGCGTGATCGCGGCGAACGCCCGGCTGGTGAGCGACGCGGGGTCGGCGTAGGCGTCCTTGACGGTGCGCTTGGGGCGGGCGCGCAGGCCGCCGGACGCGGGCGGCTCGGGGGTGACGACGGAGCCGATCCGGCCGACGCGGTGGTCCTGGTCCGCGGGCAGCCCCAGCCACAGGTCGAGGCCGAGCGGCCCGGCGACCTCCTCGGCGACGTACTGTCCGATGGTCCGACCGGTCACCCGCAGCACCAGCTCCCCGACCAGCCAGCTGAACGTCTGCGCGTGGTAGCCGTGCGCGCGGCCCGGCGCGAACGACGGCTCCTGCGCGGCCACCGCCCGCGGTCCCGAGACCCCGTCGAGCGCTTCGCGCGGGGTCAGCGGCGTGTCCAGCGCGGGCACCCCGGCCCGGTGCGCCAGCACGTCCCGCACCGTCACGCGGTCCTTGCCCGCCGCCTTGAACTCGGCCCAGTAGGTGTGCACGGGCGCGTCGAGGTCCAGTTGCCCGCGCTGGTGGAGCAGCAGCAGGCACACCGCCGCGACCCCCTTGCCGGCCGACCTGACGACCTGGGCGGTCCGCCGCTCCCACCGGCCGCCCCCGTCGAACCCCGTGCGCCCGGCCCACAGGTCGACGACCGCCCGTCCCTCGTGGTGCAGCGCCACGGCGGCGCCGACGTCCCCGCGCCGCGCGAAGTTCTCGGCGAAGGTGTCCCGCACCGGCTCCCAGCCGTCGGCGACCGTCCCGTGCACCGGGACGGCGCCGGGGCCTTCCTCCCGCACCGTCCCGCCCGCCGTCGCGCCGTCCGCGTCGTCGTACCCGCCGTACGCGCCCTCGCCGCTCATCCCGCCCGCCTCCCGAACACACCCCCGCCGCTCCTCGTACCCCCCGATCGTACGAATCGGGGGGGTACGGCGGCACGCCGCGGGCCCGTAGGCGGGGCCGTCCCCGGTCGTGGTGACCCGGGAGCGGCCCCGTCACGGGCCCGGTGGGGGATCCGCTGCCTTGGGTGCCTGGCTCACCTGCCGGGCACTACGACAGCGGCGGGTACGCGTTCTGCAGGAGCTGGTGGAACTGTGCGGAGAACCAGTGGCCCGCGAGCGGCGAGTTCGCCAGGGCGCCGGTCGGGTTGTTGCCGTTGCGCGCGTTGCCGCCGTAGGTCGGGTCGCACATCTGGTCGAAGCCCTTGCCCTCGTCGTTGGCGATGGCCTTGCTCGAACCGTCCGACTCACCGGGGGGCTTGACCCACACGTAGGCGTCCAGGCCCGCGGCCGGGGCAGCGGTCGGGCGCTCGCCTATCCCGGCACCCGACTGGTTGCACCAGTTGCCGGCGTGGATGCGCCGGTCGATCCGACCGCCGTCGACGTAGGTGTCCACGGTGCTGGTGGCACCCGGACCGGTGGGCCGGGCGGACCCGCCCCATCCGTTGCGCCCGGTGTCGATCAGCATCCCGATGGTGCTGTCGAAGCCGACGCTGACCATCTCGGTGCGCAGCGCGGTGGCGTAGGACTTCTCGTCGACGTAGTTGTTCCAGTCGACCCACTTGGACTGCCGCACGCTGGTGCCGTTGACGCTGTCGGTCACCTTGAAGTTGGGCTCCACGGTGGCGCTGTAGTTCGCCGTGTTGGTGATGAAGCCCTGCACGTCGTGGACGGTGGCGCCACTGGTGGTGGCGGCCTTCAGGAACTCCTGCGCGGCGGGGACGAAGTTGCTGTCCCAGCCGAGCCACGCGTGGTGGCCGGCGTCGATGTAGTTGTAGGTGTTCGACAGCGCGCCGAGCTTGGCGAGCGCGTAGCCGACGCCCTTCTCGTAGTTGCCGTTCTGCTTCATCGTGGCGCAGGCGGCGGTCGAGCCCGCCTCACCGCTGGCGTTGGTGACGATGTTGGGCAGCGAGTCCGGCTCGATGATGTTGACGATCCGCAGTTTCGCGTACGCCGGGTTCGCCATGATCGACGTGATCGGGTCGATGTACTGCGTCTCGTACGTCGACAGGTCGTTCGGACCCAGCTCGCCGTTGGAGGCGAGCGCGGCGCAGTCGCGGCCGGGCAGGTCGTAGATGACGAACTCCACGGTCAGGGGCTGGCCGTTGGCCTGGGCGACGGCCTCGTCGAGGTGGTCCTTGAGGCCCATCGCGCCGTCGGCGCCGTCGATCGCGGCGATCCGGTCCAGCCAGACCGCGGTCGACTCGTCGGCGATCGCCGCCCCGCCGTCTCCGGACGCCTCGGCCGACCACTCGGGGTTGACGTACCCCTTGGCGCCCACGTACGGGTTGTCCACCCGCTGGCCGTCGCCGCCGGTCGGCGGGGTGGTGGTGCCGCCCGAGTCGCCGCCGTCACCGCCGCCCGTGCCGCCGCCGGTGGTGGTACCGCCGTCACCTCCACTCGCCGCGCCGCACGCGACGCCGTTCAGGGTGAACGCCGTGGGGACCGCGTTGGTCCCGCTGTAGGAGCCGTTGAAGCCGAAGTTGACGTTGCCGCCGGTCGCCAGCGTGCCGTTGTACGACAGGCTGGACGCGGTGACGGCCGCGCCGGTCTGGCTGATGTCGGCGCTCCAGCCCTGCGTCACCTTCTGGTTGCCGGCGAACGACCAGCCGAGCTTCCAGCTCGTGGTCGCCGCGCCGTTGTTGGTGACCGTCACGGAAGCGGTGAAGCCGCTGTCCCACTGGGACGACACGGTGTAGGCCACCGAGCAGGCGCTGGACGCCGCTTCGGCGGTCGGGGTGCTCAACGCGGCCGCCACCGCGCCGGAGGTGACGACGAGCGCCCCCGCGGCCAGTGCGGCGGTTCTACGTCGGATCATCGGAACTGCCATGTGCGAACGACCTCCATTGGGGGGTGGACCCTCGAAGCTCCGTCGAAAGGTCATGGGAGGTGGTGCCGTTGGTGCGTGGTGCAGTTACACGCTCTTAACGTGGGAGCGCTCCCATAGTGAGGAGCCCCCCAGGTCCTGTCAATGCTTGAAACACGACGAGGACACAGGCTCCCCAAAGCCCCCAGCTCACGGGCTCGACGCGGTGGGGCACGGGCCGCGGCGGCATGGCGGCGACGGGGATCGGGCCGTTGACATGACGTCAAAGGATGTACAGAACCGCTTACTGATGCCGGCTCGGCTTCCGACCGGGCGCCCGGCCGTGGGCCGTCTGCGGCCGTACGGGTGAGGTCGCAAACGGTGACCCGCGGAGCGGGAAGTCACCCGGAGGGGTGAGGTCACAGGCACCTTGGGCACCTTGGGCGCGAGGTGGCACGCGCCCATGGGCGCGAGGGGTGCGGGGCGCGAGGGCGCGGGGGCGTCGCGCGCCCATGGGCGCGGAGGCGGCCGGAGCCGGCTGCCATGGCGGGCGGCTCAAAGCCGCCTCCCGAGGAGCCGGGGGCACCGGGTTCGTACGCAACCCCTTGTCGCGCGGGCACGGTCGCGTAACGTGCTCCCCTGAGGTTCTACCGGCGAGTAGGGATGACCGAGGGAGCGGGCCGATGGCGCTGGACGCGGACGTCGTGGTGGTGGGCGCGGGGTTGGCCGGGCTCGTGGCCACGGTGGAACTGGCCGAGGCGGGGCGCAAGGTGATCCTCCTCGACCAGGAGCCGGAGGCGTCCCTGGGCGGCCAGGCGTTCTGGTCGTTCGGCGGGCTGTTCTTCGTCGACTCCCCCGAGCAGCGCCGGATGCGGATCAAGGACAGCGCGGACCTCGCCTGGCAGGACTGGCTCGGCACCGCGGGCTTCGACCGCCCCGAGGACCACTGGCCGCGCCGCTGGGCGGAGGCGTACGTGCACTTCGCGGCGGGCGAGAAGCGCGCCTGGCTGCACGACCGCGGGCTGCGAGTCTTCCCGGTGGTCGGCTGGGCCGAACGCGGCGGCTTCCTGGCGACCGGCCCCGGCAACTCGGTGCCGCGCTTCCACATCACCTGGGGCACCGGACCGGGGGTCGTCGCGCCGTTCGAGCGGCGGGTGCGCGACGCGGTCGCCCGCGGCCGGGTGGAGTTGCGCTTCCGGCACCGGGTGACGGCCCTGACGACGAGCGGCGGCGCCGTGGACGGCGTGTCGGGCGAGGTGCTCGCGCCGAGCGGGGTGGCGCGCGGGGTGGCCAGTTCCCGCGAGGCCGTGGGCGGCTTCGAGCTGCGCGCGCAGGCCGTGGTGGTCACATCCGGAGGCATCGGCGGCAACCACGACCTGGTGCGCGCCGCGTGGCCCGAGCGCCTGGGCACCCCGCCGGCCAAGCTGCTGTCCGGGGTCCCCGCGCACGTGGACGGCCTGATGCTCGGCATCGCCGAGGCCGCCGGCGGCCGCCTGATCAACGGCGACCGCATGTGGCACTACACCGAGGGCATCGAGAACTGGAACCCGATCTGGGCCCGGCACGGCATCCGCATCCTGCCCGGCCCGTCCTCCCTGTGGCTCGACGCGACCGGCAAGCGGCTGCCGGTGCCGTACTTCCCCGGCTTCGACACCCTGGGCACCCTGGAACACATCATGGGCACCGGGCACGAGTACACGTGGTTCGTCCTCACCCAGAAGATCATCGAGAAGGAGTTCGCGCTCTCGGGCTCCGAGCAGAACCCCGACCTGACCGGCAAGAGCGTGCGCGAGGTGTTCAAGCGGGCGCTGCCCGGTGCTCCCGGACCGGTCGAGGCGTTCAAGCAGCACGGCGTCGACTTCGTGGTCGAACGCGACCTGGCCGCCCTGGTGCGCGGCATGAACGCGATCACGGGCGAGGGCCTCATCGACGAGACCGCGCTGCGCCGCGAGATCGAGGCGCGCGACCGGGAGATCGCCAACACCTACACCAAGGACCTCCAGGTCACCGCGATCCGCGGGGCCCGCAACTACATCGGCGACCGGCTGGTGCGCACCGCGGCTCCGCACCGCCTGCTCGACCCGAAGGCCGGCCCGCTGATCGCGGTGCGGCTCAACATCCTGACCCGCAAGTCGCTGGGCGGCCTGGAAACCGACCTGGACGGCCGCGTGCTGGCCGGAACCGCGCCGGGCGGCGCAGCGGGCGCGGGCAGCCGCGGCGAGCCCCTGGCGGGCCTGTACGCGGCCGGCGAGGCCGCCGGCTTCGGCGGCGGCGGGATGCACGGCTACCGCTCCCTGGAGGGCACGTTCCTCGGGGGCTGCCTGTTCTCGGGGCGCACCGCCGGGCGCGCGGCGGCCCGCGCGACGGCGTAGCCGGGGCGGGCGGGGCCCGCAGGTCCGCCGCCCCGGACGCTGCGGGCGCCGCCGGCGCGGAGGCGGACCAAGAGAGGACCGGCGGCGGACCGGCGCGGGGCGTACTGGTGCAGGGCGGGGGCGCGCGACGGCGTGAAAAGTTGCCCGCCCCGCAGGCGCCCCGAACCATGGGAGAGGTGAGCAACGGCGCGTACCTCCGGTTCCCCCACCTGCACGGCGACCTGCTCAGCTTCGCCGCGGAGGACGACATCTGGGTGGCCCCGCTCGGGCCGCCGGGCGCCTCACCCGGCCGCGCGTGGCGGGTGACCGCCGACCGCACCAGAGTGGGCGTGCCCCGCATCTCGCCCGACGGCACCGCCATCGCCTTCACCACCTGGCGCAGCCTGGACCCCGAGGTGTACCTCGTGCCCATGGACGGGGGCGTGCCCCGCCGCCTTACGTACTGGGGCAGCACCGACACCCGGGTGTGCTCCTGGACGCCGGACGGCGACATCCTTGCGGTCTCCTCGCACGGACAGCCGTTCGCCTACCACACCTGGGCACACAGCGTGCCGACCGAGCACGAGCCCGGTGCCCCGCTCCCCTGGGGGCCGGTCTCCGACATCGCCGTGCACGACTGCGACGACGGGGAGCGCCGTACCCTCCTGCTCACCGGCACCCCGCCGCACGAACCGCACGCCTGGAAGCGGTACCGCGGCGGCGCCACCGGCCGGCTGTGGCTGCACGGCGAGCGCCTGGTGCCCGACCTGGACGGCCACCTGGCGTCCCCGATGTTCGTCGCCGGCCGGATCGCGTTCCTCTCCGACCACGAGGGCGTCGGCAACCTGTACTCCTGCCTGCCCGACGGCACCGACCTGCGCCGCCACACCGACCACGCGGACTTCTACGCCCGTTCTGCCGCTACCGACGGCAGCCGCGTCGTCTACCAGTGCGCCGGCTCCCTGTGGCTGGTCGACGACCTGTCCGCCGACGCCGCGCCCCGCCGCCTGGACGTCCGCCTCGGCGGCCCGCGCAGCGGCCGCCGCCCCTACCAGGTGCCCGCCGCCTCCCACCTGGACGGCCTCGCCATGGACCGCACCGGGCGGGCCAGCGCCGTCTGCGTGCGCGGCAGCCTGTACTGGCTCACCCACCGCGACGGCCCCGCCCGCACCATCAGCGACGTCCCCGGCGCCCGGGTGCGCCTGCCGGAGATGCTGGGCGACACCGGTCTGGTCGCCTATGTCACCGACATCGAGGGCGAGGACGGCATCGAACTCGCCCACCTGCCGGGGCGCGCCTCCCGCGCCCTCACCCGCGGGCCCGAGGGCGCCGGCGACGTCCCGGGCGACTACTCCGCCGACCTCGCCCCCGTACCGCACCCAGGCGACGCGGGCGGGGCGGGCGACGCTGACGCCGACGTGCTGCCGGTCGGCGCGCCGGTCGCCACCGGGCCGGTCCGCTGGACCAGCGACCTCACCCGTACGAGTGGGTCCGCAGGCGCACAGTTGACGTCCGGCGAGGTCACCCGCGCGGGTGAGGCGAGCCCCCAGGCGTACGCCCCCGGCAGCGAGGGCGGCGACAGCGGCGACCGGGGTGCCGGGCGGGGCCGTGACGGAGGAGGCGCCACCGGTCCGAGCCCCTTCGGCGACGCGCCCGACACCCCGCACGCCCGCCTGGCTGTCGGGCGCCTGGGGCGCGTGACCGAACTGGTCTCCTCCCCCGACGGCGCCGTCCTCGCCGTGGCCGCCCACGACGGCCGGCTGCTGCTGGTGGAGACCGGTGAGGGCGACACCGACGACGAGTACGGGCCGCCCCGGCCGCCCGTGGCGACGGGCACCGTGGACGAACTCGTCCGCTCCACCAACGGCCCGGTCCGCGACCTCGCCTTCTCGCCCGACTCGGCCTGGCTGACCTGGTCGCATCCTGGCGTCGGACGCTCGCTGCGCTCCATCAAGATCGCCCGGCTCGCCGACCACACGATCATCGATGTCACCAACGGCCGCTTCGAGGACGAGCAGCCGGTCTTCACCCGCGACGGCCGCTACCTGGCCTTCCTGTCCTGGCGCGGCTTCGACCCGGTGTACGACGTGCACACCGGCGACCTGTCCTTCCCCCTGGGCTGCCGGCCCTACCTGGTGCCGCTGAACTCCGCGACGCCGTCGCCGTTCGCGCTGCGGGTCGACGGCAGTCCCGTCGGCAGCGGCCTGGACCCGGGCGAGGGCGGCAGCGACGGACCGGTCGTGGTGGAGGCCGAGGGGCTTCCCAGCCGGGTGACGCCCTTCCCCGTCCCCGCGTCGAAGTACAGCGCCCTGGAGCCCGTCCAGGGCGGTCTGGTGTGGCTCAGGTGGCCGATCTCGGGCGCGCTCGGCGAGACGTTCGTCAACCCGACCGACCCGTCGGCCCGCCCTACCCTGGAGTACTTCAACCTCGCCAAGTCCAAGCGCGCCGAACTCGTCCGCCACATGGACTGGTACGCCGTCAGCGGTGACGGCCAGCGCCTGGCCGTCTTCGACGAGGGCGAACTCGCGGTGCTGCCCGCGAACGAACGCGGCGACGACGACTCCACCGTCTACGTCGACATGCGGCGCATCCTGCACGAGGTCGAGCCGACCGCCGAATGGCGCCAGTCCTACGCGGAGGCGGGCCGCCTCATCCGCGACTACTTCTGGGCACCGGACATGTGCGGCGTGGACTGGCCCGCGGTCCTCGACCAGTACCGGCCGCTGGTCGAACGCGTCGCCACCCCGGACGAGTTCGCCGACCTGCTGCGCGAGGTCCTGGGCGAACTGGGCACCTCGCACGCCTACGTGCAGCCCGCCCGCCGCAACGAGGGCCCGCCGCACTACCAGCGGCCCATCGGCCTGCTGGGCGCCGACTTCCAGCGCACCAAGGACGGCGACTGGGCGGTCGCGCGCATCCTGCCCGGCGAGTCGTCGGACTCCAAGGCGCGCTCGCCGCTGGCCGGCACGGGCATCCGCGAGGGCGCGATCCTCACCCACGTCGACGGCCGCCGCGTGGACCCGCAGGCGGGCCCGTACCCGCTGCTGTCGGGCGCGGGAGGCACCAGCGTGGAACTCACCTTCTCCCCGCCCGGCGGCCGCGGCGCGCCCCGACGGATCGCCGTGGTGCCGCTGGTCGACGAGCGGCCGCTGCGCTACCAGCACTGGGTGGCCAAGCGGCGCAGCGTCGTCCGGCACCTGAGCGGCGGGCGCTGCGGCTACCTGCACATCCCCGACATGGGCGGCTCGGGCTGGGCGCAGTTCAACCGCGACCTGCGCAAGGAAGTCGCCTACGACGCGCTGCTGGTGGACGTACGCGGCAACGCCGGCGGCAACATCAGCGAGCTGGTCATCGAGAAGCTCACCCGTACGGTGCTCGGCTGGGACGTCACCCGCAACGCCCAACCGGTCTCCTACGCGGGCAACGCTCCGCGCGGTCCGGTCGTCGCGGTGGCCGACGAGGCCACGTCCTCCGACGGCGACATGATCACCGCCGCCTTCAAGCTGCTGAGGCTCGGCCCGGTGGTCGGCCTGCGCACCTGGGGCGGTGTGGTCGGCATGACGGGACGTCACCGACTGGGTGACAACACCGTCATCACCGTCCCGATGAACGCCGCGTGGTTCGACGCCTACGGCTGGTCCATCGAGAACCACGGCGTCGCGCCCGACATCGAGTGCCTGCGCACCCCGCTGGACTGGGCGGAGGGCAGGCACGGCCAACTCGCCGTCGCCGTCCGCGAGGCGCTGTCACTGCTCGGTGAGCACCCGGCGGCGGTGCCGCCCGACCTGTCGTCCCGCCCGGACCGCGCCCGCCCGCCGCTGCCTCCGCGCCCCTGAGAACGCGG
Source organism: Streptomyces sp. SN-593 (assembly GCF_016756395.1). Taxonomy (NCBI): domain Bacteria; kingdom Bacillati; phylum Actinomycetota; class Actinomycetes; order Kitasatosporales; family Streptomycetaceae; genus Actinacidiphila; species Actinacidiphila reveromycinica. Next base: position 3,233,691 of record NZ_AP018365.1, read on the forward strand.
AAAGACCGCGTCCGCGGTGCCGACTGGTGGTCGGCCGGCGCCAGGGACGCCGACGGCCAACTGGCACCAGGGACGCGAGGAGGACGCGAGGTCCGCGCCCATGGAGGCCGTCTGAAGGCAGCGCAGAAGGGGCGCCCGCCCGGGGCGCCCCTTCCGTGTCACGGTGTTCCCGGCGCCGTCGCGATGCGCGGCGCCGGTATCAGCTCAAGCGGACGTCAGGCCCGGTCGTCCTGGCTGTCGTCCTCGGAACCGCGGCCCATGCGACGCGACACCTGGTCCTCGATGTCGGAACGGCGCTCCTGCCCCTCCTGCCGCATGCCGCGCTCGGCCTGCTCGGGGTTCCGGGCGTCGCCTGCCTTGTTCCGGCGGTCGCCCTGCGCACCCTTGGCCTTCTCGGCGTACTCCTCGGCCTTGTCCTTGAACTGATCGAAAGCACCCATGGCTACTCCTCCTGGAGTGTGGTGGGGATGGGGCCTCGACAAGAGTTGCATGGCAGGACACCCCCCGCATCCTGGGGAAACAACCCCAGGTCAGAGGGCGGTTACGCTTACGGAGCGTAGTGCGTGGAGGCCCGCGCGGACTCGTCCGCGGCGCCTCCCCTGCCGACCAGGCCACGCCGCGCCCCGGTCGCCAGCGTCGCACCGGCCCGACGCAACTCCCGCTGCGCCAGCGCGCCGCCGATGACCGACGGCAGGTAGCCGCGCACCGGTTGCATGCCGCGCAGCCACCACTGCGCGTACACGTGCGGGGAGCGCCGTACGATCCCGGCGGCGATCCGCTCGACCGCCGGCTCCAGCGGGTAGGTCCGGTTCGTCGGCCAGGGAAGGCGGGCGCGCATGGTGCGCAGTGCCTCGTCCTCGTCGGCGCCGCGCACCATGTCGGTGTCGGTCCAGCTCAGGTAGCCGACACCGACCTTGACACCCTTGGTGCCCATCTCTGCGCGCAGGCTGTGTGCGAACGCCTCGACGCCCGACTTGCTGGCGCAGTACGCCGCCATCAAGGGCGCGGGGGTGATCGCCGCGAGCGATGCGATCTGCAGGTAATAGCCGCGCGAGTCAACGAGCGCCGGCAGGAACGCCCGTGCGGTGGAGACGCTGCCCAGCAGGTTGACCTGGATCACCCGGTCGAAGGCGTCGGGGTCCGACTCCAGGAACGGGCCGCCGGTGGCGACACCCGCGTTGGCGACGGCGACATCGATCCGTCCGAAGCGCTCCCGGATGTCCGCCGCCGCCTCGGCCATCGCCTGCCGGTCGGTGACGTCGGCGGTCCAACTGGCCGCCCCGCCCCCGAGGGACGCGGCGACGCTCTTCAACTCGTCGGGCTCCAGGCCGACCAGCGCGAGCCGGGCTCCGCGCGCCGCGAGCTTGCGGGCGAGCAGCTCCCCGACACCACGCGCGGCGCCGGTGACCACCACGACCTGGCCGTTCAACGACGTTCCGCTCATGCGCTCTTCTCCTGTACGGCAGCCGCGACGTCACCGTCGGCCATGCCTTCGGCCGCCGTTCCTTCGCCCGTCAGATGATCGGACGCCATGGTGCGGATCGCCGCCTCGACGGCGGTCGCGTCCTCCAGCGGCGTCATGTGGCCGCGGCCGGGCAGTTCGGTCACCCCGACGCAGTCCGGCAGCGCGGCGGCGATGCGGTAGGTGTGCACCTTGGGCGTCAGTTTGTCGACGGTTCCGACCACGATCGCGGTCGGCGCGGACAGTTGGGGCACCTTGGCGTCCAGGTCGAGCGCGGCCAGCACCTTGCCCCACTCCGCGCGCTGCCGCGGCCGGCAGGCGTGCACCATCCGAGCGCAGGACGCCACCTGTTCGGGTGACGAACCAGGGCCCATCACCCCGTACTTCAGCGCCGCCTTGGCGACCGGCGTCACCGGGCCCAGCGGCAGTCTCGACACGAGGATCTGGCGGTGGAGCACGTCGCGCAGCCAGCGGGCGCTCAGTCGCGGCGGCAGCACCTGGGTCGTGCGGACCAGCCGGCTGCCCCCGGTGCTCACCAGCAGCACCGCGGCGGTGCGTTCGCGCACGGACAGGCGGTCGGCGGCCGCCATGATCGTCATCCCGCCCATGGAGTGGCCGACCAGCAGGGCGCGTTCGCCGTCGTGGAGCACCGTCTCGAGGACGGCGTCCAGGTCGTCGGCCAGCATGCTCGTGGCGTAACCCGCGCGGACGGCGGACGACCCGCTGAGGCCGTGGCCGCGCTGGTCGTACGCGATCAGGCGGTAGTCCGACGCCAGGGCGCGCACGATCGGCGCCCACAGCAGCGTCGAGCACGTCCACCCGTGGGACAGCACGATCGTCGGGGCGTCGGCGCGGCCGTACTCCTCGACGTTCAGACGGGTCCCGTCCGCCGATACCGCCGTCAGGGTCCTGCGCGGCTGTACCGCCTCGTACGACGTCGTCATGACGCCACCTCCACAGCTCGCCCGGACGCGGAGGCGGCCGCCGGCCGTCCCGCGGGTGCCAGTAGGTTGTACTCGGAAAGCTTCACCTGCTTGGTGGCCCGCCGGAACTCGGCCGTGGTGCCGGGCCAGGCGGTCGTGTTGCGGCCGTTGGCGTCCAGGTACCAGCTCTTGCAGCCGCCGGTGTTCCAGACGGTGCGCGCGGCACGGCGCTGCATCTCCTCGTTCCACGCGGCGACCGCGGCCGGCTTGGCGTCCAGGGCCGCGGCGCCCGAACGCTCCAGCGTGCGCATGTAGTCCGCGACGTAGTTCAGGGACGACTCGATCATCAGGATCATCGAGCTGTTCCCGAGGCCGGTGTTGGGCCCGATGATGAACAGGAAGTTCGGGAAGCCGTCCACGGTGCAGCCGCGCAGCGCGGCCATGCCGTCCTTCCAGTGCTCCTTGAGGCTGCGGCCGTCCGCTCCGACGACCCGGTCACCGATCGGCATGTCGGTGACGTGGAAGCCGGTGCCGAAGACGATCGCGTCGACCTCGCGCTCCGTGCCGTCGGCCGTCACCACCGACGACCCGCGCACCTCGCTGAGCGCCGAGGTGACGACCTCCGTGTTGGGCTGCGAGAGCGCCGGGTAGTAGGCGTTGGACAGCAGGATGCGCTTGCATCCGATGGTGTAGTCGGGCGTGAGCCGGGCCCGCAGTCCCGGGTCCTTGACGGACCTCCTGAGGTGCCCGCGCGCTATGCGCTCGGCCGCCTTCATCAGCTTCGGCTGCTTGACGAACGCGCCGACCTGGAACTCCCGGATCAGCCACAGGACCGCGCGCCGCATCTTCGCGGTGCCGGGCACCGTGCCGTGCAGCCACCTCTCGGCCGCGCCGATGGGCCGGTCCACCCGCGGCATCACCCACGGCGGGGTGCGCTGGATGACCGTCAGCTTCCCGACCTCCGGCTGGATCGAGGGCACGATCTGGATCGCCGAGGCGCCGGTGCCGACCATGGCGACGCGCTTGCCCTTGAGGTCGAAGTCGTGGTCCCAGCGCGAGGAGTGGAACACCTTCCCGGGGAAGTTCTCGATGCCGGGCACGTCGGGGATCTTCGGGTCGGACAGCGGTCCGGTCGCGGAGACCACGACGTCGGCGGTGAGTTCGCCGCGCGCCGTCGCCAGGTGCCAGTGCCGCGCCTCGGCGTTCCAGCGCGCCTGCTGCACCTCGGCACCGAAGCGCAGGTGCGGCCGCAGCCCGAAGGTGTCGGTGACCCGTTCGAGGTAGGCGCGGATGTGCTTCTGGCCGGAGAAGGCGCGCGGCCAGTCGGGGTTGGGGGCGAAGGAGAACGAGTAGAGGTGGGACGGCACGTCGCAGGCGCACCCGGGGTAGCTGTTGTCGCGCCAGGTGCCCCCCACCGCGTCCGCGCGTTCGAGGATCACGAAGTCGGTGATCCCCTCCCGCCGCAACCTCACGGCGACCCCCAGGCCGCCGAAGCCGGACCCGATCACCGCCACCCGCACGTGTTCGATGTCGTCGCCCATGGCACCCGCCCTCCCAATTGCCCGTCCAATCGCGCCAGCAATCACTGGCACAATTGGACTGTAGGGCACGGGAGGTTACCTCCGGTAGGGGTAGGTCCGGATTTCACCCGCCCGTGTCGACACCGCCTCCGCGCCCACCGGGCCCGCGGCGCACCCTCCCGGGCCCGGTGGGCGAACGGAAGGCCCACTCCGGACAAATCCGTCCGGAACGGGGCTCCGGCGCGGCAGAGGGCCTCCTGGAGCGTTTTCGCCCACCCCCTAGGCTGGTCGCGTGGACGACAACGCGACCGGACCGCGCGAGTACCGCGTCGAGGAACTGGCCGAAGCAGCCGGCATCCCCGTCAGGACGCTGCGGTTCTACCGCGAGCGGCGCCTGCTCCCGCCCCCGCGCCGCGAGGGAAGGATCGCCTGGTACTCCGAGGACCACCTCGCACGCCTGCGCACCATTTCCGCCCTCCTGGAACGCGGCCACACCCTCGGCGGCATCGCCGACCTGATCGCCGCCTGGGAGCACGGCCGCACGCTGGACGGCGTCGCCGAGCGCCTCGGGCTCGAAGGCGCCCTCAGTGTCCCGTGGTCGGAGGAGACGCCGGTCCGTCTCAGCCCCCAGGAACTCGCCGATTACTTCGGCGAGGACATCAGCCCCGAGAACCTGACCAACTCCCTGGAGATCGGCTACATCGCGGTCGACGGCGAGCACGTCGTGCACGTCAGCCGGCGGCTGCTGGACGCGTCGGCAGCGCTCGTCCGCGAGGGCGTACCGCTGTCCGCCGTCCTGGCCGCCGGCCGCGAGGTGCGCACGCACGTCGACGCGATGGCGGACCTGTTCACACAGGTGATCAAGACCCACGTCACCGGCGACCTGGCCGCCCTGTCCCCGGACGACGCCCAGCGCATCACCGAGTCCCTGCACCGCCTGCGTCCCTTGGCCAAGAACATCGTCGACGCGGAGATGTCGCTCGCCATGGACCGCAGGGTGCGCGCGGAGATCGACGCCTGGATGCGGTCCTACGCGGAGCCGCCCTTCGAGACCGACGACGCCGTGGACACCGATGACGCCGGCACCCTCGGCGCGGGGCCGGACGGGGACAGCGGTCCGGGAACGGAGCCCGGGGGCCGCGACCGTACGGAGCGGCAACCGGCCACCCGGGAACCGTGACCGGACCCACCCCGGAAACCGTCACCCGGGGGCCCCGCGCGCGACGCGCCGCACGACCTGAGACAGTGGATACGGCCCATCAACCGGGAGGTGCCCCGTGCAACAACCACACGACGCCGACGCCGAGCAGGCCATCCTGGGCCGCATCAGCAAAATGGTCTCCGACGAGAAGGCGCTTCGAGACCTGCTCGCGGGAGGCGGTGACGAAGGCGGGGACCAGCGCGATCGCCTCGCCGCCCTGGAGCGCGAACTCGACCAGTGCTGGGACCTGCTGCGCCAGCGCCGCGCCCTGACCGAGGCGGGCGAGGACCCCGGTGACGCCCGCGTACGCCCCTCCTCGACCGTGGAGGGCTACCGCTCGTGAGTCCCAGCGCCGCAGACGGCGACCTGACCGTCACCGACGTCCCGTCCGCACACCGCTACGAAGCCCGTACGGCCGACAGCCTCGCCGGCTTCGCCTCCTACCTGCGGGGGGACTCGGTGATCGCCTTCGTCCACACCGAGGTGCAGGACGGCTACGAGGGCCGCGGTGTGGGCTCCGCCCTGGCCCGCGCCGCCCTCGACGACGCGCGCGCCCGCGGGCTCGGCGTCCTGGCGATCTGCCCGTTCGTCGACGGCTGGATCAGCAAGCACCCCGAGTACGAGGATCTGCGCTACACGCCTGAGAGCAAGGTGGCGGACTAGCAGTCCGAACACCGAGGTCCGCCCGTCGGCCAGGGGTTCAGAGGTAGGACGTCCGGCACCCTTGTGGCCAAGGTGGCACAGGCTGCCAGGCGACACAGGACGGCCGTCCCGCCCGGACACCTGGGGCCCCTGCCCTCCGGCGCTTCCCGCCCCCGCTTGCGCATCGACCATGATGTCCGTGTCGGATTTCCGCCAGACCGATGCCGTGACGAGGGGCGACACTGGTCGTGTGCATACGGACTTCGACGCCTGCGTCCGCGCCGTGCAGTCGAAGGACTCCCGTTTCGACGGGTGGTTCTTCACCGCGGTGCTGACCACACGCATCTACTGCCGGCCGAGTTGCCCCGCCATGTCGCCGAAGGCCGAGAACATGACCTTCTACCCGAGCGCGGCGGCCGCTCAGCAAGCCGGGTTCCGCGCCTGCAAGCGGTGCCGCCCGGACGCCAGCCCCGGCTCGCCCCAGTGGAACGAGCGGGCCGACCTCGTCGCCCGCGCCATGCGGCTGATCGGCGACGGCGTCGTCGACCGGGAAGGCGTGCCGGGCCTCGCGTCCCGCCTCGGCTACAGCCCGCGCCAGGTGGAGCGCCAACTGCTCGCGGAGCTGGGGGCGGGCCCCTTGGCGCTGGCCAGGGCCCAGCGGGCACAGACCGCACGGCTGCTCATCGAGACCACGGCCATGCCGATGAGCGAGGTGGCCTTCGCAGCCGGCTTCGCCAGCATCCGCACCTTCAACGAAACCGTCCGGGAGGTGTTCGCGCTGGCTCCCGGCGAGCTGCGCGCGAGGGTCGCCAAGGGCCGTCCGGCGGCCACCGCCGGCTCGATCGCGCTGAGGCTGCCCTTCCGTCGACCGCTGACTCCGGACAACCTCTTCGGCCACCTGGCGGCGACCGCCGTCCCGGGCGTCGAGGAGTGGCGGGACGGCGCGTACCGGCGCACCCTGCGACTGCCGCACGGCCCCGGCACGGTCTCGCTGCGGCCACTGCCCGACCACATCGCCTGCCTGCTGTCGCTCACCGACTGGCGGGACCTGGGACAGGCGATCAGCCGCTGCCGTCGCCTGCTCGACCTGGACGCCGACCCGCTCGCCGTCGACGCGCTCCTGTCCTGCGACCCGCTGCTCGCCCCCCTGGTCGCCAAGGCGCCGGGACGCAGGGTGCCGCGCGTCGCCGACGGACCGGAGTTCGCCGTGCGCGCGGTACTCGGGCAGCAGATCTCGACATCGGCCGCGCGTACCCACGCGGGGCGCCTGGTGGCCGCGTACGGGGAGCCCGTCGCCGACCCCGGCGGCGGCCTGACCCACCTGTTCCCGGCGCCCGAGACGCTCATCGAGCACGCACCCGCGTCACTGGCTATGCCGCAGACCCGCAAGGACACCCTCGCGGCGCTGCTACGGGCCCTCGTGAGCGGCGAACTCGACCTGGACGTCGGCAGCGACTGGCAGCACGCCAGAGCCCTCCTCGCGGCCCTTCCCGGCTTCGGGCCGTGGACCGTGGAGACCATCGCCATGCGCGCGCTCGGCGACCCGGACGCGTTCCTCCCCACCGACCTCGGGGTCAGGTACGCGGCCCGCGACCTGGGCCTGCCGACCACTCCCGCCGCGCTGACCCGTCATGCCGCCGCCTGGCAGCCATGGCGCGCATACGCGACGCAGTACCTGTGGGCCACGGGCGACCACCCGATCAACGCCCTTCCCCAGGACGAACGAACGACCATGACACTCCCCGCCGACCCATCCGCCAGTCACCTCGTCCCAGCCACGGAAGGCACCGCACCATGAGCACCGCGACCACGACCCCGACGGCGCCCGCCGTCCACACGGTGGTGGACAGTCCCTGCGGTCCGCTGACGCTCGTCGCCCGGGAGGGTGAACTCAGCGGCCTGTACATGACCGACCACCGGCACATCCCTCCCTCGGAGGCCTTCGGCCCGCGCGCCGCCCTGCCCGCCTTCGACCGCGTCCGGGAACAGCTCGCCGCCTACTTCGACGGCGACCTCACCGTCTTCGACCTCCCCCTGCACATGGCAGGCACTCCCTTCCAGAAGCGCGTCTGGGCGGCGCTGTGCGACATCCCGTACGGCGAGACCGCCACCTACGGCGAACTCGCCGCCGCCCTGGGCAGCCCCACCGCCTCCCGCGCCGTCGGCCTGGCCAACGGCAGGAACCCGGTCAGCATCATCGTCCCCTGCCACCGCGTGGTCGGAGCCAACGGCAGCCTCACCGGTTACGGCGGCGGCCTCGCCCGCAAGCAGCTGCTGCTCGAACTCGAACGCGGCACTCAGCAACCGACCCTGATGTGATGTCACCCGTGCGGGTGACATGACGCCGCGCGTCACCCGAGCACGCGCAGGCCCGGCCGGTCATCCACGACCGGCCGGGCCCACACGGGACTTCCCGCGGCGGGAGGACCGTCAGACGCGCACGCCCTCCAGATCCTCGTCGTCCGAGGAGGCGACGCGAGTCGGGCGCTCGGCAAGGCTCTTGCGCAACTGCTCCCCCTCCACATCGACGTTGGGCAGTGCACGCTCCAGCCAGCCCGGCAGCCACCATGCCCACCGGCCGAGCAGAGCGAGCACCGCGGGCACGATCGTCATCCTCACGACGAACGCGTCGAACGCCACCGCGATCGCGAGCCCGAAGCCCATCATCTTGATCATCGATTCCGACGATCCGATGAATCCGGCGAACACACTGATCATGATGACCGCGGCCGCCGACACCACCCGCGCACCATGGGTGAACCCGGTGACGACCGCTTGGCGCGGCGACTCACCGTGCACGTACGCCTCGCGCATCCGGGTGACCAGGAACACCTCGTAGTCCATGGCCAGTCCGAAGACCACGCCGACCATGAAGATCGGCATCATGCTCATGATCGGACCGGTCTGCTGGACACCGATGAGGCCGGACAGCCAACCCCACTGGAAGACGGCCACCACGGCGCCGAGCGCGGCGAGCACCGACAACAGGAAGCCGAGCGCCGCCTTCAACGGCACCAGCACCGACCGGAACACCACCATCAGCAGCAGGAACGCCAATCCCACGACGAGTGCCAGGTAGGGCACCAGGGCGTCGTTCAGCCGCTGCGAGACGTCGATGTTCATCGCGGTGGTGCCGGTGACGAGCACCTTCGCGCCCGTGGAGGCGGTGAAGTCACCCGCATGGCCGCGGATGGTGTGCACCAGGTCCTCGGTCTGCGTGCTGCTCGGCTTGGACGCGGGCACCACGGTGAGCGTCGCCGTGTCCCCCTTCGGGTTGAACGCTGGCGCCGTGACCGTCTTGACGTCGGCGAAGCCCGCGATGGTCTGCTTGATCTCCTGGGCGGCGGACTTGGGCTGCTTGCTTTGCGCCGCATCGACGACCACCGTCAGCGGTCCGTTGAAGCCCGGCCCGAAGCCGTCCGACAGCATGTCGTACGCCCTGCGCTGGGTGGTGCTCACCGGCTGCGAACCGTCGTCCGGCAGCCCCAGCTCCATCCGGCTCATCGGGATGGCCGCGAGGCCCAGCGCCACCACCGCGGCGACCAGGAACGGCACCCGCCTCCGTACGACCAGCCGCGCCCAGCGCGTGCCCATGTTCGGCTTGTCCGACGAACCGGCCCGCCCCTTGCGCACCTTGCGGGTGAGCACCTTGGTGCCGGCGAAACCGAGCAGGGCGGGGATGAGGGTGAGCGCGATCAACACCGCGAGCGCCACCGTCGCGGCCGCCGCCAGACCCATCTTGGTGAGCATCGGGATGTTGACCACCGCCAGGCCCGCCAGCGCGATCAGCACAGTGAGACCGGCGAACACCACGGCGGAACCAGCCGTGCCGACCGCCCGGCCGGCCGCGTCCTCTCCGTCCCGCCCCTCCATGAGCTCATGCCGGTGGCGCGAGACGATGAACAGCGCGTAGTCGATTCCGACCGCCAGCCCGATCATCGACGCGAGCGTGGACGAGGTGCTCGACAGGCCGAGGGTGGTCGCCAGGGCTGTGATGGACGCGATGCCGACCCCGACACCCATGATCGCCGTCAGAAGCGGCAGCCCTGCGGCGACCAGTGAACTGAACGTGATCAGAAGCACGACCGCCGCTATGCCGATGCCTATGACCTCGCTGTTGCCCGTCTCCGGTGACGCCTCGAGCGCGGTGCCGCCGGTCTCGACGGTCAGCCCGGCATCGCGGCCGTGCTGCGCCGCGTCCTTGATCGCCGTGTGGGTGGCATCGGTGATTGCTGTCGACTTGGCGACATAACTGACAGACGCGTACGCGGTGGTGCCGTCCTTGCTGACAGCGCCCGCGGTGAACGGGTCCGCGACCGTCGCCTTCTGCGGGCTCTGCCTCAGATCCGCGACGACCTTCTCGACAGCCGCCTTGTTCGGCCCCGCGGTGATCTTCTGGCCGTTGGGTGCCTGGAAGACCATCCGCGCGGACGCGCCGTCGGCGTTGGTGCCGGGAAAGCGCTCGTGGAGCAGGTCGAACGCCTGCTGCGCCTCGGTACCCGGGACGGTGAAGTTGTCGGCCGGCGCCGACCGCGCGGTCGCGGCGCCGACGCCCGCGAGTGCGAGCAGCGCCACCCACAACAGGACGACGTAGCGCCGCTGCCGGAAGGAGAACCGGCCCAGCTTGTAGAGGAATGTGGCCATGGAGGCATGGGCTCCCGTCAGGAGGGGGCGGACATGGGCGTGAGGAACCAGCCCGACGACGAGAGCGGCGTGTCAGGTGGAGCGTGATGGGGAGATGTGACGGTACGAGTGAGGTTCAGACGTACTGGTTCGGTCGGATCAGGGTTCGGACGAACAGCACTGGTCGGCCGAACCGGTCATCGTGTCGCGGGGCTCAGGACAGGCCGAGCGCGGGGACGACCACCGCGTCGATGTATCTGTGGCTGTACTCCGGGTCGGGGTCGACGCCTTCGATGATCGGGCGCGTCAGCGCTCCCCCGAACAGCATGTGCGGCACGAAGTCGCGGGCCGGGTTGTTCTCGTCCAGCTCGCCGCGGTCGACCGCGCGCTGCACCAGTTCGGCGAAGCTGGCCAGTTCCGGTTCGATGAGCAGCTCGCGCAGGGCGCGGAACAGCTCGATGTTCTGGAACGCCGCGTGCGACAGCCCGCGCATCAGTTCCTGGTCGCGCTTGACTTCCCCCTCGTCGTGCAGCCGCACGAGTTCGTGGAGGTCACCCGCGAGGGAACCCGTGTCGATGTCCGCGAGGGACACCGGCTTGCACTGCCGAAGCGCCGTGGCGACCAGTTCGGGTTTGCCCTTCCACTGGCGGTAGAGGGTGGCTTTGCTGGAACGGGTCCGGGCCGCGACGGCGTCCATGGTCAGCGCCTCGTAACCGACCTCGCGCAGCAGGTCGACCACGGCCTGGTACAGCTCCTGCTCACGTTCGGGAGTCAAGCGGCTGCGCCGCGTAGAGGTGCCGGCTTCCGGCGACATGCCCTCTCCTCCCTGCCCGACCGGTCGCGCCGGTCCCACGGACCGCCGCACCGAGCGAACGTGCTTCGAAACGATGTCGTACACCTAAGAGGGTAGACGCCCCGCGATCGAAACGCCACCGTTTCGATGGTGGGGCGTATCACGTCGCCCCCAGGCAACCGTCAAGCCCCCTATCAGGTCGTTTTGCCCCGGCGCCGAGGCATCCGGACTCCCGCGCTCCCGTTTCGCCCGTTCACGCCCCGTCGAGGTCCGGCGGCTTACCGTCACGCCGGCAGAGCGATCGTGTGCCCCGTGTGCTCGACCTTGGCCCGCAGGTAGCTGACGTTGGACTCCGACACATGTGCCGCGGTCGGCATCCGCTCGACGATCTCGACGCCCAGGGCGGCGAGCTGCCGCGCCTTGTCGGGGTTGTTGCTCAGCAACCTGACACTTCCGGCGCCGAGGGCTGCCAGCATCTGGGCGGCGGCAGTGTAGTCGCGCTCGTCCTCCGCGCGGCCGAGGGCGAGGTTCGCCTCATAGGTGTCGAGGCCGTCGTCCTGGAGAGCGTAGGCGTCCAGCTTCGCGTACAGCCCGATGCCTCGCCCTTCCTGCCGCAGGTAGAGCAGGTAGCCGCCGGTGGCGGCGATCCGTTCCACGGACTCCCTCAACTGCGGTCCGCAGTCGCACCGCTCGGAACCGAACACGTCCCCCGTCATGCACTCCGAGTGCGGACGCACCACCGGCACGCCGCCACCGCGGTAGTCGCCCAGCCCCAGCGCGAGGTGTTCCTTGCCGTCCACCAGACCGGTGAACGTGAACACGTCGGCGACCGTCCGCCATCCGTCGGAGAACCGGAGCGGAACACGCACCTTCGTACGGATCGCGGCGGCGGCCGCCCCCGCACCAGCGTCAACCGTCATCGCCACTCCCTCACAAGATCTTGAACTCTCAAGCTCTCCCGGGCCGGGGATTATTTCCCCCTGTCGCGTGGTGCGGGCCACACCGCCGGCGCGACCCTGGGCACGGCCGACCGCGTCACCTCGGCCGGTACACCGCCAGTGCGAAGGACGCGGTGGTCTCGACCGTGCTGCCCATGGCGGCGATGCGTCGCACCAGATCTTCAGGGTCCACGTGGCGGGCGGAAGGCCCCATGGAGACGAGGTCGTTCGCCTCATGGGGTGTCAGTCGCAGGCCATACTCCAGTTCCCGAGCGCCGGCGTCCTCGACCTCGAAGTGGGCGTCCAGCGTGCGCGCGAGTCGCTCCTCCTTCGCCGCATCGACCGCCAGGAGGCCGGCGGCACCACGCAGCTCGCCCAGGTGCCGAGGCGTCGGGGTGACGACCACGAGTGCACCGCCCGGCCGCAGGACGCGCCGGAACTCGGGGCCGTTGCGCGGCGCGAAGACGTTCAGCAGGACGTCCGTCGATGCCGACCGCACCGGTAGGTCGCGCCACACGTCCCACACCGCGGCGGCGGCCCGCGGATGCGCACGCGCCGCCCGCCGCAGCGCGAACTTGGAGGCGTCCAGACCGAGCCCGACTGCATCAGGCGCAGCATCAAGGACGGAGGCGAGGTAGTAGCCGGTACCGGCCCCCGCGTCCAGGACGGTGCCACCCGCCCCGCACCGCCGAGCGGCGGCTTCGGCCACCGCGCGGGCCAGCGGTGCGTAGTGGCCGGCACCGAGGAAGGCGTCTCGGGCACCAACCATGGGCCCGGTGTCCGCGCTCCCGGCACGCATGTCGCCTGTCAGGAGGCTGACGTAACCCTGGCGGGCGATGTCGAAGGTGTGCCGCCGACCGCACCGAAGCGCGCCTGCCGACGCCTGGAGCCCGTCGCCGCACAGCGGGCAGCGCAGGACGTCCAGGAGCCTGCGGCGCGGGTCGCCGTACTCGAACACGGTCGGGGGCATGCTCTGTTCCTCGGCATCACTCGGCAACGGGCGTAAGCGGTCGCAGTTCCCGGAACGAGCTCCGCGCACCGCGTGGCGACGAAGCGATGTCACACGGAGCAACCCGAAACCGCTGGTTCGGCCCCTGCGAGCCCCATCAGTCCCGGTGAAGGATTTCCCCGCTCGGGAAACTGCTGGGCCGCCAGGCGGCCGCTCACGGGCCTCATGAGGCCAAGGAAGACGATCTTCCCGGTCCGGATGCGCCGCGCGCCAAGCGCAAACGCACCGTCACCGCCCGTACGTCGACAGGGCTCTCCGAGCAGGCGCAGCGCCATGCCGCCCCTGGGACGCGTGCTCCGTCGCTCCACCACACGCCCACGAGGCTACAGGCCGACAGGACGGGCACGATGCGCCCTACTTGGGCTGGGGGCGCTGACGGTGGAACACGTCGATGCCCTCCACGAGGCCCTTGGTCACGATGGCCGGCTTCTCGGACAGCCACTGCAGGGCCGTCTCGTTGGTGGGCGACTCCTGGACCATGCCGTAGACCCGCAGGTAACCGCCGAGGCGGTTCAGGAGCTCGCTCGCCTTGACGTCCGCCGGACGCCCGTAGGCAAGCAGGGGCGAGTGGCCCGCGTGCACGTAGCTGTCCATACTGTGGAACTCAAGGGCGAGGTGTTTGCGTTCGGAGGAGAGTCGGCTCCCCTCGATGTCGCCGACCAGCTTCGACAGCTTGGCGGAGCCCCTGGGGTAGCTGTCCCCCATGGCGAGCTTGAGCGCCGCGGCCGCCTCCATGCCGAATGCCCTCAGCTCCGAGCAGATCCACCGCTCCTTCATCGTCAGCTTGGGTGTCTGGGACTTGAACCCGCCGGTGATCGAGTCGAGGGCGTGCTGCATCTCGTGGGCCACGGTCGCGGCGAACTCCCGCAGCTTGGCCGGCCCCTCGCCGTCGGCAGGCGGCCTGATCCGCAGCACACCGCCCTGCGCAGTCTGGTCGTCGATGACGAACTGCGCACGCGCGCCGTTGAAGTTCGTCTCGTCGTCGATCTCGACGGCGATGGACGACTCCTCCAGCGCCTTGAACAGGCTGCGGTAGGGGACGACGAACTGGACGCCTTCCTGCTCGCCGGACGCCTTGGCGAGCAGTTCGGCGAAACGGTCGGGATGGAGGTTGTCCCGCGACCACTTGCCCTTGGCGTAGCCGACGGCCCGCTGCACGGCCGGCGCTCCCACATGGACCGACGCCGCCGTGTCGGTCGCGCGCTGCACAGGCGCCGGGCCGGCCAGCACCCGGGTGGCGTTGGCCTCCGCCTCCCGCTCGAAGCGGTCCGACGGGGAGGAGACCTTCAGCCCCTGGCCGTTGTCGGTTCCCGCGACCGGCCCCTGCCGCTGCTGGACGACGTGCGTCAGCTCGTGCGCAAGAGTGTGCCGGTCCGTGCCGCCCTCACCGAGGACCACATGGTTGCCGGAGGTGTAGGCGCGGGCGCCGATCTCGCTCGCCGACCGTTGGGCCGCGATCCCGGTGTGCAGTCGGACGTCGGAGAAGTCCGCGCCGATCCTCGCCTCCATGTCGCGCCTGACCGGATCCGCCAGCGGCGCACCAGGGCTGCGGAGCACCTCCTCGACCGCCGAGCGCTGCACGGCCGGGGTGGAGGCCGCCCGGTGCCCGCAGGAGCCCCCGTGGACGTGCCCGCCCTGCCCCAGCACCCCGGCCACCGCGGCGTTGCCTGCGGTGCGTTGCAGGGCGAGCAACGACGCTCCGACCACCGCGCCGGGCAGCAGGGGCGCCGGAAGCGAGGGCTGCGCCGCCTCCCGGGCCGCCGCCTTGCGGCGTACGGCCGTTTGCGGCGTCTTGTCACTCTCGTGGGCACGCATGAGACAGATCCCTTGTCACGGCACGAACGGCAGTCTCATGCATACACGCTGCCCGCCCCCGCGCGGGAGGGCGCGAAGGGCAGAGCACAGTGCCCTCGAAGCACCCTGGAGGTGAACGGGCAACGCCAAAGAGGTGAAACGGTGATGCGCCACTGGATGCCCCACCCGCGACCGCCGCTCGGAAACGACCCCGCACACACGAAAGATCCCGCCCGGTCCTGTGACCTGACGGGATCTCGTGAAATCTTCTCGAGCGAACTTGAGAATCTTCGTTGTTGTGGACCTGAGGGGATTCGAACCCCTGACCCCCTCGATGCGAACGAGGTGCGCTACCGGACTGCGCCACAGGCCCTTGCAACGAGTGAAACTCTAGCACCCCCGAGAGGGTGGTCGTGCACCGGTTATCGGCTGCTCCACGACGCTCACTCGTTGGCGGCGCGCGGGCGGTCGGGGTCGGCGTACTGGTCGAACAGCGGCGTCCGGGTGCTGCGGGGCCGACGCGCCGGGGGCTGCTGGGCGCGCGGCTCGGCCGCCTCCCTGGGCTGCCGGCCGTCGCGCTGGTCGTGCTGCTCACGCGCCGCGGCGGCGTCACCGGGCGTCGTGCCGGAGCGCGCTGAACTCCACGTGCCGGGAGCGCCGAGATCGACGCCCTCGGACGTACGGGGGGCGACTGGCGCGGTCACATAGGTGGGCAGCGGCACCGGAACGGGCGCCCAGCCGTCCTCGGCGGACTGCTGCGCACGCTGCTGGTCGATCCACTCGGCATGGTCCGTCTGCTCGACCAGGGCACGGCGGTCCGCCGAGCGGGGGGACGGCGAGGGCGCTGCGGGGAGCGCCGACCGGGCCGCCGGCCGGGCCGCCTGGGGCGCGGACGAGGGGCGCTCGTCGCGTTCGCGGGCGCGGTCGGCTGCCGGGGGCGAGGCGGGCCTCGGCGCCCTGAGGCGACGCGCGGCCTCGGCGGCATGCCGCTGATCCAGGCGCACCTCATAGCGGCGGCGCTCCTGGCGGCGCATCTGTCCGATGTAGAAGGTGAGGAGGACGGCCGGGGCAGCGGGCGCCCACAGCAGGTCGACCCCGCCGACTGCGGCGGCGATGGCGCCGACGGTGAAGGCGAGGAAGAGCGTGGTGGTGATACGGCGGCGGCGGGCGAGCAACTGGGCCCGCTGGTTGCCAGCGCCACGAGGGCCGGGGGTCGGGGTCGCCGGGGCCGCCGGGCGGGCGGGCGGCCGCCGCACCTCGGTCGCGGGCACGGCCAGCCCCCGGACGTCGACCGACTCGTCCGGGAGGTCCGGGTCGGCGTCGTCGTCCGGCACGTCGGCGTCGGGCTCGACGTTCTCGCCGCGCGCCCTGGCGACGCGCCGCTCCATCGCCGCGCGCCCGGACAGCAGCCGGATGGCGGTGCTGAAGCGTTCCGTCGGACGCGCTTCGTTGAGCTCGTCCTGCCTACGGAGCCACATCGGCACCAGGTAGGCAGCCCAGGCCCCGACGATGACTGCGTAGATGAGGCCGCTACTGCTCACGAGCTACACCGTAGGGGCGATCGAGACACGCCATTGGCAATTCGGCCCGGTGTGTCGCACGATCTGGCTGATACATCGAGATTTTTGTGCGATGAACGCCCGATCGCCTTTGTCATCGAACAAAGGTTTCATTTCTGGGGAGTGCCCGGCTTCGCCTGCTTCCATCGGCTCAGGAGTCCGTCGGGCACTTCTTCCGCGGTGAGCGCGTAGACGAGGTGGTCTCGCCATCCGCCGTCGATATGCAGATAGCGCGGACGCAGTCCCTCCTCGCGGAAGCCGAGCTTTTCCGCGACCCGACGGCTGGGGCCGTTCTCGGGACGGATGCACACCTCCACCCGGTGCAGGCCGACCCGCCGGAAGCAGTGGTCCACCGCGAGTGCGACGGAGGTCGGCATCACCCCTCGGCCGGCGACCGCCTCGTCGACCCAGTAGCCGATGTGAGCGGAGCACATGGAGCCCCAGGTGATTCCGGCTACGGTGAGTTGGCCCGCGAGCCGCCCCTGGTAGTCGATGACGAACGGCAGCATGCGGCCGGCGTTCGCCTCTCGACGCAGGTGTCTGACCATCTGACGGTACGTGGGGCGCTGCACGATCTGCCCCGGTGGGGCGGGCGGCACCGTGGCCTCCCAGGGGCGCAACCAGTCCCGGTTGCGGCGGTTGACCTCACGCCAGGCGCGCTGGTCGCGCATCCGGATCGGGCGGAGGGTGATGTCACCGTCCACCAACTCGGCCGGCCAGGACCCGTTCAGCTCGGTCTCCCAGTGACGGATTGCGGATCATCGCCTGAAGGGTGATCCGACTGCTCTTTCGGGTGATCGCCGCCATGGAGCTGGTCGACGGCGTGTGCGACGAGCGGCGCGAGCACGGCCAGGCCGTCCTTCACCCCGCCGGTGGAGCCGGGAAGGTTCACCACCAGGGTGCGCCCGGCGACCCCCGCGACGCCACGCGACAGCAGGGCGGTGGGCACTTTGCGCGCGCCCGCCGCGCGGATCGCCTCCGCGATGCCCGGCACCTCGTAGTCGAGCACCGTCCGAGTGGCCTCGGGGGTCCGATCGGTGGGCGAGAGCCCGGTGCCCCCGGTGGTGACCACGACGTCGTAGCCCGCGCCGACCGCTTCGGCGAGCGCCTCGCGCACCGGCTCCCCGTCCGGCACGACCTGTGGGCCGTCCACGGCGAAGCCCCACTCGGTCAGCGCTGCGACGATCAGGGGGCCGCCGCGGTCCTCGTACACCCCTGCGGCGGCGCGGTTCGACGCGGTGACGGCCAGGGCGCGCAGCGAGGACGCCGATCGGTCGGAGCCGTGCGCGCTCATGCCCGTCGCCAGTCGCCGGACTTGCCGCCGGTCTTCTCCTCGACGCGCACATCGGTGACGACGGCGCCCTTGTCGACGGCCTTGACCATGTCGACGACGGTGAGCGCCGCGACCGTCACCGCGGTCAGCGCCTCCATCTCGACACCTGTGCGGTCGGTCGTCCGGACCGTCGCCGCGATCTCGACCGCCTGGTCGGTGACCGCCAGGTCGATGGTCACACCGGACAGCGACAGGGGGTGGCACAGCGGAATGAGGTCGGGCGTGCGCTTGGCCCCCATGATGCCGGCGACCCGCGCGACGGCGAGCACGTCGCCCTTCGGCAGTTCGTCGGCGCGCAGGAGTTCGACCACCCGGGGCGCGACCAGGACGCGCCCTGTCGCACGGGCGGTACGCGCGGTGACGTCCTTGTCGGAGACGTCGACCATTCGGGCCGCGCCTGCCTCGTCTACGTGGGTGAGGTGCTGCTGCGCGCTGCTCATCGTTCTCCCGGTACGGTCGCCTGCGCAGACACCGTACCGGCCTGCCGCCGGGCGTGGCGCGCTGGCCCGCACGCCAGGATGCCGCGTGCTAGTCCAGCAGCACCACGTCGACCTCACTGCCCGCGGCGAGCGAGGTGACGGCCTCCGGCACGACGATCAGTGCGTCCGCGTGGGCGAGCGCCTTGACCAGGTGGGAGGCGGCACCACCCACAGGGGTGACTGCGCCGGAACGTTTGTCGTACTGCGCCCGCAGGAACTGTCGCCTGCCGTCCGGCGAGTCCTCGATCGCGGTGGTGCACGCCGCCTGTACGACCCGGCGGTGGACGTCACCCGCGCCCATGAGCGTACGGATGACCGGTCGTACGAACATCTCGAAGGACACGTAGGCGCTCACCGGGTTGCCGGGCAGCGCCAGCAGCGGTGTGCGTTCCGGGCCGATCCGGCCGAAGCCCTGCGGCTTGCCCGGCTGCATGGCGAGTCGTCGGAAGTCGACATGCCCGGCGGCGTCCTCTGCCCCCTCGCCGAACGAGCCGCCCAGCGTCGACAGCGCCTCCTTGACGACGTCGTAGGCGCCGACACTGACGCCACCGCTGGTGACGACGACGTCGGCACGGATGAGCTGGTCCTCGATGGTGGCGCGCAGCGTCTCGACCTCGTCGGCGACGGCACCGACCCGGTACGCGATGGCGCCGGCGTCCCTGGCGGCGGCGGTGAGCGCGAAGCTGTTGGAGTCGTGGATGCGCCCCGGGGTCAGCCTCTCACCCGGTTGGACCAGCTCGCTGCCGGTGGAGACGACCACGACGCGCGGGCGCGGCCGGACGGTGACCGTGCCGCGGCCGATCGCCGCCAGCAGCCCGATCTGCGGCGCTCCGAGGACCGTGCCCGCCGCCAGCGCCAGCTCGCCCGCCGTGACGTCGCTCCCGCGGGCCCGTACGAACTGCCCCGTCTCCGGCGCCCTGTACACGCGGACCTCACCGGAGGCCCCCGCCGGGTCGCCGCCGAACGACGCCATGGAGTCGGCCGGTCCGCCGCCCTTGCCGCCGTCCGTCCACTCGACCGGGACGACGGCCTCGGCGCCCTGCGGGAGCGGCGCACCCGTCATGATGCGGGCGGCCTGACCCGGCCCGACGGTGGGCAGTTCGCCGCTGCCCGCGGCGATGTCGCCGATCACGTCGAGCACGGCAGGATGCTCCGACGTCGCCGCCTTGGTGTCGGCGACCCTTACGGCGTAGCCGTCCATGGAGCTGTTCGGGAAGGGCGGCAGTGAGGTGGGCACCCTCACGTCCTCGACCAGTACGCATCCCTGGGCATCAAGGAGTTGCAAGTCGATCGGGTCCAGCGGGGAGAGCTGCCCGAGGATGTTGTCCAGGTGCTCCGAGACGGACCACAGACGATCGACGCCGTGACTCACTCTTGCATCTCCTCATCGACGTACGAGCGCAGCCAGGTCCTGAAGGCAGGGCCCAGGTCTTCACGTTCGCATGCCAGTCGGACAATCGCACGCAGATAGTCACCGCGGTCGCCGGTGTCGTAGCGGCGGCCGGTGAACACGACGCCGTGGACGGGACCGGCGTCGGAGTCCTGGTGGGCCAACTCGCGCAGGGCGTCGGTGAGCTGGATCTCGCCGCCCTGGCCGGGCTGGGTCTTCTTGAGGACG
This sequence comes from Streptomyces sp. SN-593, assembly GCF_016756395.1. Classification (NCBI taxonomy): domain Bacteria; kingdom Bacillati; phylum Actinomycetota; class Actinomycetes; order Kitasatosporales; family Streptomycetaceae; genus Actinacidiphila; species Actinacidiphila reveromycinica. Next base: position 3,253,585 of record NZ_AP018365.1, read on the forward strand.
TCGAAGACGCCGGGGTCGAGGACGTACCTCCCGATGACGGCGTAGTTCGAGGGCGCCTGTGCGGCCTGCGGCTTCTCGACCAGGTCGGTGACACGCACGACGTCGGGTTGGCCTGTCGGCACTATGGCGGCCGACCCGTACAGGTGAATGCTGGACGAGTCGACCTCCATGAGCGCCACGACGCTCCCCCCGTACTCCTCCTGGACCGCGATCATCCGTGACAGCAGCGGGTCGCGCGGGTCGATGAGGTCGTCGCCGAGGAGCACCGCGAACGGCTGGTCACCCACGTGCGGTTCGGCGCACAGGACCGCGTGCCCCAGTCCCCTGGGGTCGCCCTGGCGCACGTAGTGCATGGTGGCGAGGTCGCTCGACTCGCGCACCTTGGCCAGCCGGGACTCGTCGCCCTTGCGGCTGAGCGCCTCTTCGAGTTCGTAGTTGCGGTCGAAGTGGTCCTCCAGCGGCCGCTTGTTGCGCCCGGTGACCATCAGCACGTCGGAGAGCTGTGCCGCGACCGCCTCCTCCACCACGTACTGGATCGCCGGCTTGTCCACCACCGGCAGCATCTCCTTGGGAGTGGCCTTGGTGGCGGGCAGGAACCGCGTGCCGAGTCCCGCCGCCGGGATGACAGCCTTGGAGATCCGTGTACGTGTACTCGTCATGCCGTGCACCATAGCGACGAAGAATGTGGGGAAGATGAAGAACGGGTTGATTATGGCTTATGCACAGCGTTTGGGCATGGTATGACCGGCACTGCGACACTTAAGGCGGAGTTGCGGGCGCGACTCCTGGAGGCCAGGCGCGCGTTGACCGCGGGCGAACGCCAGGCGGCGGACGCGGCGCTGGTGCAGAGAGTACGTGACTGGGCGCCGCTGGCAACCGCGGGCACGATCGCCGCCTACGCGTCCATGGGCACGGAGCCCGGAACACATGATCTGATCGACGCCCTGCACGCCTCCGGCGCCCAGGTGCTGCTTCCGGTGCTCCAGCCCGACAACGACCTCGATTGGGCCCGCTACGGCGGCCCGGGCACCCTCGTACGGGCCTCACGCGGCCTTCTGGAGCCCTCGGGCGACCGCTTGGGCCTCCAGGCCGTCACCGCCGCGAACGCCGTGCTGCTGCCCGGCCTCGCCGTCGACCGGCAGGGGGTGCGTCTGGGCCGAGGCGGCGGCTCGTACGACCGGGTGCTGGAACGCCTCGCCTCGGCCGGCGCCCGTCCCGTGCTCGCGGTGCTGCTCTACGCGCACGAGGTGGTCGACACGGTTCCCCGCGAACCGCACGACCACCTCGTCGATGCCGCCGTCACCCCTGACGGCGTGTTGCAATTCCGCCGCCCCGGAGGCGCAGCTACGGGGTGAGCGCCATCTTCGCCTTGGCGGCCTGGTCGACGCGCTTGTCGGAGTAGTACCAGGGCAGCAGCTTCCCGGCGGCCCACAGACTCGTCTGATCCGTGTAGTGCGCGTTGTAGGCGTGACCCGAGGCGCCCGTGAGGTTGATCCAGCGGGACTTGTCGAAGTCCTGGAGGTTGACGATCATCCGCATGGACGGCACCCACTCGACGTCGTAGCCGCCGGCCGCGTTCCAGCCGGTGGCGTCGACGGCCGCCTCGCCGCCGCTGAGCTGGTAGGGACCACGGTTGAGTATCCACTTCAGGACACCGGGGCCGTCGGTGCCCAGCGTCTGGTTCTTCAGGTCGAGCTTGTGCAGCCGACCCCAGCTCCAGGTGTCTATGTCCTTGCCGAGCTTGGCGGTCAGCTCGTAGCGGGCGTCCTTCATCGCCTGCGCGAGCAGCTGGTCGCGGTCGCTGCGGTGGGCCGGGTTCTGGTCGACGCCGAAGAACGCGGTCGTGGACATCGTCCACCACTGGCTGTCGGGCTGCTGGAGGATGTTGCGGACCACCTCGAACCAGCGGTCGCCACCGTCGGGCTGCGCCTCGTCGGCATCCCGCTCACCGCATTCCTCGACTGTCTTCGGCGTGCCGTCCAGATCGTCGACCGGCCCGGTCTCCCCGACGGGCGGCACCCTCAGGCACTGACCCTTGGGTCGTAGCTCCTTGGGCAGCTTGTTGCCGAACGCGAGCTTCAGGACGTTGCGCCACACCGCGTTGAAGTACGCGGCGGCAGCGGAGTCGGAGTCCTGGTTGTAGTCCCATCCTTCGAGCAGCTTCTGCGCGTCCCGCACATAGTCGCCCTTGTCGTTCTTTATGTTGATCTTCAGCAGGTAGGGCACCAGCAGCTTGGCGATCTCGCTGCTGTCGTCGTTCTGCATGGACTGCATGTCGTCCATGGAGATCTTGCCGCCGTCCTTGATCTTGGAGGCGATGAGGTCGTTGATGCGCTGGCTGCGCGTGCCGTAGTCCCAGTCCTCCGTCAGCAGGTAGGGGTACTTGCTCTGGTCGATGACGGCCTGGTTGGCGGTGACGATGTAGCCGCTCGGCGGGTTGTACTCATAGGGCATCGCCTTGGACGGGATGTACTTCTTCCAGTCGTAGTGCGAGTCCCAGCCGGGCACGGGGTAGGTGCCGTCGTCGCCGGAGGCGCGCACGGGGACCTTGCCCGGCGCCTGGTAGCCGATGTTGCCCTTGGTGTCGGCATAGATGAGGTTCTGCGACGGTACGGCGAAGTCCGAGGCTGCCGCGCGGAACTGGGTGAAGTCGGTCGCTCTGTCGAGTTCGAAGACCGCGTCCATGGTCTTGGAGGGCTGTAGCGCGGTCCACTTCAGGGCGACCGCGTAGCCGCCGTTGACACCGCCCGGCGGATCCGTGACGGGCGCGGTCTCACCGACGGTGCGCAGTTCGTCGCTCCGGTCGGAGATCACCGGGCCGTTGTTCGTCTCGCGGACGGTGATCGTGCGCGACTTGCCGCCGGCGACCTTGATCGTCTCGCGCCGCGTCGTGAACGGCACCTGCTTGCCGTCGAGCAGGTAGGTCTTGGCGGTGACCTTCTCCAGGTAGAGGTCGGTCACATCAGCGCCCAGGTTGGTCATGCCCCAGGCGATGTCCTGGTTGTGGCCGATGATCACACCGGGCATGCCGGAGAACGTGAAGCCGGTGACGTCGTACGGGCACGACTTGCTCAGCGTGCGGCAGTGCAGGCCCATCTGGTACCAGACGGACGGCAGCTGCGGCGCTAGGTGCGGATCGTTCGCCAGCAGCGGCTTGCCCGTCGTCGTGTACTTGCCGGACACCACCCAGGAGTTCGACCCGATGCCGCTGCCGGTCGGGCCGAGCAGGGTGGGCATCTGGTCGATGATCTGGGAGATGCCGGCGAGCTGGGTGTCGACCGAGCTGCTGATGTTCTGCGGGGCACCGGAACTCGTGGAGTCCTGCGCGTCGGCCGTGCCCGCCGGCTCGTACACCTTGGTGGTCGGGTCCACCGTCCCCGCATCGACGATCGGCTGGTTGCGGCTGTACGGGTAGTCGGGGTACAGCTGCTTGATCTGCGCCTGGCTGAGGCGGCTCGTCATCAGGGTGCGGTCGATCTCGTCCTGCATGTTGTCGCGCAGGTCCCACGCCATGGCCTTCAGCCACGCGACGGAGTCGACCGGCGTCCAGGGCTCCGGCTTGTAGTTGTTGCTCAACGACAATGCCGCGTACTCCAGGGACAGCGAGGCGCCGCTGTGGTCGGCCAGGTAGGCGTTGACCCCGTCGCTGTACGCCTGCAGGTACTCCTTCGTGGTGGAGTCGAGCTCGGTGTCGTACTCCTTCTGCGCGATGCCGTGCCAGTTGAGCGTGCGCAGGAAGGCGTCGGTCTCGACCTCGCTGCTGCCGAACATCTCCGACAGCCGCCCGGAGGTGAGGTGGCGGCGCACGTCCATCTCGTAGAACCGGTCCTGCGCCTGCACGTAGCCCTGGGCGCGGAAGAGGTCTTCGGGGGTGTCGGCGTAGAGCTGGGGGATGCCGTTGGCGTCCCGGTCGACGTCGACGGGCGCGGACAGGCCCTTGAGCTTCAGGGAGCCCGATGTCTGGGGGAAGGAGGCGCGCACCGTGCTGACGCTCCAGTACGACCCGTAGCCGAGGCCCGCCACGAGCAGGAGCACGACCGCAATCACGATGATGCGTAGGCGGCGGGACTTCTTCCGTGCGGGCATCGCTGTCCTTCGAGGGCAGGGTGAACCGGATGATCAAGTGCTGGTTGTGCAAGGGCAACCATAGGCGTACGGGCTGTGGCCGAGGGACGCGGCGTCCAGGTGACCATGGAGCGGGCCGAGGAACGTCAAGGACGGGTAAATTATTAGGTAAGGCAACGAAGTTGAAAGGACCGGGCCCCTGACTGTCCACCACCTCAACGAGGTCCTGCTGATCGGCGCCGCAGTCCTGCTGGTGGCCGTGATCGCCGTGCGGCTGGCCTCGCGCAGCGGCCTTCCGACGCTCCTGATCTACCTCGGCATCGGGGTGGCCATCGGGCAGGACGGCCTGTTCGGCTTCACCTTCGACGACGTCCAGCTCACCCAAGTGCTGGGATACGCGGCGCTGGTGGTGATCCTCGCCGAGGGCGGGCTCGGCACCAAGTGGCACGAGATCAAACCCGTGCTTCCGGCGGCGGCCGTGCTGGCCACCATAGGGCTGCTGGTGAGCGTGCTCGTCACCGCGGGTGCCGCGCACTACCTGGTCGGGCTGGGCTGGCGGCAGGCACTGATCATCGGCGCCGTGGTGTCGTCGACGGACGCCGCGGCGGTGTTCTCGGTCCTGCGGAACATCTCGCTTCCCAAACGGGTGACCGGTGTCCTGGAGGCGGAGTCCGGATTCAACGACGCCCCGGTCGTGATCCTCGTGGTGGCGTTCTCCAGCGCCGGACCCGTCGACCACTGGTACCGACTGCTCGGCGAGATCGCGTTGGAGCTGACCATCGGCGCCGCGATCGGCTTCGCGGTGGGCTGGATCGGCGCGTACGGCCTCAAGCACGTCGCCCTGCCGGCGTCCGGGCTGTACCCCATCGCGGTGATGGCGATCGCAGTGGCCGCGTACGCGGCCGGCGCCATGGCGCACGGTTCCGGCTTCCTCGCCGTCTACATCGCTTCGCTCATCCTGGGCAACGCCAAGCTGCCGCACCGCCCCGCGACCCGCGGCTTCGCCGAAGGGCTCGGCTGGATCTCGCAGATCGGCCTGTTCGTCCTGCTCGGACTCCTGGTGACACCGCACGAGCTGGGTGACGACATCGTGCCGGCCATCATCATCGGGCTGTTCCTGACGCTGGTGGCCCGTCCCGCCTCCGTGGTCGTGAGCCTGCTGCCGTTCGGGACGCCATGGCGCGACCAGGCACTGATGTCGTGGGCGGGACTGAGGGGAGCGGTGCCCATCGTCCTGGCGACCATCCCGATGGTCGCCGACATCACGGACAGCAAACGGATCTTTAACATCGTCTTCGTCCTGGTGATCATCTACACGCTGGTGCAGGGGCCGACGCTGCCCTGGGTGGCCCGGCATCTGCACCTGGGCGACATCGACGAAGCCAGTGCCTCGGACCTGGGTATCGAGTCCGCGCCCTTGGAGCGGCTGCAAGGGCACCTGCTGTCCGTGGCGATCCCCAGCGGCTCCAAGATGCACGGTGTCGAGGTCGGCGAGCTGCGGCTGCCCCAGGGCGCGGGCGTGACGCTCGTGGTGCGGGACGGGAAGAGCTTCGTCCCGCTGCCGGCGACCATGCTGCGCAAGGGCGACGAGCTGCTCGTGGTGGCCACGGACCCCGTGCGCGACGCCACCGAGGACCGGCTCCGCGCCGTCGGTCAGGGAGGCAAGCTGGCGAACTGGCTGAACGACGGCCGATGACTTCGGCGCCGGGGGCGAGGCCGCGCCTACGTATGATGAGGGCGTATTTGTCGAGTGCAACCCCTGCCTGACGCAGGACCGGCGCGGATGTCCCGCGCTGAGCGGACGGTCCTCGGCGCGAACGCCGTCCATGGCGTGCAGGCGCTACCAGGCAGCAGAAAGTCCGGAACGTGGCATCCAAGGTGTCCACATCTTCGCCGTACCCCCTGCCTGGCTCGCCTTCCGAGGCCCCCTCCCATGCGACCGCCCAGGCCACGACTGGTGCGCCAGGAGGCGAAGAGGCCCGTGGCCCGGGTTACCTCGGGCTCCTGCGCACCCCTGGGGCCTGGGCGTTCGTCCTGCCGGGGTTCGCGGCACGGCAACCGTTCGCGATGCTCACCATCAGCATGGTGCTGCTCGTTCGGCACGCGACCGGCTCCTACGGGATGGCGGGTGCCGCAGCAGCGCTCACCGGAGCGGCGAGCGCGCTGTGCGCACCCCAGGGCGGCCGGCTCGCGGACCGCTACGGGCAGCGGGCGGTCCTGCTGCCAGGAGTCGCCCTGCACGCGCTGTGCGTCCTCGCGGTTGTGGTGCTCGCGGTGTCCGGGGCGCCCGGATGGGTGCTCCTCGTGACAGCCATGCCCGCGGGCGCCACCGTCCCGCAGATCGGTCCCATGGTGCGATCGCGCTGGTCCGTCGCGCTGGACGACCCTGCGTCCGCGCTCATGCAGACGGCGGCGGCCTTCGAGTCGGTGACCGACGAGCTCACCTTCGTGGTGGGGCCGGTCATCGCGACCGCGTTGTGCACCTCTGTCCATCCTGCGGCCGGGCTGGTCGCCGAGGCCGCGTTGACCCTCCTTGGCGGGGTCCTCTTCGCCGCGCAGCGCCGCTCGGAGCCGCCGGCGCACCGATCACCGACAGGTGGCGCAGGCCAGCACACCTCCGCGCTGTCGCTGTCCGCAGTACGCGCCTTGGCGATCGCATTCCTGGGTGTCGGCGCGGTCTTCGGGGGGATGCAGGTGTCGCTGGCGGCGTTCACGCAGGAGATCGACCGGCCGGGGCTGAACGGTGTGCTCTATGGCGTCTTCGCGGCCGGGAACATGCTGTCGGGCGCGGTCTACGGTGCCGTCTCCTGGCGCCACGCTCCCCGTACCCGCCTGCTGGCCGCCTACGTGGGCCTCACAGCCGCCTGTGCGCCGTTGTGGGCCGCTCATTCCCTGGCGCTGCTGAGCGTGCTCCCACTGATCGCCGGCCTGTTCATCGCGCCCACGATCGTGACCGCGTACTCCATGGTCGACGCCCTGGTGCCTCGATCGGCGCGGACCGAGGCGTTCACCTGGCTGACCGGGGCTGTCGCGTTCGGACAGGCGATCGCTGTGACCGTTGCGGGCCTGCTGGCCGACGCGCGGGGTTCCGCGGCCGGTTTCGCGGTACCGCTGACGGGAACGGCGCTCGCACTCGCGGTGCTCGTCGGGCTCCGTGACCACCTGACGCCTGCTCCCGCCGGAGCACAGGCGGCGGGTGGGATCGATCACCGTCCGCCGGTCTCAGTGGACTGACGGCGGGAAATACTGCACTATTGAGCGTCGTTAGCACTCAACAAGTGAGAGTGCCAGGAGGAGCAAGTGCCGACGTACCAGTACCAGTGCACCGAGTGTGGCGAGGGCCTTGAGGCCGTGCAGAAGTTCAGCGACGACGCGCTGACCGAGTGCCCCAACTGCGGCGGGCGACTGCGCAAGGTCTTCTCGGCGGTGGGCGTGGTCTTCAAGGGCTCCGGTTTCTACCGGACCGACAGTCGCGGCTCGTCGTCCAGCACCACCCCCGCACCCAAGAGCAGCGGTTCGGACACCAAGTCCACCGAGAGCAGCAAGTCGTCGAGCACGAGCAGCACGACCACGTCCGGCTCCTCCTCGTCGTCGAGCAGCAGCGCGTCGGTCGCCTGACCAGCTCGTTCCGGCGCTCGGCACTTCTCGGCATCGACGAACCCCCACTGTCCACACGGTGGGGGTTCATCGCGTCGTCATGCGCGGATTAGGCTGATCGCCATGGTGGGAAGCAGCGGCACGCAGGCACTGGCGGAGATCGGCGTCATCGGAGGCTCCGGGTTCTACTCGTTCCTCGACGATGTGACAGAAGTCACCATCGACACTCCTTACGGCGAGCCGAGCGACTCCCTGTTCATCGGCGAGGTCGCCGGGCGCAAGGTGGCGTTCCTGCCCCGGCATGGGCGCAAGCACCACCTGCCGCCGCACAGAATCAACTACCGGGCCAACCTGTGGGCACTCGCATCGGTCGGCGCGCGCCAGGTCCTCGGGCCGTGCGCGGTCGGCGGCTTGCGTGCCGAGTACGGCCCTGGCACCCTCCTCGTCCCTGACCAGTTGGTCGACCGGACGAAGGGGCGGGACCAGAGCTACTTCGACGGCGAGACCCGCGCCGACGGGCAGACACCGAACGTGGTGCACGTGACCTTCGCCGATCCCTACTGCCCCGTCGGACGGCGCACCGCTGTCGCCACTGCGGGGGCCGGCGGCTGGCAGGCCGTGGACGGGGGAACACTGGTCGTCGTGGAAGGACCGCGGTTCTCCACGCGGGCGGAATCCCTCTGGCACGCCGCGCAGGGATGGTCGGTCGTGGGAATGACGGGGCATCCCGAAGCGGTCCTCGCCCGGGAACTCGGTCTCTGCTATACGTCGTTGACGCTGGTGACGGATCTGGATGCCGGAGCGGACACCGGCGAGGGCGTCTCACACGAGGAAGTCCTCGAGGTTTTCGCCGCGAACGTCGGGAGGATGCGCGACGTCCTCTTCGACGTCGTCAAGGCATTGCCGGAGGGCGACGAGCGCAACTGCCTGTGCGTCAATCCCCTGGGCGGTCAGGAACCCGGGATCGCGCTTCCCTAGCGGCGCCTGCGGTAGCAAGTCAACGATCAGACCGTCTTTCACCCCGACAGCCCAACGGTTTTTCATCGGAAACGGGTTATCCACAGGGGCTCGAACGGCGTTGCGGGAAATGCGCGATCGTGGAGAGGCCGACTGATCCCGGTCGGCCCTTTCCCTCACGGTTGACGGTGATCGCGCATGCAGTTCCCCAATTCCCCCACAGCTACCGACGCTTGCGTTCCTGACGGACCTCAGGTCACACCTGCTGCCGGCTCGCCTCAGCCGTACGCACCTCCACGCATCGCCGTGCCGCTCTTTCCTCCGATCCGTGCCGGCGGACGAGGTGGAGGAAGGTTCGGCGCGGCGTTGCGACGCAGACGGCGGCACCTCGCCACGGCCCTTGCCGTGACGGCGGCGCTGGTCGCGGCGGCCTCGGCTCACGGCGCCTCGCCACGACCCGAGCGAGTGGTACCGCGCGCAACTGCTCCAACTGGGCCCACGGCAACCACGCCGCCCCCACGCCATGCTGTGCAGCTAGTCAGAGCGCCCGTGCGGATCGCTGACCCGGAGGCAGCCGCCCTTCTGCGCCCGGGCACGCGCGTGGACGTGCTCGCCGGGGCACGAGTGGTGGCTTCGGCTGTCACCGTCGTGTCCGTGCCGGCGGGTTCCGTCTCGTCTCAGCAGGCGGCGCCCGCCCCGCCCGAGAGTGCCGGCGCAGGTGGCGGCGCGCTGATCGTGCTGGCTGTTCCACGCCGTACGGCCGCGGCGCTGTCCGGAGCGGCCGCCGTGTCTCCCTTGGGTGTGGCGCTGTGCTGAATCATCCACTCGCGAAGTGGCATGCGGTGGCTTCCCGTTCAGGCGCCCGGGGCGGCCATACACTCCGGTGCGCCACGGCGAGGGCGATGCAGGCACACGGGAGCGCGCAGGAAGAACAGCCTGGGACTTCCGGATGGGTCCAGGGGACCCACCGCGCCGGGACAACAAGCCGAACCCGCCCTCGCGAAGACCAACGCTTCCGTCTCCCGAGATGCCGAGGGCTCGGTGGTGGGTCGGTCCGTCAGCCGGTACGCCGAAGCATTCGCTACGAAGGGCCGCGCTGGGTGCTGGTCCTTTCGCAGAAAGCCGTACCAGTCGAGCGGCGCACACACACCGCCCGGCCGCACCCCAACCCCGTAGGGGCGGGCGGCGATCCCCAGGCGGCCGCTCAGGAGGAGAGAACCGGCGCGCCGACACGAGGCCACGACGATGGGCCGGTAGCGGTCGCCGAGGGCAGCCGGCAAGCGGACGAAGGAAGCAACGGCTCCGAGGGCAGAGACCGCCGGGACCGACCCGTGGAAGGAAGCGGCCCAGGGCACCCTGCTCGGGCCTCGCACCGAGGCGAACCGCTCTTCGTCACGGAGAACCCCGTGCGTGGGATCAGTGTCCGCCTCGGCGCACCGGGCCTGCTTCAGATGTGGTGCGGCGGCTTCTCGTTCAGGAAGCGGGTGAAGTCGTCGTCGGCTGAGTTCGAGGGGACGTCGCCCCAGCCGCGGTCGGTGTCGTCGGCCGACAGTCGGTCGAGCGGGTCGTCGAAGACGATCCCCGCGCCGACGGAAACCGATGCGCCGCGCGGAGTCGGAGCGTCCGAAGAGGAGCCGGTATCCGTTCCGGAACCCGGCGCCGTGGGCTCACGTCCGATCTCGTCGCCTGTGCTCATGCCACCAGAGTACGGCTCCGGGCAGGGCTCGCGGGAGCCGCGCCCACCCAAGGAGGTGTACGGAGATACCCCAAGTGTCCGTTTGGGGTCCCAGGACGGATATACCTGGCCTCATGGACACCCCGAAGCCGGCACCGTCCCCCGTGCCCCCGCCCGGAGACGGACTCGTGCAGGTACTGGACATCGACCGAAGCGACCACGCGTACCGTCGCTGGTTGAGCACTGCTGTGGCGAAGGTCCATGCCGACGCCAACAGGTCCGCCGATACCCATTTGCTGTCGGTGCCGCTCCCGGCGGACTGGGGCGTCGACCTCTATCTGAAGGACGAGTCGACCCATCCGACGGGCTCGCTCAAGCACCGGCTGGCCCGGTCCCTGTTCCTCTACGCCCTGTGCAACGGCTGGATCAGGCCGGGACGCCCGGTGATCGAGGCATCGAGCGGCTCGACGGCGGTCTCGGAGGCGTACTTCGCCCGTCTGATCGGTGTCCCCTTTGTGGCCGTGATGGCCCGCGGAACGGTGCGGGCGAAGGTCGAGCTGATCGAGTTCCAGGGCGGCCGGTGCCACCTGGTGGACAACCCGAGCGAGGTGTACGAGGCGGCCGCCCGGCTGGCCGAGGAGACCGGCGGCCACTACATGGACCAGTTCACGTACGCGGAGCGGGCGACGGACTGGCGGGGCAACAACAACATCGCGGAGTCGATCTTCCGGCAGATGGCCTCGGAACGCCATCCGGTCCCGACGTGGATCGTGGCGACCGCCGGGACGGGGGGAACCTCCGCGACGCTGGCCCGATACGTGCGGTACGCACAGGCGACGACGGGCATCTGCGTCGCTGATCCGGAGAACTCGGCGTTCTTCCCCGGATGGCGGGACGGCGACCTGGGCGCCACCACGGCGGCCGGCTCACGGATCGAGGGAATCGGCCGGCAGCGGGTGGAGCCGAGCTTCGTGCCGGGCGCGATCGACCGGATGATGCGCGTGCCGGATGCTGCATCGGTCGCCGCCGTGCGCGTCCTGGAGAAGCTCCTGGGGCGGCGCGCAGGGGCGTCGACGGGGACCGGCCTGTGGGCTGCGTTCCGGATCATCTCCGAGATGCGTGAGAGCGGTGAGCGCGGGAGCGTCGTCGGGCTGATCTGCGATCCGGGCGAGCGCTACGTCGAGAAGTACTACGCGGACGCGTGGCTGCGGGAGCAGGGCATGGACATCTCGCCGTACCTCGCGTGTCTGGAGCGCTTCCTGCAAAGCGGGAAGCTGGACTGCCCTGGCGCGGAGAGCCACCGGGCCTGACTCTCGTCGGGCGCTTCGGCGTCTCAGTGCCTCGGCATCCGATGGGCGGGCCGCCTCCGCATTTCGGCATGCCCACGGGACTCAGGGGGCACCAGTGCGCCAGCCGGCCGGGATGAGGGCCTGGGGCGGACGTCAGACCCCTGCGGCGCCGAGGAGCGTGCCGACAGCATAGGTGACGGCCATCGCGATGACGCCTCCCGCGACGTTGCGGACGACGGCGGGGCGCGCCGGTGCATTGCCGAGATCCGCGCTGATCCGGCCGCACGCGACGAGCGCGACGACCACGGAAGCGACCGTGACGGCCAGACGCCAGCTTTGGGGCGGCAGCACGATGGCGAGCAGCGGGAGCAGTGCGCCGGCGGTGAAGGACACGAAACTCGCCCAGGCGGCGTGCCAGGGATTGGCGAGTTCGTCGGGGTCGATGCCCAGCTCGACACGGGCGTGGGCGCCGAGCGCGTCGCGGGCGGTGAGCTGTTCGGCGACCTCTCGAGCGAGTTCGTGGGTGATCCCGCGTTCTTCGAGCAGACCGGTGAGTTCGGCGAGTTCGGCCTGGGGGGTCGTGGCGAGTTCTTCCTGCTCGACGGCGAGGGCGGCCTGCTCGGAGTCGCGCTGCGTGCTGACGGAGACGTACTCCCCCGCGGCCATCGACAGCGATCCGGCGAGCAGCCCGGCGAGTCCGGCGGTCAGCAGCGCGGAGCGGGAGTCGGTGGCTCCCGCAACGCCGACGACGATGCCGGCGGTCGAGACCACCCCGTCGTTGGCGCCGAGGACCGCTGCGCGCAGCCAGTTCAGGCGGGTGCCGAGACCGTTGTGGTGCGGCTCGTCCGGGTGTTCGCCGAGGTGGTCGGGCTCGTCGGGTGCGTCGGGCTCTTCGTCGTTGCCGGCGCGGTCGTCGCTCATGGCAGGCAGCGTCTCATTGCGTGCCCGGTCGATGCGCGCAGGACAGGCCGAACCCCGGCGCGGGGGGGATGCACCGGGGTCCGGGTCTGTGGGCCACGGGTGACGTGGCGGTTGTGGTTATGCCGCTTCGTAGTCCAGTCCGGTGGCGCGGGCCATGCGCTTCAGGTCGGCGAGGGCGTGCTTCTCGATCTGCCGGATGCGCTCGCGGGTGAGGCCGTGTTCCTTGCCGACCTCGGTGAGGGTGCGCTCGCGACCGTCCACGATGCCGTAGCGGGCCCGGATGATGGACGCGGTCCGGTCGTCCAGGCGGTCGATGAGGCCGTCGAGTTCCTCACGGCGCAGCATGACGAGGACGGAGTCCTCCGGTGAGGGCGCCGCGCCGTCCTCGACGAGGTCGCCGAACTCGGTCTCACCTTCGGCATCGACCGACATGTTCAGCGATACCGGGTCGCGGGCCCAGTCGAGGACGTCGGAGACGCGCTCGGGGGTGGAGCCCAGTTCGGTGGCGATCTCGGTGGGTTCGGCGTCGCGGCCGTTCTCACGGTTGAATTCGCGCTGCACGCGCCGGATGCGGCCGAGTTCCTCGACGAGGTGGACGGGCAGCCGGATGGTGCGGGACTGGTCGGCGATGGAGCGGGTGATGGCCTGGCGGATCCACCAGGTCGCGTACGTGGAGAACTTGAAGCCCTTCGCGTAGTCGAACTTCTCGACTGCGCGGACCAGGCCGGCGTTCCCCTCCTGGATCAGGTCGAGCAGGGGCAGGCCGCTGCGGGGGTAGCGGCGGGCCACGGCGACGACGAGGCGCAGGTTGGAGCGGATGAAGACGTCCTTGGCGCGTTCGCCTGTGGCGACGAGCGCCTCAAGTTCCTCCCGCTTGGCGTCGCTGCCCGCAGATGCGGGGAGATCGGCGTCGGCGGCGAGTATGCGCTCCGCGAAGACGCCCGCTTCGATGTCGCGGGAGAGCTCGACTTCCCTGGCGGCGTCGAGCAGCGGGGTGCGAGCGATCTCGTCCAGGTACATGCCGACGAGGTCGCGGTCGGCGACTTCCCCGCCTGCGGCGCGAACGCTGCTGGTCCCACCTGCTTGACGACGGGCGACGGCACGGGTTGCCATGCGTGCTCCCTTTCGAAGGTGCGGTCGGTCTGTTTGTCGGACGGGTCCGGACGCGTCACCGGTCTCGCGCGGTGCGGCTTCCTCAGTTCTGCGGCTTCCCCATCCGCTCTGGATAACGACTGGAATGCGGACACAATTCCCATGTCGTCACCTGTTTTTTATGATCATGCAGTATCCTGTGCCGCCACACAGAGAGGCGACATGGTGGCGGATCGTACGAACGTGCAGGTCGGCCCAGGTGGCGAAGCCGATCTGGCGGCTCTGACGGACATCTACAACCACTACGTCCGCGAGACGGCCGTCACGTTCGACGTGACCCCCCTCACCCCGGATGAGCGTCGCCCGTGGTTGCTCTCCCATCCGGAAGACGGCCCTCACCGGCTCATGGTTGCTCGACTACCCGGTCCGGACGGGCGAATTCTCGGTTACGCGACCAGCGGCGCGTTCCGGCCACGGGCCGCGTACGCGACGTCGGTGGAGACGAGCGTCTACCTCGCGCCGGGCGAGGGCGGCCGCGGCATCGGGTCATTGCTCTACGGGCGCCTCTTCGCGGCACTGGAGGCCGAGGACGTGCATCGGGCGTATGCGGGAGTCGCTCTTCCGAACGACGCGTCGGTACGCATCCACGAGCGGTTCGGCTTCCGACAGGTCGGCCTCTACGAGGAGGTCGGCCGCAAGTTCGGCGCTTACCACGACGTCGCATGGTTCGAGAAGCGCGTCACCTGACCGCGACCCTCGCCTCCGGGCCCGGCGTCCATGGGTGCGGGACACCGGACCAAACTCTTTGAACCTTCAACCGAATGGGATACCGTCGAGGCATACGCTTGAAATCTCAAGGAGGCGTGATGACCACGGCGACACCGGAGCGCATGCCCGCGCTCTACCTCTCGCACGGCGCACCGCCCCTGGCGGACGACCCGGTGTGGCCGGGGGAACTCGCCGCCTGGGCGGCCGACCTGCCCCGTCCGAAGGCCATCTTGATGGTCTCGGCCCACTGGGAGGAGGCGCCCCTGGCGATCGGCGCCACCAGCCGCGTGCCCCTGGTGCACGACTTCTGGGGCTTCCCCGAGCACTACTACCAGGTGACCTACGACGCGCCCGGTGCTCCGGCGCTCGCGGAGGACGTGCGCAAGCTCCTGCGCGGCGTAGGGCAGCCGGTGCAGGACGTGCCGGACCGCGGGCTCGACCACGGGGCTTACGTGCCCCTGGTGGAGATGTTCCCGAACGCCGATGTCCCGGTGCTCCAGGTGTCGATGCCGACGCTGGCACCGCAGGAGCTGATGAGGATCGGGCGCCGACTCGCACCGCTGCGTGACGAGGGCGTGCTGATCGTCGGCAGCGGCTTCTTCACCCACAACCTGGCCGCACTGCGGCACGCGGGCAGCGGACCGCCGAGTTGGTCGAGCGAGTTCGACGACTGGGGCCATCGGGCGCTGGGGGCGCAGGACATCGACGGGCTCCTGGACTTCGAGCACGCGGCCCCCGCGGGGAGGCTCGCGCACCCGCGTACCGAGCACTTCGCGCCGCTGTTCGTCACCCTGGGTGCCGCAGAATCCGAACTCGGCAGCCAGCGCAGCGTCATCGACGGCTTCTGGATGGGGCTGGCCAAGCGCTCCGTCCAGTTCGGCTGACCAGGAGGGCGACGACACCCGCGCCCGTGCGGGGCCGCCGGCCCACCTGCCCCGCGTGCGCCGGCGGACCACTCACGACGAACGGCAGGTCCCCGCGGTTCCGGGTTTCCGGAACGCGGGGCCCTGCCGTTCATGTCCGAGCGCCTAGGGCGCCGGGTCGGACGTCAGTGTGCGACGACCGGGATGGCGATGTCCTCGAGCGACTCGTCGCCGTCGGCGCGGGTGCCCGTGTTCTGGACACCTGCGTTCAGGAAGGTGAACGCGATCACGGAGGCCAGCAGCAGGATGCCCATCGCCACGTAGATGGCGACCGAGTAGCCGTGCACCGCGCCTTCGTTGATCAGCAGCGGGTTGGTCCGGTCGGCCGCGGTGTGCATGTGGCTGGTCGCCCAGGAGGTGGTCGCACTGGCAGCCAGGGTGTTCAGCAGCGCGGTGCCGATGGAGCCGCCCACCTGCTGCGAGGTGTTGACCATGGCGGACGCCACACCGGCGTCCTCCGGCCGCACCCCGTAGGTCGCCAGGCTCATGGCCGGCATGAACGCCGTGCCCATGCCCAGGCCCATGAGGACCAGACCGGGCAGCAGCACCTCGGCGTAGCTGGAGTCGACCTTGATCTGGGCCAGGATGGCCATGCCGATGGCGGCCACCAGGAAGCCGGGTGCCATCAGGAGCCGCGGGCGGACCCGCAGCATCAGGCGCGCGCCGATCTGGGTGGAGCCCACGATCATGCCGGCCACCATCGGGAGGAAGGCGAAGCCGGACTTGAGCGCGGAGTATCCCTGGACCTGCTGGAGGTAGTACGTCAGGAACAGGAACAGGCCGAACATGCCGATCACGGCCAGGCCCAGCGACAGGTAGATGCCGCCGCGGTTGCGGTCGGTGACGACGCGCAGCGGCAGCAGGGCGGCGCGCACGCGCGACTCGACGAAGGCGAACGCGGCCAGGAGCACCACCGAGGCCACGAACAGGCCGATCGTCACGCTGGAGGTCCAGCCGTCGGACTCCGCGCGGCTGAAGCCGTAGACGAGGGAGATCAGACCGGCGCTCGCGAGGACCACGCCCGGGATGTCGAGGCGGTTGCGGTTGCGTCCGGTGGCGGGCTCGTGGATGTACATCACGGCGCCGATGACGGCGACCACCGCGAACGCGATGTTGACGAAGAGCACCCAGCGCCAGTTCAGGTACTGGGTCAGCACGCCGCCGAGGATGAGGCCGACGGCCGCGCCGGCGCCGGCGATGGCACCGTAGACGCCGAACGCCTTGGCGCGCTCCTTGGCGTCGGTGAACATCACCGCGAGCAGCGACAGGGCCGCGGGCGCCAGAAGCGCGCCGAAGGCACCCTGCAGCGCGCGGGCACCGTAGAGCATCGCCGGGTTGACCGCGGCGCCGCCGAGGGCGGAGGCGGCCGCGAAGCCGAGCAGGCCGACGACGAACGCGTTCTTGCGCCCCCACAGGTCGGCGATCCGGCCGCCGAACAGGAGCAGGCCGCCGAAGGCGAGCGTGTACGCGGTGATGACCCACTGGCGGTCGCCGTTGGAGATGCCGAGCGCCTTCTGGGCGGACGGCAGGGCGATGTTCACGACGGTCGCGTCGAGCACGACCATCAGCTGGGCGAGGGCGATGAATATGAGCGCTGTCCAGCGCTTCGGATCGGGCTTGAGCTGTTCAGACATGAGTGGTCTCACAAAACGAGGTGCGGAGTGACAGGACGTGGGGACGTGTGTCAGCAAGCGGTCCCAGGGGTCGGATCGGCGTCCTCGCCCGGTTCCGACGTACGAGGTGTTCGGGAGGTCGAGATGTCGAGCGGTCTTCGGTGACGCCCGGTCGGCCGCCGTGCTGGTCGGCCTGTGCATGCGGGTCGCGATCCGCGGAGTGATCGGCACGCGGCGAAGTCGCCTACGGTAGTACCCGCCAGGGCTACGGGCGAACGGTTAATGGCAGCCTTGCAGGTCCTCCAGGGTCGCGGCGGTGCCCTCGAGCCTCGACCGCGCGGGAGCGCGCAGTCCGTCGAGGAAGAGTTGCAGGTGGCGTCGCACGAAGCGGTCGAAGCCGGCGCAGCCGCTGCCCGGCAGCGGCCGGGTCAACTGCGTCAGCGCGACCATCAGGTCGCCGACCGCGATGTCGCCGCGCACCTGGCCCGAGCACTGGGCCCGGTCCATGATCGCGGTGATCGCGCGCTCCATGCGGCGCGCTTCGGGCTCCACCGCGGGATCGCTGCGGTCGAAGGCCGTCGACAGCATCGGGCACAGGGCGCCGATGCGCTCGTCGGCGGCCTCGAAGGCGAACCGCTGGAGCGCGGAGAAGGCGTCCGGCTCTTCGGCGAGGGCGTCCTCGGCGCTCCGCGCGGTACGGGCCATCACCGACAGGGCGACCTGGCGGACGAGTTCGGTGCGGTCCGTGAAGTGGCGGTAGAGCGTGGCGTTGCCGACGCCGGCGCGACGCGCCACTTCGTCCAGGGGGACGTCGGGGCCGAACTCCACGATCGCCTCGCGGGCGGCGTTCACGATCCGCTCGCGGTTGCGGGTGGCGTCCGCACGCAGCCTCGCGGCGCGCGGCCTGGCCGCAGTGGTGGTGATGTCGAGCGCCACGGCCAGCTCCCTTCGGTGGTCCTGTCCTGGTGTGCCGGTGGCCCCGAGCGGGGCCGGCGACGAAACGGAGGCTGTCCCCGTTTGCGTACGCAAGGTTAAACGGGGAGTCGATCCCCGGATATTTCCCGGGCTCAGGTGACGCGCGTCACATTGTCTGGCCGTTTTTATTGAATATTCAACGACATTCCCCTACCATGCGAACATGGAGTGGCTGACGGAAGACGAGCAGGCGACCTGGCGGGCCTTTCTGCAGGCCACGACCTTGCTGGAGGACCATCTCGACCGCCAGCTCCAGCGGGACGCCGGCATGCCGCACATGTACTACGCGCTTCTCGCCACTCTCTCCGAGACACCAGAGCGCCGGATGAGGATGACCGAACTCGCCCAGCGGACCAAGATCACGCGCTCCCGGCTCTCCCACGCGGTCTCACGCCTCGAGGGCAACGGCTGGCTGCGGCGCGAGAACTGCCCCTCCGACCGACGCGGCCAGCTCGCCGTGCTGACCGACGCAGGGTACGACGAGTTGGTGCGCACCGCGCCCGGACACGTCACGGCGGTCCGCGCGGCGATCTTCGACCGGCTGAGCCCGGAGCAGGCGGAGCAGCTCGGCGAGATCTCCCGGATCATCGCGGACGGCCTGAACCACCCGCAGGGAACCGACCTGCCCTGGCTTCGCTGAAAGGCCGTCAGGATCGGCTGAGCGGGCGCCTGCGGGCCTTTCGTACCGGAATCGACCAGGAAGATAGGCGTGAGGCCGCCGCGGCCGTCAGCGGCGGCCTGAGCGGGCCAGCCACCGGCCCTCGTGGCGGCTGACCTCGATCGGCCGGCCGAAGCACTCGGTCATCCGCTCCGCGGTGAGGACGTCCTCGGCGCCGCCGGAGGTGAGCACGCGGCCCTCCTTGAGCAGCAGCACGTGGCCGATCGCGGGCGAGAGCTCCTCAAGGTGGTGGGTGACGGTGATCGTGGCGAGTGAGCTGCGCGTGGTCGCGAGGCGGTGCATGGCGTCGATGAGGTCCTCGCGGGAGGGCAGGTCGAGCGCGTTGAACGGCTCGTCCAGCAACAGCAGCGACGGATCTGCCATCAGCGCCCGGGCGACCAGGATGCGCGCCCGCTGACCGCCCGAGCACACGCCGAAGGCGCGGTCGGCGAGTTCCTTGATCTCCAACTCCGCGAGGAGGGCGTGCGCGCGCTCCCGCACCTCGTCGTCGTACTTGCGCCACAGCGGCTGCACGGTTCCGGTGTGGCCGGTCAGCACGACGGTGTGTCCGGTGGCGTCCTGCGGGATCTTCTGCGCGGAGGACACCAGGCCGATGTGGGCGCGCAGCTCGCGTACGTCGACCCGGCCCAGGCGATGGCCGAGCACCTCGACCGATCCGGTCGTCGGATGCATGAGGGCGCCGATCAGGCGGAGCATGGTCGTCTTGCCGGCGCCGTTGGCGCCCAGGAGCGCCCAGTGCTCGCCGGAGCGCACGGTCCAGTCGATGTCGTCGAGGATCACCTGGCCGGTGGTGTAGCGGCGGACGCTGACCGCGTCGAGAGCCGCGACCACCGGTGCCGCGGAGCCGGTCGTGTCCTTGCCGTTCGCTGCCATGCCGAAACGGTAGCTGTAGGTACCAACGGCCCGCAGGGGCGTTCCGCGATGTGGATACGGTCGCGGGACCCGCGCCCCGGGCCGGGATCCGGTGGCCCCCGGGGCCGCACGGAGTCCGCCTCCCCGGTGGCGTCACCTCAGGACCGCGTCATGTCGAGGCCGCGTCACATAGGGGCCGCGCCCTGGGCGGTCGGGTCCGACAGGCTCGCCGGTACGCCGCGCCGGTACAGCAGCAGGGTGGCCACGAAGCCCACCGCGAAGAAGCCAGCGGACCACCAGTACGCCACCGAGTAGCTGTGCAGTTGCGCCTGGGCGGCGACCGCGGCCGAGGGACGCCGTGCCGACGCGTAGCTGGTCGCGGCACTGGTGGCCAGGGTGTTGAGCAGTGAGGTGCCGATGGAGCCGCCGACCTGCTGCGAGGTGTTCACCATCGCCGAGGCCACGCCCGCGTCACGGGGTTTCACACCCGCGGTGGCGAGGTTCATGCCGGTGGCGAAGATCATGCCCAGGCCGGCGCCCAGCAGGAGCAGCGGGGGCAGGACGTGCGCGGCATAGGTGCTGTGGGCGTCGAGCGCCGTCATCCAGGCCATCGAACCGCCGGCGAGCGCCATACCGGTCGGGACGATCGGCTTCGCGCCGTAGCGCGGCACGAGGGCGTTCGTCGTGGCGACGGACACGACCATGATGACGGCGACCATCGGCAGGAACGCCAGGCCGGTCTTCACCGGCGAGTACAGCAGCGTGCGCTGAAGGTAGTAGGTCAGGAACAGGAACACGCCGAACATGCCGGCGCCCGAGATGAACATCGCGAGGAAGGACGCGCCGCGGTCGCGGTCGCCCACCACGTGCAGCGGCAGCAGGGGCTGGCGGGCGCGGTTCTGCCACCAGACGAAGGCGACCAGGAGCACGACGCCGACGAGCAGGAACCCCCAGGTGCTGGTGGCGCTCCACTGGTGGCGCTCGGCGTTGGAGAAGCCGTAGACGATGCAGAACAGGCCGCCGGAGACCAGGACGGTGCCGGGCAGGTCCAGGGTGGGGCGGTCGGGCGGCGCGCCGGGGTGCAGCAGGCGCGAACCGCCGATGAAGGCGATCGCGGCGAAGATCAGGTTGACGTACAGGCACCAGCGCCAGTCCAGGTACTCGGTGAGCAGACCGCCCAGCAGCAGTCCGACGGCGCCGCCCGCACCCGCGATG
The DNA here is from genome assembly GCF_016756395.1 of Streptomyces sp. SN-593. Lineage (NCBI taxonomy): Bacteria > Bacillati > Actinomycetota > Actinomycetes > Kitasatosporales > Streptomycetaceae > Actinacidiphila > Actinacidiphila reveromycinica. Next base: position 3,274,206 of record NZ_AP018365.1, read on the forward strand.
GCGCCGTAGATCCCGAACGCCCTCGCGCGTTCCCTGGGGTCGGTGAACGTCGTCGTCAGCAGGGAGAGGGCGGCGGGCGCCAGCATGGCGCCGAACACGCCCTGCAGGGCGCGGGCCGCGACCAGCACCTCGAAGCTCGGGGCGGCGCCGCCGACGGCGGACGCGACCGCGAAACCGACCAGGCCGATGAGGAACATCCTCTTGCGCCCGATGAGGTCGGAGAACCTGCCGCCCAGCAGCAGCAGGGAGCCGAACGCGAGCGCGTAGGCGGTGACGATCCACTGCCGGTTGCCGTTGCTGAAGCCCAGTGCGGTCTGGGCCGAGGGCAGCGCGATGTTCACGATGGTCGCGTCCAGAACGACCATCAGCTGCGCGAGCGCGATGACGCTCAGCACCCACCAGCGGTGGTTCGGAGCATCGGCCTTGCTCGGACGCCGGGGCCGCTTCGTGCTGCCTCCCACGTCCGAGGCCGCAGAGGTGTCCTGTGTGCCACGGGCCATGAGGTGGTCTCCTTAGCGCGAACGCGCACCCCCCGGGGTTGCTTCCACGCTAGGCGCAGGTGTGGAGGGCTGCCACGCGGGAGCGTTACGGCGCCCGCCGGGCACGTGGGGCGGCGCCCGGCCCGGGCACCGGCGGCCGGCTCCGCGTGCGGTGGGCGCGGCGGTCGTCAGGAGGTCGGCGACAAGGGCGCGCGGCGGTGCAGGGCGGCCTGCGTCACGGCGGGTTCGGGGAGCCGCCCGCGCCCGGGCCCCGTCCCGGGCGCGGCGGCAGATCCTGCCTCCCCGGTACCGCTCCCCCGGCCCGTCACGGGCTCGGGGATGCGGAGATCACCCGCGACCGCCATCGGGTGACCGTCCCGGGTGGCGATGACGGTCACGGAGCGGGCGGCCGCGCGACGGTCGGCAGGTCGCGCGAGCGGGCCGGGGGCCGGTGGTACGGCAGGCCCGCGGCGTGCGGCACGGGAGTACGGGGCGGTCCCGCCACCGACCCGCGCGTGCCGAGCAGCGGACGACCCTCCACCGGCGTGCCCTCCGTGTGACCGACTGCCGCGCGCCCGGGCCTCACCGGACGAGCGGCACCGACGAAACGATCTTTAACCGTCGGGTCCGCCCGGCTAACCCGGCATCACCCGGATGGCGTGACTCGGCGGGCGCAAGGGCGGGTGGCGGGGTAGCGCGCGGCGCGGCCGCGTGCGGGCCGGGAGGCGCGGGTGAGCGACGCGCGTGTCACCCGTACGAAGACGACGGACGGGCGGCCGCCCAAAGCGCGTGCTGTGCACGTACGCACTAACACCGCGCGCGCTGCACGTACCGAGACCGTTTTCTGAAAGTCGGCAGGACGCGGTGAAGGGGGGCGGTGAAGGGGGGTGGTCCGGCGAGTGGTGAAGGAGCGTGCGGATGGCCGGCGACGCGGAGGGCGCGCGCTCCGGCGGCGCGAGCCGGGTGCCCCTGGATGCGGAGGAACGGGCGGAGCTCGACGCCCTGCGGGCCCGCCTCCCCGAGCGCCACCGGTTGCGGTCGGCGCTCGCCTCCCTGCTGATCATCCTCGCGGCGCTGCTCGCGCCGCTGAGCGTGGTCGCCGTGTGGGTGGCCGACGACGTCGCGGACACCGACCGCTACGTCCGTACCGTCGAGCCGCTGGCGTCCAAGCCCGATGTCCAGGCGGCGGTGACCGCCAACGTCACCACGGCGATCATGCGCCGGATCGACATCGACACCCTGCTGTCGCAGGTGGCTCCGGACAAGCGGCCCGGCGTCAAGGAGGCGCTGGGTGCGCTGAACGCCCCGATCACCGAGGGCGTCAGGAACCTCGTGCGCCAGACGGTCGCGACCTTCGTGGCGAGCGACGCCTTCAGGACCTTGTGGGCGCAGCTCAACCGCCGGGCGCACGCCGCTTTCGTCGGTGCGCTCACCGGGGACAGCGGCACCGCGGTGCGGGTGGAGGGGGACACAGTGACGCTGGATCTGGCGCCGGTCGTAGAGCAGGTCAAGCAGCGGCTCGTGGACAGCGGCCTGACGGTGGCGTCGAACATCCCGCCGGTGCAGGCGCAGTACACGCTGATCGAGTCGGAGAACGTCAAGCGCGCGCAGACCGGGTTCCGGGTGCTGCAACTGGCGGGGAACTGGCTGCCCGTGGTCACCGTGCTGCTGGCCGCAGGCGGGGTGTTGCTGGCGGCACGCAGGAGGCGGGCCCTGGCCACCGTCGCGCTGGCGGTCGCGGCGACGGTCGCCGGGCTGGGGATCGGCCTGTCCGTCTTCCGGATCGTCTACCTGGATCGCCTTCCGGCGAAGATCGACGAGCGGGCGGCGGGGACGGTCTACGACCAGATGGTGCACTTCCTGCGCGAGTCAGTGCTCATGGTGATCGTGCTGGGTGTGGTCGTCGCCCTGAGTGCCTGGCTGAGCGGCGCGGGGCGCTGGGCGGTACGGGTCAGGGCGGCATGGGTGTCGGCCATCGCGGCGGTCAGGCAGGCGGTGGGGGTGTCCACCGGGCCGGTGGGTTCCTGGGTGCACCGCTACCGGCACCTGCTGCACTGGCTGGTGGTGCTGGTGGCGGCCGTGGTCCTGGTGCTGTGGTCGTACCCGACCGGCATGGTCGTCTTCTGGATCGCTCTGGCGGCGCTCGGGGCCCTGGCGGCTGTCGAGTTCCTGGACGACCGCCGCCGGCCCGGCGGGCGGACGGGCAGCGCAGCCTAGGGTCCCGGGCGCGGGCTCCGTCAACGGGGCGCCCGGCAGGCCACTCCTTCGAAGACGCAGGTGACCTGCCTACGGGTGCGTCACCGGAGGGTTCACCGCTCCACGGCGAGCGCCGCCAGTTGCTGTGCGAACGGCACCACTTCCGTGGCGTCCTCCGCGGCCCGCTCCCCCGGGAACACCGGGTCTGCCGTGGACGCCGGCCGGCCCGGCCGCGTGCCCAGGAGAGCGGCCAGTTCGGCCGCGGCGCGGTCGACACGGGACGCCAGCGCCCCCTCGCCGCCCGACGCCCAGTCCTCGGAGGCCGCGTACACCGCGGTGGGGACGACCACTGCGCGCAGGTACGCGAACAGCGGTCGCATCGCGTGCTCCAGCACGAGGGAGTGCCGGGCGGTTCCACCGGTCGCCGCGACCAGCACGGGCAGGCCGGTGAGGGCGTCCTTGTCGATGACATCGAAGAAGGACTTGAACAGGCCGCTGTAGGAGCCGGTGAACACCGGCGTCACGGCGATCAGGCCGTCGGCGGACGTGACGGCCTCGACGGCGTCGCCCAGGCGGGGCGACGGAAAGCCGGTGACCATGTTCTGCGCGATGTCGTTGGCGAGCTCGCGCAGCTCGATCACCTGGACGTCGACGCCCGCGTGCCGCGCGGTGGCGGCCGCGAGGCGGTCGGCGAGCAGCCGGGTCGACGACGGCTTGCCGAGCCCCGCGGTGACCACGACCAGTCGCTTCGTCATGCCCTCGCCTCCTGGGTGCCGACCGGGGTGCCGGCCTCGTCCTGGTCGCCCTGGTCGCGGCGTGCGACCAGCGCCTCGTGGGTGGGCCCGTCCGGCACCTGCGCCGGGCGCCCCTTGGCGAACTCCTCGCGCAGGACGGGGACGACCTCCTCGCCGAGGATGTCGAGCTGTTCGAGCACGGTCTTCAGCGGCAGGCCCGCGTGGTCCATGAGGAACAGCTGCCGCTGGTAGTCGCCGAAGGACTCGCGGAAGGTCAGCGTCTTGTCGATGACCTCCTGCGGCGAACCGACGGTCAGCGGGGTCTGCTCGGTGAAGTCCTCCAGCGAGGGCCCGTGGCCGTAGACGGGCGCGTTGTCGAAGTACGGGCGGAACTCGCGCACCGCGTCCTGCGAGTTCCTGCGCATGAACACCTGGCCGCCCAGCCCGACGACCGCCTGCTCGGGCGTCCCGTGGCCGTAGTGGGCGAAGCGGTCGCGGTACAGGCCGATCAGCCGCTTGAAGTGGTCCTTGGGCCAGAAGATGTTGTTCGCGAAGAAGCCGTCGCCGTAGTACGCGGCCTGCTCGGCGATCTCCGGGCTTCGGATGGAGCCGTGCCACACGAACGGGGGCACGCCGTCCAGCGGCCGGGGCGTGGAGGTGAAGGACTGCAGCGGGGTGCGGAAGCGGCCCGCCCAGTCCACGGACTCCTCGCGCCACAGCTTGTGCAGCAGCGCGTAGTTCTCGACGGCGAGCGGGATGCCCTCGCGGATGTCCTTGCCGAACCACGGGTAGACCGGGCCGGTGTTGCCCCGCCCCATCATCACGTCGACGCGGCCGCCGGCGAGGTGCTGGAGCATCGCGAAGTCCTCGGCGATCTTCACCGGGTCGTTGGTGGTGATGAGGGTGGTGGACGTGGACAGGATCAGGCGCTCGGTCCGCGCGGCGACGTAACCGAGCATGGTGGTCGGCGACGACGGCACGAAGGGCGGGTTGTGGTGCTCGCCGGTCGCGAAGACGTCGAGCCCGACCTCCTCGGCCTTCAGCGCGATCGCGACCATCGCCTTGATCCGGTCGTGCTCGCTCGGCGTGCGACCCGTCGTCGGGTCGGTCGTGACGTCGCCGACCGTGAAGATTCCGAACTGCATCGCTCTCCCACCGCCCCATCTGGTTGATTGTTCAACCACTCGAACATTCCACCACACCGCGCTATTCCCGTCGACCGGACCCTTCCGGACCAGACCGCGGGCGGGCCGCAGACCGGCCGCGGGCCCCGCCGGGCGCCACGTTTTCCACAGGGCCGAAAGTTGTCCACAGGACCGCCGCCCCGTGCTTGCGCGGACCGCCGGAATCAGCGAGACTCGAAACCGAACGAATGGTCGGTTGGGAGGTAGCGATGACCGCACGACCCGCGCGCGCCGCGGACCAGGACGAGGGCCGGGACCCGCAGGGCCGGGACGCCGAGGAACAGCGGCTCCAGGCCGGCTTCGACGCGACGATCGACCGGGACCAGCGGATCGAGCCGCGGGACTGGATGCCGGAGGGGTACCGCCGCACTCTGGTCCGGCAGATCGCGCAGCACGCGCACTCGGAGATCATCGGCATGCAGCCCGAGGGCGCGTGGATCACGCGCGCGCCGTCCCTGCGACGCAAGGCGATCCTGTTCGCGAAGGTGCAGGACGAGGCCGGCCACGGCCTCTACCTGTACTCCGCGGCCGAGACCCTCGGCGCCGACCGGGCGGACCTGACCGAGCGGCTGGTCTCCGGCCGCCAGAAGTACTCCTCGATCTTCAACTACCCGACCCCGACGTTCGCGGACGTCGGCGTCATCGGCTGGTTCGTGGACGGCGCGGCGATCTGCAACCAGGTGCCGCTGTGCCGCAGTTCGTACGGCCCCTACGCGCGGGCGATGGTGCGGATCTGCAAGGAGGAGTCGTTCCACCAGCGCCAGGGCTACGAACTGCTGCTGACGATGATGCGCGGCACCCGGGAGCAGCGCGCGATGGTGCAGGACTCGGTGGACCGCTGGTGGTGGCCGTCGCTGATGATGTTCGGGCCGCCCGACGGCGACTCGCCCAACTCGGCCGCGTCCATGGCCTGGAAGATCAAGCGCCACAGCAACGACGAGTTGCGGCAGCGGTTCGTCGACATGACCGTCCCGCAGGCGGAGAAGCTCGGGGTCACGCTGCCCGACCCGGACCTGCGGTGGAACGAGGAGCGCGGGCGGCACGACTTCGGCACGCCGGACTGGTCGGAGTTGCAGCGCGTGATATCCGGCGACGGGCCGTGCAACACCGAGCGGGTCGGGCGGCGCACGGCCGCCCACGAGGAAGGCGCCTGGGTGCGCGAGGCGGCAGCCGTTCATGCGGCGAAGCAGGCCGGGCGCGTCGCGGGCGGGGCGGCCGGGAAGCGGGAAGGAGCAGCGGCATGAGCGGCACGGAAGGCGGCGGGACGGCCGCACCCGGCGCGGGCGGCTCGGGCAGTACGGGCGGTACGGGCGGCGCCACCGGAGGATCTGCGTCCACCGCCGGAGGGCTTGCACCCTCCGCCAAGGGCGGCTGGCCCCTGTACGAGGTGTTCGTGCGGGGCAAGCGCGGGCTGAACCACGTCCACGTCGGCTCACTGCACGCCGCCGACGACACGATGGCGCTGACCCACGCCCGCGACCTGTACACGCGCCGCAACGAAGGGGTGTCGATCTGGGTGGTCCGCTCCTCGCACATCGCCGCGTCGACGCCCGACGAGAAGGACCCGTTCTTCGCGCCCAGCGCCGACAAGGCCTACCGGCACCCGACGTTCTACGAGATCCCCGACGACGTTCCCCACATCTGACCGCACGACATCCGACCACTCACCCGTAAGGAGGCAGGCGCCGTGGACCACACCGAGGCGGCCGACGACGACCACGTCTACCTCTCGCTCACCGAGGAGCACGACGGCGCGGACGCCCGCTGGGCGTTCGGCACCGGCTTCACCGACCCGCTGCACGGCGTCGACACCGAGCTGCCGGACGGTGTGGACGCGGCCGAACTCGCCGCGGTGTGCCTCGCGCTGGGCGACGACGCGCTGGTCTCGGCCCAGCGCCTCGCCGAGTGGTGCACCCGGGCGCCGGAGTTGGAGGAAGAGGTCGCCCTGGCGAACATCGGCCTGGACCTGCTCGGCCAGGCGCGGATGCTGTACGCGCGTTGCGGCCAGGTCGACGGCACCGGCCGGGGCGAGGACGCCTACGCCTACTTCCGCGATCCGGCCGACTTCCGCAACGTGGCGCTCGCCGAACTGCCCAACGGCGACTTCGCGTTCTCCGTCACCCGGCTGCTGGTACTGGCGGCCTGGCGGCTGGCGCTGCTCGGCCGCCTCGCCACCGGTCCCGACCCGGTGCTCGCCGCGATCGCCGCGAAGGCGGTACCCGAGCTGACCTACCACCGGCAGTACGCCGCCGACTGGGTGGTGCGGCTCGGTGACGGCACCGAGGAGTCGCACCGCCGGATGCGCGCCGCGCTGGAAGACCTCGCGCCGTACGTCGAGGAGATCCTCGCCGCGACCGCCGCCGCCAAGTCCGCCGCCGGGTCCGCCGCCGGGTCCGCCGAGATCGGCACGGCCGTCCGGGAGGAGACGCTGGGTGTGCTGCACCAGGTGCTGACCGCCGCCGGGCTGGAGCTGCCCGCACGGCCCACAGCCCCCTACCGGGGGCGGTCCGGGGAGCACACCGACCATCTGGCCCCGCTGCTGGAGGAACTGCAGAGCGTGGCCCGCGCCCACCCGGAGGCGACATGGTGACCACTCCCACCCTGCTCGACGCGCAGCGGGCCCGCAGGATCGCGGCCGAGGTCCCCGACCCCGAGCTGCCGATGCTCACGCTGGCCGACCTCGGGGTACTGCGCGAGGTGCGCACCACCGAGGACGGCACGGTGGTCGCCAGTCTCACCCCGACCTACTCCGGCTGCCCGGCCCTCGCCGAGATGCGGGCCGACGTGGCGGCCCGGCTGCGCGCGGCCGGGTTCGCGCGCGTCGAGATCCGTACGGTGCTCGACCCGCCGTGGAGCACCGACCGCATCACCGACGAGGGCCGCCGCAAGCTGCGCGAGCACGGCATCGCCCCTCCCGGCCCCTCACCCCGCCGGGCCGCCGGCCCGGTGCCGCTGGTGCTCGGCGCCACCCGGCAGGCCGTCCCCTGCCCGCGCTGCGGCGGCGCCGACACCCGGCAGACGTCGCCGTTCTCGGCGACCGCCTGCCGGTCGCTCTGGCGCTGCGAGAGCTGCCTGGAACCCTTCGAGCACGTCAAGGAGTTGTGATGGCCCCCACCACCGCGACCGGCACGGCCACCGCCAGCGCGGCGGCCGGGGCGGCGCGCCCGCGGCGGCGCCCCGCGTTCCACTCCCTGCGCGTCGACGAGGTGCGGCCGCTGTGCGAGGACGCGGTGGTCGTCGGCTTCGAGGTGCCCGCCGAACTGGCCGAGGAGTTCGCCCACCGGCCCGGCCAGTCGCTCACGCTGCGGCGGATGGTGGACGGGCGCGACGAACGCCGCTCCTACTCGATCTGCTCACCGGCGGGGGCTCCACCCCGCATCGGCGTACGCGTCGTGCCCGACGGGCTGTTCTCGTCGTGGCTGGTGAACGGCCTGCGCCCCGGGGACACCGTCGAGGTGATGGCGCCCACCGGAGCCTTCACCCCCGACCTCGACACCCCGGGCCACCACGTGCTCATCGCCGCCGGCTCGGGCATCACCCCGATGCTGTCCATCGCCGAGTCCGTGCTCGCCGCCGACACCGCCTCGCAGGTCACCCTCTTCTACGGCAACCGCCGCACGGACACGGTGATGTTCGCCGACGAGCTGGCCGACCTGAAGGACATCCACCCGGCGCGCTTCCAGATAGGACACGTGCTGTCGCGCGAGCCGCGCGAGGCGGACCTGCTGTCCGGGCGCCTGGACGCGGAGCGGCTCGGCGCCCTCGTGGACGGCCTGGTCGACGTCCCGAGCGTCGACCACTGGTGGCTGTGCGGCCCGCACGGCATGGTCACCGACGCCCGCCACCTGCTCGCGGAGCTGCACATACCGGACGAGCGCGTGCACCAGGAACTGTTCTTCGCCGACGACGAGCCGATCACACCCCTGCGCCACGCGGACGCCACCGCCGAGGGCCCGGTCAGCCAGGTCACCCTGATCCTTGACGGCCGCACCACGACCACCGCCCTGCCCACCGGCACGACCCTCCTCGACGGTGCCCAACGCACCCGCCCCGACCTGCCCTTCGCCTGCAAGGGCGGTGTCTGCGGCACCTGCCGCGCGAAGGTCACCGAGGGCCGGGCCGACATGCGCCGCAACTTCGCCCTGGAACCGGCCGAGGTCGATGCCGGCTACGTGCTGACCTGCCAGTCCTTCCCCGCGTCCGACGCGCTCACGGTCGACTACGACGCCTGATCCGCGCACCGGCCCACGGCCGGAGGCGGCCCCGGCCCGACCCAGGTCCCACCCGGGTCCTTCTCGCCGGCTCCGGCCCGCCCTGCCCGCCGAGCTTCGGGGGTCCGGCGGGGCTCGCCGCAGCCCGGCCCCGTACGGCTCCACGGCCACCCGCCGACAACCGGTACAGTGTCAACGCACCACCTCGGTGGGGTGTACGTCCCCGCCCCAGTAGCTCAGGGGATAGAGCACGGCTCTCCTAAAGCCGGTGTCGCAGGTTCGAATCCTGCCTGGGGCACAGCGTCAGACCTGCTCTGACCTGCATCTTCGTCGGCCCGACGGTCGATTACGCGGCCTCGGACTCATCGTCCGGGGCCGTTTGCGTGAGCGCTGCGTGAGCGGACGGCTCGATGATCTCCGATACTCCCCCCAAATGATCAGCACCGTCCGGCACGTCATCCCCGCCGGGTCCGTCTGCATCCTCCCTGCTCTGCGGCGCCGAACCTGCCGCCCTGCCCCCGTCGGACAGGGGTCGGGCTCGCGGTACGAGGCGGGCCGCAGCCTCAGCGATGGCCAGGTCGGTTTCCGGCAGCAGGCTCGTGTACGTGTCCGCCGTGATGGTGATCGAGGAGTGCCCGAGCATCTCCTGGATGTCCTTAAGGTCGGCTCCCGCCGCGTGGGCCAGGGTCGCCGCGCCGTGCCGTAGATCGTGGAGTCGGATCGGCGGCAACCCGATCTCCTCACGCAGTTCATTGAAGCGACGGGTGACCTTGGCCGGGTGGAGCCAGGCACCGTTCTCGCACGTGAAGACCCGACCGGTCTCGACCCACCCGGCGCCCCATTCCTCTCGGTCCTCGTCCTGCCGTTCGCGGTGCCGTTCCAGAACAGCGACCGTCTCCGAGTCCAGGGCGATCGTCCGTGCACCGGCGTCTGTCTTCGGATCGTCCTCGTATACCTCCCAGCCGTCGACGACGAGCTGCTTGGCGACGGTGATGAGGGAGGCTGCCAGCTTGGTGTCGGTCCAGAGCTGACCGCACGCCTCGCCGCGCCGCAGGCCCCGGAAGGCGATGAGGTGGAAGAGGGCGTAGAGCCGATCGCCTGCCGCGTGGTCGAGGAACGCACCTGTCTGTTCAGGTGTCCAGACCATGACGGCAGAGGACTTCTCGCCCGTACGCTCCCAGTGCGCGATCCGCTCCTCGGACCACACCTGCGCCTTGGGCCGCTTACCGGCCGCCAACTCGACGTGGGCCGCCGGGTTGAACGTGATGAGCTGCTGGGCGATGGCGGAGTTGAGCGCGGCCCTGAGCGTGGATCGGATGCGCTGGCAGGTGGAGGGGCCGACCGTGTGACGGAACGGCTGCATCTTTGCGATGGCGGCCTTCATGTCTTTGCGGCGTGCGCGGTTCTCAGCCCCCTTCCAGGGGACTCGGGCAAGGTCGTTGATCGCTCGATGCCGGGCCGCGTTGCTCTCCGCGATCTCGACGTTGGCGTCCGCGATGGCCTCGAACATCTCCGACAGATGCGCGACCCGGAGCCGGTCCAGGCGAAGGTTGCCGATCCTCGGCTTCAGGTGGACCCGAATGCACCTCTCGTCACGGCTGATCGCGCTCTGGCGCCCTTTCTTGCCCCGGAGCCAGAGGTCCAGCCACTCCCCCACCGTGAGGCGACCGGTGAGGTCCTGGCCGGACCGGAAGCGTCGGCGGACCTCTTCGGCGTCCGGAATCGGCGCCTTCTCGTCCGCTACCTGCTCCAGCAGGTCGGTGATCTGCTCGATGCCTTCGGGGTCGTCGGCGTCGGGGACGCCGAGCAGGGCGCGTATCCGGTCGAGGTCGGTCTGCGCCTCCTTGAGGGTGGTGTAGCCGGCGCGGTTGAAAGCGCGGCGGGAGCCGTCGGTACGCTGCGGCAGCTCCTGGCGGATGGAGTAGGTGCCGTGCTTGCGGGTGGCGAGTTTCGGGCAGGACTTGCCGAATGGCTTGCCGGTCTCGGAATCGCGGCAGTAGCAGCGGCGGTAGGTGGAGCCCTTCATTGATCGTTCTCCTCACGGTCTCGCGGAGTGGTCGACTCGGCGTCGATGAAGGCCAGTTCGGGGGGAAGGAACGGCGGGAGAAGCGCGTCCTCGCGAAGGACAGTGCGTAGGCGGCCGAGGTAGGCGTGATCGTCAGCGGCGCGTCTCTCGTACTGCTCGGCGGAGCGGAGGGCCTCCGCGCGTTCACCGGGGTCGTGAGTGGCAGCGGCTTGGCGACGGTGGTGGAGGGCCTTTGCGCGGGCACGTTCGGCGCTGTCCAAGGCCGCGTGGTGGAGGCGGTAGATCCGGAGCAACTCCTCATTGCCTGAATCCAGTTCGCCCGTGAACCAGCTCAGTGCCGTCCAGGTGTCCACCCGGTCGCGGTCGGGCAGCATGGGCGCCGTCGCCGTGTAGCCGATGGGGAAGAGCAGACAGATCGGGTGCGTGTGCAGGGCCTCGGCCAGCACCATGACGTCCGGCACGGGAATCATGGTGCGGCGGCCGGACTCCATGTTGGCGAGCACATTGCGGGGGATCGGATAGCCGATCTCCTCGCAAGCGTCGGCCAGGTCCTGGGCGCTCATGCCCAACTCCTTCCGCCGCCGTCGCACTTCTGCCGCCACGGTGGCGGCAACCTGGACGTGCCACTCTGCAACGTCATCTTGTGTCATGGCGACACATTAGCTTGGCGCATCCTCATCGTCGTAGTCCGGAGCAGGCGCATTTTCCGTGCCCGCCGACGACCGCTTCGACGAATGGAGCAGCACATGAACAAGGACCAGAGCCGCCTCACGACAGGGATGAGCCGAGCGGAACTTCTCTCCCTTCCCGCCGCGATCGACCTGGAGACCAGCAATAGGGCTCTCGCACTCGGCCGCAGCAAGGGATACGAACTCGCCCGGCGCGGACTGTATCCGTGCCGAGTGCTGCGGTTGGGAAATGCCTACCGAGTGGTGACCGCCGACCTGCACGCGGTTCTCGGGGTCGCCGACGCCGCGCGCGAGGCCGCCTGAAGGCAGCCACCCGTTCGGAAACTGTGTCCGGTGAGCACAATCCCATGGACGGCGGCACACGCTGGACGTAGTGTTCCCGGTCGCTGCCGGGCCTGTGCCCGCCCGCAGCGATTCACCCCGAGAAGTTGGCCCCCGGCGGTTGCTACGCCGGGGGCCGAGCGAACTCCCCTGTACGCCTTCAACGATCAACCCAGGCGGTGTCGGGCCTGCCAGCCCGGCGCCGCCGGTCGAGGAGATTCCTCATGCAGCCTACGACCCGCACTGTCAGCAGCGCATCCCCGAAAACTGCCTGGCCTCCGGTAGCGGTACCCGGTCAGGCGCAGCACGCCGCCGCGCAGCCGATCCGGGAGACCGGTTCGCCGTCTCCCGGCGACCGGCTGACCGCGCGAGCCTTGTCGGCCGCCAGCCGGGTAGCGGACGCGTCTGACCGGCTCACCGCGACGCCCGGTCAATCAGCCGGGGTGAGTGACCGGGTGACCGCGGTCACTGACCGGGAGCCGGTCACCGGGCCCGGTCAGCCGGTCGGTCCGGTTGGTCCGGAGGGCAGCGTCCCGGTGACGGAGGGCGCTGACCTGCTGACCGAGGTGCGGTCAGCGGTCGCCCGGTACGTGATCATGCCGTCCAGCGAGGCCCTGGACGCGGTCACCCTGTGGATAGCAGCCACCCACCTCCAGCCCGCGTGGCAGCATGCGCCGCGTCTGGCGGTGGTGGGTCCGGCGAAACGGTGCGGGAAGTCGAGGCTGCTGGACGTCCTCCACGACACCGTCCACGACCCGTTCATCACGGTGAACTCGACCCCGGCGGCGATCTTCCGGTCGATCACGGAGCGGCCGCCGACGCTGCTGGTGGACGAGGCGGACACGATCTTCGGCAGCGTGAAGGTGGCGGAGAAGAACGAGGAGATGCGCGGCCTGCTCAACTCCGGGCACCAGCGCAACCGCCCCACCACCCGGGTCGTCGGGCCGGAGCACAAGCCGACCAAGTTCGCCACGTTCGCGATGGCGGCGCTGGCCGGGATCGGGGACCTGCCCGACACGATCATGGACCGTGCGGTCGTGGTCCGGATGCGCCGCCGGGGCCCGGGGGAAAGCGTGCGGCCCTTCCGTGCCCGCCGGGACACCCCGATCCTGCACGCGCTGCGCGACCGGCTGGCCGGGTGGCTGGTGCCGTTGACCGATACGGCGGCCGGGTGGGAGCCGGTGATGCCGGTGGAGGACCGGGCGGCGGACACCTGGGAGCCGCTGGTGGCCGTCGCCGACCTGGCCGGCGGCGTATGGCCGGATCGGGCGCGGGCGGCGTGCCGGGTGATGACCGCCCACGAGGAGGGCCAGGACCAGGACACCGGGCTGAAGACCCGCATCCTCACCGACATCCGCGCCGCCTTCGCCGGATACGGGAACCCCGACGCCCTGTCCACGCAGTCCCTGCTCAGCGCCCTGAACGCGGACCCGGAGGGCCCGTGGCGCGAGTACGGCACCAGCGGCCTCACTCCGCGCGGCCTCCAACTGCTCCTGAAGGACTACGGGATCAGCGCGGCCAACCGCCGCTTCCCCGGCGACACCCAGCGCCGGGGCTTCACCCGCCACCAGTTCACCGACGCCTGGGCCCGCTACTGCCCCCGCCCCGAACCGGCGCCCCCGACCGGCCGGTGACCCGCACCGACCCGTACCACCCGTCCCCGCGCAGGTCGGCGCGGGGACGGGTCGCTTCCCCGTGACGAGTCGACCCGCATCACCGCATCCACCCGTACCTGCGCTGACCAGCCATGCAACGGGTGGGACGAGTCACACACACCCACGCCGCTTCGCCGCAACCACGTTCAGGAGCCGTACGACCATGGACCAGCCCCAGAAGAAGCCCGGGATCTTCACGCGGATCAGTCAGACGGTCACCGGCCGTTCAGACGGAGCAAGCTGGAGCAAAGTCCACATCGCCGGAGGCGACGCGGACTTTGCGCTTGTCACCGCCCCGGCGGAGGCGGTCCCGGACGGTGCCCAGCGGGGCACGGCCGGGGAGGGGGAGGCCGAGCGCGGCCTCCCCCCAGGACAGGATCACGACGCCGAGATCCCCGAGCGCTTCGCACCGACCCTCGCCCCCGACGCGTTCGTCCACCGCGGCATCGCCGCGCTCGACGTCCCCACGTTGCCAGTCGACGCCGACAAGCTCGTCGAGAGCCGTCGGCCTTTGAGCGAGGTCCTCTATCGGCCGCGATCCGGCACCAAGCGCGACATCCAACTGACCGCGTCCGCGGAGCGTGCCGAGCAGGAGTTCATCGACCTCGCCGCCAAAGCGGCCAAACGCTCCCGGTCAGCGTTCCTGATGGACGCCTCGCTGACCTTCGCCCACGCCTACCTCGGCGACCAGCGCCCCGCCTGCGTCGCACCCCTGCCCTCGCCCCAGACCCTCCAAGACCTGACGCGCCTGTGCGGACAGTTGCTGCGCGAGATCCACCGCGTGGGAGTGAACCTCAACCAGATCACCCGCGCCGTCAACACGGGCACCTGGCCCGACCACACCGACAACGTCCTCACCGAAATCCAAGTCCTGGCCCGCGCAGCCCGACTGGCCCTGGAACACGTCGTCTCGGGGTGCCGTCATGGTGCCTGACGTCTCCACCGGCTCCCGCACCCGCGGACTGCTCTCCTACCTCTACGGCCCCGGCCGCCGCGACGAGCACACCGACCCCCACATCGTCGCCGCCTTCGCCATGCCCGGCATCCCCGACCCCGGCCGGGCGCCCCTCGACCAGCACCACACCCTGTTGAGCGAACTCGCCGACTACCTCGACCAGCCCGTCCGCGTCCGGGAGCAGCGCACCGGCAAGAAGGTGCCCCAGCACGTCTGGCACTGCCCCGTGCGCACCGCACCCGGCGACCGCTACCTCACCGACGAGGAATGGGCGCAGGTCGCCCGCCGGATCGTCCACGCCACCGGCATAGCCCCCGACGGTGACGACGCCGGCTGCCGGTGGATCGCGGTGCGCCACGCCGAGGACCACATTCACATCATGGCCACCAGCGTGCGTGAGGACGGCCGCCGCCCCCGAACCAACCGCGACGGCCAACGCGCCCAAGCAGAATGCCGCACCATCGAAGCCGAACTCGGCCTGCGCCGACTCAAATCCGGTGATTTCACCGCAGCCCCCATGCCCACCAGCGCCGAGCAGGCCAAAGCCCTACGCACCGGCACCACAAAGACGGCGAAGGAATGGCTGCGCGACCAGGCATACACAGCCGCTGCCGCCGCACGCGACGAAGCCGAGTACTTCTCCACCCTCAGCACGCTCGGCATCCACATCAAATACCGGCTAGGTCCGCAGACAGGCGACGTCACCGGCTACAGCCTCGCCGCACCCGACGACACCAACAGCCACGGTGAGCCGGTCTACTTCAGCGGCTCCGCTCTCGCCCCCGACCTGTCCATCAACCGTCTGCGCGAACGCCTCACCGCTCACGACGCCACCGACCAGCCCACCGCCCGCACCACCGACCCCGGCCCCTGGCACCAAGCCGACACCACCCTGCGTGACCTCCACACCAGCCTCCTCGACCAGGACACCAAGAACAGCCAGAGCGCCCGCGATCAGGACAGCGCGATCCAGGCCCAAGCAGCCGCGTTCAGCGAACTACTCCACAACACCGCCGCCACCGCACCCACCCACCTACGGGCCGAACTACGAGCAGCAGCATCTGCGTTCAACCGCGCCAACCGCTCCACCGTCCGCGCCGAACACCACAGCGCCGCCGCCCTGCGCACCGCGGCGAAGGAACTGCTCCACGCGCTGGGCTCGGACAAGGACGGCGCCGCGGTCGCAGGGCTGCTGTCCACCGCCGCGCTCGCCCTCATCGCCCTGACCCGCTGGCACGAGAGCCGCCAACACCACCAGCAGGTCGCCGCAGCCCGGCAGACCCTCGTCCACCTGCAAACCGCCTACCGACAAGCCGCCGAACCCGTCCTGGCCGACCTCGCCTCACGCACCCCCAGCCCGCAAGCCACTCAGCGCTACGCCTCCGACCTGCGCGCAGCCGTCCCCGACCACGCGGAGCGCGTCCTCGCCGACTCGGCCTGGCCCGCACTGGCCACCACTCTCGCCAAAGCCGAAAGCACCGGCCAGAACCCCCGCCGCCTCCTCACCGACATCGCTCGACAACGCGAACTCGACACCGCCGACCACCCCGCCGAAGTCATCAACTGGCGCATTCACCACCACACCACCGAACACCACGCCGCCCGCCTCCGAGCCGCCAACACCCGCCCCCACCGCAACACCCCCGCGCACACAGCACCCGTAGACACAACCGCCAGCACCCGCCTGCCCGCTCCGCAGACAGACCGCGATGCTCCAACCAGGCGGCGATGAGTACCTGCTCTATGGCCGGAACATCTCCATGCCGGCTACCCGCCTACCGACAGCTGTCGCGACCCTGCGGACCTCGACGCTCCAAGACGAGCCACGATTGGGCACTACGCCGCGAGTCGATCCAGAAGAGCGTCGAGTTGGCGCACGGTTTCGTCGGGATCGGTGTGGTGGATCGTGGTGATGCCGAGGGCCTCGGCCGGGGGCAGGTTCTGGGCGTGGTCGTCGACGAACACGCACTCCGGGCCGGTCAGTTCGAGGGCGTTCAGGGTGCGTTCGTAGATGAGCGTGGAGGGCTTTCGGACGCCCTCCAGTTCGGAGAGGACCACCGCGTCGAAGCCGTCCAGCATGCCGAGTTCGGCGTAGGGGTTGAAGGGTTCCAGGCCGAAGCTGTTCGAGAGCATGGCGACCTTGATGCCGGCCGTGCGGGCGCGCTCGACGGCGTCGATGATCACGGCTTCTGGGCGGAGGTTGGCCAGGGCGCGCCGCATCAGGTCGGTGGGGTCGATGCCTAGGATCGTGCCGATCGTCTGGTTTCAGTCCTCCTGGGTGGCGCGGCCGACTTCGAGGTCGGCGTAGACCCGGACGCCTTCGGGGTGGTCGTTGAGAGCGGCGAAATACGCGCCCGGCACCAGCCCTTCGGACTTCTCGAAGGCTTGTCCGTTGAGCCGCATCCGGGTGGTGAGGACACCGCCGAAGTCGAGGATCAGTCCGCGGTAGGACACGGCGGCTCCTTGAGTGATGGGCGCGATCGGGGGACAGCGGGAAATGCCGTTTCAGGCGGCCGTCACCCAATGGGCGATCTGCTCGGCGTCACGAAGATCCGACACGACACGTGATGCTCCGGCCGCCCGCAGGTCTTCGGCGGAGAACCGGCCGGAGGCGACAGCGATAAGAGGCACACCGACTTCAAGGGCCGCCGAGACGTCGGCGGGAGTATCGCCGATGACGACCGCATCTTGCGGCGTCAGATCCCGGCCCAGGTGCTCCGTTGCTCGCCGGAGTGCGACGCGGACGAGGTCCGCTCGTTCGTCGGCGTCTTCGCCGTAGGCGCCGCACTCCCACACGATATGGCGATCCAGTCCGAACACGTTGAGCTTGATCTTGGCGACGGCTCGGACGTTTCCGCTGACGACGGTCTGGGTCACGTCGGGGGTTCGGGCGAGGCGGTCGAGGACGGCTGCCGCACCGGCGAGGCCGTGGCCACGAGCGCGCAGTTCCTCCGAGCTTTCCACGTGTGCAGCGGTGAGCGCCTCGGCGAACTTCTCGAAGTCATCCCGCGTGGTGGTCAGCCCGTGCAGCTTGGAGGTCTCCCGGAAGATCACGGCTTCCGTGATTCCATCGATGGTCGCCTGTTCCCTCATGGGTATGCCGGTGGTGCGCTCGAACGCCCGCGCGGAAAGCTCCCGCCCCACGCCGCCGGTGTCGATCAGGGTGTGGTCGACATCCCAGAGCACGACCCGGCGAACTGCCATGGAGGGCACCTTCCTTGAAGTGGCTGCGATCTACGGTCAGCCTGCCACAGGGTCGGCGGAACCCGCACGATACCGGTCACCATGCGGCTACGCTCGGTCCATCAGAGCGTAGGGGGCACCCTTGGACCCGGACTTTCTCGTCGGGCAACGCATCCGCGACCACCGCCAGCAGCGGGGCCGTTCCCAGGCGGTCGTTGCCGGATTGTGTGGCATCACCGAGGACTATCTCTCGCGCATCGAGCGCGGGGTCAAGACTCCGACGCTGCATGTCCTGATCAAGATCTCACGTGAGTTGCGCGTGCCCGTGGCCGTCCTCGTCGGCGACACGTCACCAGCCGAACCCCCGCCGTCGTCCACGCCTCCCATGGCGAAGGAGGTCACCCAAGCGCTTCTCGTCAGTTCCGCCGTCACGACCAGCGCGCCGGCCCCGGCAGCGCTCCGTAAGCGGGTCAACGCTGCCTGGTCGATCTGGCAGAGGAGCCCGCGACGCTTCACCGAAGCGGCCGTCGTACTCCCGAGCTTGATCGCCGACACCGAAGCAGCCTTGCGCACCTCGTACACCGAGGCCGAGTGCGGCGCGTTGCGTGAAGCGCAACGGTGCGCTGCCGATCTGTACTTCCTCCTGCGCTCCTACTGCCGACGGGCAGGACGAACCGACCTCTCCCTCCTTGTTGCCGACCGCGGCAGGAAAGCGGCCGAGGCGGCCGACGACCCGATTCGCATCGCCGCGGCCACGTGGAACCTGGGGCACATCCTGCTCGGTACCGACGAACCCGAAGAGGCAGCCGACGTCGTTCTGCGCGGGCTTGGCCAACTGGGTGAACCCCGGACCGTGGAGGCCACGGCTATGGCAGGCGCCCTTGAACTGGTGGGAGTTGTCGCCGAGAGCCGTCTCGGCCTCCGCTGGGAGGCTCGCGAGCGCCTTCAGAGCAAGGCCGGGCAGCATGCGGACCGCGTCGGCGACGGCAACATCATGCGCACGGTCTTCGGTCCCACGAACGTGGCCCTGCACGCCATGTCGCTGGACATGGAGGCCGGCGAGTCCACGGAAGCCCTGCACCTGGCCGACACGGTGGACACCGACCTTCTGCCACTGGAACGCCAGTTCACCTTCCTCCTGGAGGTCGCGCGCTGCCACGACCTGAGGAAGGAGGACGCAGCCGTCCTCGTACGTCTGCTCGACCTGGAGACACTCGCACCGGAGGACTTGGCTCGCAGCCCACTCGGCATCCAGATGGTGAAGGACCTACGCCGGCGCGTCCGTCCGACCTACCGGAAACAGGTCTCCGACCTCGCCGAGCGCGTCGGCATCGACTAACCACCCGGACCAGGGGTCCTACCGGACTGACAGTCCGGGTACTCGCCGCTCCGCCTCCCTAACGTCGCTGGCACACATCGCGACAAGGAGCGGAACATGCGAGCCTCAACCATGGCGAGCGACACGGTGCGTGTCCCGCGCGTCACGGGCTTGGCCGTCCTCAAGCACCTCTGCCTGCCCGGCTCCGTCCTGGTCGACCCCCGCGCGAAGGCCCTCTACTTCTTCGTGCCCTCCGGAACGGCCTCCACGTGGTCCTTCCCCGGCGTCGACGTTCGTCCAGCGGCCGCACTGCCGTTGCCTCCTCCCACACGCAACGGGCCTCCGGGAGCGTACTGGCTGACCGCTGCGACGCACGGGCCTCGTTGTCTCCGGCCCGTCGAACTCCTCGCCGCGATCAGGTCGGCGCTGTGCCCGGACGACGTACTCAACTCCCGTTCGGCCGAGCTTCGGGCCGGTGACTGCGGATGACCCCGATCAACACCCACCGTCGTTCCGCTCCGGCACAGGTAGCCAAACGATCCCAGTACGTCGACGACATGACGTTGGCGATCGAGCGGCTGGCCGACCGAGAGCGCATGCCGTCACCGTGTGCGATCTGGGTCGGGAACCTCCGGCGGATCGGGGCACATCGGCTCAGCGCCCACGGCTTGTCGTCACTCGTGGACAACGCGGAGCTGCTCATTAGCGAACTGGTGACGAACGCTCTCCAGCACGGCGCCGGGGAGCGGATCGTGTTCCACCTCGTGATCACCGAGGACATGGTGGTGATCGAGGTGGACGACGGCTCGCCCTGCCGGCCCGTCGTCCGTTCGGCCGGCGACTTCGAGGAAAGCGGACGCGGCATGCTGCTCGTCAGCGCGCTTGCCGACTCCTGGGGCGTCAGCACCGACGGGACACGGACGTGGTGCACCCTCGCCACTCCGGCTTCCGCGCGAAGGAGCCGCCCCCGCGCCTGTCTCAGACAGACACCCGAGCCACCGTAGCCACCTTGAACTCCGCTCCAGCGGCATGCCCGCAGGCGTCACCCACGTCGCCGTACGCACTCCCATCCCCGTACGGGCGGCAGCGGGCACCTGTGCCGCGGGAGCGGCCCCTTCCCCGCTCCGGCCACGCCGAGTCAAGCAGGCATCCACGCCCCCAACTCCCCGCGGGCGTGACGGACTCACGGCACCAGCCCGTGGCCGGAGCGGGCCCCACCCAACCCCCGTTCGCAGCGATCCGACGAAGGAGTCGATCCGGATGCCCAGCCGTCACCCGCGCGGCTTCACCTGCGGCCGACGCTCCTTCGTGCCGCCCCGCCTCCTCACCGCGGCCCTGCGCGTGGCCAACGCCGCTTCACCCGCGTGGGACGGGCTGGCGTACATGGCGGAGGACGCGGCGACGCTGCTGGTCTGCACGCTCCAGGCTCACCGCGGGCCCGTGCACCGAAGTGTGGTGCTGAATCTGCGCGGTCCGGTCGCCGGCACCGTCTGGGCCGCCTGGCGCGACGGCATCGAGCCCTACCTCGCCGTCCTACTCCCCGACTGCCCCGTCACCACCGCCGACGGTGACGAGGCATGCAGCGAGTTCGCCAGGCACCCCGACGCCCATAGCTGGGAGTTGGCCGACCCGGCCCTGCCGCCCTCTCTCCTCGCGCTCTTCGGTCCGCTCCTCGCCGAGCAAGACCGGCCGCCCGACGGACGCGTGCTCGACGCCACCACCCGATTCCACCGCCCCACCACGAACAGGAAGAACCCCGCACAATGAAGCCCACGGTCCCCTCGCCCGCCGCTTTACCTGCCACCGAGTCGTACGGCACTGCCCGCTCGGTGCGGCAGTGGGCGATCACCACGACCACCGGAGAGCAGATCACCGGCTACCTGCCGCCCTGGGCCGCCGAGGACCCCAGCGAACAGGACGTACCGCCGCAGAAGTTGGCCGCGCGGCTTGCCGACGTCTGCCACTACAAGGAGTTCCCGGGGCAGGTCCTGCGCGCGTACTCGCCGGGCAACGTGACGGACGAGCCGGAGGAGTTGGAGGTCATGTCCTCCAGCATCACCTGCACGCCCTACGCCCCGGCTCCCGAACTGGCCCTCCCGGTCGCCACGGTGCGGGTCGCCGGCGAGTACTGGATGACCGACCTCGACCCGACGGGAGTGGCGAACCTGGTCGCGGGCCTGCGCGCGGTGGCCGACCGCCTCGACCACGTCGTCATCCCCCAGCTCAACGACATCCGCGCCGACTGGACCACCCACCACACCTCCGGGGCGGGGGCCCGCCCGTGAGCACCGACACCACACCCGCCGACGCGGACCGCGAGAGCACCAGCACCAGCACCAGCACCAGCACCAGCACCAGCACCAGCACCAACCAACTCGCCCGCATCGCAGCGTCGTTCGCGGCCGGTCAGGTCAGCGCCCGCGCCCTGTACGCCCACCACCTCGCGTTCCTCCGCGAGAAAGCCGGCCTCTCCCTCCAGGGACTGGCCGACCAGTGCCACTACGAACAGTCCTACCTCCACCGCCTGGAAACCGGCGGCCGCCTCGGCACCCTCACCGTCGCCCAAGCCCTCGACCGCTACTACGGCACCGGCACCCTCCTCGCCGGACTGTGGCGCCTGGCCAAACGGGAAGCCAAACGCGCGGCCGGCGGACTCACCGCCCTGGAAGCCGCCGCGACCAGCATCCAGGAATACGCCCTCACCACCATCCCCGCCCTCCTTCAGACGCCCGCCTACGCCGAGGAGCAGTTCGTCACCACCAGCCCGCAGTCGCCGGAGGTCCTGGCTGCGCAGATCGACGCGCTCCGCGAACGGCACGACCGCCTCACCGAGAGCACACCTCACCCGGTCCGCTACCGCGCCGTCCTTGACGAGTTGGTCCTCCACCGCGGCGCCCGCAGCCAGGCGACCTGGGACGGCCAACTCGACCACCTCATCGCCACAGCCCACGAGCCCGCAGTCACCCTTCAACTCCTCCCCCTGCACGCAGGCCCCCACGACCTACGCGGCCCCCTCCAACTGCTGTCCTTCCGCACCCGCAGCCCCCTCGCCTACGCACACGGCACCCTCACCGACCACCTCACCGACGACCCCGACGACGTCGAGGAACTCAGCCGCCAGTACGACCAACTGCGCGATGTCGCTCTCACCCCCGCGCAGACCATCGAACACCTCCACACCCTCCGCACCACCACCCGCTGACCCACCAACCCACACCACCACCCAGGAGCCACCCCACATGAGCCCCACCACCCTGCTCACCAAGCCCGACCCCACCACACGGCCACCGGAACCGACCCCGCCCTGCACCTGGACGATCACCACCGTCGAGGGAATCACCCTCACCGGCCACCAGCCCGACTGGTCCATGGACGACCCCAGCCAGACCGGCATGACACTGGACCAGGCCGTGAATTACCTGCGCGAACACGCCCACTACACGATGCTCCCCGTCGACCCCGTCCTCCCGCCCGCCACCCTCGACATCAACGGCACCCGCTACCGCGAGTCCACCAGCGCGATGTTCGCCGCCCAGATCGCCTGCCACCCCTACACCCCGCAGCAACACCAACGCACGCCCACCGCCAGCCTCACCATCGTCGAAGAGTGGGACTTCGAGAACCTCACCCCCACCGACCTCGCCCGCTTCGCCACCCAAATCCGCACCCAGGCCGACTACTTCGAGAACACCGTCCTCCCCGAACTGACCACCGCCCGCGAGGACTGGATCTTGTATACAGGGGGAGGGGCTGCCGGTGCGCCGTAACCCTCCACCTGCGCACTGGCGAACTCGATCCGCCGTCGACAGGTGAGGTCTTCTCCCGTCACTCATCCGGATAAGCAACATGCCGGTGCCGATGGGGCCCGTGCCCAAGGGCATCAGGCCCAGATGCTCCAGACACTGGCCGCAGTTGAGAGCACCACACCCCCGACCGTAAGCGCCGCCGGCCAGCCCAAACCCGACACAGCCTGTTCGAGAGACCAAGAGTCCGAGCGCGACCGGAACGGACCCACCCGAGCGTGAGCATTGCGTGAGCGGACGGTCCGGCAACGTCTGGTGGGGGCCGGACCCCGCGACCCGCTGGGTGGTGCTGGCCAGCAAGGCCAGCACCACCCAGCACGGTCAAACACCCGGGATCATGAACCCCGTCGCTCTCCTAAAGCCGGTGTCGCAGGTTCGAATCCTGCCTGGGGCACGTTTCGCGTCCGTGGCGGGTCCCTGTGACCGTGGTCTGGTCGCGGGGCCGCGTTCGGGGGGCGCGGGTACGGGGTGGTCAGTCGGGGGCCGGGGCGAGGCCGCGTCGCCGGAGCATCGGGAAGTACGACGTGCTCGGCGGGGGCTCCAGCCCGAGGGACGCCGCGAGCTTCTTCGCGCGGCCGCCGCCGAGCCGGACGGCGTAGCAGCGCAGCGCGTACGCGGCGTCGTCGGGGAAGCCCGCGGCGTGCAGGCCGGTGACCGTCTCGACCAGGTGCCCGATGTCGTCCCACCCGCCCCCCTTGATCACGGCGCGGGCGGCGCCGCCCAGGTCCCTCCGGCAGAGCGACACCGTCAGTTCCAGCCGCTGCCCGCTGTTCAGCCACGACGCGGCCGCCCGTCGCGCCAGGTACGCGACCGCCTCGTCCTGGCCGAGGACCTGCAAGGCCGCGAGGGTGAGCGCCAGGCCGCTGGAGGACCGCACGCGGTCGGCCACCGCCCGCAGGTCGCCCTTGCCGAACGCGGGGACCCGCCCGCCGGCCGGAACACCGCGGTCGCGCATGTAGGCGCGCAGCACGAGGGCCTCGGGGATCCTCGCCCGTTCCATCCGCGCGAGCCACGCGGTGAGGTGCCCCGCACCGACGCGGGCTCCGCAGGCGAACAGCGTGACGAGGTCCTGGGGACTTCCGTCGGCCCGCAGTTGCTCCAGCACCTCGGTGAAGGCCGGGTCGGAGAGGGTGCCGAGCGGCGTGAAGACCGCGTCGTGGCGGCCGTCGGCCAGGAACGGCTCCCTCAGCAGCGCGAGCCGCGCCGGCGCCGGCCGGCCGGCGATCACCGTGAGCAGCCGGTCGCGGTCGCGGGTGCTGCCGCCCGTCTCCAGCCGTTCCAGCAGTCGCGCGACCTCGGGCGCGGGCAACCGGCCGGCCTCGTCGAGCAGGGCGTTGGCGTCCATGGGCCGGCCCATCTCGCGCAGCCCCGCCATGAAGTCCACGACGGCCTCGGCCGGACCGGCCGCGGTCGCCGTCGACAGCAGCAGGACGGAGTCCTCGCCGTGGCCCTGGCGGTACAGCGCCTCGGCGAGCGCGAGCGTGTCCGCCGGCGGCAGCGTCGAGGCGGCGCGCCCCAGCACGGTGGAGGCGTACGGGCCGAGGCCCGACGAGCGCAGTTCCGCGCAGAGCCCGGTGACGGCCTGCCGGGCCGAGGGCGCGAGGGGCGCCGTCGGGGGAAGGGTGCCGGCGATCCACCGTTCGAGCACCGTGGTGGCGTCGTCGTCTCGTCCCGCGTCGTGCATCCCCTTCAGGAGCTGGACGAGGGCTGGCAGCGGACGGCGTACCACCGCCTCCTGGAAGCGGAGGTAGAGGGCGAAGGCCCGGTCCTGGCGGCCGATGGACAGGAGTGCGTCGGCCAGCCGCCCCGACTCCTCCGGGGAGTCCGCGACGGCTGCGGTGAGGACCCGGTCGGCCTCGGCCTCCAGGTCGGCGGACCACAGCGCGCCCGTCACCTCCAGGACGTCGTCGGTGCTCCGCAGCCGGTCGGTCCGGAGGGACAGCAGCCGGTCGGCCTCGGCGGTGCGTCCGGCCGAGCGCAGGGCCTTGTACGTGGCCGCGACGATGTCGACGGACTGGCCGGCGGCTTGGTGGAGGACGCGGTCGGCGGCGGCGGGCTCGTCGGCCAGGGCGTGCAGGGCGTCGAGGTAGCCGGCCACGGCCTGCGGGCCCCGGCCGGCCAGAGCCGCGTCCACCACGTCGGAGCCGCGGCGGTCCTGCTCCGCGTCGAGGAGCACCGCCAAGGTGGCCACTTCCTGGACCGGGCGGCGCGTCGCCCACTCCCGCAGCACCGCGTCGGCGGCGGCGTCGCCGACCACAGCCGCACCCGAACGCGACCCCGAACCCGCACCGCCGTTTCCGCCCGCACCTGCACCGCCGTCCCCACCCGCGCCCACATCGGTGGACCCACCCGCACCGGCGGACCCGCCCCCGCCCCCGCCCGCGGACACGGATGCGGACCTCAACCTGGCAGCCTCCCGGACGAGTTCGCGCGGTGTCCACGCCGGCCCTGCCGGCCCCACCGGCCCCACCGACCCCGCCGGCGCGTCGGGGCGGGTGAACTGGTCCGCGGCCCTCCGGCCCCCGCCTCCGGGGGCGGGCGCCGTCCCGGCCAGATGCCGGTTCCTGGCGAAAACCAGGGCGCGGCCGGTGTTGCTGAGTCGCTGCTGCGGCAACGGCCGCCCCTTGGAGCGGAGTTCGCCGTACAGGTGCTCGTAGACGTGGGTGGCCTCGATCAGTTCCCCGGCGCCGGGCAGGCCGTTCTCCAACAGCCGGATCAGCTCTCCGGTGAAGGCCGTGTAGGTCTCGCCCGGAGGAGACTGCGCCTGCCGGGTCGCGGAACTCGCGGTGAGGAGGTACGAGCCCGCGATCCGCGTCTGCTCGGCCATCTGCACCGCGGTGCCGACTCCGCCCATGCCGCCCGCGAACGCCCGTCCGCCGTAGCAGCAGTCCAGGATGACGACACGGTTGACGTCGCGCCGGGTGCCGAGCACCTCGCCGCGTACGGCGTCGAAGTCCAGTGCGGTGTAGGTGCGTTCGGGGTCGGTGCCGGGGAGGGCGAGCAGGAGGCCGTTGACGTCCGGGTGAGCGAGGCCGTGCCCGGCGAAGTACACCATCAGCGTGTCGTCGGCCCGCCCCGCCGCGTCGTGGATGGCGTCGAGGACCTCCTCGCGCGACGCCGGCTCGGGAATCAGGACGCAATGCCGCCTCGGCAGGCCCCAGATCGTGGTGTCGGCGAGCAACTCGGCGAGTCGTGCGAGGTTGTTGGCGACCGCGGGCAGGTCGTCGAGCGAGGCGTGGCCGTACCTGGCGGAGCCGATGAGGACCGCGTACGAGCGCTGCGGGTCGGCGAGTTCGGTGCCGGCGTGGGCTTCCATGCGCCCTACTCCGGTGTCCCGCCGGGAGGTTCGGAGGAGGGCGGCGGTTCCTGCGGAGCGACGAGTGCCGCCATGATGCGGCGCACCTCGTCGTCGGTGCCGTTGTCCACCGTGACGGACAGGCCGTCCGAGGGGCGCGAGAAGGTGAACGCCACGCCGCGCCGGCCGGCGGTCCGCGCCCGGCGCCAGGACCCGTACTGCGCCGCCAGGCTCGCCAGGGCCGTCGCGTCGGCGAGGACGACCTGGACGGCCTCCAGGGCTCCCATCGCGCCGGGGCGGCCGTCGGCGGCGTTCTCCAGGCGCACGACCTCGGGTCCGGCGTCGTCGTCCCTCAGCCAGCGGAAGAAGTCGAGTAACGCGGGGACACCGTCGTCGTCCGCCGCCCGGATCTCCACCTGCATCTGAACTCTCCGCCTCCTGCGCACCGCGGCTCCGGCTCGCCCGATGGTGCCACAGGCGCCCGGACGGCGCACCCGGTCCGACGGAGCCCCGTCACCCGGCGCCCCGGGGCGCACCCGGCCACCGGGCCCCGCTCACCCGGGCCGCCGGGCCATGACGACCAGTCCCGGGCCGACCTGTTCGTCCGCGGGAAGGCGGAGTTCGGCGACCGGGTGCAGCCCGGCCTGCTCGATCAGCCGCACATACGGTTCCGGCCGCCACTTGTGCGTCGTCCAGCGGACGGGGACGCCGCCGTACGCCTCGGTGCGCGGCGCGTCCTCGTCGCCGACGTGTGTCGCGGTGATGAGGTACCCGCCGGGCCTCAACGCGCGGGCGAAGTGGGCCAGGACCTGGGGAAGGACCTGCCGCGGCAGGTTGAACAGCGACCACCACCCGAGCACCCCGCCCAACGACGCGTCCGCCAGGTCGAGTTCGGTGGCGGAGCAGACGTCGAAGCGGCACCGCGGGTGCAGGCGGCGGGCGTTCTCGATCATCCGGGGGGACAGGTCCACCCCGCGGACGTCGAGGCCGCGTTCGGCGAGGTAGCCGGTGACCGTGCCGGGCCCGCAGCCGACGTCCAGGACGGGGCCGAGTTCGCCCACGGAATCGGCGAAGGCGTCGATCGACGCCTTCAGCCACGGGTGGCGGCGGATGTCGCCGAGTCCCGTCGTGAGCACCATGTGGGCGTAGTTGTCCGCCACCCGGTCGTAGGACTCCCGCACCGTGTCGAGGTCGGCCGGGCGGTCGATGTGGTGTGCGCGCATCGGGCAACGATAGGGCGGTGCCGCGGCCCTGCCCCGGTCGCCCGCCGACTCCCCGACCCGGCGTCCGCCGACCCGCCGCCCCCGACCCGGCGCCCCCGCCCATGCCCGCAACTCGGCGCGCGGCACCGGGCACCCGCCGCCCGCCCGCCGCCCGGCGCGCGGCACCCGGCACCCGGCACCCGGCACCGGGCACCGGGCACCGGGCACCGGGCACCGGGCACCCACCGAACCCGCTGCAAGCCCTTTCGGCAAGCACCGGAAATCAGTTGTGTCATGGACATTGACGTGACTGGTGTGACAGCAGCAAGCTCCTGCGGGAGCCCGGCGGACCGGGCTCCCCTCTCGCCGGCGGCCTGGCGCGTGGCCGCCTTCACAGGGCACAGGGCACCCCTGTGCCCCTCGACTGAAGGAGCCGCCCATGAGATCCCGCATCCTCAACGGCGCCCTCGCCGCGGTGGTCGCCGCGGCGGGACTGCTGGCCGCCTCGCAGACGCCCGCGGGTGCGACCCCGCCGGGCACGAAGGACGTCACCGCGACCCTCTTCCAGTGGAACTACGGCAGCGTCGCCACCGCCTGCACCAACCAGCTCGGCCCGGCCGGGTACGGCTACGTCGAGGTCTCGCCGGCCACCGAGAACATCCAGGGCAGCCAGTGGTGGACCTCCTACCAGCCGGTCAGCTACACGTTGCAGAACCGCCTCGGCAACGAGTCGCAGTTCCGGTCCATGGTCAGCACCTGCCACGCGGCGGGCGTGAAGGTCGTCGCGGACGCCGTGATCAACCACATGTCCGCGGGGTCGGGCACGGGCACGGCCGGCACCGCGTACACCAAGTACAACTACCCCGGCACGTACGAGGACCAGGACTTCCACACCTGCCGGCAGGACATCAGCAACTACCAGGACCGCTCCAACGTCCAGACCTGCGAGCTGGTCGGACTGGCGGACCTCGACACCGGCAGCGACTACGTCCGCTCCACCATCGCCGGCTACCTCAACCACCTGCTGTCGCTGGGCGTCGACGGCTTCCGGATCGACGCCGCCAAGCACATCGCCGCGAGCGACCTGGCCGCGATCAAGGCCAAGCTCACCAATCCCAACGCCTACTGGGCGCAGGAGGTGATCTACGGCGCCGGCGAGGCCGTCCAGCCCACCGAGTACGAGGGCACCGGCGACGTGGACGAGTTCCAGGGCGCGTACGACCTGAAGCGGATCTTCACCTCCGAGAAGCTGGCGTACCTCAGCCAGTGGGGCGAGTCGTGGGGCGCCGGCTACCTGCCCGGCGCCAAGGCCCGTACGTTCGTGGACAACTGGGACACCGAGCGCAACGGCTCCACCCTCAGCTACAAGAACAACGCCACCTACACCCTGGCCAACGTCTTCCTGCTGGCGTGGCCGTACGGCTCGCCGAACGTCTACTCCGGCTACGAGTTCTCCGACACCGACGCCGGGCCGCCGAACAACGGCCAGGTCAACGCCTGTTACAGCGACGGCTGGAAGTGCCAGCATGCCTGGCCGCAGATCGCGAACATGGTCGGCTTCCACAACGCCGTGGCCGGCACGGCCGTCACCGACTGGTGGGACGACGGCGGCAACGCCATCGCGTTCGGCCGCGGCAGCAAGGGCTTCGTGGCGATCAACCACGAGAGCGGCTCGCTCACGTCGACGTTCACCACCCCGCTGCCCGCCGGCAGGTACTGCGACGTGCAGCACACCGGCACGTCCTACACCGTCGGCTCCGACGGGAGGTTCACCGCGACGATCGGCTCCGACGACGCGGTCGCGCTGTACGCGGGGAAGACCTGCTGACGCTCCCCCGTTTCCGGGCCGCTCCCCCACCGGCGACCGCGCACCCGTGACCGCCCGACCGTGACCGGCCCGCGCCCGGCCGCCGCCCCGCACCCGGGGGCGCGGCCGGGCGCCCGCGTTCCGGCACCCCGTACGGAAGCCGGCCCCGCGATCAGTGCGGCCGGCCCCATGGTCAGCGCGCCCGCCCCGCGGTCAGCGCTCCGCCCCATGGTCAGCGCGGCCGGCCGCCGCCGCGGACCCGCCGCAGCCGCCCCTCGTCGTGGAGCTGCCCGAGGTCGCGCCGGATCGTGACCGTCGAGACGCCGAGGCGCGCGGCCAGCCGGGAGGTCTCGACCGCGCGCTCCGCGGCCAGGATGGCCAGGATCGCGCGCTTGCGCTGGATCGGCAGCAGCGCCGGGCCCGGGCGGGCGTGCGGCCGGGGGTCGGGGGCGGGGTGGCGGCGGCCGCCGGCCGGGGCCGCGGCGCGGTGTTCGGACATCGGCTCGACTCTCATCCGGGGCACGGCAGACGCCCCGCAGGGAGCATCGATGGAAAGTTTTGGAAAGTCAAGGGCCGCGAACGGGTCCACCTCCGGCCCACCGAGCACCCCAGCGCGATCCGCGGCACACGCTTCGTGACGACCTGGGCGGGCGAGCGTGCGAGCGCACCGGCCGCTCACGGCCGAGCAACGGCCAAGCCGACCGCCACGTCCGCCCCGGTCGATGTCAGCCCGGTAAAGCACCAGCTCGGAAGCGTCCCACCACCACCCCCGGACACAGGCGCCCGCAGGGCCACACCACCGGCCGCGCAGCGCGGGCGACGCGTCCGCCCGCCACCAGCGCCTCGGCACGGCCGCGGCGATCGTTGCCGCCGCGAGCCTTGACAAGCCCGGGCGGAAGGTCGTTACTTCTCTCCAAGCGATGAGAAGAGAAAGTTATGGAAAGTCGTACTGAAGGAGTCCTCGTGGCCGGTGGTGCGTCGCAGACCCGCGAGCGGGCGGACACGGCGCGGGAGGCGCGAGCCGACGCCCCGGGCCGTACCGGGCGCAAACCGCGGCACGGACCCCGGCGCCGCGGGGACGGCCCGGTCGCGCTGCTGTTCCTCGCGCCGGTGCTGATCGGCTTCGCGGTGTTCTACGTGTACCCGGCGATCCGCGGTGCGTACTTCTCCACGACCGACTACAACCTGCTCTCCAGCCCGCACGGGGTGGGCGCGGCCAACTACTCGCGGCTGCTGCACGACCCGCTGTTCTGGAACTCGCTGAAGGTCAGCGCCTACTACGTGGTGCTCAACGTCGGCGGCCAGACGGTGCTGGCGGTGGTGCTGGCCGGGCTGATGTTCCGGCTGACCCGGTCGGTGGCGATCCGCGTGATGCTGCTGCTGCCCTGGCTGGTGCCGAACGTCACCGTGGGACTGCTCTTCCTGTGGCTGTTCGACGCCGACCTCGGCCTGGTCAACCACGTGCTGGGCTCGGTGGGGATGAGCACCCACGGCTGGTTCACCTCGACCACCTGGGCCATGCCCACCATCGCGCTCACCAACACCTGGGCGTACACCGGCTACACCGCGCTGCTGCTGTACGCGGGCATGCTCCAGATCCCCGACCCGATCTACGAGGCCGCGCTGCTGGACGGCGCCGGCGAGATCCGGATGTTCTTCCGGCTCACCCTGCCGCTGATCCGGCCGGTGCTCGCGCTGGTGCTGGTGGTGTCGGTGATCGGCTCGTTCCAGATCTTCGACACGGTCGCCATCACGCCCAGTCCCGGCGGCCCGGTCAACTCCACCCGCGTCATCTACTACTACATCTACGAACTGGCCTTCAAACACTTCGAAATGGGCTACGCCAGCGCGGTCGCGATGACGCTGGTCCTCATCCTCGGCGTGCTGACCATGGTGCAGATGCGGCTGCTGCGCGCATCGCGCTCGGACCTGGCCTAGGAGGCCCGACGATGCCCCGACACCCCACCGCGCCGCGCCTGCACCCGGGCCGCGTGCTCGCCTGGACCGTGCTGGTCGTGGCCCTGCTGGTGACGGTCTTCCCGTTCTACTGGATGCTGCGCACCGCCCTCACCCCCGCGCACCAACTGCTCTCCGACAACACCGGGTTGTGGCCGCACCACGCCACGCTGATCAACTTCAAGCGGGTGATCGGCCTGACCAGCCTGGCGCAGAACCAGGCGGCCGGCGGCTCGGGAGCACAGCTGGACTTCCTGCTGTACCTGCGCAACTCGCTGATCTACTGCGCGCTGATCGCCACCGTCCAGACGTTCTGCTGCGCGATGGCCGGCTACGCGCTCGCCCGGCTGCGCTTCCGCGGGCGCGACCTGCTGTTCACCCTCTTCGTGCTGTCGCTGATGGTGCCGCCGATCTTCACGCTGCTGCCGAACTTCGCGCTGATGAAGAACCTCGGATGGCTCGGCTCGTTCGCCGGCATGGTCGCGCCGACGCTGCTGATGACGCCGTTCGCAGTGTTCTTCCTGCGCCAGTTCTTCCTGTCCATCCCGCGCGAGATCGAGGAGGCCGCCACCATCGACGGCGCGGGCAAGTGGACCCAGTTCTGGCAGGTGATCGTGCCGATGAGCCGCGGTCCGCTGTTCACCATCGGCCTGATCACCGCCGTCTGGGCCTGGAAGGACTACCTCTGGCCACTGCTGGTCGGCCCCGACCCCAGCACCCGGGTGCTCACCGCGGGGCTCGGGATCTTCCTCCAGCAGTCCCCGAACACCGCGCCCGACTGGACCGGGCTGATGGCCGCCTCGGTGCTGACCGTGGTCCCGGTGGCCCTGCTGTTGATCTTCTTCGGCAAGCGGCTGGTGGAGTCCATGAGCTTCACCGGTATCAAGTAGAAAAGGAACGATCCTCCATGAGACGCAACGTCCGCGTCGCGGTCGCCATCTTCGCCGCCGCCCTCCCCCTGACCCTGGCCGCCTGTTCCAGCGACTCGGCGAAGGCCGGCGGCCCGGTGACGCTCAACTACGCGCTGTGGGACAGCACCCAGCTTCCGGCCTACCAGGCGTGCGCCGCCGCCTTCACCAAGGCCAACCCCGACATCAAGGTCAAGATCACCCAGACCGCGTGGGGCCAGTACTGGACGAACCTCACCACCGAGATGACCGCGGGCAACGCGCCGGACGTCTTCACCGACCACGTCGCCTACTACCCGAACCTGGTCAAGAACAACCAGATCCTGGACATCTCGCAGCAGGTGGCCGCCGACCACGTCGACCTGTCCCAGTACCAGAGCGGCCTGGCCGACGCCTGGGTCAAGGACGGCAAGCGCTACGGCCTGCCCAAGGACTGGGACACCGAGGCGGTCGCGTACAACACCACGATGGCCGCGAAGGCCGGCTACACCGCCGCGGACCTGGCCAAGCTGACCTGGAACCCCGACGACGGCGGCACCTTCGAGAAGTTCATCGCCAAGATGACCGTCGACACCAGCGGCCGCAACGGCCTGGACCCGAAGTTCGACAAGAAGCACGTCAAGACCTACGGCATCGAGCTGACCTACGACGACGGCTCCACCGGGCAGAGCAGTTGGGGCAACCTCGCCGCCGAGGCGGGCTTCACCTTCCTGGACAAGAACCCGTTCGGCACCAAGTACCACTACGACGACCCGGCGCTGGCCAAGACCATCGACTGGATGGCGAGCCTGGCCAAGAAGGGCTACGCCCCGGCCTACGACAAGAACTCCAGCCTCGGCCCGGACGCGGTGCTCAACGCCGGCAAGGCCGCGATGACGATGACCGGTTCCTGGAACATCAACACCTACATGGGCTCGACCGCCACCCAGAAGTTCGCGTTCGCGCCGCTGCCGGTGGGCCCGCAGGGCCGCAAGACCTTCATCAACGGCCTGTCCGACGCCATCTACGCCGGCACCAAGCACCCCGACCAGGCGTGGCAGTGGGTGAAGTTCCTCGGCTCGACCGGCTGCCAGGACATCATCGCGTCCAAGGGCGTGGTCTTCCCGGCGATCAAGACCGACAGCGACAAGGCGCTCGCCACCCACCAGGCCGCCGGCCAGGACGTGAAGGTCTTCGTGGACGAGGCCACCGCGCCCGGCGGCACCTTCACCTACCCCATCACCGACCACGCCGACCAGGTCACCCAGGATGTCCAGACCGACCTGGAGCGGGTCTGGCTCGGCCAGTCCGACGCCACCAGCGCGTTGAAGAAGGCGCAGAAGGCCGTGGACGGGTACTTCTCCCAGCCCTGACCGCACCGCGGCGCCCGCCGGGCACGGCACCCCGCCGCCGCCCGCCGGCCCCGCCGCCGGCACCGATCCCCGCTGCCATGACGCACCCGTGACCGGGCCGGGGCCGCCGTCCCGACCACGGCGCCCCGGCCCTCCCCCGAAGTGAAGGGACACCATGCCCCACCTCTTGGACCTCGGTCCTCTGCACATCCCCGCGCAACTCGACGGCCCACCGGAGCCGGTCGACGGCGGTCTGCTGCTGCCGGCGGGCCGGGTGGCCCTGCTGCACGGCCTGCCGAACGCCCAGGTGTACCGCCACGGCTGGAACTCCTGGAGCCCGTCCGGCTGGCGGGCGATGGACGAGCCGCCGCTGCGCATCGCCAACCCGATCCGCCGCCTCACCGCCGACGACACCGTCTGGGACGAGGAGGGCCGGCACCACTCCGCCGCCGTGACCGCGCTGACCGCCGACGACGGCAACGTCCTGCTGCTCGGCTCGCTCGGCCTGGACGTACCGCGGCTGAGCGTGGACCGCGACACCGTCACCGGCTGGTACGAGCAGGCCGGCGCGCCCTGGTTCTGCGCCTACGGCCCGGAGCTCGAGGTCTTCGCCCGCTACGCCGAACTCCTCGGCGAGCGGCTGGGCCGCACCGGCCGGCGCGCGGGCAACGTCTGGTCGAGCTGGTACGCGTACTACGAGGACATCGACGAGCGCACCCTGCACGCGAACCTCGAAGGGCTGGCGGGGCTGCCGTTCGACGTGTTCCAGATCGACGACGGCTGGGAGCGGATGGTCGGCGACTGGGAGCCGAACACCAAGTTCCCCTCGGGCATGGCCGATCTGACCGCGCGGATCAACGACGCCGGGCTGACCGCGGGGCTGTGGATCGCGCCCTTCATCGCCCGGCCGGACGCACAGGTCGTCAAGGAGCGCCCGCACCTGTTCCTGTCCGACGCCGGCGGCAATCCGGTGCCCGCCGGCTACAACTGGGGCGGCCCGTACTACGCGTTGGACGTCACCCTGCCCGAGGCGCGCGACCACCTGCGGCGGACCGTCGAGACCGTGGTCGGCTGGGGGTTCCGCTACCTCAAGCTGGACTTCGTCAACGCCGCCGCCATCACCGCGCGGCGCCACGACCCGGCGGTCGGGCGCGAGAGCGCCTACCGCGACGCGATGCGGCTGATCCGCGAGGCCGCCGGCGACGACGTCTACCTGCTCGGTTCGGGCGCGCCGGTGCTGCCGTCGCTGGGGGTGTGCGACGGCATCCGGGTCGGGCCGGACGTCGCCCCGTTCTGGACCAACTACGCCACCGAGGACCCCTCCGACGCGACCGCGCAGAACGCCCTGGTCGCCTCGGTGAACCGGCTCTGGCTCAAGGGGCTGGTCGAACTCGACCCCGACGCCGCCTACTTCCGGGACAAGCAGAGCCTGCTGACCGCCGCGCAGCGGCGGCTGCTGGTGGACCTCGCCCACGTCTGCGACTTCCGGGCCACCTCCGACCCGCCCGGCTGGCTCGGCAGCACCGAGCGCGCCGCGCTGGCGGACTTCCTCGGATCGCGGCCGGCGATCCGGCAGTTGGACCGCTACCGGTTCGAGATCGGGGCGCAGGAGGTGGACTTCACGGCGGCCGCGCTGCGCCGCGGCGACTGAGGGCCGTGATCCGACAGGGGGGTGATTCTTCCGGGGTCGGGCCGGATGGCACCACGCGTACCGTTCACTGCGATCGACCAACGGAGGTCGACACGATGCAACAACGCACCAGACCAACCGGGCTCACCCGGGCACGCCTGGCCATGGCGCTCGCGGCGCTCTTCGCGCTGCTGTCCGCGACCCTGGCCGGCACCCACGGCGCGTCGGCGGCCACGCCGGTCGCCGCGGGTGCCCCGGCCCGCCCCGCGGCGCCCGCCACCCCGGACCCGTCCCTGACCGACCACCAGCTCACGTACGCGGCGGGGCCGTTGGACAACCCCGACAAGGGCCTGGCCGTCTACTACAACGCGGGCACGAACCAGAACACCGGTTACCCGCACAGCCTGACCTGGAGCTACTTCCCGCTGTCCGCGGTGATGACCAACGCGAACGACTGCACCGCGCTGGACTGGACGCCGGTGGAGAAGATGCTCAACGAGACGGCGTCGTACGGGAACACCGCCGCGATCCGGTTCTACCTGGACTACCCCGACGGCAACCCGACCAACGGCATGCCCGCGTGCTGGAACGGCAAGGTGCCGACGAACAACGACACCTACTGGAACACCCAGAGCCCCGACTACAACAACGCGTTCCTGCTCAGCTCGTTGCAGCAGTTCATCGCGGCGTTCGGCGCGAAGTACGACGGCGACCCGCGGATCGGCTTCATCCAGATGGGCCTGATCGGCTACTGGGGCGAGTGGCACACCTGGCCGGAGAACGGCACCGGCGGCTACGCGGACTTCATGGCCACGGACGCGAACGCCGCGCTGATCATCAAGGCGTACGCGAACGCGTTCCACACCACCAAGGTCGAGGTCCGCTACCCGACGTCGGGCGGCGGCGCCGCGAACAACCTCGACGTCGGCTACCACGACGACTCGTTCTGCTACCGGGAGGGCAGCCCGCTGGCGGGCGTCACCCTGCCCCAGTCCATGGGCGGGGCGGACTACTCGCAGTTGCAGTACGCCCTGGACGAGGGGGTGGAGAACAAGTGGATCACCGACTCGATGGGCGGCGAGGTCCGGCCGGAGATCCAGGGCACGGTCTTCAACACCTGGGGCACCGGCGCGAACGGTGACAACGACGACATGAAGGCGTGCATCGAGATGGAGCACACCACCTGGAAGCTCGACCAGGCCAGCACCTCCTACGGCCCCACCGACCCGAACGTGGGGGCGGCGGTCCGGGAGATGGGCTACGACCTGACGGTGCCGGACGCGTACTACACCAACTCGGTGGCGGGCACCGCGAAGATCGGCGTGAAGATCTCCAACGACGGGGTGGCGCCCTTCTACCACCCCTGGACCGTACGGCTGGGCCTGAAGGACGCGTCGGGGAACGTGGTGAAGACCTGGAACACCTCCTGGGACCTGACCAAGGTGATGCCGCTGAAGATCCGCGCCTACCCGGACTGGAACAAGGGCTCCGACCCGACCTACCTGGACTACGGCTACCCGGACTACTTCGACACCAGCGTCGACACCTCGTCCGTGCCGTCCGGCTCCTACCAGCTCGTCATGGACGTGGTGAACCCGCTGTCGTCGGTGAGCGCGGCCGCCAAGCCGCTGCGGTTCGCCAACGCCACGCAGAACGCCGACGGCTGGCTCGGGCTCGGCTCCATCGCCGTGGGCACCGGCTCCACCGGCGGCGGCGGGAACGGCGGTGCCACCTCCTACGAGGCGGAGGCCGCCGCGAACACCCTGGCCGGCGGCGCGACCGTCGCCGACTGCACCGGCTGCTCCGGCGGCAAGAAGGTCGGATACGTCGGCAACGGCGGCACGCTGACGTTCAACGGCGTGGCCGGCGGGAGCGGCGGCACCACCAAGGTGACCATCGCGTACACCAGCGCGGTCGCCCGTACGCTCAGGATCAGCGCCGACGGCGGCAGTCCGGTCAGCGTGTCCGTCGCGCCGACCGCCGACTGGCAGACCACCGCGACCACCACCGCCACGCTCCACCTGAACGCGGGCGCCAACACCGTCACCCTCGCCAATCCGGGTGACTGGGCACCCGACATCGACCGCATCACGGTCGGCTGACCGGCCGGGGCGCCGGTCGCCCGGTCCCCCCGCGGACCGCGTGGCCGGCGCCCCGCGCGGCGTACCCTGAATGCCGCTCTCGCCACGACCGGGACGACACCCACGAACGAACGACACAGCCGGAGGAGGACGGGCATGGCCGACATCGTGCTGACCGGCGCGGGCAACGTGAAGATGACCCGGCGCATCCTGTCCGACCTGTTCCTCGTCCCCGCCCTGGCCGGGACGCTGCGCATCCGGCTGCACGACATCGACCCGGACCGGCTGGCCACCGCCCTCACCCTGGCCTGGCGCCTGGACGCGGAGGCCGGCGCGGGGGCGGTGATCGAGTCCCACACCGACCGCCGGGCCGCGCTGGACGGCGCCGACCACGTGGTCTGCCAGCTCGGCGTGGACGGCTACGACACCGCGCTGCGCGACTTCGAGATCCCCGCGCGGCACGGGCTGCGCCAGACCATCGCCGACACCATCGGCATCGGCGGGATCTTCCGCGGCCTGCGCACCATCCCGGTCATGGTGGGCCTCGCCCAGGACATGGCCGTCTACTGCCCCGACGCCTGGCTGCTGAGCTACACCGACCCGCTGGTGATGACGCTGTGGGCGCTGCGGGAGGTCACCGGCATGAGCCGGGTGGTCGGCCTGTGCCACGCGGTCCGCGACACCCACGCCTTCCTCGCCGACGCGGTCGGCCGCGAGTTCGAGGACCTCACCTTCCTCACCGCGGGGCTCACCCACCAGGCGTTCGTGCTGCGCTTCGAGGCGGACGGCAGGTCGCTGTACCCGGAGCTGGAGGCCGCGGTGCGGGCCGACCCGAAGCTGGGGCGGCACGTGCGGATGGAGATGTGGCGCCGCTTCGGCTACTTCCCGACCGAGTCCAGCGAGCACGCGGCCGAGTACGTGCCCTGGTTCATGCGCCACGACGACGAGATCGCCCGCCTGGGCATCCCCGTCGGCGAGTACCTGGGGCGGCTGGGCCAGAGCCTGCACGCCTACGAGGAGATCCGCCGGGGGCTGGCCCAGGGCCGGCCGATGCTGACCCGCTGGCAGGACCCGGAGATCGCCTCCGAGGTGCTGCGCGCGATGATCACCGGCGAGCCGCGGCGGGTGAACCTGACCCTCCCCAACGAGGGGCTGATCCCCGCGCTGCCGGCCGAGTGCTTCGTCGAGGTGCCCGCCGACGTGGACGCCGCCGGTGTGCGGGCCGACCCGGTCGAGCGCTACCCCGCGCAGCTGTCCGCGCTCAACCGCACCTACGTCAACGTCGCCGAGCTGACCGTGCGCGCCGTGCTGGACGGTGAGCCCCGCCATGTGCGGCACGCTGCGATGCTGGACCCGAACACCGCGGCGACGCTCTCGCTCGCCGCGATCGAACAGCTCTGCGACGAGATGACCGAAGCACACCGCGACCTGCTGCCCGCCGGTCTCGCGGACCGGAAGGGCCAGGCGTGACGAGTACCCGTGAGCCGATGCCGGCCGAGGTCCGCCGCGAGCGGATGCTCGCGCTGGTCCAGGAGCAGGACTTCGTGCGGATCGCGGCCCTGGCCGAGGCGTTCGGCGTCTCGGTGGTCACCGTCCGCGGCGACCTGGACGTCCTGGAGGAGCACGGCCTGATCCGCCGGGTCCGCGGCGGCGCCCGGGCGGCGCCGCTGGACACCCAGAACGAGCCGTCCTACGAGCAGTCGCTGGGGTCGGCAGCGCTGGAGAAGACCGCCATCGCCAAGGCGGCGGCGAAGCGGGTCGGCAGCGGCCAGTCCATCGTCGTGGACGCCGGCACCACCACGACCTTCTTCGCCCGCGAACTGGTCGCCCGCCGGGACCTGACCGACCTGATGGTCTTCACCAACAGCACGAGCGTCGCCCACCAGTTGGAGCCGGCCATCCCGCGGTTCACCGTGGTGCTGTCCGGGGGGACGCTGCGACCGCTGCAGCGGTCGCTGGTCGACCCGATGGGCGGGCGCATCCTGGAGAACATCCACGCCGACACCGCGTTCCTGTCGTGCAGCGGCATCCACCCCGACACCGGCGTCACCAACATCAACATCCAGGAGGCCGAGATGAAGATCAGGATGCTGCGGGCCACCACCCGGCACATCCTGCTCGCCGACTCGACCAAGCTCGGCCGCACCGACCTCGCGCCGGTCTGCCCGCTCAGCGACCTGGACCTGCTGATCGTGGGCGACAACGCGACCGGCGCCCAAATCGCCCAACTGCGCGAGTACGGCCTGACGGTGGAGCTCGGCGAGCTGACGGACTGAGGCCCGCCGGGTGCGCCGCGGTCAGCGGTCGTCGTGGGTGATCGCGGCGACCGGGACGTCGAGCGCCAGGGCGCAGCGCCGGATCGTCTCGTCGCTGGCCCCGGCCAGTCCCCGCTCCAGACGGGAGAGGTGGCCCCGGTCCAGGCCGGTCACCGCCTGCATCTGGCGAAGGCTCATCTTCCGAGCAGTGCGAAGTGCCCTCATTGCCGCGCCGTTCGGTCTCACGTCTCGAAAGTATCCGCCGGTCACTCCGCTCGCAAGTCCAACAGATCGATAATCCGAGCTTTAAGAGCTGCGTCGGCGGACCTGAATACGTTTCCATGAGCCTCCGTAACCCCATGTCGCGCAACCAATAGGCGAGTTCCGGCCGTGTCGGCCGCAGGTGGGGAGGCTCGGAAGACGGCTGCGTGGTTGCGTGCAGTGCGGCATGATGTGGGCCATGGACGGAGATTGGTTGCGGCTGGGCGGCGTCATCCGGGCAGCACGCAAGCGCAAGGGACTCAGCCAGGTGCGCCTCGGCGACTCGATCGGGGTGAAGCGGACCGTCATCCAGACGATCGAGCGCGGGCACGAGTTCCAGAGCGTCACGGCGACCCTGCGGGACATCGAGCGGATTCTGGAGTGGGGGCAGGGCTCGATCGAGCACATCCTCGACGGCGGTGACCCGCTGCCGCCGGAGTCCCCGGGCAACCGCTACTACACCCGGCACGCCCGGCCGGACGCCGGCGGCGAGCTGCCGGTGCGGGTCTCCCGCGCGCTCGCCGAGGGCGTCACCCTGGACACCGCGATCGTGGCGCTGTCGCCCAACACCGAGATGGTGGTGGTGGTCAAGGGCAAGCCGGACGCCACCCACGACCAGATCGAGACGGCCCTCGCCGCGTGGGAGAAGAAGGGCGGCCACCTGGAGCGGCTGCGGGAGATCGCCGAGGGCGGGGAGGGCTGACCGCGGCCGCCCGGCCCCGCCGCGCGGCACCGCGCAGGCCGTAACCTGGCGGTAGTCGGCCCGGGAACCGCCAGGTCGGGCAGGGTGGAGGAATCACGATGGGGCGCAGGCCGGGCCGCCGGGCACCCGCCGCGCCGCTCGGGCAGCGCGAGGGCATCGACCCGGTACGGGTGCGGCTGCCGGACTCCGGCGAAGGGGGCGACGCGGCGGCGCGCGCCCCCTGGAGGACGGTCGGCGGCTACCTGCTGGAGCGGTACGGCGCGGCGGTCGGGCCGGAGCGGATCGGGGCGATGCTCGCCGCGGGCCGGTTCGTCACCGCGGACGGCCCGGTGCGGGCGGACACGCCGTACGCACCGGGGGCGTACGTGTGGTTCCACCGCGACCACCCGCCGGAGCCGGCCGTGCCGTTCCCGGTCGAGGTGCTCCACCGTGACGAGCGGATCGTGGTCGCCGACAAGCCGCACTTCCTGGCCACCACCCCGCGCGGCCGCCACGTCACCGAGACCGCGCTCGCCCGGCTCCGCCGCGACCTGGACCTGCCGCTGCTCGCACCCGCCCACCGCCTCGACCGGCTGACCGCGGGCGTGGTGCTGTTCGTCGTGCGCCCGGAGGACCGCGGCGCGTACCAGACGCTCTTCCGGGACCGGCGCGTGCGCAAGGAGTACGAGGCGGTCGCGGCGTACGACCCGGCGGTCGCGCTGCCCGCGACGGTGCGCAGCCGGATCGTGAAGGAGCGCGGGGAGATGGCGGCGCGGGAGGTGCCGGGGCCCTGCAACGCGGAGAGCGTCGTGGAGTTGGCGGAGCGGCGCGGCGCGCTCGGGCGGTACCGGTTGCGGCCGCTGACCGGCCGCACCCACCAGTTGCGCGTGCACATGCACGCGTTGGGGCTTCCTCTGCTCAACGATCCGATCTACCCGGTGGTGTTGGCGGAGGGCGGCGAGGAGCCCGGCGCGGCGGCCGACCCGTACGCCCGGCCGCTCCAACTGCTGGCGCGCTCACTGGAGTTCACCGATCCCGTGACCGGGCGGGAACTGCGGTTCGCCAGCGCGCGCCGGTTGGCCGCCTGGCCGCCCGCGCACGGCTGAGCGCGAGGGGGCGGCCGCGGGGGTGCGGCTGCGCGGGTGCGGGTGCGGCTCCTTCGCCCCGTCGGGCCGCACCCGGGTCGGACCGCGCGGCGGGCCGTACCCGTCGGGCCGTACGCGTCAGGCCGTACGCGGGTCGGGCTGGAGCACCGCGAAGAAGGCGCCCTCGGGGTCCCTGAGCAGGGCGATCCGGCCGATGCCGTCCACGTGGGTGCTGGGCATCAGCAGCGTCGCCCCGTGCGAGGAGGCGGCGGCCACCACCCCGTCGGCGTCGGCGACGCCGAAGTAGGGCTGCCAGTAGCACAGCCCCTCCGGAAGCTGCTCGGCGGTGAGCTGCATGATGCCGCCGTGCGATCCGGCCTGGCCGCCGCCGGGACGGGAGACGACCGTGTAGACGCCGGCGTCGCCGGCCAGCGGCATGTCCACGGCGTCCCAGTCGAGCACCGTGGCGTAGAAGCGCTTGGCCCGCTCCGCGTCCGTCGTGTACAGCTCCGCCCAGCACAGGGCGCCGGCGCCGGTCCGGTCCAACCCCCTGACGGTGCCCGGTTGGTAGACGGCGAACTCGGCGCCGGAGGGGTCGCAGTACCCGGCGATCCGGCCCTGCTCGCCGATGTCGAACGGCGCGAACCGGACGGTGCCGCCCGCCTCTTCGACGGCCTTGGAGGTCGCGTCGGCGTCCGCGGTCTCGAAGTACAGCGTCCAGGCGGGGGTGGCCCCCTCGTCGGTGATCGGGCCGAGGCCGGCGACGCTCTGCCCGTCGAGTTCGAACGTGCCGTACCCGCCGGCGTCCGGCCCCGCCGGGCGGAACTCCCAGCCGAGCAGCGCCCGGTAGAACGCCGCGGCGCCCTCGACGTCGCGGCTGCCGAGGTCGAGCCAGTTCGGCGCGCCGGGCACGTAGTCGTTGGTGAGCATGGTGCGGTCCTCCGGGGACG
The DNA here is from genome assembly GCF_016756395.1 of Streptomyces sp. SN-593. NCBI lineage: Bacteria > Bacillati > Actinomycetota > Actinomycetes > Kitasatosporales > Streptomycetaceae > Actinacidiphila > Actinacidiphila reveromycinica. The sequence continues at coordinate 3,316,403 of NZ_AP018365.1, forward strand.
TGGTCGTGGACACGGGCGTCAGCGTGACGGTATGCCCGCGCGTGCCGGGCCGATCGACCGGCCGTGCGCGGAAGGGCGCGGCACGGAACGTGCCGGATGTCGGATTCCGTGGGATATGCAGCCGATACGGCCGCTGTGTCCTCCCTCACACTCGGCATGCCGGCGGTCTCCGGCGGCCGCGGTTCGTAGCAGGTCACGGCGGGGGCGGGGCCTCGGGGCGGGCCGCGTCGGGCCCGCGCGGCGGTCAATCCGTTCGGCGTTGTCAGTGCCCAGGTCTAGTCTGGATCACATGTTTGGGGGAGATCTCGATCAGGCGAACGCCGCGCTGCGCGCTTACGTGCAGGCGCACGGCGACCGGCCGTGGACGGCCGAGGAGTTGACGGAACTGGCGCGCCTGCGCGCCCAGTGGACGGCTGCCGCGCGCGGCGTCCGGGTGGAGATACGCCCGGTGTCCGGGCCGGTGCGCGGCGCCGCGGTGGTCGCCGCCGCTTGAAGGGGCGCACCGTCCGCCGCCTCAGGCGTGGACGACCGCGTGCGGAGGACGCAGGGCGTCGCTGCCGGGGGCGGGCTCGGCGGTGTCGTCGCCGAGCGCGATGACCCGGTTCCCGGCGTCGACGTGGACCACGGCCGGGCGCAGCTCACGGGCCTCGGCGTCCTCGACCTGCGCGTAGCTGATCAGGATCACCAGATCGCCGGGGTGCACCAGGTGGGCGGCGGCTCCGTTGATGCCGATGACGCCTGAGCCGCGCTCGCCCTCGATCACGTAGGTCTCCAGGCGGGCGCCGTTGGTGATGTCCACGATGTGCACCAGCTCGCCCGGCAGCAGGTCCGCGGCCTCCATCAGCTCGGCGTCCACGGTCACCGAACCCACGTAGTGCAGATCGGCCTGGGTCACGGTCGCCCGGTGGATCTTGGACTTGAACATGGTGCGCAGCACGGCGTCGCCTCCTGGCGGGTGAGTGGGTCGCGTTCCCTGGCGGGATACGCGCCGTCGCCTCCAGGGTAGGGCCGTCCCCGGCGGACCCGTCCGGAGGGGCCGGGCGGAGTGCGGAAGATCTCAGCCGGACCGAGTCGGCGCCGTCCCCGCGTCCGGGAATCCGGCCGGGGAGGCGGTGCTCGGGGGCCTGCCCCCGCGGGTCCGGGCCGGACGGGTCCGGGCCGGACGGCCGCGGGCGCTACGCGTACGGGCCTCACGGGCGCCGCGGTGCGGCAGCGCGGCGGACGCGCGGGCCGCGCGGGTCCGGCCCCGGTCGCTACGGGCAGGGGCGCGGGCCGCGCGGTCAGGACCGTACGGCTGCGGGCTGCGCGGGTGCGACGGGCGCGGGCAGCCGGTCGTACAGCTCGGCGAGCGCGGCGTCGAGCCGGAGGACGGCGGGCGGGCCGCCCCGTAGCGGCCGCGGGGGCGCCGCGTCCGGGCGGTTGCCGAGGCGGCGGCGCACCTGCCCGAGGTTGCGGGCCGTCAGGCCGAGGTGCGGGCGGGCAGCGGCCAGTTCGGCCGCGTCGCCGAGCGCGAGCGCGCGGGCGGCGTGCGCGCAGCCGGTCACCGCGTCCGCCCAGTCGGCGGCGTGCGGCGGCGCGGCCGGACTCGCCGCCGCGCCGGGCGGGTTGGGGGCCGAATCGCGGGCGGTGCGCCGCAGCAGCGCGCGGTGGGCCCGGGCGGGTGCCGCCGCCACCATGAGCTCCCGGTTGGCGCGGTCGAAACGACGGGCCAGTTCCCGTACCCGGGCCGGGCGCGGCTCCTCCTCGCGGGCGGCGGAGAGCAGGTCGTCCAGCGCCCGCAGGGCCGCCCCGGCCCGGACGCGCATGACCGTGGCGGTCGGCAGCGGCAGCACGAAGTACGCCGCCGCGATCCCGCACGCCGAGCCGAGCAGGATGCCGGCGGGGCGCTCCAGGAGCATGGCGCTCCCCTGCTCACCGCCCAGGTCGTAGAGCACCGCGAGCAGGCTGGTCACGCAGAACGCCCAGGCTGCGTACGTGCTCTCGCGCAGCCACAGGCCGACCAGCAGGTAGCAGAAGATCAGGGTGATCGCCACGGCGTGGTCGCCCACGACCAGGTGGGCGACGAGCGTGCCGGTGACCGCTCCGGCGAAGGCGCCGGCCACCCGCAGCCCGCTGCGGTGGACGACGTCGCCGCGCCCCCGCGCGGCGCTGCACACCACGAACGCGGTGATCACCGACCACGTCCAGTGGCCCGGGAAGAGCAGGTGGCCGGCGGCGAACGAGGCCGCCATCGCCGCGGTGAGCTGCGCGGACAGCCGGACCGACGGCTGCGGGTTGCGCCAGCCGCCCGGCCGCCGCGGGGGTGTTCGCGCCTCGGGCGCCACCGCCTGCCCCGCCGCCACCCCGCGTACGTCCGTGGCGGCGGCGCGTACGGCGTCGAGCGCGGCCGCCATCTCCTCGTCGTCCTCCCGGGCGCTTCCGGCCGCTGCCCCGCGCGCGGAGGCCGGGCCGCCGACCGGCGACCGTACGCCCGGGGCGCGCGCGGCCCGCGCGGGTACGGCGCGCGGCGAGGCCGCGTGCGGCGGGCCGTCCTGCGGGGCGGCACCGCCGTCACCGGGCCCGAGGGGTGCGGCCCCCTCCGGCGCGGCGGGCCGTGCCGTGGGCGACGGGAGTCCCGTAGCGGCCGCTTCCGGCAGGGCGGGAGACGGCGCGGACCACCCCGGCCGTGGACGGTCCTCGGCGGCGCCGCCCGCTCGGGCCGCTCCCGCCGCCGCGTACTTCCCGTTCCCCGCATACGGCCCGCCCGCCTGCTGCCCTGGAAGCGGCGGTTCCCGCGGCCCCTCGGGCGACATCCGCGCCGAGGGTCGCTGGGCGGCGACCTCGGCGGCGAGGACGGCCGCGGCCAGCCGGTCGAGCGGGGCGCGGTCGGCCCCCTCGGGCAGCCGGGCGGCGTCGAGCCGGTCCTCGACGGCGAGGGCGGTGCGGTGCAGCGCCTGCGCGGCCTTGGCACGCCGGGCGCCCCCCGGCGCGAGGGTGCGCAGCCGGGCGGCGGCGGCCGCGAAGTCGCCGGCCGCCGCGGCCGCCTCGCGGGTGGGCCGCGACGGCAGCAGCACCTGGGACCCCAGCACGCAGGCCACCCCGATGCCCCCGCACACCGCCCCCCACAGCGGACCGGTGGCCCTGGCGGCCGACGGCGGCACCGGCGCGACCAGTACCGCGATCAGCGGCGTGAGGGCGAGCCGTCCGAACCACCGCACCCTGCCGCCGAAGCGCGTCACGTAGCGCGAGCCGCCGACCGCGACCACGAAGACGGCCGCGCCGAACCACACGTCCCGCACCATCAGCCGCCCGACGCAGGCGGCGAGGACACCGACCAGGGGGACGTGCACCAGCGCGGACAACCGGTGCGGCAGGCTGGTGGCGTGCAGGGTGCGCGAGACCATCACCGCGACGACGGTCGCGATCACCACCATGCCGCCGGGCAGGCCGGCGACACGTCCGACCGCGCCCGACACCAGCAGCGCGGCGACCGCGGCGAGCACGGTGCGCACCGCGATCCTCAGCCGTACCCGGCCCGGGTCGAGCAGGCGCAGCCCGATCAGCATCCTTCGTCCCCCGTCGTCCCGGCCGAGGCGCCGCCCCGGTCGCTCCTGCCGCCCGGCCACACCTACCCGATTGGTAAGCATTGCGTACGAGATGTTTGGTCGCATCTGTACACAAACCCCGCTCCCGCCCGGTATGGCGCAGCAAAATCATACGCCTAGCTTAGGAACAGATCCGATGCCGTTCCCCCCTCCCTCCTCCGACGACACCGCCGTGGTCCGCCGCTCGGTGAACCGGCTGGCCCGGCGGATGCGCGCCGAACGGCTGCCGGACGGGCTGCCCAACGGCCGGCTGGGCGTCCTGTCGCTGCTGTACCGCGACGGCCCGAGCACCCCGAGCGCCATGGCCGCGGCACTCCACGTACAGCCGCAGTCGCTCACCCGGACGCTGGCCGCCCTGCGCGCGGACGGCCACGTCACGCACTCCCGCGACGCGAGCGACGGGCGGCAGCGGCTGGTCGAGCTGACCCGGAGCGGGCTCGACGCGATGGCGCGCGACGTCGCCCACCGGGACGCGTGGCTGCGGCGCCGGATGGACGCCGAGCTGAACGAGACGGAGGTGGCGCTGCTGCGGCTCGCCGCCGCGCTGCTCGACCGGCTGGCCGACGACGACTGAACGGCCCCCGTCCGGCAACCCGGTCCCCGTCCGGCGCCCCGTCCGGCAACCCGGTCCCCGTCCGGCGCCCCGTTCGGCAACCCCGCCCGACGGCCGCCGGGCACCTGTGCGCCGGCCCTCGCGCGAGCGCTCCCGACCGTACGCGACCGCTCCGGACCGCCCCGCCCCGCCACGCGACCGGGTGAGATCGGTCCGGCCTCACGGAATACCCCTAGGGGGTATAGGGTTGACGGAAGTGGGAGCGAACGACGCGCCCACCCGCCGCGGCACCCCGGCCGCGGCCGCAGGAGCCGCCGTACGCGTGACGCGTACCCGTCGGATGAGGAGCACAGCATGAGCGAGGCCGTCTACTCGGTGTCCGGAATGACCTGCGGGCACTGCGAGTCCGCGGTGAGCAAGGAGGTCGGCGCGATCCCCGGTGTCACCTCCGCGACCGCGGTGGCGAGCAGCGGCCTGCTGACGATCGCGTCCGCGCAGCCGCTCGACGAGGCGGCGGTGCGCGCGGCCGTGGACGAGGCGGGCTACGAACTGGTCGGACGGGCCTGAGCGGACGGGCCCGATCGGACGGTCCGCCCGCGGGAAGAGGTGCGGGCGGACCGGAAGCGGGCGGACGGCGGCCGATCGGAAAGCGACAGGGAGCAGCAGGGAGCGAGCAGTGGCAACCAGCACCGCACACGCGCACAGCGAGCCCGCGCAGAACCGGGTCGAGTTGACGATCGGCGGCATGACCTGCGCTTCTTGTGCCGCCCGGGTCGAGAAGAAGCTCAACCGGATGGACGGGGTCACCGCGAGCGTCAACTACGCGACCGAGAAGGCCAGGGTCGAGTACGCCGGCGCGGTGGGGGTGGACGACCTCATCGCGACGGTCGAGGCCACCGGGTACACCGCCGCGCTGCCGCCGCCCCCCGCCGCCCCGGCGCCGGAAGCGGCGTCCGGCGCCGCGCCCTCCTCCGACCCCGGCACCTCCGACCGCGGCGCCTCCGGCTCCGGCCCGGCCCCGGACGGCCGCGATCACGAACTCACCACCCTGCGCCAGCGGCTGGTCACCGCCGTCGTCCTCGGCCTGCCCGTGGTGCTGCTGTCGATGGTGCCCGCGTGGCAGTTCACCAACTGGCAGTGGCTCTCGCTGACCCTCGCCTCGCCCGTGGTGGTGTACGCCGGCTGGCCCTTCCACCGCGCCGCGCTCACCAACGCGCGGCACGGCGCGGCCACGATGGACACCCTGGTGTCGGTCGGCACGCTCGCGGCGTACGGCTGGTCGCTGTGGGCCCTGTTCTTCGGGGACGCCGGCATGGCCGGCATGACCCACCCCTTCGCGTTCACCGTCTCCCGCGGCGACGGCGCGAGCGAGATCTACCTGGAGGCGGCCGCCGGCGTCACCGCCTTCATCCTCGCCGGGCGCTACTTCGAGGCCCGCGCCAAGCGCCGGGCCGGCGCCGCCCTGCGCGCGCTGCTCGAACTCGGCGCGAAGGACGTGGCGGTGCTCCGCGACGGCACCGAGGTACGCGTGCCGATCGGCGCGTTGGCGGTCGGCGACCGCTTCGTGGTGCGGCCGGGCGAGAAGATCGCCACCGACGGCGTGGTGCGCGAGGGCGGTTCCGCGGTCGACGCCTCGCTGCTGACCGGCGAGTCCGTGCCGGTGGAGGTCGGCCCCGGCTCCGCCGTCACCGGCGCGACCGTCAACGCCGGCGGGCGGATCGTGGTGGAGGCCGTGAAGGTCGGCGCCGACACCCAACTCGCCCGGATGGCCCGTCTGGTGGAGGACGCGCAGAACGGCAAGGCCGCCGCCCAGCGGCTGGCCGACCGCATCTCCGGGGTGTTCGTGCCCTCGGTGATCGTGCTGGCGCTGGGCACGCTCGCGGTCTGGTTCGCCCTCGGCGAGGGCGCGACGGCGGCGTTCACCGCGGCGGTCGCCGTCCTCATCATCGCCTGCCCGTGCGCACTGGGCCTGGCCACGCCCACCGCGCTGCTCGTCGGCACCGGGCGCGGCGCCCAACTCGGCATCCTCATCAAGGGCCCCAAGGTGCTGGAGTCCACCCGGGCCGTGGACACGGTGGTGCTCGACAAGACCGGCACGGTCACCAGCGGCTCGATGACGCTGACCGGCGTGCACGTCGCGGACGGCGAGGACGAGGAGGTGGTGCTCCGGCTGGCCGGCGCCCTGGAGCACGCCTCGGAGCACCCGATCGCCCGCGCGGTCGCGGCCGGTGCGGCCGAGCGGCTCGGCACGCTGCCGGCGCCCGAGGACTTCGCGGGTCTGCCCGGGCTCGGGGTGCAGGGGGTCGTCGACGGGCACGCCGTAGTCGTGGGCCGGGAGCGGCTGGTGCGGGAGGAGGCGCGGGAACTGCCGCCCGCGCTCGCCGCGGCCGGGGCCGCCGCCGAGGAGGCCGGCGCCACCGCCGTCGCCGTCGGCTGGGACGGCCGGGCCAGGGCGGTGCTCACCGTCTCCGACGCGGTCAAGCCCACCAGCCGGGAGGCGGTCCGCCGGCTGCGCGCGCTCGGCCTGCGGCCGGTGCTGCTGACCGGGGACAACGCGAAGGTCGCCCAGGCCGTGGCCGCGCAGGTGGGGATCGCCGCGGCGGACGTCCACGCGGAGGTGCTGCCGGAGGAGAAGGTGGCCGTCGTACGGCGGTTGCAGGAGCAGGGCCGGGTGGTGGCGATGGTCGGCGACGGCGTCAACGACGCGGCCGCGCTCGCCCAGGCCGACCTCGGGCTGGCGATGGGGACGGGCACCGACGCCGCCATCGAGGCGGGCGACCTCACCCTCGTACGGGGCGACCTGCGGGTGGCGGCGGACGCGATCCGGCTGGCGCGGCGCACCCTGGGGACCATCAAGGCCAACCTGTTCTGGGCGTTCGCCTACAACCTCGCGGCGATCCCGCTGGCCGCGGCCGGGCTGCTCGACCCGATGATCGCCGGTGCGGCGATGGCCTTCTCCTCGGTCTTCGTGGTGGCCAACAGCCTGCGGCTGCGCGGGTTCGCGCCGCTGCGCTGAGCGCCACCCGTACGGGGCCGCTTCCCAGGGGGGCCGCTTCCCAGGGGGGCCGGCCTCGGCGGGGAGCGGCCGCACCGGGGCGGCCTTGCGGGCAAGGCCCTTTGACGCACGGCGTCCCCCGACCCGCCGGTTCCCACCGGCGGGTCGGGGGACGTTCGCGCCCGGGTGCCCGCGGACGTCCGCGAGCCGTCGCGGGGGGGCTCAGAAGTGGCTGAGCTTCGCGCCGAAGCCCGGCGCGTCCAGGTCGCTCCGGAGCACCACGGGCACCGTCGTACGGGCCGCGCCGCTGCCCAGGCCGAGGGTGCCCACCTGCGTGCCGGCCGCTGCGTGGTGCGGCACGCCGTCGCTGTCCGCGGTGAGCGTCAGCTCCTGCTTCATACCGGCCCAGCCGATGGCGGTGAGGTCCTTGGACGTCACCACCGGGGTGCTGCCGCCGAGCCCGTCGTCGACCTCGCCCACGACCGTGCCCTTCTTCACCACCGTCGTGGAGGAGAGGCCGCCCTGCACCGAGTCGATCAGCGCCTGGCTGCGGGTGAGCGCGGTCTGAAGGCTGTCGTCCACCGTGGTGCCGCCGTGCTGCTGGAGCACCACGCCGAGCACCAGCTGCTCCTTGCCGGCGACCGTCTTGTGCGCCGCCCACATCAACGCGCCGCCGGCCGGGGTGCTGGAGCCGGTCTTGATCCCGACCACGCCGACCTTCACCAGGTCGTTGTTGTTGTTGTAGATCCGGCCGACGCCGGGGATGTCCACGTTCGGCAGCGCGACCACCGAGCGGAAGACGCTGTTCTTCATCACCTCGCGGGCCAGCTTGAGCTGGTCCACCGCGGTGCTGACCGTGGTCTCCTCGATGCCGCTGGCGCCGGTGTAGGTGGTCTGCGACATCCCGAGCCGCTTGGCCGTCGCAGTCATCTTGGCGACGAACGCCTCCTGCGTGCCGGAGTCCCAACGCGCCAGCAGGCGGGCGATGTTGTTGCCGGACGGGATCAGCAGCAGTTGGAGCATGCGGCGTTCGTCGAAGCGCTGCCCCTTCTTGACCGGTGCCGTCGACTGGTCGTCGGACCCGGCCTCCTCCGCCGCCTGCGCGTCGACGGTGATGGTCGGGCCGCCCTGGTTGCCGGTCAGCGGGTGGTCGTGCAGGACCACGTACGCCGTCATGACCTTGGTGAGGCTGGCGATCGGCACGGGGGTCTGCTTGCCGTGCACGCCGAGCGAGCCCAGCCCCTCGACCTCGGCGACCGACTGGCCCTCGGACGGCCACGGCATCGTCTGCGGCAGCGGGGTGCCGGCGAAGGTGTACGCCGGGTCCGCGGTCAGCGCCAGTCGGGGCGACGGCAGCGGGCGCACCGCCTGGACCACCACGAAGACGATCGCGAGCAGCAGGACCAGGGGCGTCCAGATCTTGAACCGGCGCACCACCGTGCGCAGCGCGGTCTCCGGCGGCGGCGGGGTGTTGGTCAGCTCGGCGAGCAGCTTCAACGGCTGCTTGTCCGGCGGCAGCGGCACCGGCATGCTGCGGGTGCCCTGGGGACCCTCCGGCTCGCGGCCGGCGGTGTCCTCGGCGCCCGCGCCGGCAGGGGCGCCGGCGGCGCTCCGGCCCCCGGATCCGGCGGCCGGCCCGGAGGAGGGGGCCGGCGGAGCGGCCGGGGGCAGCGGGGCGGGCGGCGGCGCGGGCTCGGCCCGCGTCGGGCGGCCGGGGGCGCCGAAGGCCACGGTGCCCCCCGCGGACGGCGCCTGGCGGCCGCTGTGCGGCCCCTCCGGCCACTCCGCGGGGATGTCCGAGACGAGGGGCTTCACGGTCGGTCCAGGGCCCTTGGGGGGCGCGGAGGGGCGTCCGGGGGCGTCCGCCGGGGGCACGGCCGGGGCGCCCGTGCCGGCGGACGGGGTTTCACCGTCCTGGGCGTCGGCCGTCCGGGAGCCGCCGGCGTCCGTCCGGGCGACGGCTCCGACGTCGGAGCCCGTGCCCGCGTCCGAGCGGGAGTCCGCGTCCTCGTCCGCGCCAGGGTCCGTACCGGCGGCGGAGTCCGCGGTGGGGTCGCCGACCGCGTCGGCGTCCGGGGCAGCGTCCGCATCCGCATCCGCATCGTCGGCCTCGGCGGCGGCGTCGGGCCCGGCCGCCGAGCCGGCACCCGCGCCGTCCGCGTCCTCGGCGCCGTCCGCGGCCGCGGCCTCGGCGGCGGGCTCCTCCTCGGCCTCCGACCCGCTCTCCGTATCCGTCGCGGCGGCCGGTGAACCGTTCGCCTCCCCGTCGGCGTCCTCCTGGGTGTCCTCCCCGACGTCCGCGGAACCGTCCTCGGAGGACTCCGCGCCGGAGTCCTCGGGGGCGCGGTCCGCGCCGCCCGCGCCCCCGTCCGCGCCCTCATCGGCGCTCACGCCCGCCGGCCCGTCCGCCTCCTCGTCCACCTCCCCGCGGGACTCGACGCCGGAATCGACACCGGAATCGACGTCGGCCCCCTCCGAACCACCCGCACCGGGCGCCTCAGGGGCCCCCGCGGCCGCACCGGCCCCACCGCTCTGGTCACGATTCGGTTCCGTTTTCCCGCCCTCTTCCCGCGCCGAGCGGGGCGCGGGGGGAGCGGTGGGGGGCGCGTGATCGGTCACCGTGTCCACCTCGGCTACGTCGTCCGACGTAGCCGGGGCATCGGTCGGGGTACGTCCGGACGACCGGTCCGACGACTCCGCGAGGACTCCCGCCTCGGGGTGCGAGCGGGGCTCCGACCTGCTGTCTTCGATGTCGTCCTGCGCGTGCGCGCCGGGCGCGTCCACCTCGTCGTCCGCCGTCCGCCGCCCCGCGTCCCCCTCCGTCACCCGTGCCTCCGGAGGCAGCCGGAACACCGCCAGCCTCGGATCCGTGGCCGGATGGATACCCGGCTCCCCCGACGTCTCGTGCTGCTGCTCCCTGCCGGGGGCGTCGCCCGCCACGCAGACCTCCTCCACACATCGTGATGACTCATGCACACACTCGGGCAAAAACGCGCAGAGATGGCGCCCTTACCGGTCCTGGACCACACTGGCAAGTGTCCCGCGACAGGCACGCAGCCCGTCTGCGACACCCCATCCACCCCGTAGACGAGAACGACATACCACCCGGTTCCCGCCGATATGGAGAAGGCGCTCTCGACAGGCCGGTGTGAGAGGCGTCACCCTGTCATTCATCCACGCGGGGAGGCATGGATGGGCAAGAGCCGCAGAACAATTCCGGAAGAGCTGTTGCTGCTCGCCTTGGACCCGACCACCGGGACCACGGCGCAGCCGCAGTCGCTCGACCTCGGCCTCGCCGGGGCCCAGCTCGTCGAGCTGGCCCTGGCCGGACGGATAGCCCCTGACGGGGATCGTATAGCCGTGGTGCACCCACGGCCGACAGGAGATCCGACTCTGGACTCCGCGCTCGAACTGCTGCGACGCCGTGGCAGTCCGGTGCGCGCCGTCCACTGGATCGGCGGGCCCCGGCTGGGGCTGCGTCAGACGTATCTCGCACACCTGGAGCGGTGCGGCATGGTGCACGCCGTGCCGGGTCAGATGTGCGGGGTGCTGCCGACCACGCGGTACCAGGCGACCGACAGCGCGGTCAGCCGGGAGATCAGGACCCGGTTGGACAACGCGATCCGCACCGGCGTACCGCCGGACCCGCGGACCGCGGCGCTCGCCGCGCTCGCCCACGCCGTGGGACTCGGCAAGCACCTGTACCCGGGCAACGAGGGCCGGTCATCGCGATCGCGCCTGCGTGACCTGATCCGGTATGACCCGATGGGCGGTCTCGTGGCGCACGCCGTCATGGACGTGCAGAACGGGGTGGCGGCGCAGCCGAAGCGACCGCCGGCCCAGGCACAGCGCTCCGCGGGGCACAGCGGGATGGCACGGGCCGGAGCCCGGTGACCTGACCGGCAACAGGCCGACAGCATATGTCGTTCACGCACACACAGTACACAACATGTCGCTACCCGTGCACATCGCGGGAGCGGCGACGGCGCGCGAGGTGGCGGCGTTCCGGACACGTTCCGGTGTGCCGCTCCCCCGCGCGCCTCCCTTTCCGCTCCAGGTCCCGGGGCACGGTTGCAAGGTTGTCCGCCCATTCGCCAGCGCGGCGATGACCGGTGGTGGCAGGCTGCTGACCATCAGTACGGTTCAGCGTGGAGGTGCAGTCCCTGTGGTCGCGAACGTGAACCCCACCGTCAGGCGCCGCCGGTTGGGGTCGGAGCTGCGCAAGCTCCGCGAGCAGAAGGGGATGACGGCCGAGGAGGTCGCGGCCCGGCTGCTGGTCTCCCAGTCGAAGATCAGCCGGCTGGAGAACGGGCGGCGCAGCATCAGCCAGCGCGACGTGCGCGACCTGTGCGGGGTGTACGGCGTCGAGGACGTGCGGATCGTCGAGTCGCTGATGCAGATGGCCAAGGAGTCCAGACAGCAGGGCTGGTGGCACGCCTTCGGCGACATCCCGTACAGCGTCTACATCGGTCTGGAGACCGAGGCGGCGAGTCTGCGGGTGTTCGAACCCCAGGTGGTGCCCGGCCTGTTGCAGACACCCGCGTACGCCGCCGCGATGATCGCGGGGAACCTGCCGGAGGCGACCACCGAGCAGGTCGAGAAGCGGGTGAGCGTGCGGATGCGCCGCCAGGAGCGGATCACCGACCCCGACGCGCCGCTGCGGATGTGGGCGGTGATCGACGAGGCCGCGCTGTGCCGCCGGGTGGGCGACAACGAGGTCATGCGCGAACAGCTCGCCCGACTCGTCGACATGAGCCACCTGCCGCACGTCACCGTGCAGGTGCTGCCGTTCGAGGTGGGCGCGCATCCGGGGCTGAGCGGTCAGTTCGCGGTGCTGGAGTTCACCGACACCACGGACGCGACCGTGGTGTACCTGGAGGGCGTCAACAGCGACCTGTACCTGGAGAAGGACACCGACGTGCAGGCGTACAGCGTGATGTACGAGCACCTGAGGGCGCAGGCGCTGAGCGCCGACCGGACCCGGGAGTTCATCGAGGACGCGGCCGCGCGTTACGCGTGACGGCGGGGTACGTGGCGGGCAGGATACGCCCCTGCCGGTTCGGTACGGAAGTCTTGCTGGGAATATGCCATCCGGTCGGGTGAAGTGCCCCTCCCTTGGCTGAAGTTGGCGGGTAGCGTCGAAGGCGTCAGTCAGTGGCGTGTACCGCGCGCCTTCCTCACCAGTACAGACCGGAGCAGAGATGGCAATCAAGCTGGGCAGCACCCCCGCCTGGGTCAAGTCCTCACGTTCGACGGGCAACGGCGCGTGCGTCGAGGTCAAGTCGCCCGCGGCGGAGGCCGTGGTGGTCCGCGACTCGAAGGACCCGCACGGTCCGGTGCTCACCTTCGCCCCGCAGGAGTGGGCCTCGTTCGTCAGCGACGTGGACGGCGGAGCGTTCGACCTGCGCTGACGCCGTACGGGCGAACGTCGCCCACACCGCGCAGGAGCCCTCTCGACTGGCCGCCGTCCTGGCCGAGAGGGCTCGCTCCGCCCCGTCCCCGCCACCTCGGGGGTCATGCCGGCGTCACTCCGTGGCGGGCGTACCGTACTCGCCGAACTCCCCCGTTCCCGCCGGCCGTCCGGCGCCCTCGGCGGGTCCCTCGGCGTCCACCTTCGCGATGATCGCGTCCCGTTCCGGGGTGTCCTCCGGCTTGATCCAGCCGATCACCACGAACAGCACCAACGACACCGCGACCGGGACGGAGATCTGGTACTCCAGGTTCACCCCGCCCGAGACCGCGTCGTTGACGGGGTAGTTGAGCAGGTAGAAGGCGAGCAGGCCCATCGCCCAACTGGTGAGCGCCGCGGTGGGTCCGGACTTCCGGAAGCGCCTCATCAGCCCGAGCATGAACGGGATCGCGATCGGCCCGACCAACCCGGCCACCCACTTGATCACCACCGTGATGATGTCCTTGAACGTCGGCGAGTTGACCTGCGTCGCCACCGCCATGGACAGCCCGAGGAAGAGCAGGGTGGTGGTGCGCGCCGCGATCAGGCCGATCCGGGTGCTCCAGTCCCGCGCGCCCCTGGAGACCGCGGGGGCGATGTCCCGGGTGACCACGGCCGAGATCGCGTTGGCGTCCGAGGAGCACATCGCCATGGTGTGCGAGAAGAACCCGACCACCACCAGGCCCAACAGGCCGTGCGGCAGTAGCCGTTCGCTCAGCAGCGCGTAGGAGTCGGAGGCGTCGGGCTTCTTCGCGTGCACCAGCAGCGGGGCGACCCACATCGGGAAGAAGAGCACCAGCGGCCAGACCAGCCACAGCACCGAGGAGAGCGCGGCCGAGCGGGAGGCCGCGCGGGCCGAGGGCGTGGCCATGTAGCGCTGCGCCTGGTTCCACATCCCGCCGTTGTACTCGAAGGTCTTGATGAACAGGTACGCCAGCAGGAACACGGTCGTGTACGGGCCGGCGGTGGGGTGCCCGTGGTGCCGCAGGGCCGGCTCGTCCCAGACGTTCCAGATGCCGCTGATCCCGCCGATCTGCCGCAGGGCGGCGACGAGCATCGCCAGGCCGGCGACCAACTGGATGACGAACTGGCCGAGTTCGGTGAGCGCGTCGGCCCACAGGCCGCCGACCGTGCAGTAGATCGCGGTGATGGCGCCGGTGATGACGATGCCCTGCGTGATGGTGATGCCGGTGAAGACCGACAGCAGGGTGGCGATCGCGGCCCACTTGGCGCCCACGTCCACGATCTTGAGCAGCACGCCGGACCAGGCCAGCGCCTGCTGGGTGGCCAGGTTGTAGCGGTCCTTCAGGTACTCCAGCGGTGAGGCGACGTGGAGTTGGGAGCGCATCCGGTTCAGCCGGGGGGCGAACAGCTTCGCCCCGATGCCCACCCCGATCGCGATCGGGAACGCCCAGGTGGCGTAGGAGGTGAAGCCGTACTGGTAGGAGATGCCCGCGTAGCCGGTGAACATCACCGCGCTGTAGCCGGACATGTGGTGCGAGATCCCGGACAGCCACCAGGGCATCCGGCCGCCGGCCGTGAAGTAGTCGCCGACGTCGTCGACGCGTCTGTGGGACCACAGGCCGATCACCACCATCACGCCGAAGTACGCGATGAGAACGGTCCAGTCGAGACTGTTCATGTCCCCTCCCGGGGGTCCGCCTTGTGAACGTGGGGGGCACTTCGCCGTACCGCTCGCCCGGGCGGGTCGCCCCCTTGCGGGAGTGGGGACTTGGGGGATTGAACCCTTGCCGCGGGGAGGCGGTCAAGGGCCCCGTTGTTCACGAACCTGAACTCAGGTCAGAAAGCAGAACGATTTTACCGTTTCTTTGCTTAACTTGGCATTGTGACGACCCGGCCGCCGAACCGACGATGAGCGGGCACTTCGCCGGACGTCCGCATCCCCGCGCCCTGGCGCGCGGCACGACGGAACGGCCGCCCGGGACGCGGGAGTTCCGGGCGGCCGCAAGGGAGGGAGAGCACGGGCGGGGCGCTGCGAGCGGCCCGCGCAGGCCGGGGACCGGGGCCTACGGCCGGAGCACTCCGGCCAGGCGGGCCAGGCCCTCGCCGATCTCGGCCGGGGTGTGGGTGGTGAACGACATCCGCAGCGCCGTCGGGTCCGGGTCGGCGGCGAAGAACGGCGCGCCCGGCACGTAGGCGACGTCGCGGGCGACGGCCGCCGGCAGCAGCGCGGTGGCGTCGTGGCCGGCGGGCAGCCGGACCCACACGAACATGCCGCCCTCGGGGCGGTTCCAGCCGGAGCCGGCCGGCAGCGCGCCGGGCAGCCCGGCCAGCAGGGCGTCGCGCCGCGCGCGGTAGGCCGCGCGCACCCGGTCCAGGTGCGCGTCCAGGTCGCTGTCGGCGAGGTAGCGGGCGACCGCGGCCTGGTCGACGGTCGAGGTGTGCAGGTCCGCGGCCTGCTTGGCGACCACGCAGGCCCGGCGGAACCCGGCCGGGGCACGCAGCCAGCCCAGCCGCAGCCCGGGCGCCATCACCTTGGAGAAGCTGCCGAGCAGCACGGTGCGGTCGGCCGCGGCGTCGTGGGACGCGATGAACGGCTGGTGCGCGCCCTCGAACCGCAGCTCGCCGTAGGGGTCGTCCTCGGCGATCCACAGCCCGTGCCGCCCGGCGACCTCGGCGACCGCACGGCGGCGGTCGGCCGGGAGCGTACGGCCGGTGGGGTTCTGGAAGGTGGGCACGAGGTAGAGCAGCTTGGGGCGCTCGCGGCGCACCAGTTCCTCCAGCGCGTCGGGCAGCACCCCGTCGGCGTCGGTGGGCACCGGCACCACCCGGGCGCCGGCGAAGCCGAAGCACTGGAGCGCGGCGAGGTAGGTCGGGTTCTCCACCAGCACGGTGTCGCCGGGCTCCAGCAGGGCGGTGGCGATCAGGCTCAACCCCTGCTGCGACCCGCCGGTCACCAGCACCTCGTCGGGGTCGGTCGGCAGGCCGCGCCGGGCCGCCCTCGCCGCTATCGCGCCGCGCAGGGCCGGGTCGCCCTCGCTGGTGGAGTACTGGAGCACCTGGCCCGGGCGCTCGGCGAGCACCCGGTCGTACGCCCGGCGCAGCCCCTCGGCGTCGAACAGCTCGGGCGCGGGCAGCCCGCCGGCGAACGAGATCACCTCCGGGCGCGCGGTCAGCGCCAGGATCTCGCGTACCGGCGACGCGCCCACCGAGCGGGCGCGGCCTGCGAGTTCGGGGAGTGCTCCGCGGATGCCGGTCGTCATGGCGAGCAGCCTACGAAGAATCGTTGTGGTGTCCAGCTACTTTCCACGATGCGGGCAGCGGTCCGGCCGCGGAGCCGGCCCACGGACGCCTCCGCCCGGTGCGAAGGCCGCGGGCGCGGGGCGGTGCGGGGGCACCGGGAGGGGCGCGCCCGGGCGTCGGGGGGCCGTGGGGCAGCAGTCCAGGGCCGTCAGGCCGCCGGGCAGCGGTCGGGGGCCGTCAGGCCGCCGGGTAGCGCTCCAGCCACGCCGGGCTCGCGCCCGCGGGGCCGTGCAGCGCCGGGGACTGGGTCATCTCCATCGCGAAGTCGTCGGCGAGCTGGAGGATCGTGGCCCGTCCCTCCAGCTCCGCTATCCAGGCCGGCGGCAGTGCGGTCTCGCCGTGCTGGACGCCCAGCAGGTTGCCGCAGACGGACCCGGTGGAGTCGCTGTCGCCGGAGTGGTTGACCGCGAGCAGCAGGCCGTGCCGGACGTCCTCGGCGACCAGCGCGCAGTACACGCCGATCGCCAGCGCCTCCTCGGCCGTCCAGCCCTCGCCGAGCGCCTCGACCCGCTGCGGGGACGGCATGCCCTGCCGCACCGCGCCCAGCGCCCCCTGGAGGGCGTCGGTGGTCTCCTGGTGGCCGGGGCGGGTGCCCAGCAGGGCGAGGGCGTGCTGGACCGAGCCGTCCAGCGCCTCGCCGCGGGCCAGGCCGTGCACGATGACCGCGAAGGCACCCGAGGCGAGCTGCCCGGTGGGGTGGCCGTGGGTCTGGGCGGCGCACTCGACCGCGAGCTGGAAGACGAGTTGCGGCTCCCAGCCGACGAGCAGGCCGAACGGCGCCGAGCGCATCACCGCGCCGCACCCCTTGGAGCCGGGGTTCTTCGGCTCCTCCAGGGTGCCCATCCGGTCGTCGGACAGGCCGCTGAGGCACGCGCCGCCGGGCGCACGGCGCGCGTACAGCCACTCCTCGCGGGCCAGCCAGCCGGTGTCCTTGCGGCGCTCGTCGGGGCCCCACTCGTTCTGGGTCGCGGCCCAGCGCAGGTAGGCCCGGTGGATGTCGGTCGGCGGGTGCCAGGCGCCGGTGTCCCGGCGGACCTGGGCGCGGATCAGGCCCTCGACCGTGAAGAGGGACATCTGCGTGTCGTCGGTGATCGCGCCGCGCCGGCCGTACGCGGGGACGTAGTCGGTGACGCCGTCCGCGCCGTGGCCGCTGAGGATGGCGTCGAGCGACTCGAACTCCACGCCGGCGCCGAGGGCGTCGCCGATCGCACCGCCGAGCAGGCAGCCGCGCACCCGGCTGCGGAAGTCCTGTTGCTGCGCGCGTCCCCAGACAGCGGTCAATGCGCTCTCCTTCGAACATCCCCCGATCCGACCCGTGCTGCGCCGCACGATATCCGACGAAACCGAGAGCGGAAGGGGGCCCGAGGGTAGGTGCGGGCTTGTCCGCGATGGGCCGCCTTTTCCGGCGTTTTCCGGGGTTCCTCCCGGTTCGCTCCGGGTCCGGTGGGGCGGCTGGGCCGGGTGGGGCGGTACCGGTGCGCCTGCCGTGCGGAGCCGGTGCGCACTCCATGAGGGGCCGGTGAGTAGCGGATGGGCCGCCGGTGCGGGGGCTGTGCGGGGCCGGCGGACTTCCGGGCCGGCGCGGGCCGACCGGGGCGCCGACAGGAGGGCCGACCGGGAGTGGGTCCACGGGCCGGCAGGCCTGGGGGCAGGCCGCCTGCCCGGCCAGGGCCCGCGGACCCGGCGGCCGACCAAGGCTCAGCGGCCGGTGCTGAACACGCCGACCGCGTTGGCCACCGGCCGCTCCGCGACGCCGGAGGGGTTGTTGCGCACCGTGGCCGCGGCCTGGCCCGGCCCGCGGGTGACCAGGGTGGTCGAGCCGCCTCCGTCGAGGTTCACCGCGTCGTCGGCGCCCGCCCGCCGCATCACGTCGGCGACCTCCGCGACGGTCAGGCCCGGATCGGCGGCCGCGGTGCCGTCGAGCGCGAGCAGGTACAGCGTGCGGCCGCGGGCTCCGAAGCCGGCGGCGGTCCGCACCGCGGCCGTCGTCGCGTCCAGTCCGGGCAGCGGCGCGCCGTCGCGCAGCACCGTGAAGCCGCCCACCGCGAAGGCGTAGGGCACGCGCGACGCGGCCGGGACGAGGCGTTCGGAGACGTCCGCGCGGTCGCCGACGCGCAGCGCGCGCAGGGCGTCCGCGCCCGCCTCCCGCCCGACCAGCACGGTGCTGCCCGGCGCGATCGCGCCCTGCCCGGGAGCGTCGGACACGGCGGTCACCCGGCCGCGGCGCACGGTCACCTCGTAGGTGTCGGTGGCGCACGCCGCGGCGCGGGAGGTGTCGGAGCCGCAGACGGCGCGCTCGCGGGAGACGGTGCCCCAGCCGGCCGTGTACGCGCCGATGCCGCCCTCGGGCAGCGCGTACTGGTTGAATCCGCCGAGCGGGTGGCTGCCCTGCCGGGTACGGAGGTCGCCGGCCAGGGTGAGCCGGTCCAGCCGGGCCCTGCGGTCCGCCCCGACCCCGAGCACGTCGCGCGTGGTCCCGCCGGGCGGCATCGCCGGGCCGAACCGCTGCGCGTCGGGCACCGCGGCCTTCAGCGCCCGGCCGCCGGCGATCTCCGGGCCGTCGGAGGAGCCGGTGGGGGTGACCCCGGGGTGTTCGTCGGTGATGTTGAAGAAGTCGCCGTTGACCGCGGCCACCGCCTGTGCGGTGTCGGCGAGTCGGGACACCGGCGCGCGCTCGGCCACGGCGCCGGGCGTCAGCAGGTCCACCCGCACCCGCGGGTCGGACAGGTCGACGGTCAGCAGGTACCCGGTCACGGCGCCCTTCCCGCCCGCCACCGTGAACTGACCGTATGTCACGCCATGCGCCACCTGCTCCACCTGGGAGTACGGCAGGCCCGCGCCGTCCCGCGCGGCCGCGCCCGACGCTCCCGCCAGGCTGCCGGCCAGCGCGCCGAACGCCGCGACGGCCGCGCCCCCGGCCCGAAGCCCGAACCGCGACCGCGCCCTCGTACGACCGCCCACGCCCACCCCTCCCGTGCTTCTTGGGCCCGCAACTCACGTGTTCCCTGGAGGACTTCACCAGCCCGGGGCGGGCCGGGCGGTGAACCACGAGGAACGGGGCGGCGGCGCGACCGCGAATTCACCCGCGCCGACGGCCTTCCCCGCGAAGCGACCGGAAGCGGCCGGAGCTGGCGGAGCCGGCGTGGACGTGTCCCGGCACGGCATCGCCTTCGGCGTCGGCGTCGGCGTCGGCGTCGGCGTCGGCGTCGGCGAACCGGTCGCGCACCCGGGTGCATGTGCAAGCGGCCTTACGGCGCCGGACGCGGTCCGACCGTCGCGCACCGCAGCGGGCGCCGCGGGACCCCGCCGGACGCCGGGCGCGCCGCCCACCTCGCCGTCCGTCCGCCCGGCACTCACCCGTACGGCCCTCCCGACCCACCGGTCCCCCCTGTTTCGGCCCCCGCCCGCACAGTGCGGCGTCACCCGCCCGTCATCCGCGGCCGCGACCGTGGAGGCCATGGACCGACGAGATGTGCTGAAGCTCTCCGCGAGCGCGGGTGCGGCCGGTGTCCTTACGCTGGCTCCCGTGGACTTCGCCGCCGCCTCGGACTCCGGCGCGGACCCCGGCTCCGGCCGGGGCGCCGCGGCCGGCTCCCCGCCCCCGGGGGACGCCGCACCCCTGACCCGTACCCTCACCGGCCACCTGCCCACCGGCGCGGCCGACTTCGTCCACCTGCCGCTGGAGGTGCCGGCCGGGGTGCGGCAGATCGCCGTGTCGTACACCTACGACCGTCCCGAGGTCCCGGCCGGCGTGCTCGGCAACGCCTGCGACATCGGCATCTTCGACCAGCGCGGCACCGATGTCGGCGGCCGGGGCTTCCGCGGCTGGTCGGGCGGGGCGCGCACCGGGTTCGTGATCAGCGCGGAGGAGGCGACGCCCGGCTACCTGCCCGGGCCCGTCGAGGCGGGCACCTGGCACGTGGTGCTCGGCCCGTACACGGTCGCCCCGCAGGGCCTGGACTACTCGGTGACCGTCACCCTCACCCCCGGCGACCGCGGCACCACGCCCGCGCCCGACTACCCGCCGGAGCAGGTGCCCGGCCGCGGCCGCGGCTGGTACCGCGGCGACTGCCACCTGCACACCGTGCACTCCGACGGGAAGCGCACCCTGGAGCAACTGGCCGCGCTGGCCCGGGCGGCGAGGCTCGACTTCATCAACTCCAGCGACCACAACACCTCTTCGGCGCATCCTCTGCTCGGTCCGCTGGCCGGCGACGACCTGCTCGTCCTCACCGGCGAGGAGATCACCACCCGCAACGGCCACTACCTGGCCGTCGGGGTGGACGGCGGCGAGTGGATCGACTGGCGCTACCGGGCCCGGGACGACGCCTTCGACCGCTTCGCCCGGCAGATCCGCCGGGCCGGCGGCATCGTGGTGGCGGCGCACCCGTACGGCACCAGCCTCGCCGCCCAGTGGAAGTTCGGCTACGACAACGTGGACGCCGTCGAGGTCTGGAACGGCCCCTGGACTCCCGACGACGAGGCGTCCCTGCTCACCTGGGACAACCTCCTCACCGGCGCGGCCCGGCGCGGCGACGGCCGGTGGGTGCCCGCGATGGGCAACTCCGACGCCCACCGCGACCCCGACGTCGTCGGCCTGCCGCAGACGGTGGTGCTCGCCGACGGCCTCGACCGCCGCTCCCTCCAGGCCGGCATCCGCGCGGGGCGATCCTGGATCGCCGAGAACGCCGGGGTCCGGCTCTCCCTGTCCGCCACCGGCCCGCAGGGCGAGCACGCGGACATCGGCGGGCGGTTGCCGGTCGCCCCGGACGCCGAGGTGACCGTCCGCCTGGAGGTGGGCGGGGTGCCCGCCGACTCGCTGCTGCGGCTGCTCACCGACGAGGGCCAGGTCCTCGGCCGGGCGCTGCCCGCCTCGGGGGTCGTGGAGTGGACCACGACCGCGTCGTACTCCTCCTACGTGCGCGCGGAGGTACGGCACCCCGCCCCGGCCGGCGACACCTCCGGGCTCCCCGGACCCGTCGCGGCGCTCACCAACCCGATCTGGCTCGGCCGCGGTTGACGCGCGCCGCAGGGCCCGCGTACACGGCCCGGCCCGCGGGGCGGGTGCGCACGGCGCCCGCCCGGCACAGAGCCCGCCCGGAGTAGTGCCCGCCCGGCACAGCGCGTGCCCGCGGTAGCGCGCCGCGGAGCCCGCGCCACGCCACCCCGCAACGCCACCGCGTCACGCCACCTCGTCACGCCACCGCGCCCGCTACACCGCGACCCGGATGGGCAGCAGGATGCGCCACACGGCGTCCTCCACCCCGTGCACCGCGGCGATCCAGCCGACGTTCTCCTCGTCGGTGCCCAGCCGGACGGCCTGCGCCAACTCGTCCATCACCTCGGTGAGGTCGCCGTGCGACATCGCAGACTCCAGCCGGCCGCCCACCGCTCCGTCGTCGTGGTAGCGGTGGTAGGCGGGCGCGCCGCGCAGCACGCCCACCGGCCGCCAGTTCTGCGCGAGTTGCCACGTCGGCTCGCCGGAGACGTGCAACCCGTCCGCCTCCACCACCTCGACGCGGGTCCGGTCCACCGCGAGCGGCGTCCACGTGTCGGTGCCGGTGAGCACCATCGCCGGGTCGGAGCGCAGCGCGGCGTGCGCCACCGAACTGGTCGCGCCCGGCGAGGACAGCACGAGCGGCACCGCGGCCATGCCGGCGTACAGGCAGCCGAGGAACGCGCCCGCGAGGTCCGGACCCTGCGGGTAGACCAGCATGACGCGGCTGCCCGGCTGGAGCGCGCGGCCCAGTCGGGCGGCGACGGCCCGGGCCCTGCGGTCCAGCTCGGCGAAGCTGCACCCGGCGGTCCCGGTGGCGGTCCTGGACGGGTCGTCACCGTAGGGCAGCGCGGGGATCCCCTGCGGACGCCGCTCCGCCCGCTGCCGCAGCAGCGGACCGGGCAGGCGCCCCTCACCCGGGGTGGTGCGGAAGCCGCCGCCGCGCCCCCGCCGGGGCCGGCTGTGCCTCCCCCCGCCTCGGGTCACCGTGTCCGTCCCGGTGGGTGCGGGCGGTACGGGTCCCGCCCCCGGAAGCGTGGATGTCCCGTGCAGCGACGGCCAGGAGAGCACCGCACCGAACACGGACGATCCCTCCCGGCGCAATCCCCCTGGAACCGAAGAACCCGCCGAATCGTTTTTGCCCGACACCCACATGTCCTCGTCACCCATCCGTTCGCAGGACACACACAGGTGTGAACCCGTCCCACACAGCACAACCTCCGCGCACGCACAGACAGAACCTCGAATTCGGCCCAACATTCGGCACGAGGCCGGATCGGCACCATGCACGGGGTGACCTCGGCCGCCCGACACGGCAAACTGGCACGGACGGGGCCGAAATCTCGGCTCCGCATGTCATGCAGAGAACTGTTCCGTCCAGCGATGAACGATAGATATACGCGCGGAGCGCCGGGCCCGGGGACGCGCCCGGCCTGCGCGCATGGGCGATCCAGGGGGCAGACGATGGAGAGCAGCACGGAACCGGGCGGCCTGCGCTACGCGGTCCTCGGCCCGGTGCGTGCCTGGCGGGGCGACGAGCCGGTCGGGACCGGGGCGCCACAGCAGCGGGCCGTGCTCGCCGCCCTGCTGCTGCGCGGCGGCCGTACCGCCTCCGCCTCGGAACTGCTGGACGCCGTCTGGGGCGAGAACCCGCCCAACACCGCGCTCGCCGCCCTGCGTTCGTACGCCTTCCGGCTGCGCAAGGCGCTCGGTCCCCACGCGCTGGTCACCGATTCGGGTGGATACGCGCTGCGCCTCGCGCCCGACGCCCTGGACTACACGATCGTCGAACGCCTCGCCGCGGACGCGGAGAAGGTGAGGGCGAGCGACCCGGAGCACGCCCGGCGCCTGCTGGTGTCCGCCCTCGACCTGTGGCACGGCGAACCGCTGGCCGGCCTGCCCGGGCCGCACGCGGAGGCGCAGCGTTCCCGGCTGGCCGAGTGGCAGGTCGGGCTGTCCGAGACCCGCCTCGAACTCGACCTGGAACTGGGCGCGCACGCCGAGGCCGTCTCGGAACTCACCGCGCTGTCCGCCCAGCACCCGCTGCGCGAGCGGCTGCGCGCCCTGCTGATGCTCGCGCTGTACCGCAGCGGCCGCCAGGCCGAGGCGCTGGGCGTCTACGCCGACACCCGCCGCCTGCTCGCCGACGAACTCGGCATCGACCCCTCCCCCGACCTCAACGACCTGCACCAGCGCATCCTGGAGGCCGACCCGGACCTCGCCGCGCCGGCCACCGCCGTCGCCGCGCCGCCCGAGATCGTCCGCCCCGCGCAACTGCCCGCGAGCGTCCCCGACTTCACCGGACGGCGCGCCGCCGTGGAGGAGTTGGGCGGCCAGCTCACCCTGGCCACCGAACAGGGCCGGGAGGGCGGGGTGATGGCGGTCTCCGCCGTGGCGGGGATCGGCGGCGTGGGCAAGACCACGCTCGCGGTGCACGTCGCGCACGCGGTCCGCGACGCCTTCCCCGACGGCCAGTTGTACGTCGACCTCCAGGGCACCGAGCCGCGCCCGGCCGAACCCGAGGTGGTGCTCGGCGGGTTCCTGCGGGCCCTGGGGGTGCCCAACTCCGCCGTCCCCGACTCGCTCGCCGAGCGCGCCGCGCTCTACCGCTCCACCCTCGACGGCCGCCGCGTGCTGGCCCTCCTCGACAACGCCTACGACGCCGCCCAGATCCGGCAGTTGCTCCCCGGCACCCCGGGCTGCGCGGCCCTGGTCACCAGTCGGATGCGGATGGTGGACCTGGAGGGCGCGCACCTGGTCGACCTCGACGTGATGTCGCCCGAGGAGGCCCTGAAGCTCTTCAGCCGGATCGTCGGCGAGGAGCGGGTGTCCGGCGAACGGCAGGCCGCCCTCGCGGTGGTGGGCGCCTGCGGCTTCCTCCCGCTGGCGATCCGGATCGCCGCCGCCCGGCTGGCCGCGCGCCGCACCTGGACGGTCTCCGTCCTGGCCCGCAAACTCGCCGACCAGCGCCGCCGGTTGGACGAGCTGCGCGCCGGCGACCTCGCCGTCAAGGCCACCTTCGCGCTCGGCTACGGCCACCTGTCACCCGAGCAGGCCCGTGCCTTCCGGCTGTTGTCGCTGCCCGAGGGCCCGGACATCTCGCTGGACGCGGCGGCCGCCGTCCTGGACCTCGACCCGTACACCACCGAGCAGTTGCTGGAGACGCTGGTCGACATAAGCCTCATCGAGTCGGCCGCGCCCGCCCGTTACCGCTTCCACGACCTGCTGCGGCTGTACGCCCGCGAGTGCGCCGAGCGCGACGAGACCGAGCAGGAGCGCTGCGCGGCGCTGTCCCGGCTGCTGGACTTCTACCTCGCCTCGGCCGAGGCGGTCTACGCGCTGGAGAACCCCGGCGACCGGGTGCTGGACCACCTCGCGGGCACGGTGCACCCGGGCCTGGCCTTCGACTCCCGCGACGCCGGGCTGGAGTGGCTCTTCGCCGAGGCGCAGGTGCTGCTCGCGGCGGTCGAGCAGTCGGCCGACGAGGACTGCGACGGCCTGATGCGCAAGGCGACCGACCTGCTGTGGGCCGCCCAGGACCTGATGGAGTCGGGGATCTACGCGCGCCAGTACGAGCAGGCCGCGCACGCCGTGGTGGCCACCGCGCACGCCTGCGGGGACGCGCTGGTCGAGGGCCGGGCCCGGGTGCTCGTCGCCCAACTCCTGCGGATGACCGCCCGCTTCACCGCGGCCGACGAGGAGGCGCGGCGCGCGATGGTCGTCGGGCTGGCCGCCGAGGACCCCGTCACCTGCTGCTACGCGCCGAACCTGCGGGGCATCATCGCGCACCAGGGACAGCGCTTCGACGACTGCACGGAGTACCACGAGGCCGCCCTGAAGGCGTTCCGGTCCGACGGCAACCGGCACGGTGAGGCGTCCGCCCTGAGCAACCTGTCCCGCGCCCAACTGAGCCTCGGCGACTCCGACGCGGCGGTCGCCACCAGCCAGCAGGCGCTCGCCGTCTACCGCGAGTTGAACGTCGGCTTCCGGCTGGGCAACGGCCTGTACGCGGTCGCCGTCGCGCTCACCGCCGCCGGACGCGTCGAAGACGCGGTGGCCCGGCTCAACGAGGCGTTGGAGATCTTCCGCGACGCGCGGCAGCAGTTCTGGGAGGGCATGACGCTCTACCGGCTGGCCGAGGCGCACCGCGCGGCCGGGCACAGCCTGCGGTCGGCCGCCGCGGCCGAACAGGCCCTGGTCATCCAGCGCGAGGTGGGCGGCGAGTGGCGCACCGCCAACGTCCTGACCGTGCTCGGCCGCGCGCTCGCCGACATGGGCCAACTCGTCCGGGCGCACGCCTGCTGGCACGACGCGCTGGGCATGTACGCGGCGCTCGGCTCCCCGGAGGCGGAGCAGGTACGGCAGTTGCTCAGCGCCGACTCCGCGCCGCCGGTGATCCGGATGGTCGGCTGACCGACCTCGGCGGACCTCGGCCGGGGTCGGACGGCGGACGGCGGACGGCGGACGGCGGACCGACGCCGGGCTGCGACCGGCCGGTCCGGTCGGCGGGCCGCAACGGGCAGCCCGAACCGGAAACCGGGCGCGGCGCTCCACCTGTACGGCACCTCATCGATACCGTTTATCGGTTGATTATCGGCGCCTGTCACGATTCCATCACCGCACGAGCCGCCCGCCCGGTGATGCACGGGGGTCGTCGCCGGGTGGGCTTCACCACAGCAGGTCCCCGAAGTGCAGGAGAACGACCATGACCACCGAGAACCAGCCGACCGACCCGACCGACCCCGTACCGCCGACGACGTCGGCCCCGGGCACGGTGGAACCGGACAACTGGCACACGGAGGACGCCTCGGAGGTTCCGATCGCCGGTCTGCTGACGGACCCGGCCACGACGGCGAAGCCCGGTCAAGTCAAGCCGAACAACTGGCACACCGAGTCCGAGCCCGCAAGCTGATCCGCGCGAGGCGCCCGAACCGGAACGCGACCGAGCGCGCACGCAGCGTGCACCGGACGGGCCGGGGGCGCCGGGCAACCGCCCAGCCGCGGATAGGGTCCCGTGGACCTGGAGATGGGGGTTTCCGGGTCTGCGAGAGAAAAGGGGGACGCCCGGAAGGGGGAACGGGGGGCTGGCTCAGGGGGCCGGCCCACTGCCCGGGTGGCAGGTCGGCCGCAGCGCGGAGGGGGCGCTGCGGCCGACCTGCGTCGTGAGGGGGCAGGGGAGCGGACGACGGGTGTGGGCCGAGGGCCGCGCCGCTCACCCCCGCCCGCGCTCGCCCGGCATCCCCGCGCCCCGGCTCGCCTGGCACTGCCGCGGCGCCGGGCGTAGCGTCGGCCACGTGGGGGCCGAGTGAGCGACACGAGGCGGTGGCACCACGATGGTCCGCAACATCATGGGGTCACTGCTCGCGCTCGCCGGAGCGGCGGCCGCCGTCTGGTGCCCCTTCCGAGCCTGGTACGACGGCCGTCACGGGTCCGACGTCCGGATCGACGACCTCTTCACGGGGGTCGGCGTCACCGGTCGTGACGCGGCCCTGCTCGGCTCCCTCTTCCTGCCGATGGGCTTCGCCGCGCTGCTCACGCTGCTGGGCGTGCTGTGCCGGTCGTGGGCGGCGGTGGCGCTGGCCGGGTGCCTGGTGCTGGGCGTCACGGTGCTGTGGATGGTGCGGCAGGCGCAGTTCTCCGGTTCGCTGACCGCGGGCGGCGACGGCATGGACACGGGCGTCGGGATCGCGGTCGGCGGCGGGCTGCTGCTCTTCGCGGCGGCGTTCCTGCTCTCCGGGCTGCGCCGCCCCCGCTACGGCCGGCCCGACGAGACCCTGCCGCCGCAAGAGGGCGCTCCGGTGCCGGACGACCCCGCCGCGGGCGGCGGCGCGCCGCACGGCACCACGTCGAACGGCACCGCCGACCTGTCGTGGGACTCCGCGCCCCACGGGCCCTCGCGGCCGTCCCACCGCTCCGGGTACGCCGAGCCGCTGTCCTCCGACGGGACGCCGGAGGCGTGATCCGCGGTCTGCGGCCCGCATCGGGCCGCACCGGGCCGGGATCGGGCCGATCAGGCGCGGCGCGAGGTGGAGCCGGTGCCCTTCGCCGCGTCCAGGGCGTACACGCAGCGGTCCTTGGAGCAGGCGTAGACCACGCCGTCGGCGGTGACCGGTGAGCCGGTGATCTCGCCGCCGGTCTCCAGCCGCCAGCGCAGTTGGCCGCCCTGAGCGTCCACCGTGTACAGGCAGTGGTCCTTCGAACCGAAGTGCACCCGGCCGTCCGCCACCGCGGGCGACCCGGTGATCTCGTTCTGTGCGGCGAACCGCCAGCGCGGCGCCCCGCTGACCGCGTCCAGCGTGTACAGCGCGCTGCCGGCCCCGAGGTGGACGCCGCCCGCGGCGACCACCACCGGCTCCAGCGACTGCCGCGGCTCGGTGGCGACCCGCCAGCGGTCCCGGCCGTCCGCGGGGTCCAGGGCGTACACGGTGCCGAGGTGGTCGGTGACGTAGACGCCGCCGCCGGTGGCGCCCGGGCCCGGCACGTGGGCGGGCGGGGCGAACATCACCGCGGGCGCCTCGAAGTGCCAGCGCTCCGCGCCGGTCCGCGCGTCGAGGGCCAGGACGCGGGTGCCGGCGGTCAGGTGGACGACGCCGTCGGCGACCACCGGCCGGGTCACCACCGAGCCGGCCGCCCCGGGCTCCCCGACGGGGTACGACCACAGCTCCGCGCCGCTTTGCGCGTCCACCGCGTGCAGCAGGCCGCCGCCCTGGTAGTACACGGCCCGGTCCTCGACGGCCGGTCCGGCCTCGGGCGACTCGAACTCCGTCTGCGCGCCGGCCCGCTCCCAGCGCAGCGTGCCGCGCTCGGCGTCCCACGCCTGCACCACGCCGCCGCGCACCCCGGTGACGACGGTGCCCGCGTCGGCGCGTACCGCGTACACCCAGCCGTCTATCGGGGTGCGCCACCGCTCGCCGCCGTCGGCCGCGCCGAGCGCGAAGAGGCTGGGGCCGTCCGACGCGTGGATGCGGCCGCCGGCCACCGCCATCGTCCAGGCCACGTCCCTGGTCTTGAACTGCCTGCGCCCGCTGGCCACGTCGAGCGCGTGCACCTCGAAGGACGTGACGTAGAGCAGGCCGCCGTCCACCACCGGGGTGCCCCACACGTCGTTCGACATCCGGAACCGCCAGGGCCGCCACTCCCCCGGGGGGCCGGGCGGTCGCGGCACGGCGGGCACGGACGCGGGCGGGGCCTTGGCCGTCCGCTGGGCGCCGCGGGGGCGTACCCACTCGGTGCCGGGCACCGGTCCGGCGGTGGCCTTGAGGTCGGCCGCCCGCGCCAGCCGCAGTCCCGGCCCGATCGGCGCGGACCCGGCGAGCTGTACGGCCGCGGCCGCGTGCTGGGGAGCCGGGCCGCGGGGCGGCTGCTGCGGCCGGGGCGGCGACGCGGGCGGTGGCGGCACCGGCCCGGACTGCTGCGGCGCCGGCCCGGGAGGCGCCGCCTGCGGTACGGGCGGCTGGAGGGCGGGGCTCGGCGGCGGTGCGGGAACCTGCGGACCGGAGACCTGGGGGCCGCCCTGGCGGGTGAACCGGCCGCCGTTCTGCACCGGCCCGATCCGGCTGCGGTGCCGTTCCTCGATCATGGCGACCGCGCCGGGCGGCAGCCAGGCCGAGGCGGTGCCGGTGTCGTCGCCGCCGGAGGAGAACAGGTGCGGCGCGAGTTGTGCCTGGAGGTCGGCCGGAGAGGGGCGCTCCTCGGACTTCATCCGCATGCACGACTCGATGAGCGGGCGCAGTTCCTCGGGCAGCCCGGCCAGATCGGGGCCTTCGCGCAGCAGCATGAAGACGGTCTCGACCGGGTTGGCCCCGTGGAAGGGCGCGTGCCCGGTCGCGGCGAACACGAGGGTGGAGCCGAGCGAGAAGATGTCGCTGGCGCCGCGCACGCTGCGGGAGTCGCGCGCCTGCTCGGGGGACATGTAGGCCGGGGTGCCGACGGCCACGTTCGTCATGGTCAGCCGGGTGTTGGAGACCCCGGAGGCGATGCCGAAGTCGATCACCCTGGGACCGTCCTCGACCACCAGGACGTTCGACGGCTTCATGTCCCGGTGCACCAGGCCCGCGGCGTGGATCGACTGGAGCGCCTCGGCGATGCCGGCGGCGAGCCAGCGCACCCCCTGGGCGGGCAGCGGGCCGGACTGGCTGACGATCTCCTCCAGGGACGGCGCCGGGACGTACGCGGTGGCGAGCCAGGGGACGGCGGCCCGCGGGTCGGCGTCGACGACGGCGGCGGTGTAGAAGCCGGAGACCGCGCGGGCCGCCTCGACCTCACGCGTGAAGCGGACCCGGAAGAGCTGGTCCTCGGCCAGTTCCGCCCGTACGGTCTTGATCGCCACCCGCCGACCGGAGGCCGAGCGGGCGAGATAGACCAGCCCCATGCCGCCGGCGCCGAGCCGTCCCAGCACCTCGAAAGGGCCGATCCGTCTCGGGTCATGCTGCGTAAGCTGCTCCACCACTTGCCCTGCCACCTCCCCGTGCCCGCGTCGTGCGCGGCCGTTCCCCGTGCTTCCCGGTCCCGTCCGGCCGGTCGCTGGCTCCCGTGCCAGGGTACGGACCCGATTCTTCCTGGGACGGGCGCCCGTTGCGAACCCAGGGCCTACGCGACACGCCCGGTGAGCGAACTCGTTATCATCCCCTTCCCTCCCTCCGGCGGCCACCCGCCGCGCCGGGGCGGGCCCGGGAAGCGGCGGCCCGGGGCCTGTCCGGCGGCTCCGGCGCCCCTACCGGCCGGGCGGGGTGGCTCGGGCGCCCCTACCGGCCGGGCGTCCCGTCCGACCGCCGCTCCAGGTCGATCACGGCGAAGCGTGCTCCCTGGTCGTCGGCGACGACGGCGGTACGGCCGTAGGGCGACTCCGCGGGCCCGGCCAGCACCTGCCCGCCGAGCCGGCGGACGGTGGCCGCCGCGTCGTCGCAGTCGCCCACCGCGAAGTAGACCTGGTACCCGGGATCCTCCTCGGGGGCGTCTCCCAGCTTCAGCCGACCGAGCGAGGGGTCCTCGGCTCCCGGCACGGACCACACCCGGTAGTCGAGGTGGACACCGTCACCGACCTGTTGGGACGCGTATCCGAACACGTCCCGGTAGAAGGCGTCGACCGCCTCCGCCTCCCGCGTGTGGTTCTCCGACCAGGCGTAGGCGCCGGGCGCGGCGACGCGTTCGAAGCCCTCGTGGCCGCCGGGCTGCCAGAGGCCGACGAAGGAGCCGCCCGGGTCGACGATCCCGGCCATGACACCGCTGTCGGCGACCGCGTCCGGCCCGAAGGCCACCTGGCCGCCGACCGCCCTGACCTTGTCGGTGGTGTCGGCCACGTCGGCCACGGCCAGGAAGACGCCCCAGGCGGTGGGCATCGACGGATCCGGCCTCGGCACCAGCGCGGCGACCTTGGCGCCGTCGCGCAACGCCATCGTGTAGTGGCCGAACTCCTCGCCCTGGTCCTGGAAGGTCCAGCCGAACAGTTCGCCGTAGAAGGCCCGGCCCGCGGCGAGGTCGGGCAGCGCCACATCGGCCCAGCACGGGGCGCCCTCGTTGAATGCCGGCATGATCCTCACCTCTCCGTCCCGTCGGTGGCCCGCGCCGTGTCCGCGACACGCTGTCGGCGCCGACCCTCATGAGTGATCTTCCCCACCACACGCACGGTGATGCGAACATGTGGTCGATTCTTCGAGTGCCCAATTCCACGGGGTCAAATCACCCATTCACCACATTACGACCTCCCGCCGTTGAGGCTCCCGAGACGGAAGAAAGCCCCGTTGAACTGGAGGTTCACCAAGTGGAAGCAGTGCCTCCCCGTTTGCACGCCGCCAAATCGCGCGCCGATCACGGGTCGGTAAACTGACGGCATGACAGGACAAGTTCGCACCGTCGACGGCCGTGTTGCGGGCCGCCGCGGGCAGGCCACGCGGCAGAAGCTGCTGGACTGCCTCGGCGAGATGCTCAGCACGTCGCCGTACCGGGATGTCAAGGTGATTGACGTCGCCCGGATGGCGGGCACCTCCCCCGCAACGTTCTATCAGTACTTCCCCGACGTCGAAGGCGCCGTCCTCGAGCTCGCCGACGAGATGGCCAAGGAAGGCGCGGGCCTGACCGAACTGGTCGCGGGCCGCTCCTGGGTCGGCAAGTCGGGCGCGCTCGCCGCGGACGAACTCGTCGACGGCTTCCTGTCCTTCTGGCGCAGGAACGACGCGATCCTGCGGGTGATCGACCTCGGCGCCGCCGAAGGCGACAAGCGCTTCAACCGGATCCGCACCCGCGTCCTCAACTCCGTGACGGGCTCGCTCACCGAGTCCATCAAGGAGCTGCAGAGCAAGGGCCGGGTCGACAAGCAGGTCAGCGCACCGGCCGTGGCGGGGTCGCTGGTGGCCATGCTCGCCGCGGTCGCCGCGCACCAGAAAGGTTTCACCGGTTCCGGCGTCAAGCAGGCCGACCTGAAGCCGAACCTGGCACTTCTGGTGCACCTCGGAGTCACCGGGAAGAAACCGCCGAAGTAGCCGGCCGCCCGACCCGCCCCGTCCGTGGGGCCGTTCGGTCCCGTACACGCCAGTCCTGCCGCAACACCACGCCCCGACGCGGGCGCCACGAGGTCTCGGGGGAGACCGCCGGCGCCCGCGTCGTCGCGTGTGCGGGGGGCACATGCACCGTCCTCCCGCTCCCTCTCTCCCGCCCGGCCGCCCGGCCGCCCGGCGAGGCACTGACGGGCGACGGGCGACAAGTGGCGCGGCGGCGCCCGGTGGCCTCCGACCGCCTCGCCCGTCGGAGGCCAAGCGACAGGCCCCGTCCCGCACATGGGCGGCGGGCGACGACCCATGCCGCTCGACCGGCATCGGGGGTTACGCTCGCACCCGCCCGTAGCAATATCTTCCGACGACCACCACTTTGCTCTCGACTCGCTCCCCACTGACGTATCCAGGCTCCAGGAGTGCTCCCATGGCCGACCCCACGACCGCCGCCACCGACCGGGTCCCCCCGCCCACCGCCGCACCCGACGCCATCGTCATCGGCGCCGGCCCCGGCGGACTGGCCGCGGCCGCGGCGATCCGGCAGCAGGGGCTGCGGCCCCTCGTGGTGGAGCGCGCGGAACAGGTGGGAGCGTCCTGGCGCGGCCACTACGACCGGCTGCACCTGCACACCACGCGGCGGCTGTCGGCCCTGCCGGGCCTGCCCATTCCGCGCCGGTACGGCCGGTGGGTGAGCAGGGACGACGTGGTGCGCTACCTCGAGGCGTACGCCGAGCACCACGAACTCGAGATCGCCACCGGCATCGAAGTGGGACGCGTGGAGCGCTCGGGCGCGGGCTGGGAACTGCCCGCGACCGGGGGCCGGGTCCTGTCCTCCGCCGTGGTCGTGGTGGCGACCGGCCACAACCACAGTCCGCACATACCCGACTGGCCGGGACGGGACACCTTCTCCGGCGATCTTCTGCACGCGGCCCGCTACCGCAACGCCGGCCCCTACACCGGCCGGGACGTGCTCGTGGTCGGCGTGGGCAACACCGGCGCGGAGATCGCCGTCGACCTGGTGGAGGGCGGCGCCGGACGGGTGCGGCTCGCGGTGCGCACGGCCCCGCACATCCTGCGCCGCTCCACGTTCGGCTGGCCGGCGCAGGCGAGCGGGATCGTCTGCCGGCGGCTGCCCACGCGGCTGGTGGACCGCATCGCGCCGTACGTCGCGAAGGCCGGGGTGCCCGACCTGTCCGCGTACGGCCTGCCGCGCCCCGCGACCGGGCTGTACTCGCGCGTGCTCGACGGCTCGATCCCGGTGCAGGACGTCGGCCTGATCGCCGCCGTCCGCTCGCGCCGGGTCGAACCCGTCGCGGCCGTCGCGGAGTTCGACGGGGACAGGGTGAGGCTCGCCGACGGCTCCGAGATCCAGCCGGAGGTGGTGGTCGCCGCGACCGGCTACCGGCGGGGCCTCGAACCGCTCGTGGGGCACCTCGGCGTGCTCGACGGCCGCGGCCGCCCGGTGGCGCACGGGGCCAGGACGCCCCCGGACGCGCCCGGGCTGTACTTCACCGGGTTCACCAATCCGATCAGCGGGATGTTCCGCGAGATGGCGATCGACGCGCGCCGCATCGCGCGCGCGGCCGCACGCGTGCGATGAGGGCTGCGCGGCCGGGGCGGGGCGGCCGGTCCCGCCGTGCTCGGCCGGACGGGTGAACTCCGCCCGAACCGGGACGAGAACGGGAGTTCGGGGTGTTCAACCGGTAACCGCCACCACGGGCGCGGCGACCGGCCGGTGGCGGACGACCAGGGACATCAGCGCGGCCACCGCGCACAACGCACCGGAGGTGTACCAGACGACGTCGTAGGAACCGAGCGCGTCACGCGCCACCCCGCCGAGGTAGGCGACCAGGGCCGCGCCGATCTGGTGCGCCGCGAGCACCCAGCCGAAGACGATCGCGCTGTTCTCGCCGTAGTGCTCACGGCACAGCGCGATGGTCGGCGGCACCGTCGCCACCCAGTCGAGGCCGTAGAACACGATGAACAGCACCATCGAGGGATGGATGGTGTCCGAGAACAGCATGGGGAGGAACATCAGCGACAGTCCGCGAAGTCCGTAGTACATCGCGAGCAACCGCCTCGGCGACAGGCGGTCGGTGAGCCATCCGGAGGCCACCGTGCCCGCGATGTCGAACACCCCGATGACGGCGAGCAGGGACGCCGCGGTCGTCACCGGGAGCCCGTGGTCGTGCGCGGCGGGCACGAAGTGGGTCTTCACCAGGCCGTTGGTCGACGCCCCGCAGATCGCGAAGGCACCGGCCAGCAGCCAGAAGGTACCGCCGCGTGCCGCGTGGAGGAGGGCCCGCAGCGCACGCCCGGCCGCGCCGGTGACCGGCGGGGGCTTGGGGACGAACTCCGCCGCACCGTAGGGCGCCACGCCGGCGTCCGCGGGATGGTCGCGCAGCAGCAGCCAGACGAAGGGCACGACGGCGAGGGCCGCGCAGGCGACCGTCGCCGCGGCGGGACGCCAGCCGTGGTGCTCGGTGATCCACGACAGAAGAGGGAGGAAGACCAGTTGGCCGGCCGCGCCGCCCGCGGTGAGGATGCCGGTGACCAGACCGCGGCGGGCGACGAACCAGCGGTTGGCGACGGTCGCGGCGAACGCGAGCGCCATCGAACCGCTGCCCAGGCCCACCAGGACGCCCCAGCACAGCACCAGTTGCCACACCTGGGTCATGCCGACGGTCAGCCCGGCGCCGAGCGCGATCGTCAGCAGCGCGCAGGCGACGACGCGCCGGATGCCGAAGCGGTCCATCAGCGCGGCGGCGAACGGCGCCGTCAGCCCGTACAGCGCGAGGTTGACGGAGACCGCGAAGCCGATCATGGCGCGCGACCAGCCGAACTCGCCGTGCAGCGGGTCGATGAGGAGTCCGGGAAGGGAGGCGAACGCGGCGGAGCCGATGATGGTCACGAAGGTGACGGCGGCGACGGCCCAGGCGCGGTGCGGGCGCGCGGGACGGCGCGGCCCGGCGCCGCCGTCGGGCGGGACGGGTACGGCGGTCTCGGCCGCGGGTGCGACCGCGGAGGTGCGGGGTGTCTGCGTCACGTCGCCCAGTCTCCGGGGCGCGTTCCGGGCGGGCGAGTGGCCCGAGGGCCATGGTGTGCAAGGATCGGGCCATGGCGGATTCCCGGGTACCCGAGCGGCTCCAGGTCTTCGGCGGCGACGGGCGGCACCGGGTGGCGGTGTTCGTGCTGGACGGCGTGATCCCGTTCGAACTCGGCATCCCGCTGCGGATCTTCGGGGCGGCCAGGAGCCGGGACCGGGAGGCGGGCGGCACGGACCTGTACGAGGTGGTGACGTGCAGCGTGCGCCCGGGCCCGGTGCGGACGGACGCCGACTTCGCCATCACGGTCGAGCACGGCGTGGAGGCGCTGGCCGAGGCGGACACGGTGGTGGTGCCCGCCTCGCACGAGATGGGCGAGGTCTACGAGGAGGGCCGGCTCGGCGCCGGACTGGTGGAGGCGTTCGCCGCGATCCGGCCGGGTGCGCGGGTGGTGTCGATCTGCACGGGATCGTTCCTGCTGGCGGCGGCGGGGCTGCTGGACGGACGGCCGGCGACCACGCACTGGAGCAGCGCGGACCACTTCCAACGGCTGTTCCCGCGGGTGCGGGTGGACCCGGACGTGCTGTACGTGGACGACGGCGACGTGCTGACCTCGGCGGGGGTGGCGGCCGGGATCGACCTGTGCCTGCACATCGTGCGGCGGGACTTCGGCACCGCTGTGGCGAACGCGGTGTCCCGCCGGACCGTGGTGCCGCCGCACCGGGAGGGCGGTCAGGCGCAGTACATCCGAAGGCCGCTGCCGGAGCCGCAGTTGGCGGGCACCGAGCGGGCCAGGTCGTGGGCGCTGGAGCGGCTGGAGCAGCCGGTGACCCTGCGGCAGCTCGCGGAGCGGGAGGCGATGAGCGTGCGGACGTTCACCCGGAGGTTCCGGGAGGAGGTGGGCATGAGCCCCGGCCAGTGGCTGACCCAGCAGCGCGTCGAGCGGGCGCGGCAGTTGCTGGAGTCGACCGACCTCGGGGTGGACCGGGTCGCGCGGGAGGCGGGGTTCGGCACCGGGGCGTCGCTGCGGCAGCACATCCAGAGCGCGCTGGGGGTGTCACCGACGGCGTACCGGCGGACGTTCCAGACCTCGGGACGCGGGTAGCCCGGGGAACCGGGGCGGCGCGGGGACCCGGCGGTCCGGGGAGCCGGCGGCACAGGCGCCGGGGGGCAGGGGGCCAGGGGCCGGCGCGTGCCGGGCGAGCGCTGGCCGTCAGGTCAGGATCGCGGCCGCCGCGCCGCGGTCCACCTCGCACCAGATCTGCTTGCCCGCGCCCTCCGGGTGCCAGCCCCAGCGGTCGGCGAGGCCGTCGACGAGTTCGAGGCCGCGACCGCCGGTCTCGTCACGGTCGGCGTGGCGCGGGGAGGGTGGAAGGACGCTGGTGTCGGCGACCTCTACGCGCACGGGGGCGGCGGGCGCGCTCGGGAAGAGCATGCGCAGCACCGCCGGGCAGCCGGTGTGCACCACCGCGTTGGTGACGAGTTCGGAGATGAGCAGCAGCAGCGTCTCGGCGACCGGCTCGTCGGCTCCTATGCCGGAGCCCACGAGCCGCGACCTCGCCCAGCGGCGGGCACGCCCGACCTCGGCCGGGTCGACCCCGACCTCGAGCTGCATCTGAAGCATCTGCACTGCTCACACCATCCGAACCGGGCGACCCGGCGCCTCGCGCCTGCCTGCCGTCACCGTATGTGACACAGGAGTCACAAAGCTTGGCCGAGCGACCGGTACTCCAACAAGCGCTTCGGGCATATTCACCCGCGACGGTGGGGGTGTACCGCATACTGTGCGGCGCGTCCGGCGCAGAGGGGCGCAGCCAGGCGCGAAACCGCTCCGGTCCGGTGGAGCGGCCCCCTCGGGAAGCCTGGTACGTACGCGCACCCGATGGAGCGTACCCGAGGAGCACCCGGACTCCACCGCGTGACAAGTCACGCCTCGGACACAACCCACTGCGGACGCTCCGTGATCGACTCCCTCTCTCCCGTTCGGCCTACCCGAAAGCCGTAAAAGCCTCATAAGCGGCATCGTCGAAGAGGACGAAGCGCACCTCGGTCACCGAGGTGGGTGTCTCGCGCACGGTGTGTACGGCGACGCGGGCGCCGTCGTCGATCGGCCAGCCGTAGACGCCCGTCGAGATGGCGGGGAAGGCCACCGTCGCGGCGCCGAGCGCGTCAGCCACGCGCAGCGACTCCCGGTAGCAGGAGGCGAGGAGCGCCGACCGGTCCTCCGCGGGGTGCCAGACCGGCCCGACCGTGTGGATGACCCAGCGCGCCGGCAGCCGCCCCGCCGTCGTGGCGACGGCCTGGCCGGTGGGCAGCCCGCGGCCGTGGTGGGACGCCCGCAGCGCTCGGCAGGCGGCCAGGATCTCGGGGCCGCCCTTGCGGTGGATGGCGCCGTCGACCCCGCCCCCGCCGAGCAGGGAGGAGTTCGCGGCGTTGACCACCGCGTCGACCGGTGCCTCGGTGATGTCGCCGCGTGCGAAGGTGAGGTGCGTCGTCATGGACCCAATCTCGGACAGGCCGACCCGGCGGTGCAACGGGGTTGTGCGGGCGGCCGGCTCGGGTCCGCCCCGGCCCGCTCGGGTCCGCCCCGGCCCGCTCGGGTCCGCCCCGGCCCGCTCTGGTCCGCCCCGGCCCGCTCTGGTCCGCTCTGGTCCGCTCGGGTCCGCTCTGGTCCGCTCGGCTTCGCTCGGGGTTCGCGTTCGCCCGGCGTCCGCTCAGGCGGACAGCGGCCGGGCGGTGTCGTCGGTGGCCGCGTCCAGGTCCGGGTAGACCTCGAAGAGCCGACGTACGCCGAGCGCGGCCAGCACCCGGTTGACGTGTGCCTCCCCGCCGTGGCCGACGCCCTGGCCGCCGGACGCCCCCGCGACCCGTGGCGGCGCGCCCTCGCCGTCCTCCCGCGGCAGCACGATCCGCAGCCGGCCCGCGCAGGACCGCATGAGCCGGCGTGCGCCGATCAGCACGCCCACCCCGCTGGAGTCGCAGAACCGCACGCCGGCGAGGTCGAGCACCACGCTGCGCCGGCCGTCCGCGACCGCTTCGTGCACCTTCTGCCGGACCGCGGGCGACGAGATCAGGTCCATCTCCCCCGCGACCGTAACCACCGCCCAGCCGTCCCGCTCGGCCTGGGTCACCAGCACCGGTACCCA
Organism: Streptomyces sp. SN-593; assembly: GCF_016756395.1. Lineage (NCBI taxonomy): Bacteria > Bacillati > Actinomycetota > Actinomycetes > Kitasatosporales > Streptomycetaceae > Actinacidiphila > Actinacidiphila reveromycinica. The sequence goes on from NZ_AP018365.1 coordinate 3,353,921, forward strand.
CCTCGCCTCGCCGTCGACTCGGATTCCTCCCGTCCTCCGACCCTATGCCCGCTCCCGGTCGCAACCCGGCCATCTTGTGGTCACACCCGGGTAACAGACCGACAGAAGCGGTCGCATGCGGTGCCAGGTTGGTGCAAAGCCGCGTGTGCCCTCGGGGGTGCCGGGTAACGTCGGACGGGCGGGCGCGGGCGCCCCGGCGTGCGGCCCGGCGCCGAGGAGCGCGGAGCCCGTGTGCGACGGCGGGACCGAGCGGGATCGAGCGGGACCGGACACGACGGGCAGGACGCGGGCAGGACACGGACACAGGCAGGGCAGGACAGGGACAGGGCACGGGCAGGGGCACGGGTCGGACGGAGCAAGGGGGCCGGGACATGGCGACACCCGCACCGCCGCGCTGGGACCGCAAGATGCAGCAGCGGCTGGCGCGCGGCGAGGAGGCGGCGCTCGGTGAGCTCTACGACCGCTACGCCTCCCTCGTCCACGGCCTGGCGCACCGCGTGACCGACGACGACACCGCCGCGGACCAGATCACCCGCGAGGTGTTCGGATACGTCTGGGAGAACCCGGACGCCTACGAACCGCGGTACGGTTCGCTGCGGTCGTGGATCGCCGCGCTCACCCAGCGCCACGCGGTGCACCGGTTGCGCCAGTACGAGCACCGCGGCCGTACCAACCCCGACGTGCTGGAGGCACGCGTGCGCGAGGCGAACACCGCGGCCCGCGCCGACTTCATCGTGACGTCCATGCCCGCGCCGCTGCGCGCGGCGCTCGAACTCGCCTACCGGGAGCGGCTGGACTACCGTGCCGCGGCGGACAACCTCGGCGTGAGCGAGGACGAGGCGCGCCGCCGGCTGCGGCTCGGCCTGCAACTGCTGTCCACCGCGATGGAGCCGGAGGACCCGCCGGAGCCGCCGTTCGACCCGAACCGCGTGCGGGGCAAGCGGTGAGCGGGCCGGTGGACCGCGACGGCGACGGGCCGCCCGACGACGCCGGCCGCGACGGGAGCGGCCCTGGCGGCGACGCCCGTGACGGCTCCGGCGGCGGGGACGGCGCGGGCCGCGGGGTCGGCGGGAACGGGCGGCCGCCGCGTGTCCCCGCCCAGCGGGACCAGCGCGACTCCCCCGACGACCTGCCCTTCGGGCTGCCGCTGCCCGGCCCCGCCGAGCCGTCCGGACCCGGCGCGCGGCCGCCGTCCGGCTCCCCGGGGGCGCCCACCGCGCCCTGGGGCGGCCCGGCGGCTCCCGCGTCCCCCGGCACCTCCGCGCCCTCCGGGACCCCCGCGCCCTCCGCGTCCTGGGCCGGGTCCGCGTACCCGCCCTTCGGTCCGGCGCGGCCGGCCGGTTCCCCCGAGGCCCCCGATCCGCCCGAGGCGGCGGACCCGGCCGGGCCCCGTCTCCCGCGCGTCAGCCCCGGAACGGCCTCGTCCATGACCAGCGTCCGCGTACCGCCGTACGACCACGCCACTCTCAAGTCACTGCTCGGCGCCTGGGCGCTGGCCGCCTGTTCGCGCGACGAGACGCTCGCGGTCGAGGTGCACCTGACCGACTGCGCGAGCTGCGCCGAGGAGGCACTGCGGCTGCGGGACGCGGTCGGGCTGCTGCACCAGGAGGACTCGCTGGACCTCGACCCGCTGCTGCGGGCGCGGGTGCTCGAAGGGTGCCTGGGCCGGCGGCCGGCGCGGATCCCGGTTCCGGAGTGGGCCGGGCCCTACGACGCGGAGACCGCCCGGTTAGACGCCCTGCTGCGCGACCTGGGCGACGGCTACTGGAACGAGCCGGTGCGCCTTCAGTGGTTCGACGGTGCCCCGGTGGTGCGGGAGTTCACCGTCCGCCAGGTCATCGCGCACCTGATCGCCGTCGACGGGCTGGTCGGCCGCGCGCTCGGGCTGCCGCAGCAGACGGTGGACACGGCGTCCGACGACGCCACCGAGCGGTACGGCCTCGACCGGCCGCGGCCGCTGAGCCTCGGGCGCGCCGCCGACGAGGTCGAGCTGCCGCGCTCGCCCGCCGAGCGGACCGCCGCGCACTGGGCCGCCCACCGGAACCTGCCGGGTGCGACGCTGCGCCTGCTGTGGCGCGGGCAGAGCCACCGCCTGGTGCGCACCGTCGCGTTCGCGGGCGAGGGGGTCGCCGGTCTTCCGGTGGACTACGGCGACTTCGAACTGCCCTTCCAGGACGCGTTCGTCGACCGCGCGTTCGCGTGCTGGACGCACGCCGCGGACATCGCCGAGGCGGTCGACTACCCCCTATACGACAAGCCCGCCACGGGCCACCTGCGGCGGATGATCGGGCTGACCGCGGGCAAGCTGCCCGGGGTGCTCGCCGCGCGGCGCAGGGCCGGGCTGGCGGTGTCGCCGGCTCGGCTGGTGGCCGCGGGGTCGCCGGGGCGTTCGCTCAGGCTGGAGATCGAGGGCGACGGTGGCGGCGAGTGGCTGCTCCCGCTCGACTCGCCGGGCGCGGTCGCCTCACCCGACCACCAGGTGGCGCACGTGGCCATGGACAGCCTGGAGTTCTGCCAGCTCGCCACGGGCCGCGTGGTGCCGGAGCGGGTGGCGGCGGGCGCGGTCGGCGACCGTGAGGCCGTCCGGGACGTGCTCTACGCGACGGCGTCGCTGTCGCGCATGTGACGAGGAGCCCCGCGGCGCCCCGCCGGAGCGGCCCCGGGGCTCCCGCCGGACAGGCCCGGACAGGGCCCGGGCCGGGACAGGCCCGGACAGGGCCTAGCCGAAGACCACGGTCCGGCGGCCGTTGAGGAGCACCCGGTGCTCGCTGTGCCACTTCACCGCGCGGGCCAGCGCCTGGCACTCCACGTCCCGGCCGATCGCGACCAGTTGCTCCGGGGTGACCTCGTGGCCGACCCGCTCGACTTCCTGCTCGATGATCGGGCCCTCGTCGAGGTCGGCCGTCACGTAGTGGGCGGTCGCGCCGATGAGCTTCACACCGCGGTCGTGGGCCTGGTGGTAGGGCTTGGCGCCCTTGAAGCTCGGCAGGAAGGAGTGGTGGATGTTGATGATCCGGCCGGACAGCTTCCGGCACAGGTCGTCGGAGAGGACCTGCATGTAGCGGGCGAGCACGACCAGCTCGACGCCCTGCTCCGCCACTATCTCCAGCAGCCGCGCCTCGGCGTCCGCCTTGGTGTCCTTGGTGACGGGGATGTGGTGGAAGGGCACCTGGTACGACTCGACCAGGGCGCGGAACTCGGTGTGGTTGGAGACCACGGCGGCGATCTCCACCGGCACCGCGCTGGTGCTGGCGCGGAAGAGCAGGTCGTTGAGGCAGTGCCCGAACCTGCTCACCATCAGCACGACCCGCATCCGCTCCGCGGACGGGTGGATGCGCCAGTCCATGTGGTACGCGTCACCCACGGCCGCGAAGCTCGCCCGCAGCTTGTCGGCGGTCACCTCGTCGCCGGCGGAGAAGTGCACCCGCATGAAGAACAGCCCGGTGCCCTGGTCGCCGAACTGCTGGCTGTCGACGATGTTGCAACCGGTCATGAAGAGGTAGCTGGAGACCGCGTGCACGATGCCCTGCTTGTCGGGGCACGACAGCGTGAGGACGTACTGCGGCGGCTGCTGCGACGGCTGGTCGGTCACGGCACAAGCGTGGCACAACCGGGCCGCCCGCGGGGGTGGTGTCCGCAACACGGACCTGATCGCCGTTCCGGCGCGGAGGCCGGCCGCCGGCGCCCGGGGCGCGCGACCGCGCCGCCGAGGTCACGCCGCCGCACGGTCGGGGTCGTGCCGCCGCGCCCCCGGGGTCACGCCGTCCGGTTGTAGATCGCCAGCACCTCCAGCGAGCGCGGCGCCGCGTCGGGGTCCTCACCGTCGGCGGACGCCATCCGCACGTGCGCCTCGCGCGCCGCGGTGACCGCCTCGGGCCAGGCCGGGTGGTCGAGGTAGGCGACCGCCGGGGCGTCCGCGCCCACCTGGTGCAGGATCTTCAGCACCCGCAGCACCGCGACGTCCACGAGCGCCGCCTCCTGGGCGTCGCGGAAGATCGTGCCCACGTACTTCTCGGCCGACCAGTTGTCCAGCCACGTGTCCTCGACCAGGCGGTAGACGGCGTCGGTGACGTCGCCGTATCCCTCGCGTCCGGTCCGCCAGACCTCCATCTGGAAGACGGGGTCGCTGATCATGTGCAGCGCGGAGCGCACGTTGCTGCGCCAGCGCCACCACGGCATGTCGTTGAGGGGCATGCCACCCATCGTGGAGGAGTGGCGGCCGCGACGGGAAGACTTCTCCGAACCTTGCACAGCGCACGATCGTACGCACCCGCCCGGCGGCACCCGTAATTCACCGGAAGGTGACCGGGCGTTGGTGTCCGATAAGCCGCCTGTTGGGACGGAAGGGGAATCTTCCAGTGATATGACTGACCGCCGCAGGGGCGCGCTCCGGCGTGCCGCCGTCCCACTGCTCGCCGTGTCCGCGCTGGTCGGCGGGTGCGGCGTCCTCCCAGGCGGCTCGGGGGGCTCGCCGGGACCGATCGTGGTGATGACCTGGGCGCCGGTGGGCACCGATGCCACCAACATGCCGGGGATGCTCGGCATGGCCAAGGCCGTGGAGAGCTACGTCAACGACCAGGGCGGGCTGCACGGCCGCAAGCTCAAGGTGCTCACCTGCAACGAGCGCAACGACGCGGTCGCGGTCACCGACTGCGCGAAGCAGGCGGCCGACGCGGGAGCGGTCGCCGTCGTCGGGTCCTACAGCGAGGAGGGCAGCAGCTTCGTCTCGGCGCTGGAGGGCGACGACATCCCCTACATCGGCGGGTACGGGATCACCGAGGACGAGTACCAGAGCCTGATGTCGTTCCCGGTCAACGGCGGGCTGCCGGCGCTGCTGGCCGGCAGCGGGCTGCAACTCGCGCGCAGTTGCAGGAAGGTGGCCCTGGTCCGGCCGGACTCGATCACCGGGGACCAGTTCCCGATCTTCCTCGACCAGGGGCTCCGGGAGGCGGGCAAGCACCCCGTCGAGGACATCCTCACCAAGGACGACTCGACCGACTACACCTCCGTCGCGACCACGGCGGTCGGCGACGACAAGGCGTCCACCTGCGTCTCCGCGGTCCTCGGCGACCACACCGGCACCTTCTTCGACTCCCTGCGCCGGGTCGGCGACGTGCGGCCGAAGGTGCAGCTGTCCTCGGTGATCGGCAGCGTCCAGCAGTCGGTGGTGGACGCCAGCGGCGGCGCCAAGAGCCCGCTGGAGGGCGCGCGGATCGCCGACTGGTACCCGCCGGCCTCGGACCCGAAGTGGGACGAGATGAAGTCGGTGATCACCAGGTACGCCTTCGGCGACGACACGATCGACGTCGCCGACCCCGGGGTGCAGACGACGTGGATCGCCTATGACGTCTTCACCGAGGTGGTGCGCGCGATGGCCGACGGGACGGACATCGACGCGGACAGCGTGCGGCGGGCGATGGACTCCACCACGAAGCTGTCCACCGGCGGCCTGACCCCCGACCTCGGCTGGACCGACGCGGACCTGCTGGGGGTCCCGGACCACCCGCGGATGGTCAACGCGGACATCGTGTACCAGCAGGTGCGCGGGGGCCGCCTCGTGCAGGAGCAGCCGGGCTTCGTGAACGTGACGAAGACCCTCAAGCCGTCGTCGTACGCCCCGCTGAAGCCCGACGGGACGTAGCGGCCGGCGGCCGGCTCCGGTCGCGGCGCCTCAGAGCTGGGTGTACTGGCGCTGGGTGAGGTCGTACTTGCTGGCGATCGCGTTCCACAGCTTGACCGCCTTCTTCTTCTCGGCGGTCGCGGTGCCGCTCTCACGGTCCCCGGCCTGCGTCTCGGTGGTGTTCTTGGCGTGGCCGCCGTGGCAGACCTTCTGGTTCTTCTGCGCCTGGCCGGCCCAGTTCGCGTAGTGGGTGTCAGCGGCCGACGACGCCTGCCACGCCTTGGTCAGCGCGGTGCTGAGCGCATCGTGGTCGGGAAGGTCGTCCAGGGAGAGCTTCGCGAGCTGCGTGACCTGGGACTTGCGCTGGCCGGCGGCGGCGTTCAGGTCGCTCGCGGCGCCGGGCAGGTTGCTGCAGGTCCTGATCGACGCGACCGCGCTGACCACGGAACTGCGGCTGGCGTCGCTGTTGTTGAGCAGCGAGTCCAGTGCGGACGCCTGCTGCTGCGCCTGGGCGTCCGCGGTGTCCGTGGCGCCGGGCTGGGCGCCCGCCGAGGCGCCGGTCGACGGGGTGGCGCTGGAGGAGTCGGCCACCGTGCCGGTGTTGCCGCCCCCGCCGCCGGAGTTGAGCAGCGCGCCGACCACCAGGCCGGCCACCACGCACCCGGCGACCACGATGCCGATCAGCGCCTTCGGCGACAGGCCGCGCCTGCGCTCACCGCCGTCGTCGTAGCCGTAGGGCCGGTCGGCGCCGTAGCCGGGGTCCTGCGGGCCGCCGGCGGGGCCCTGCGGCTGCTGCCCGTAGGGCCGGGCGGGCTGGCGGCGGTCCGGCGGCTGGATGATGTGCGGCCGCATGGGCGCCGGGCTCGGCACGTCCTGCCGGAAGAGGTGGTCGTAGTCGCTGTCGTGCCCCGGGCCGGAGCCGGGCGGCGGCTCCTCCTCGAAGCCGCCGTACTGGCCGGGCTGTCCGGGCTGTCCGGGCTGTCCGGGCTGTCCGGCGAGCTGCTCCTGGCCGCCGTACGACGGGCCGCCGGCGTTCGGGTACTGCTCGTAGCCGCCGGGCTGCTCGTACGGCGCCTGGCCGTACCCCTGCTGGTCGTAGCCGGCCTGCTGGTCGTAGCCGGCGGTCTGCTGGCCGTAAGCGCCGCCCTGGTCCTGGTGGTCCTGGAAGAAGGGCAGGGCCTGCGTCGCGTCGGCCGGGCCGGGGTCGGCTATGTGCGCGGCCGCCGGGGCGTGCTGGGGCGGCAGGGCCGGCGGTGCCTGCTGCGGAAGGGGCGGCAACTGCGGCGCGGGCGCGCCGCCGGGGTAGGGCGGCAGCATCTGCGTGGCGTCGGCCGGCTCCACGGCACCCGGGCCGGGGGGCATCGGCGCGGGGCCCGACCCGGCCGCGGGCAGGCCGAGCGGGTCGCCGCCGGGGTAGGGCGGCAGCATCTGCGTGGCGTCGGCCGGCTCGACGGCACCCGGCGGGACGCCGCCCTGTCCGTCGGGCGAGCCCCAGGGGGTGCCGCCGGCCGGCTGGACGTGCTCGCCGTACTGGAGCGGCGGCTGCTGCCGACCTGCGGGCAGTACGACGCCCCGGTACGCATCGGGCGAATCCTCGCCGCGTCCGCTGCTGTGCATCGCCGCCCACTCCTGACTCTGGCCTACCGTGCAAACCGTCGGCCAACGCTACCGGGTCCCGCCGAGCGACGCCCACGCACCTGAACGGGTGAGCGTCACCTCACACTTGGCCGGCGGCGCGGCCGGTGGTGACGCGGGCGGGCTCGGCGGGCCTGCGCAGCGCTTTGGCCGGCACGTGGGCCCGGAGTGTCGGTCCGGTAACGATTCGGTGTGCACCGGCCGGCGTCCCCCGCCGGACGGGCCCCGATCACCCTCAGGCCGCCTCCTGTTCGTCCACCCGGGCATGGAAGGCGCGCACCACCGGTTCGGCGGCGAACGGCTCCAGCCGGCGGCGGAAGTCGTCGAGATACTCCGCGCCGCGGTTGGTGCGCAGCCCCGAGAGCAGTACGACGGCCTGTTCCCCGGTGTGGCAGGCCGCGTCCAGCTCGCGCTGCTGCACCTGGGTGTCGGCGAGCAGCAGCAGGTCGATGGCGCGGCGGCGGGCACGCGTGGCCGGGTGGGCCGCGAGGGCCTCCTCGGCGCGGCGGGCGGCCGGCTCGGCCTGGCCGAGGTCGCGGTGGCAGTGCGCCAGTTCGTCGGCGAGGTAGGCGTGGTCGAAGTGGGCGATCCACGCCGGGTCCTGGTCCGGCTCGGAGCGGTCCATGGCCTCCAGCGCGAGCCCCGCGACGGTGGCGAAGGTGCGGGCGTCGCCGAGCAGGGCGTGGCCGCGCGCCTCGGCGGCGTGGAACATCGCCTCGACGGTCGCGGTGACCTGTCCGCGGGCGCCCTCCTGTGCGGCGCGGGCGAGTTGGGCGATCTCGCGCGGGTTGCCGAGCGAGGCGGCGAGGTGGCTCATGCTCGCCGCCAGGATGTAGCCGCCGTAGGCGCGGTCGCCCGCCGCCTGGGCCAGCCGCAGCGCCTGGATGTAGTACCGCTGGGCGAGGCCGGGTTGGCCGGTGTCGACCGCCATGTAGCCGGCCAGCTCGGTCAGCCGGGCGACGGCGGAGAACAGTTCGCGCCCCACCGACTCGCGGTAGCTGCCGGCGAGGAGACCGGAGACCACGCTGTTGAGGTAGTGCACCACGACCGGTCGGACGTGGCCGCTGCCGAAGCGGTGGTCGAGGTCGGTGAGCGCCTGGGTGGTCGCCTTGACCGCCTCGACGTCCGACATGCCCACGCGGGCCCCGCCGTTGCGCGCCACCCCCTGGTCGGGGCGGGTGATGAGCCAGTCCCGGCTGGGCTCGACGAGCGCGGAGGCGGCGACGGTGGAGCCGGTGAGGAAGTCGCGCCGGCCGACGTCGCTGCGCCACAGCTCGCAGACCTGCTCGATCGCGCCGAGCACGGTGGGTGCGAAGTGCAGGCCGATGCCGGTGGCGAGGTTCCGCCCGTTGGCCATGCCGATCTCGTCGATGGACACCGCGCGGCCGAGCTTGCGGCCCAGTGCCTCGGCGACGATGCCCGGGGCGCGCCCGCGCGGCTGCTGGCCGCGCAGCCAGCGGGCCACGGAGGTCTTGTCGTACCGCAGGTCGAGGCCGTGTTCGGCCCCGCACATGTTCACCCTGCGGGCGAGGCCGGCGTTCGAGCAGCCGGCCTCCTGGATCAGTGCCTGGAGCCTCTCGTTCGGCTGCCGCGCCACGAGTGGTCGTGCGGCCATCGATCCCCCCTTGTCGTCCTTGGTGAGTCTTTCTTCCCCAACCCCGGCCGATAAACCACGAATTGACGGTTATTCACCCTTACCGCACCGGCTCGCGGCGGCGGGCCGGACCGGCCGGCGGGCGCTCCCCCGTTTGATACCCGGTTCCGGGCGAGGGCGCTCGTACGCGCCCCCGCCGGTGCTTCCGTGCGCCCGGCGGTGAGCTGCGGCCGCCGCCCCGTAACCCGGGCCCGCGGGGGCAGTTGTGCAGCGCGTGGAAGACACCCTCGCGGTCCCGCGCCAGCTCAACGGCACTGCCCTGCTCGACGCGGCGGTGTCGTACGCCCGGTCGCGGCACTGGGAGGTGCTGCCCGGCACGTGGCTGGAGACCGACGCGGGGGGCGCACCGCGCTGCTCGTGCGCCTCCGCGGCCTGTCCCGCCCCGGGCGCGCACCCGACCAGGGCGGACTGGGCGACCCAGGCGAGCGGCAGCGGCTCGGAGGTGCGCCGGATGTGGACCCGGCAGCCGCGCTCGTCGGTGCTGCTGCCGACCGGGCGCACCTTCGACGTGCTGGAGGTGCCGGAGAGCGCCGGCTTCCACGCGCTGGCCAGGACCGAGCGGATGGAGGTGGCGCTCGGCCCGGTGGTCTCCACGCCGACCGGCCGGATGGCGTTCTTCGTGCTGCCCGGGGCGGGCGCGAGGGTGCCGCGGCTGCTGGCCGCGCTGGGCTGGCCGCGGGGCGCGCCGGACCTGACCGTGCGCGGTGAGGGCGACTGGGTCGCCGCCCCGCCCACCCGGATGGGCCGGGGCGGTCGCGTGCAGTGGGCCCGCCGCCCGACGGACCAGAACCGGTGGCTGCCCGACGTCGGCGAGGTGCTGAGCCCGCTGGCCTACGCGTGCGGGCGCGAGGCGGCGGAGGCCCGCGCGGGGCGCTGAGCGCCGTTGGACCGAGCGCCCGGCGGGACGAGGCGGCCCGCGCCGGCCGCGGGCCACCACGGAGCCGCACGCGTGCGCCGGCGGGCAGCCGGGCCCGGGTCCCGGCATTCGGCTTTCGGTTTTCGGCACTGCGCACCCGGCACTCGGCAATCGGCACTGGGCACTCGGCCGATGACCGTCGGTCACCCCTCGCGGCCCCTCCGCGGCACCCGGCATCCGGCGAACGGCCCCGCCACGAGCGGTTTTCGCGCCGTCCGCAGAAAGCACACCGGGCTTTTCGTCACTGTCGGTGGTCGCACATAGGGTGGCGGTACACGGGAGGGACGCGGCCGGGCAGCCGGCGGAGCGTGCCGTGGCCGTGGACGGGGATCGGTGGTCGGGACCGGTGATCAGGACGGGTGACCGGAACCGTTGGTCGGGGATCGCGGAGAGGTGCGGTGCGATGGGCGAGGCGCGCGGGACGGAGCCGGAGGCGGGCAGCCGCCGGCTCCCGTCGTATGACGGCGGCCGGGCCGGGGGCGGGTGGCAGGCCGGTGACGGGGACCGGGCCGGGCCGGGCGGCCGCCAGGGGCCGCCGGGACCGCCGCCCGCGCTGCGGGTGCGCGGCCTGCGCAAGCGGTTCGGGGAGCAGGAGGCCGTCGCGGGCATCGACCTGGAGCTGCCGGCCGGCCGCTTCGCCGGCCTGGTGGGGCCCAACGGAGCGGGGAAGACCACGACGCTGTCGATGGTGACCGGGCTGCTGCGCCCGGACGAGGGCCTGGTGCAGATCGTGGGCCGCGACGTGTGGAGCGACCCGGTCGACGTGAAGTCCCGGATCGGCGTGCTGCCGGAGGGCCTGCGGCTGTTCGAGCGGCTGTCGGGCCGCGAGCTGCTCACCTTCACCGGTCGGCTGCGCGGCCTGCCGGTGGGGGACGTGGACCTGCGCGCCACCCAACTGCTGGACGTGCTGGACCTGACGGGCGCGCAGCACAAGCTGGTCGTCGACTACTCGACGGGCATGCGGAAGAAGATCGGCCTGGCCGCGGCCCTGCTGCACAACCCCGAGGTGCTGTTCCTGGACGAGCCGTTCGAGGGCGTCGACCCGGTGTCGGCCCAGGTCATCCGGGGTGTGCTGGTGCGGTACACCTCCTCCGGCGGCACCGTGGTGTTCTCCTCCCACGTGATGGAGCTGGTGGAGAGCCTGTGCGACTGGGTGGCGGTCATGGCGGCCGGCCGGATCGTGGCGCACGGCCCGCTGGCCGAGGTGCGCGGCGGGGCGGCGACCCTCCAGGACGCCTTCCTCTCGCTGGTCGGCGCCGACCGCGGGACCGCCGGCGACCTGGACTGGCTGGGCGGGGGCCCGAAGTGACCGGCGACCCGCTCACCGCCGGCGGCCCGCTCGGCAGCCGCGCGCCCCTCACCGCCGCCGGGCCGCCCACCGGCGGGGTGCCCGCCGGTGGGATGCCCGCCGGTGGGATGCCCGCCGGTGGGATGCCCGCCGGTGGGATGCCCGCCGGCGGGGTGCCCGCCGGTGGGATGCCGCTGCCGCCCGAGGTCCCGCGCCCCGCGCCACCCGGCACCGGGTTCGGCCCGCCGCCGGCCGCCCCCTCCGGTGCACCGGCCGGATCGCAGCGGCCCGCCTCGGTCACCGGGACCTTCGTCCGCCTCAAACTGGCCGTGCTGCGCAACGGCGTCCGGCAGTCCACCGGCCGCACCGTGAGCTGGTGCCTGGGCGTCGGCCTCGCGCTGCTCTGCGCGCTGGGCAACGGCGCCGGGATGATCGCGCTGCGCGGCGACGCGTACGCACCGGCTGCCGCCACCACCCTGGTGACCGCGGTGGCCGTCGGCTGGACGGTGATGCCGCTGTTCTTCTTCGGCGGTGACGACACCCTCGACCCGACGCGGCTGGCGATGCTGCCGCTGCGCCCCCGCCCGCTCATCGCCGCGCTGCTGGCGTCGTCCCTGGTCGGCGCCGGCCCGCTGTTCACCCTGCTGATCGGCGTCGGCGCGGTGGTCGCCCTCGCCCACGGCGCGGCGGCGACGGTCGTCGCGGTGCCCGCGGTGGTCCTGGTGCTGGCGGTCTGCGCGGCCGCCTCCCGCGGCGTCGCGGCGGCCAACACCCGCCTGCTGACCAGCCGCAAGGGCCGCGACCTCGCCCTGCTCAGCGGGCTGGTCGTGGCGGTCGGCGCGCAACTGGTCAACCTGGGGCTCAGCTCCCTTTCCTCCCACCACGGCCTGCACCGGGTCACCTCCGTCGCCTCGGTGCTGCGCTGGATCCCGCCGGCCTCCGCCGTGGACGCGGTGCGCTCGGTCTCCGACGGCGACTACGGCCGGGCCGCGGTCCAACTGGCGCTCGCCGTCGTCCTGCTGGCGGTGCTGCTGCGCTGGTGGTACCGCACCCTCCACCGGCTGATGATGTCGCCGGACTCCTCCACCCTCCAGCCCTCGCCCGACAGCACCGAGCGCAAGGGCGGCCGCCGGCCGCTGCTGTCCCTGCTGCTGCCCGAGCGCGTCATGGCCGGCCGCACCGCCACCGTGATGGAACGCCAGTTCCGCTACGTCGGACGCGACCCCAAGCTGCGCGCGTCCTGGGCCACCGGCCTGGCCGTGGGCCTGCTCCTGCCGCTCGTCGCCGTCGTCCAGCACGGCTCGGTCTACCAGTGCCTGTGGACCGCCGGCCTGCTCGGCATGCAGATGTACAACCAGTTCGGCATGGACAACTCCGCGTTCTGGACCGTCGTCGCGACCACCACCACCCGCCGGGAGGCGGAGGCCGAACTGCGCGGCCGCGCGCTGATGCTCACGGTGGTCGCCCTGCCGTACGTCACGGTGGTGACCTGCGCGACCGCCCTGCTGCTCGGGCGGGCCGGCGCGATGCCCGAAGTGCTCGGGATGGCCTACGCGTTCCTCGGCGCGCTGATCTCCACCGGCGGCTACACCAGCGTCCGCTTCCCGTACGCGGTCACGCAGGACAACGCGTTCGGCAACGCCGCGCCGGGGAACGGCTCGATGGTGGCGTTCAACGCGCTGGGCGGGTCCGTGGTCGCCTCCGCGTTCTGTCTGCCGGTGCTGGGCCTCGACCTCGCCCTGCACCTGACCGGCCACCACGCGCTGCTGTGGACGGTCCTGCCGGTCGGCGCGGTCTACGCGGCCGTGCTGTCGGTGGTGAGCCTGCGGTTCACCGCGCCCCGGCTGCTCGACCGGCTGCCGGAGATCCTCAGCGCCGTCGCGCTGCCCTGAACCCGCAGGCGCGTGACGTCACGGCGTCGCGGCCCGCCCGGGCGCGTGACACCGCGGAGTGACGGCTCGCCCGGCCCGGTGGGGAGCGCCCGGGCTCCGCGCCTCCGGGGTGCCCCCGCCCGGGAGCGCCCCGGCGCCGAAGCCCCGGCGCCGAAGCCCGCCGTGCGAGGGCCCACCTTTGCGGCGCCGGGCCCGACTCCGCCTGTGCGGGCGTCAGTTGGCGATACTGCCGCGCCAGGACGGCAGCAGCTCGTCCAACAGCGCCTCGACCCGCGGCGGCAGGCCCCTGCCCGGGCCGTTCCCGGCGGCGCGGGCGACGAGCGAGGCCGCGGCGGCCTCCAGCCGGCCGGCGTCGCCGGTGGCCGCCGCCGCACGCAGGAAGGCCAGCCACAACCGCTCGTCGTCGGGCGAGATCGCCATGCCCGTCTCGATCGCGGCGACCGCGGCCTTCGGCTTGTTCGCGTCGAGGTGGAGCGAGGCGAGCGCGAGCGCGATCTCGGCGACCAGGACGGGGTGCTGGGCGTCGACGATCTCGTGGCCGAGCCAGCCGTAGCGGCCCGGCGCCCGGTCCTCGAAGAGCCGGCCGCGGGCGAGCGACAGGGCGTCGGTGAGCAGCCGGCGCCGGGCCACGGGGTCACCGGCCGCCCGCCCCTCGGTGGCCTCGTGGTGGAGCGTCTGCAGGACGTCCCAGTCGGAGACGACGGAGGTGCCCAGCACGATCCGCCCGGTGCCGTCGAGGGTCAGCCGCTCCCCGCCGTCGGGGTCGGTGCCCAGCCAGTCCCGCAGCCGCTCGACGAGGGCGTCGCGCACGTCCTCGGTGACCCCGCGCGGCCACAGCGCGGACGCCAGCACCCGCGGGTGCACGCCCTCCCGGTGCAGCAGCAGCAGCGCCAGCGCCTCGTGCAGCAGGCCGCTGCGCTCCCGGTCCGGGGCGTCGATGCCGACCACCTCGAACGGGCCGAGCAGCCGCGCGTACACCCCGGGCCGGCCCTGGTCGCTGAGGTCGACCAGGAACGGCGGCGCGTCCGGCCCCGGACCGTCGCCGCCCGCCTCGGCGAACAGCCGCAGCACCGACTCGTACTGCGCCTTCGGCAGGAGCTGCGCCTTCATGTCCAGGCCGAGCAGCGGCGCGAGCAGGCGTCCCGAGGAGGTGATCTCCAACTCCCATGCGGCGCCCGGCAGATCGGCGTCGTCGGACCCCACCAGGTACCCGATGCCCAACCGCCCGGAATCCGCGGCGAGTTCGGCCAGCCGCTGCGCCTCGTCCGGCGTGGGCGGGGCGGCCAGCAGCACCAGGTGCGGTGCCCACTGGGTGTGCCGGGCACGGCCGGTGCGGCCGGTGAGCACGCTGTCCTGCCCGGCGGTGCGCAGCGCGCCCGCGCGCTGCACCGTCTCCGCCGCCATGATCTCCACGGCCTCCGCGACGGTGGCGATGTGCCGCACCCGGGCGGGGGCCAGCGCCGTCAGGTCCTGGGCGAAGCCGACCAGGGTGACCGTCATCCGGTCCGACCAGCCGTTGGTGGCCAGCTCCGCCGCGACCGAGGCGAGGACGGCCTCGCGGTCGGCCCTGCCACCGCTGAGCGACACGATCCCGGGCACCGCTTCCAGGTTGAGCAGCAGCCGTGCGCCGTCCAGGGTGCCGAGCACCGCGAGCCCGGGGTAGGGGGCCGCGGCCGAGGTGTCGGCGTCCTCGACCAGCCGAGCCCGTTCGAGCTGCCAGAACGTCTCGTCCTGGCCGTTCTGCCAGGGCGCCGGCGGTTCCCCCTCGGGCCAGGCCAGTTGCAGGTGCAGGGCGTCCTCGGTGAGCCACGCGGCGTACACCACCGGCAGCTTGCGGCCGTCCGCGTCGAGCCGCGCGGACAGCGAACGCAGCGCCCGGTCGAGGAAGTCGACGGCGTCCTGGTCGGCGCCGATGCGCAGCGCGTCGGCCACGTCGGCCTCCGCGCCGGTCGGCGTGCGCGGGGTGCGCAGCGCGCCCGCGGACAGCGACTGCCACAGCGCGGTGCGCCGCCGCCGGCCGAGCGCGGCGAGCAGCCCGGCGGCCAGCAGGGGCGCCCCGACGAGCGCTTCGGACAGGTCGAAGCCGTGGGAGGCGGACAGGCCGGTGACCACCTCGCTCGCACCGCCCGCCGCGTCCTGGTGCGACCCGCCACCGGAGCCGCCGGCTCCCCCGGAACCGCCCTGTTCGGCGGCCGGCGTCTGCTGCGCGGCGTGCGCGCCCTCGGCCGCGGTGTCCTTGGCGCCGCCGTGCTGGGCGTAGTGCAGGACGTCGGGCGCGGTGTGCGGAGCGGCGACCGGCATCTCGACGAGGTCCCCGCCGTGCGCGTCGGCCGGCATCTCCAGCACCCACCCGGGCCGGATCAGGCTCGCCTGCGACAACTGCGAGCCGTCGGGCTGCACGCGGTCCTTGTTGAGCTGGTAGATCTCCTTGTAGCGGCGGCCGTCGCCGAGGTGGCGCTGCGCGATCTCCCACAGCGAGTCGTGGTGGCGCCCCTCGGGCGGGTTGATCCGGTAGAACTTCGTCGCCTGCTGGGCGGACTGCCCGCCGGCCTGCGCGGTGGACGCCCCCGGCCCGGCCTGCTGCTGCGCGGCGGTCTGGTGCGGGGCCGCCTGCCGGCCGGGGGTGGCCTGCGCGGTCGCGGCCACCCCGGGACGCGCCTGGCTCTCCATCGAGTGCTGCTGGCCGAGCTGCGCCAGGCCCGGCACCAGGCCGGCGGTGCTGACGCCGACCAGCAGCAGCGCCGCGATCAACTGGCGGGCCAGCAACTGGCTCGGGCCGCTGCCCGGCACCCGGGTCGGCATGCCGACCCCGGACACCGCCGCCTTCGCCTCCACCAGCACGCACGCGGTGAACTGCGCCCACGCCACCCACACCAGCACCGCCAGCGTGTTGACGAACGTCTCCGCGGTGATCGGCTGCTGGAGCACGCTGGAGTCGAAGTGGTGCGGGAACGGCGAGCCGATGTACAGCAGCAGCGCCGCCGGCACCGCCACGACCAGCACCGTCAGGGCGAGGAACGCGCCGAGCGCCCGCACGAGGTCGCCGAACGTCCGCTGCCTGCGCGGGGGTCGGGCCGGTCCCCCGCCCTGCTGCGCGTGGTGCCGTCCCGTGGCGGTCGTGCGTGCCATGGCTGCTTCCTCTTCCTCTGCCTTCGGTGGTTTCGGTCCTTGTCGTACGGTGTGCGCGCTCGCGCTCAGTTGCCGGCTCCGGTGATCGACACGGCCTCCGCCCGGCCCTCGACGGTGATCGAGTTGTGGTAGAAGAAGCCGCCGAGGATCGGCTTGTAGGTCACGTACACCACCACCTCGACCCGGTCGGGTCCGGTCGGCGGGGTCGGGCAGCCGGCCCGGCGCCAGTCGCTGGCCGGCAGGTCGACGTCCCGGGCGAACTGCTGGACCCGGGCGGTGCACTGCTGGTAGTCGATCACCGGCTGGGCGTTGCCCTGCGCGTCCCGCAGCGCCGTCGTGTCGATGTCCTGGGCGGCGTACCGCGCGGCCTGTTCGGCGATGTCGGCGGCCCGCTCGCGCTTGGCGATGGACAGGCCGCCGTCCACCACGAAGGCCGCCAGCGCCATGAACACCAGCGCGAAGATCACCACGGCGGCGGCGCCCGACCCCCGGTCGTCGGTGCGCAGCGCCCGCAGCCGGGCGGCGAGGGTGCGCCCCGCGGGGACGGCCGCGGTCCGGCCCGTGGTCTCGTCCGTCGTCTCGTCCACGGTCCGGTCCGTCGTCTCGTCCGTCGTCTCGGTCGCCGCCGCGCTCATGTCGCCGACCTGCGGTACGGGTCCAGCGGCGAGGCCGACGTCGAGGTCACGGTCTTGGTGATGGGCAGTCCGAGGAAGCTCAATCCGCGGACCTCGCAGGTGACCTGGATCGTGAACAGGGTGCCGGGCCGGAAACTGGTGTCGCCGACGGAGGTGACCGTCGCCGGCCCGGTGCAGGTGCCCCGGAGGTCGTCGTGCGCGGCCTGCACCGCCTGCTGGATCGCCTCGGAGCGGTCGTGCTCGATCGAGCCGGCCCGCGCGGCGTCGCGCGCCGCGCCGTCCACCGCGCCCCGCCCGTCCACGAGTTGGCCGAACGCGACCAGCATCAGGACGAACATGATGATGATCGGGGCGAGGATGACCACCTCGATGGTGGAAAGGCCCCTCTCACGACGTGCCGCGCGGGCCCGACCTGCCGCCACGGCGCGCGCTCGGCGCGCGAACTCCATGTCCCTCATCCCCCGTCGTCCGGCACGAACCGCTCGACCGGACCCGACGACGTCTCGTTCACCCTGAAGGAGAAACCCGGCAGCGGGAAGACCGCGGGCACCTTCGCCGTCACCTGGACCCGTACGGTCTCGGGGTCCTGCGGGTCGCGGCTCGGCGCGACGTGCGGGTCGATCAGCAGTTGCGGCCCGAGCTGGCTGATGTAGTCGCTCGCGGCCCGGCTCGCGTCGCCGGACCAGTCCGCACCGGTCGACGCCTCGTCCCGCGCCTTGCGCGCGCCCGCCCGGGCGGCCGCCTGCGCGACGTGGTCGGCGAAGTAGTACATCCCGAACTGCACGGTCGCGAAGATCATGAAGAACAGCACCGGGGTGAGGAAGACGAACTCGATCGCGGTCATGCCGCGGTCGGCGCCGGCGTGCGCGCGAGCGCGCCCCGGCGCCGCGCGGCTGCCCACACCGCTGTCCCCGTGCGCCGCGTCGAGCCTGCGGCGCACCGCGCCGCGCAGGCCGCGGATCGTCCGTCCCATCGCCGCTCTCCCCCGACAGACCCGTCAGCAGCCGTTGTTGCTGCCGTCCGTGTCGCCGATGCAGTTGCCGACGCTGGACGCCTTGTCGCTCAGGGCGTTCTTGATGATGAAGCCGACCGCGGCGACGATGGCCACCACGATCGCGGAGATGACCACCCACTCGACCGCCGAGGCGCCGCGGGACATGTCCTCCTCGTTGCGCAGGCGGTCGATCCGCCCGCGCAGGTAGACGTGGAGGAAGCTCAGTTTCGGATCGAAGGAAGTCAGTCGGTCCATGCGGTTCATGGGCTCGGTCCTCTCGGTGGACGGTCGTCGTTCGGGCGGCACGGTGGTGGTCAGACCTGGAAGACCCGCATCGCGGCGGGGTAGATCAGGAAGACCAGGAAGCCGGCGGCGAGCAGCATCTGGGCGACCAGCATGGACTGGGACTGCTCGCCGGCCTGGCCCTCGATCTCGGACAGTTCGCGGTGGCGCATCGTCTCGGCGCGCGAGGCCAGCGAGTCGCGGACCTTCGCGCCGTCGTCCGCGACGAGCGCGAGGGTGACGCCGAGGTCCTGCAACTCCTCGATGCCCAGTTCGTCGCCGAGCCGCCCCAGCGCGACCCACTGGCTGGTGCCGGTGATCCGCGCGTCGGCCAGGCAGTTGCGGATGCGCGTCAGCGCCCAGCCGTCGCTGATCTCGGCGGCGGCCATCAGCGCCTCGGGCAGACCGCGCCCGCCGGCCAGGTTCATCGAGACCAGGTCGAGGTAGGCGCCGATCACCCGGCGCAGGTCCTTGCGCTTGGTCGCGGAGTCGCGCCGCACCTCGATGTCGGGCAGCAGGAAGAACACCACGGCGAAGAGCAGCGCCAGCCACACCGGGATGATCGGGCTGATGCCGAAGCCGACCTCCGCGGCCACCGCGAACAGCGCCGGACCGAAGACGACGCCGGCCGCGGCCAGCACCGTCTTGGTGGCCAGGAACGCCTCCCAGCTCCGGTCGAGCACCGCCAGGTCGGCGCGCAGCGAGCGCTGCTCCCAGCCCTGCTGGAGGTAGAAGGCGGCGACCCGTTGGCCCAGTCGGGCACGCCAGCCCTCGGCCTGCGCCGAGGTGGCCACGGTTCCGGTGGTGGCACCCGTGGCGCGCAGCGCGTCGATCTGCGCGATGGTGGACGCGGCGCTGCGCCGCGACGGGTTGAGCGCCCGGACCAGCGCGAAGACGCCCAGGCCGACGACGCCGCCGAGCAGGCACGCGAAGACGATGGTGGTGGTCATCGGTTGCCGGCCCCCTGTCCCGGCACGGCCGGACGGCCCTGCACTCCGTAGCCCGGTACGCCCGGGACACCCGGTACACCTGGTACGCCCGGGATATCCGGTACGCCCTGGGCACCCGGTACGGCCTGGGCGCCGCCGGGCGGCTGCTGGGTCGCGCCGCCGTACGGTCCGGTCTGCCGTCCGGGCGGCCCCTGCCGGCCGACCGCCGCCTGCGGACCGGACGGGAACTGCCCGACCGCGGGCGGCTGCTGCGCGGTGCGTTCGGGACCGTGCACGAGGAAGCGGTCCGGCGTCTCGATCTTCGACAGCTTGCGCAGCCACCAGAAGCCGGCCGCGAACAGCAGGCACACGATCGCGAGCATCATCTGCCCGACCGCGGTCCCGTACGGCTTGACGAACCCGCGGTTGAAGATGGACAGGCCCAGCACGAACACCACGGAGACCACGACCACGATCTGCACGCTGCGCCGGGTGCTGGCCCGCTGCGCCATGACGCGCTGGCGCATGTCCACCTCCTCGCGGGCGGACTTGGCGAGCGCGCCGAGCACGTCCCGCAGACCGGGGCCGCGCAGCCGGGCGTTGAGGATGAGTGCCGCGATGATGATGTCGGCCGAGGCGTCGTCGATCTCGTCGGCGAGCATCTGGAGCGCGTCCGGCAGCGGCCAGCGGGCCCGCAACCGGTCGACGAGGGAGTCGAGATGGACCCGCAGCGCGGGGGCGGCGGCCCGGGCGGAGGCGGGTATGGCCTGCTCCAGGCCGACGGCGCCGGCGATGGTGTCGCGCAGCGACTCGGTCCAACCGGCCAGCGCCTCCACCCGCTTCATCGCGGCGCGCTCCTCCGACGCGCCGCCGAACAGCCGGTCCCAGGCGAAGACGAGCACCGCGGTGGCCGCGCCGAGCACCAGCCAGCGGGTCACGGCGAGCACCGCCAGGCCGACCACGACGGCGATCGAGCCGCGCTGGGTGAGGAACCGCCCGAACTCCGAGGCGCGTTCGGCGCCGGACTGCCCGGGGGCGGCCGGCTTGGGCGCCCAGCCGCGCATCGCGACGACGAACAGCGCGATGCCGCCGCCGCCCACCGCCCCGGCGAGCAGCCCGTAGAACGCGGTCATCGAGAAGACGGACATCACCGCCACACCCCCGTGGGCTGGTAGCCGTTGGCGAGCAGTTCGTCGAGGCAGGAGATGGGTGCGTGCGGCAGGGCCACCCCGGCGTCCGGGTGCTCGGCGAAGATCTCGCTGGAAAGGACCCGGCCGTCCACGCCGTTCACCTCGCGGACGGAGGTCACGACGCGGCGCAGGGTGCCGCCGCGCTGGAAGTCGTTGCGGCGCTGGATGAAGACCACGAAGTCGATGGCGCCGGCCACCAGCATCTGCGACGCCTCGACCGGCAGCCGCTCCTGCGCCTGGAGCGCGTAGGTGGAGATGCGGTTGAAGACCTCGGCGGAGCCGTTGGCGTGGATCGTCGACAGCGAACCGTCGTTGCCCTGCGACATGGCGTTGAGCATGGTGACGATCTCGTCGCCGAGCACCTCGCCGACGATCACCCGGGAGGGGTTCATGCGCAGGCTGCGGCGGACGAGTTCGGCCATGGAGATGGCGCCCAGGCCCTCGGAGTTGGGCAGCCGCTCCTCGAACGCCACGACGTTGGGGTGCAGGTCGGGGAACTGGTCGAGGCCGAGTTCCAGGGCGCGTTCGACGGTGATGAGGCGTTCGTGCGGCGGGATGACGTTGGCCATCGCGCGCAGCAGCGTGGTCTTGCCGGCGTTGGTGGCCCCGGCGATCATCAGGTTCTTGCGGGCGAGCACCGCCGCGGACAGGAACGAGCCGACCTCGGGGGTGACCGTGTTGTTGCCGACCAGGTCGGCGAGGAAGACCTTGCCCAGGCGGGCGCGGCGGATGGACAGCGCGGGCCGGCGGGTGACGTCCATGACGGCCGACAGCCGGGAGCCGTCGGGCAGCCGCAGGTCGAGCTGCGGGTTGGCGGTGTCGAACGGACGCGAGGACAGGCCGGAGTAGGCGCCGAGCACCTGGATCAGCTCGATCAGTTCCTCGTCGGTCTCGGCGACCGGCTCGGCCTGCGTCTCCCGGCCGTCGGAGTAGCCGACGAAGACCTGGTCGCAGCCGTTGATGTCGATGTTCTCGACCTCGGGGTCGTCCAGCAGCGGCTGGAGCCGGCCGACGCCGAAGAGCGCGGCGTGCACCGCGGCGGCGTACGCCTCCTCGGCCTGGGCGTCCGGCGGGGTGCGGCCGACGGCGATCTCGGCGCGCGCGTAGTCCTCGAGTATCTGGGCGATGATCGCGCGGGCGAAGTGCCGCTCGTCCTCGGGTGACATCGCCGTGCGGGCCGCGACCTGGTCCAGCCGGCGCTGCTCGGCGATGCGGTCGCCCGCCTCCTGCCGGAAGCGCTTGACCAGCGAGTGGTCCACCTCGCTCATCGCAGGACCCCGTACCGCTGCGGTACGTCGGCGGTCACCTGGCGGGCGGAGCGGATCAGCAGCGACTTGTCGAGGCGGCCGCGGCGCCGGCCGCTGAGCATGTCGGCGCCGGCCGGGTCGTCGGCGAGGGTGCCGACCACCCGGGCGGAGATCTGCGAGGCCACCAGCATCTCGTTGACCTGCGCGGTGAGCCGGGAGCTGTGCCCGGTGTCGGCGATGAGCAGCACGCCGATCGGCGGGTGGCCGAGCGCGGCGGCGCCGCGCTGCGAGCCGTGCAGCTTCGCGGACAGCGCGCCGGCCCGGTCCCTGACCCGGGCCAGGTTCTCGGGCGCGGTCCGGGAGACGAGCAGCACCAGGGAGGCGTGCGGCAGCAGTTCGAGGCTGGGCGAGTCCGGGCCGAGCCGCCCGCAGTCGGCGACGACGTCGGCGGCGCCGTTCGGCGACTCGGCGAGCGTGGCGAACGCCTGGCCGAGCATCGGCCACAACCCGGCCAGCCCCGCGGCCTGTTCGGGCGCGGCCAGGCCCACGAGCACGTCGAGCCCGCCGACCAGCGGCTGCGCGTGGTCCCACAACTGCTCGGCGGCCAGGCCGTGGCGGGCGGTCGCGGCGAGCGACAGCAGGCCGGAGTTGGGGTTGAGCACCCCGCCGTGCGCTCCGGTCGAGCGGTAGACCAGGTCCCCGCCGGCCGGGTCGGCCTCGGCCAGCAGGACCCGGCGCGGCCACACCGCGGCCAGCGCGAGCGCCGTGGTGGTCACGCCCGGGGAGCCCTTGTCCGCCGCGATTGCGATCAGTGCCATCTCGTCCGCCTCGTCCGCTGCCTGGTCCGCGCCGCTGGTCAGTTCTTGCTGGGGACGAGCACGAGGGAGACGTCGCCCGCCGCGGAGGCGGTCGCCAGCGCGCCGGCGTCGTCGGCGTCCGCGATGACCGTGATGGTCTCGGTGCCGTCGCCGAAGCTGCTGTTGCTGCCGGTGTCGATGTCCTTGATGACCAGGTCGTCGCTGATCGGCGAGGAGCCGCCGCCGGTGCCGCCGGCCGTGGCGGAGGAGTCGGTCGAGGACTTGACGTCGTTGCCGACCAGGTACGCCGCCACGGTGAGACCGTCGGCCAGGCCGCTGGGGAACTGGCCCTTCTTCAGCGACAGGCCCACCAGGGTCTTGCCGGGCGCGAGCACGTCGGACTTCTCGGTGATCATCGAGCTGACCAGCACCGATCCACTGGTCAGGTTGGTCGCGGCGCGCCAGCGCGTCGCCAGGTCCTCGCGCTGGTTCCACCGGATGTACTTGACGTCGGTGCCGTCGGCGACCATGACCTCGCGCATGGCCGAGACCGGGATCTTGTCGCCGACCGCGACGTCGGCGGTGATCTCCACCACGGACACCTTGTTGCCGGCGCGCAGCACCATGACGGTGGCGCCGAGCGCGCCCACCAGG
The DNA here is from genome assembly GCF_016756395.1 of Streptomyces sp. SN-593. Lineage (NCBI taxonomy): Bacteria > Bacillati > Actinomycetota > Actinomycetes > Kitasatosporales > Streptomycetaceae > Actinacidiphila > Actinacidiphila reveromycinica. The sequence goes on from NZ_AP018365.1 coordinate 3,376,783, forward strand.
ATCAGCAGGACGGCGAGCGCGGCCAGTGCGGGCTTGCGTTCACGCGGCGCGACCGGCAGCCGGCTGCCGACCGCGGGTCCGTTCGCATTCGGTGCGGGAACGGACTGGCGGCCATTGCCGCCGCCCGCGGCGGAACGTTCCCTGGTCTTCACTTCACTGCCCCCGAGCCGGCGCATCGCATCAGCTTTTCGGCCCCGCGGGTCGGTTTCGTCGCTCTCCCGTCCGGCGACGAACCCGCAGGCCGATGTCAAGTCACCGCACGCTATCAGCGCCAAACAAACGCCCTCAAGGCATGCCCGGTGACAACCCGCACACAGCATTGCAACAGAACGAAACGAGTTGCGCCGGTGCCGGTCACCTACTCCGTTCCCACCCGATCCCTCCACGATCCGCCACATACGCGGCGGATGCCAGGGGTACGGGACCACTGAGGTCCCACGGGCGGGGTCCGCGGTGCCGATCGGCGCCGCGGGCTGCCGCTAGTCCGGCATGTGGTACATCTTGGCCTCGCCCGGTGTGACCTTCTCCGGCAGCTTCTTGATCTCCGCGTCGATCACCGGAACGAGTTTGCCGAGCAGCGTCTTGATGGTGCCGTGCCGGCCCTTGACGTCGGTGTTCCAGGAATCGGCCGCCTTGCCGACCCACACCGTGCCGGCGCCCATGTCGGAACACGTCGTCTTCAACGGTTCCTTGAGCGTGCCGAGATCCTGGATCAGTCGGCGCTTGAGGTCCTGCAGGTCGGAGATCGCCGGATTCGGCACCGTCGCCTGCGGATTGCTGTCGTTGCTTCCCATCTGCTTTCCCCCGTGTGTTCACAGCCCACCGGCCTCTATCGTATCTGGCAGCCCCCGCAGGAGGACGAGGACCACGTGACGAACAACACCGCCGGCAACGACAACGACTTCGCGCTCACCCCGATCTCCGTGCCCGACCCCGCCGCGCGCGACCGCTCCAGGCGCCGCAGGAAGGTGGTCGTGCTGGTGGCCGCGGTGGCCGTGGTGGCCGGTGGCATCAGTTGGTGGGCGGTGGCCGCGAACAGCGGTGACGGGGGGCCGACCCGGCACACCGCGGTGATCCCGAAGGCGTTCGGGGCGTACACGGAGGCGAAGAACGGCGACACGGAGTGGACGGCGTTGACGAGCGTCAACACCGACATCTCCAAGGGCGAGGTCCACCTCACCTATCGGGCGTCGAGCGGGCGTGCCGCGGTGATCACCGCGCGCCTCGACCCGCCGGACTTCACGACGGACGACGGCACCCACCTCGGGCCCGGGTCCGAGAGCGAGACCAAGTCGCTGCTGGGAGTCGACAAGGACCAGAAGATCACGGGCTACCCGGCCGGCCGGCAGGGGGGCAGGATCCAGTGCGCTGACACCTCGGCAGGCGACCACACCATCACGACGTGCGCGTGGCAGAGCAAGGCGGCCGAGATCACCTACAGCCCGGTCCTGAACCACCTCACTGTCGCGGGCCAACAGCAGGCCGCGGCCGACCTGCGTTCCTTCCTCGACGCCCTCAGGATCGAACCGGCGGGCAAGGACGACTGAGCGGGATCCACGGAGATCCGAAGCGGCCGCCCGGCATCCGACCGGGCGGCCGCTTCGCGTTCTCTGCCGGATCCCCTGCTCACTCCGCCAGATGCTGGAACTGCTGGCCCTGTGTGAAGCCCCTGGAATCCACGTGGTTGACGACCGCCGGGTCCATGAGCCAGTTGGTGTACGCGGTGCGCTGGCGCGGGGTCATCTTGTCGATGTCCATCACCGTGCCGCCCGACGTGAGGAAGTTGTCGGCCGGCGCCTTGATGTAGCCCTTGGGGTCACCGGTGTACGTCTTCGCCGGACCGTTCCTGGGATGGATCGTGACGGGCGCGGTCACGTCGGTCGAGAAACCGCCGCCGGTGAGTTGGGCGTTGGCCTCGCTCTGGTACTCGTGCTGCCAGCTCACATCGAGTTCCGAGTCGTTGATCTGCTTGTACTTGGCCGCGAGGCCCGGCGCGTCCTCCGGGGAGACGGCCACCTTGCTGGCGATGTAGTCCGTCAGCAGGTCGGTCGCGGTTCCCCCGAGCTCGGTGGCCTTCTCCGTCCCGAGGTCCAGGATGGCCGAAGTGCCTCCGGTGGCCACCCCCTCGGCCAGTTTGGTCGCTTCACCGATCATGGCGGTCCGGGCGCTGTTGACGCTCTCCGCCCAGTCGTCGGCGTCCGTCTCGATCGAACCCTTGGCGTACTCGAACGCACTGCTGTACGCCTTCATCATCAAGCCGCGCTGCATGGCCCGGTAGTCCTGGGCGTGCTCGGTCGTGTCCTTCTGCGCACTGCCGACCTCGTTGGTGATCTGCGTGCGGAAGGCGTCGAACAGCGCGCTCTCCTGGCCGGCGACGGTGGGGTTCCGCGCCGACTCGTTGAGCAGTGCCTGCCACAGCGGGGCGCCCACCTCCAGGCCGGGGCGGTTGGGGTCCTGGCCCGCCAGGAACGCCTTCTGGTCCCACTGCGACATCTTCTCGGTGAAACCGCCCGACGTCGCGTCGGCACCCCACAGCGTGTTGCCGTTCGGAGACGTGATCCCGTAGACCATGTCGCTCCAGTTGGCCGTGACGAGCTTGCCGTAGTAGACGTCGATCGGGTCGTACGGGTGGATCTTGCTCGCGTCGCCGCTCTGGTGGCGGTAGTTGTCCATCATGATGCGGGCGGTGAGCTTCTCGGCGAGCGGCCGGTTCGTCTTCTTCAGGTCGATCGTGCCGGCGGACATCAGGTCCGCGAACGCCTGGGCCCGGGCCGGCGGCTGGCCGAGGTCCCAGGGACCGTGCGGATAGATGATCGTCTGCAGGGTGTCGTAGTTGTGGTCCATCCACTCGCCCGACGCCTCGGGGTTCTTGGCCATCGCGTCGAACAACTGGGTGTAGTGGTCGTCGGCGAAGACGCCCTTCTCCAGACCGGAGCTGTTCATGAACTCGCTGCCGTTCTTCGACGGGTCCTCGTCGAAGACGCGGTCACCGAGCGCGACCAGGTAGTCCTTGTCCTGCGAGCCGCCCGGCAGCAGGCCGGTGAGGTAGTCCGCGCGGAAGACGCCGCGCGGATCCTTGAACTTGTCGAACCACTTGTCCCAGCTCGCCTGCTTCTGCTTGGCGCTCTGGCCCTCGTAGGCGACCTTGGTGAAGGTGCCGAACGTCTTGGCGATGACGTCCCGGTCGTGCTTGGCCTCGTCCGGATGGTCCCCGTACCGGCTGTACATGTTGTCGTCGGACATGTCGTTGGTCAGGATCATCAGGTTCTGCGGGCCCAGTTGCTGGTAGAACGCCTTGAGGTAGTCCGGGTCGTCGGCGTGGGCGCTCAGGTCCGCGAAGAGGTCCTCGGACGGGTCGTCGCCCTTCTTCAACGCGTCGTTGTACTTGTCCGCCAGCGCCTTGCCGTCCTTCTGCGACTGCGCGGTGGTGTTCACCATGCCGTCGTCCACGCTGACCATGCCCTTGTGGTCCGGGTACGGCTTGTCCGCCGCGATGGCCAGGTGGTAGCGGCGGGTGAGCATCGGCATCTGGTCGTCCAACCACCCGCAGATGCCGACGAGTTGGGTCAGGGAGGAGGTGTCGAGCCCCTTCGCGGCGAACTGCGACTTGTACGACGTCGCCGTGGACCGCAGGTGGTCCTTGTCGCCCTTGAACGAACTGGTCATCTTCTGCAGCCCGTCCGGATCTATCCCGGAGAACTCACCCATCCGCTTCCCCTCCCGTTGTCTGTTCGCCCCGTGGTGCCGGACGGCCGTGCCGCGAAGGTGTCCGCACCCGCGCGACCGGCGAGATCCGGCCAGGCCCCGTGTACAGACGAGGATCGCACAGGCCGCAGGAACGGTTCCGCCCCGCGGAACGCCCGCGCCCGCCGCCGGCCGCCCCGCTCCCGGCCGGCTCGGCCGCGCCCCTTGCCCGCCCCCGGCCCGCCCCCGGCCGGCCCCCGGTCACGACGGGACTTACCGGGGGTTTCGGCGGGCCTATAGCCTCGTCGGAGCAGTGGACGGTTAATGGGAACAGGCACAGCGGATGCACGGCCCGGTCCGGGCCTACGGGGAGGGACACAGCCATGCGCGTGACCGTGACGGTCGTACAGCAGGGCGTCGACGCGCAGGACGTGCTGGTGACGGCCGACGACTCCGCGAGCGCGGGCGACGTCGCGCTGGCGCTGGCGCAGGCAGTCGGTGCGGTGGCGCAGGAGCCGGCCGGGCACGGCGGCGGCGTGGTCGTGCAGTTCCCCGGGCAGTACGGACAGAACATGCAGAACGGCCAGAACACGCCGTACCAGGACGGCGGTGGCCGGCCGGCCGGGCAGCAGGGTGCGCCCGGCGCGTGGCCGGCTCCGCCCGCCGCCACCGCACCGGTGCTGTGGGCCGACGGCGTGCCCTGCGACCCGCAGGCACAGGCGCAGACGGTGCTGCGCGACGGCATGCGCGTCACCGTCGACGACTCGATCGGGCCGTTCATGCGCACCGGCGAGCCGTCCGGGCGCTACGAGCTGCGGGTGTGCGCCGGCCCCGGCGCGGGCCGGGTGGCGCGGCTCGGCGTCGGTACCGCCACGATCGGCTCGGCGCCGGGCTGCACCGTCACCGTGCGGGACCCGGCGATGGCGCCGACCGCCGCGCGGGTCTCGGTGGCCATCGACGGCACCGTGACACTGGCCGGCGCGCCGGGCGCGGGCCTGACGCTGGAGAACGAGCCGGTGGACTCGGAGCGGCCGTGGCCGCTGCGCGGGCAGGTGAAGGCGGGCGAGTCGGTGCTCGTGCTGGACGAGCCGAGCGTCCCCGACGCCCACCTGTCGCCGATGGGCGAGGGGGGCCTGGCCTACAACCGGCCGCCCCGGCTGTCCGTCCTGCCGCCGCGGCAACTGCTGTACGTCCCGCAGAAGGGCGCGAAGGGCGACCGCGCCCGGTTCCAGGTGCTCACGCTGGTCGTGCCGTTGATCTTCGGCGTGATGATGTACTTCATGGTCCACCAGGTCTACATGCTGCTCTTCTGCGTGATGAGCCCGTTGATGATGGTCGGCCAGTGGGTCAGCGAGAACCGCGCCGGCAAGCGCAAGAACCAGGACGCGGCGAAGAGTTACAAGGCCGCGATGGCCGAGTACGAGGAGAGCCTGGAGGCCGCCCGGCTCTCGGACCAGCGCGAGCGGCGGGCCCACCACCCCGACGCCGCCGAGATCCTGCTCTTCGCGACGGGCCCGCGCCGCCGGTTGTGGGAGCGGCGGCTGACCGACCCCGACGCGCTGCGGCTGCGGATCGGCGTCGCCGACATGCCCGCCGACGTCGAGTTGCAGCCCAAGGGCCACATGCCCGAGGGCGCACCGCCGCTGGTGCCGCCGCTGGTGCACGACGTGCCGCTGCCGCTGCCGGTCCCGGAGATCGGCGTGGTCGGTGTCGCGGGTGAGCGGGCCCGGACCCTGGCGACCACCCGCTGGCTGGTGTCGCAGGCCGCGGTGCTGCACAGCCCGCGCGACCTGTCGATCGTGGTGCTGTCCTCGGCCCACGACGCCGAGCAGTCCTGGAGCTGGGCGCACTGGCTGCCGCACCTCGCACCCCAACAGGGCCAGGACTGCGTGTCGTTGATCGGCACCGACCAGGAGGCGGCCGGCCGCCGGGTCAACGAACTGCTCCAGGAACTGGGCCGGCGCAAGGCCGACGCCATCGCCAACCGGGGCAGCAGGCTGCGCCCCGACCCGTTCGTCCTGGTGGTGCTGGACGGCGCGCGGCTGCTGCGCCGTATGCCGGGCGTGCCGCAACTCCTCCAGGAGGGGCCGCAGTTCGGGATGTTCGCGCTGTGCGTGGACGAGGACGAGCGGCTGCTGCCCGAAGAGGTGCGGCTCGCGGTGTGCTGGTCCCAGCACGCGGCCAGCCGGCTGCACCTGCGCGGCGGGGGGCTGGAACGCCTCGGCGAGGTGCTGGCCGACCAGGTCGGGCCCGACTGGTGCGAACTGGTGGCCCGTTCGATGGCGCCGGTGCGCGACGTCAGCCGCGACGACGCGGACAGCGCCCTGCCGACCTCCGCACGGCTGCTGGACCTGCTGGGCATGCCCGACCCGGTCGGCGAGCAGGTGGCCGGGGTGTGGCAGCGCGGCGGTTCGACCACCGCGGCACCGATCGGCATCGGAGCGGACGGCACCTTCGTCCTGGACATCCGCAAGGACGGCCCGCACGCCCTGGTCGCCGGCACCACCGGCGCGGGCAAGTCCGAGCTGCTGCAGACGATCATCGCCTCGCTGGCGGTGGCCAACCGTCCCGACGCGCTCAACTTCGTGCTGATCGACTACAAGGGCGGCAGCGCCTTCCAGGACTGCGCGCGGCTGCCGCACACCGTCGGCATGGTCAGCGACCTCGACGCGCACCTGACCGAGCGCGCACTCGCCTCGCTCGCCGCGGAGTTGCACCACCGCGAGACGATCCTGTTCAACGCCGGCACCAAGGACATCGAGGACTACAACGACGCGCGGCGGCTGCGGCCCGACCTGGAGCCGATGCCCCGACTCGTCCTGATCATCGACGAGTTCGCCTCCCTGGTGGCCGAACTCCCGGACTTCATCGCCGGCCTGGTCGACATCGCCCGCCGCGGCCGCTCGCTGGGCGTGCACCTGATCCTGGCCACGCAGCGGCCCGCCGGCGTGGTCAGCGCCGACATCCGCGCCAACACCAACCTGCGGATCGCGCTGCGCGTCACCGACGCCGACGAGTCCCGCGACGTCATCGACGCGCCCGACTCCGGCGCGATCGCGAAGTCCACGCCCGGCCGCGCCTACGTCCGCTCGGGCGCCCAGTCACTGGTCGGCGTGCAGTCCGCGCGGATCGGTGGCCGCCGCCCGGCGGTCGGCCAGGAGCGCGCCAAGGCCGAGGTGGTACCGCTGGGTTGGTCCTCGCTGGGACGACCGGTGCCGCGCGGAGGGCAGGGCGAGGCGGACGACGGCACCATGGTCACCGACCTGGCGGTGCTGGTGGACGCGATCCGGGACGCCTCCGACCTGCTCCGCTTCCCCGCGCCGCGCAAGCCGTGGCTCGACCCGCTGCCCGAGCAGATCGTCACCGAGGACCTGCCCGCGGTGGCCGCCGCGGCCGGCGACGTGCCGCCCATCGGCTACGGCCTCACCGACCTGCCCGCACAGCAGGCCCGCGCCCGCCTCGCCATCGACCTGGTGCACGGCGAGCACGTGCTGATCGCCGGCGGACCGCGCTCGGGCCGCTCCACCGCGCTGCGCACGATCGCCGGGGCGCTCGCCCGTGACACCTCGCCGGGCGACGTGCACCTGTACGCCATCGACTGCGGCGCCAACGCGCTGCTGCCGCTGGTGACGTTGCCGCACTGCGGCGCGGTGGTCACCCGCGACCAGCCCGAGCGGCTGTCGCGGCTGCTGGACCGGCTGTCCGCCGAGGTGTCGCGGCGGCAGCAACTCCTCGCCGTCAAGGGCGCGTCGAGCGCGGCCGAGCAGCGGGCGATGGCGGCCACGCCGGAGGAGCGGCTGCCGTGGATGGTGCTGCTGCTCGACAGTTGGGAGGGCTACACCTCGACGTTCGAGTCGTACAACTACGGCAAGCTGATCGAGGGGGCCATGCGGCTGTTCCGGGAGGGCGGCTCGGCGGGGCTGAAGGTCGTCATGACGTCGGACCGCTCCGGCTTCCTCGGGGCGGTCTCGTCGGTCTTCCCGGACAAGCTGATCCTGCGGATGGCCGACCCGAACGACTACGGCAACGGCGGCCTCGGCCCGCGGGACGTGCCGAAGAACATGCCGTCCGGGCGGGCGCTGCGCCCCACCGACCACGGTGTGCAGGAGAACCAGGTGGCGCTGCTGGCCGCGGATCCGGCCGGCCAGGCGCAGGTGGAGGTGCTCCAGCGGATCGGCCGGCAGGCCACCGAGCGGATCGGCCGGGTCGGCCGGCTGCCCAGGCCGCAGCGGCCGATGCGGGTGGACGCGCTACCGGCGCGCGTCACGCGGACCGAGGCCATGGCGATCGACCCGGACTTCCGGCCGTCGTCGCGGCTGTGGGCGCTGATGGGCGTGGGCGGCGACGAGTTGGCGCCGGTCGGCATCGACCTGGAGGAGGCCGGGCCCGGGTTCGTGATCGCCGGGCCGCCGAAGTCGGGCCGGTCCACGGCGCTGGTCACCGCGACCCGGTCGCTGATCGGGGGCGGCACACCGGTGGTGCTGATCACTCCGCGCCGCTCCCCGCTGCGCGAACTGGCCGACGAGCCCGGCGTACTGGGCCTGCTGACGGGTACCGAGGCGAGCGGGGACGAGCTGACGGAGCTGACCGCCAAGGCCGGCGGGGAGAAGTTCGTGGTCGTCGTCGACGACAGCGAGCTCCTCTACGAGACCATGCTGGAGACCGCGCTGGAGGAGGTCGTCAGGAGCGGCATGGACGGTGACCACGCGCTGATCGCGGCCGGGTCGGCCGACTCGATGGGCTCGCAGTACCGCGGCTTCGTGGTCGAGGCGCGCAAGTCCCGCAACGGCCTGCTGCTGTCGCCCCAGACCGGTTCCGAGGGCGACCTCTTCAACGTCCGGCTGCCGCGCGACATCGGCGGCGGCCCGCTCGGCCGCGGCCTGTTGATCCGCGGCGGCACGATGATGCAGATCCAGGCGGCCGACCCGTCCTGACGGTGACGCCGTCATGCGGAAGGGCCGGACGGTCGGAGCGTGCTCCGATCATCCGGCCCTTCTGGTACCGCACACCGCTCGACGTGCAGTGGGGCTACTGGCCTCCGCCGGTGGCGTTCGAGATGGCGGTCGCGTTGTTCTTGGCCGACTTCTGCGCCTCGTGCAGCGTCGTCACGAACTTCTCGAAGGTCGGCTTGAGCTGGTCCCACTCGCTGCGGAACTTGTCGGCGTTCGGGCCCTTCCAGTAGTCCGCGCTGCCACTGGTCGCCGTGTGCAGGTGACCGATCAGCGTCGAAAGGTGACCGGCCTCGGTCCCGAACTTCCCCGCCAGCGTGTTCAGCTGGCCGATATCGGCGCCATGCATGCCTGCCATGTGCGTCCCTCCCCGTTGTCAGGAAACGTGGCGGACACCGCGTCCGCCAGACCGGACGCTAGCAAACGAGGGCCCCGAATGCAGCACCCGCCCCAGGCCCCCCGAGCATTGTTGCCGAACATGGACATCACCACGGTGACGTCACACGCGGGGCAGGGCGCGCCCGTTTCCGTCGGGCGCGCGCGGGGCGAATTCAGCTACTGGGCAAGCCGGTCCGGGTGAAGGTGTCGGTGGGACCGTCCTTCCATTCCACGGTCAGCGTCTTGCCGTCCGCCGCCATCGAACCCTGCCCGGACGTACGCTCCTTGTCGCCGTCCATGCACGTCATCGTCAGGCGCACCCCGCCCTTGTCGGTGTAGCTCCCGCCGCACAGGTGGTCGCTGGTCAGGGCGGCCTTGCCCTTGCCGAGCACGAGTTGGACCTTGACCCCGTCGACGGTGGCGAGCCAGACGCCCTCGACGGTCTGCGTGGAGTCCGTGGAGGCTCCCCCGACATCGCCGTCGTCCGTCCCGGCGGTCGCGGAACCGGTCGGGTCCGGCGTGGCGGTGCCGACCTCGGAGACCGACGGCGCCGGCGGCAGGCTGACCGTACGGCTCGCGGTCGGCTCCTTCTGAGCGTCGGCGTCGGCGGCGCCGCTCCCGCCGCCGCAACCGGTCAGCACCAGCGCGGCGGCAACCGCCGCGGCGGCCGCGTACCCGGCGACGGCCCCGCGAGCGCGCGGCCCGCCCGGGGCCGGCCCGCCCTGACCGTCCCGGCCGCCCCGCCGTGGACTTCGACGACTGATACGACTCCGACGGCGCATCCGCACTCCCCCATGTCGCGATGTGGAACCCAGCGGACCGCAAGCTACCAGCAGCCGAACGGCTACGCGCAGTCCGAACCCCCGTCCTGCCCGCACCCCTCACCGGCGAACACGTACGGCTCCACAACCGCCACACACAGGCATCACACTCCTTCATCCGCACGTCACAGCCACGGCACAGCAACGGGTCGGGCCGCCACGCGAGCGCGGGCACTCGCACCCCGGAGGCGCAGGCACTCGCGCCCTGGAGGCGCGGGGGGACCGCAGCCCGGACGCGCGGGCGCTCACACTCCGGACGCGCGGGGGACCGCAGCCCGGACGGGCGGGCGGTCACACCCCGGACGCGCGGGTGGTCACACCCCGCAGGCAACGTCCGGCGGATGTGCCTCGCGCTTCACGCCCTCACGCCGAGCCGGCGGCCTCCCGTGCCGCGACCGCCTCCCCGACGAAGCGGTCCAGTACCTCCGCCCAGACCTCGGGCCGCTCCCACGGGGCGAGGTGGCCGGCGTCGGCGATCTCGGCGTAGCTCCCGCGCGGCAGGACGCGGACCATCTCCTGCGCCTCGGCACGGCCCAACTCCCCGGCCGGCCCGCGGACGACGAGCGCCGGGCATCGGACCTGCGCCAACTCGTCCCAGTGGGCGTCACGTATCCAGTGCTCGCGGGAGCGCAGCAGATGGGCGGCCTCGTACGCCGGGCGCCAGCCGTCCTCGCGCTCGCTCATCACCTCGGCGAAGAAGTCCCCGCGGACCGGATCGGGCGGATCGGCCCGCGGGTCGTCGACCCCGAACCACTGGCGCGCGTCGTCGAGCGTGGCGAAGGGCAGCGGCCAGGACGCCAGCCATTCCGCCCACTCCCGCTGCGCCGCCTCGCCCACGGCCGAGGCCCGCATGTCGCACAGGACGACGGCGGCCACCAGGTCGGGCCGGCGCACCGCGCACCGCCAGGCGGTCAGCGCGCCCATGGAGTGGCCGACCACGGTGACGGGCCCGAGGCCGAGGTGTTCGACGGTGGCGAGGGCGTCCTGGACGTACGCCTCCGGTGTGCAGGGGCCGGCGGGCCTGCCGCTGTGGCCGTGGCCGCGCTGGTCGAGCGCGACCGCCCGGTAGCGCGGGGCGAGGTGCCGGGCGGTGGCGGCCCAGTGCGAGGCCAGGCCGAGCTCGCCGTGCAGCAGGAGGACGCCGGGGGGTTGTCCGCCGGGAGCCTCTTCGGACGGGCGGGGCGCGACGAGGCGGGGCTCGCCGCCACCGTCCGGCACCGCCTTGTCGGCGGCCGCCGCCACCCCTGCCGCGGCGCGCGCGTCGGCCTGCGCGGACCGGTCGGCGCCGGTACGGGCCGGCGCGCCCGCGCCCGTCGGCGTGGCAGCTCCCGGCCCGGCCGACGTGCCGTACTCCCACGCCGCGAGCCGCAGCCCGCCCGCTCCTGTGACGTCGTGCCGTGTGACCATCCCGCACCTCCTTCCGCTCCTCGTCCGGGACCGGCGGGCCGAGGCGGGCACCCGCCGGCGGCTCGGCCGCGGTCCGTCCGCGCCGATCCCCGTGGCCACCACGCTATCGAACTTCTATTCGAACATGGGGGTCGCGCGCCCAAGACCGCTCTTTCGAGTGACAGCGCTCAAGGATTGGCCACGTGGGCCGAGGGGAGGACTTGGACGGGACGCGGCGTGCAGGGGAAGCGGGTCGCGGGGAGGTCACGGGAAGCTCGGGGTCCCGGGTCCTTCGGGGAAGGAGAAAAGGGGAGGGGCGAGGGGAGGGAAGTGCCCCGGTGCCGCGACGCGGCACCGGGGCCTTGCTGTTCCGGCAGGCATGCCGTCCCGCGCCGGCGCGCCGCTTGGCACGCCGACGCGGGACGGCACCTGGGCGGGAGGATGGGCCCGGGCCCTCTCGCGCGGGGGCGCCTACCGCTTGGCGACGAAGACGTGCGAAGCGATCTCCGTGTCCAGCTCCGCGGCCTCGCCACCGCTGCCGACGAGGACTCCGCCGGCCGAACCCGTCACGCTCACCACGGCACCCGGCTGGACGCCGGCCCGCCGCAGCGTGTGCATCACCTGAGCGTCGGTCTGGATCGGCTCGCCGATCCTGCGCACCACCACGGTGGCCCCGGCGCTGCCGGGCTCGAGCTCGCTGAGGCTGACCATCCCCTCCCCCAGGAAGGGGTCGGCCTCCGCGGTCTCGCCCAGCTCCTCCAGGCCCGGGATCGGGTTGCCGTACGGGGACTCGGTCGGGTGCCGCAGCATCTCCAGCACCCGCCGCTCCACCGCCTCGCTCATCACGTGCTCCCAGCGGCACGCCTCCGCGTGCACCTGCTCCCATCCCAGGCCGATCACGTCGACCAGCAGACACTCCGCGATGCGGTGCTTGCGCATCACCCGGGTCGCCGTGCGGCGGCCCTCCTCGGTCAGTTCCAGACGGCGGTCCCCCGCGACGTGCAGCAGCCCGTCACGCTCCATGCGCGCCACGGTCTGGGAGACCGTGGGCCCGCTCTGGTCCAGCCGCTCGGCGATCCGAGCACGCATCGGGACCACGCCCTCCTCCTCCAGTTCCAGAATGGTGCGGAGATACATCTCCGTCGTGTCGATCAATCCGGACATGAGCGCCCCTCATTTACTCGTGCGTGGCCCTGTGACAATTCTGACGCATCCCGCGGACATCGGAAGACATCGGACTCCGCGGCGGCCCGAAAGGCCCTCGGAGCGGCGGTTTCCTTGACATCGGCCCGCGCCTGGCACCACGGTGATCGGCATGACCGACCCCCTCCAGGAACCGGCCGAACGCTACTTCGACGCCGCGATCGCACTGCTGCGCAGGGCCCGGGACGAGGAGGGCGGGTCCGTCCGGCGGGCCGCCACCGCCGTCGCCGACGCGATCGTCGCGGGCGGCCGGATCTTCGCCTTCGGAGCCGGCCACTCCTCGCTGGCCGCCCAGGACGTGGTGTACCGCGCGGGCGGCCTCGCCCTGGTCAACCTGCTGTCCGTTCCCGGCGCGAACGGCGTGGACGTCGTCCCCGCCACCCTGGGCAGCGCCCTGGAACGGGTCGAGGGCCTGGCCACCGCCGCCCTGGAGACCAGTCCCGCCCGCGCGGGCGACGTCCTCTTCGTGATCTCGCTGTCCGGCCGCAACACCCTTCCGATCGAGATGGCGCAGAGGGCCCGCGCGCTGGGCATGACCGTCGTCGGTGTGACCTCCCTCGCATACGCCCGGGAGACCGGTTCCCGGCACCCGTCGGGCACCTTCCTGAAGGACCACTGCGACATCGTGGTGGACTCCAAGATCCCGGTGGGCGACGCCGAACTGGCCGACGACCGGATCCCCGCGCCCTTCGCGCCCGCCTCGACCGTGGTCACCAGCGCGCTCATGCAGGCCGTCATGGCGAGCGCCGCGACCGATCTCGCCGCCCGGGGTGCCGTCCCTCCGATGATCCGCTCGGGCAACGTGGACGGCGGCCACGAGTGGAACGCCCGCGTCTTCGAGGAGTACCGCGACCGGATCTTCTTCCGGCGCTGAGCCGGGTCCGTTCGCAGGTGGGGGCCTATTTCGGGAGTCCGCCGAATAAATTCACTTGTGTCCTGCCCGGTCATGTTCTTACTGTGGCGGCACACATGAAGGGAGGTGGTCTGAAGCATGAGTTGCACTCGGACACGTGAGGTGACTGCGGGCTAGCTCCGCGCACTTTGGCGTGCGCGACGCTCGCCAATCCCACGCAGTTCACCCGACCCGCGGGCTCGTCGGACTTGTCCGGCCGGTGCCCGGAGCCACCCGGCTCCGGGAAGCAGCCCGCGGGTCGTTCCGTTTTCCCCCACGGCGCGGAATCCGGGGCGGGGACGCGAGCCGCCGCCCCCGATCGCCGCGCATCTCGGGCACCCGGCACCCGGCACCCGGCACCCGGCACCCGGCACCCGGCACCTAAGGTTCCAGCCGCTCCACGGACCAGCCGCCGTCCGCGCCGGACACGTACCTCAGCCGGTCGTGCAGCCGGTTCTCCCGGCCCTGCCAGAACTCGACGGCGCGGGCGCGCACCCGGTAGCCGCCCCAGTCCGCCGGCACCGGCACCACGGTGCCCTCCGGCCAGCGCGCGGCCAGCTCGGCGTACCGGTCCTCCAGGGCACTCCGCGAGGCCGCCACGGAGGACTGCCGACTGGCGTGGGCACCGATCTGCGAGCCGTGCGGACGACTGTGGAAGTAAGCCTCGGTCTCCTGGGCGGTGGTCCTTACCGCGGTGCCGCTGACGATCACCTGGCGGGCGATGGGGTGCCAGGGAAAGAGCAGCGAGACACGCGGGTTGGCGGCAAGCTCGCGGCCCTTGCGCGAGGTGTGGTTGCTGTAGAAGACGAAGCTGCCCTCGTCGTAGCCCTTGAGCAGCACCGTGCGGGAGCTGGGCGCCCCGTCCGGCCCGACCGTCGAGACGACCATGGCGTTGGGCTCCACGAGCAGCCCGCGCGCCGCGGCCCGTACGGCCTCGGCGAACCAGCGGGCGAACTGCTGGTACGGATCGGCGGCCAGGTCGGCCTCGGCGAGCCCCGCCGCGCGGTACTGCCGGCGCATGGCCGCGGGGTCGTCGCCGCCGGGACGCGGGATGGTCTGATCGTCTTGCCGGAGAGGTTCGTGCACGCGCACATCTTGCAGGACGGCGGCGCGGGCGGTGCCATGGTGGCCCGGTGGACCCGTTCCCCGGTGTGCCGGACGTCACCTGCCGCCGACCCCCGTCCGGCGGGGTGACCGGGCCGTCCACGGGGCATGACGGGGAGACAAGCACAGCGACGTGATCGTGAAGGAGCCGCCCCATGTCCGACTTCGTACCGGGACTCGAAGGAGTCGTCGCGTTCGAGACCGAGATCGCAGAACCGGACAAGGAAGGCGGCTCGCTGCGGTACCGCGGGGTCGACATCGAGGAACTGGTCGGCCATGTCTCGTTCGGGAACGTGTGGGGCCTGCTGGTGGACGGCCGCTTCAACCCCGGCCTGCCGCCCGCCGAACCGTTCCCGATCCCGGTGCACTCCGGTGACATCCGGGTCGACGTGCAGTCCGCGCTGGCCATGCTCGCGCCCGTGTGGGGCCTCAAACCGCTGCTCGACATCGACGCCGAGACCGCCAGGGACGACCTGGCCCGCGCGGCGGTGATGGCGCTGTCGTACGTCGCGCAGTCCGCGCGCGGGCAGGGGCTGCCGATGGTGCCGCAGCGGGAGATCGACAAGGCGCAGTCGATCACCGAGCGCTTCATGGTCCGCTGGCGCGGCGAACCGGACCCCAAGCACGTCGCGGCGGTGGACGCGTACTGGACGTCGGCGGCCGAGCACGGCATGAACGCCTCGACGTTCACCGCGCGGGTGATCGCCTCGACCGGCGCCGACGTGTCCGCGGCGCTGTCCGGCGCGGTGGGCGCCATGTCCGGACCGCTGCACGGCGGGGCGCCGTCCCGGGTGCTCGGCATGATCGAGGAGATCGAGCGCACCGGCGACGCGGAGGGCTACGTGAAGGCGGCCCTCGACCGCGGCGAGCGGCTGATGGGCTTCGGGCACCGCGTCTACCGTGCGGAGGACCCGCGCGCCCGGGTGCTGCGGCGCACCGCCCGTGAGCTGGGCGCGCCCCGCTACGAGGTCGCCGAGGCCCTGGAGAAGGCGGCGCTCGCCGAGCTGCACGCCAGGCGGCCGGACCGGGTGCTGGCCACGAACGTCGAGTTCTGGGCCGCGATCATGCTGGATTTCGCGGAGGTGCCGGCGCACATGTTCACCTCGATGTTCACCTGCGCGCGCACGGCCGGCTGGTCGGCCCACATCCTCGAGCAGAAGCGCACCGGCCGACTGGTGCGCCCCTCGGCCCGTTACGTCGGCCCCGGCACCCGCAGCGTCACGGACATCGAGGGCTTCCCGTCGTCCGTCCACTGACCCGTCGGTCCGCTGCCCCCCGGGGCGGGAGGGCGGCCTGAGCGGCCGGTCCTCCCCGGCCCCCGTCCCCGTGCGGTGCCGCGCCCGTACGGGGACGGCGTCGGGGGCGCGCGGGCCGTCAGGCACGGCTCCCTTCCGGCAGGGCGTCGGCGAGCAGTTCCGCGAGGTGCCGCGCCCGGACTCCGGCGAGCTGGCCGATCTGGGTACGGCAGGAGAAGCCGTCGGCCAGGACGGCGGTGCCGGGTGCGGCCGCCCGGATCGCGGGCAGCAGCGTCTCCTCGGCGCAGGCCGTTGACACGTCGTAGTGCCCTTGTTCGAAGCCGAAGTTCCCGGCCAGGCCGCAGCAGCCGCCGGCCAGCGCACCGGTCAGCCCGGCGCGCTCCCGCAGCCTGCGGTCGGCCGCGTCACCGAGCACGGCGTGCTGGTGGCAGTGGGTCTGCCCGGCGACGGCCCGGTCCAGCCGCGGCGGCTGCCAGTGCGGCGCGTACTCCTCCAGCGCCTCCGCGAAGGTGCGCACGGACGCGGCGAGCCGGGCTGCGCGCGGGTCGTCGCCGAGGAGTTCGGGCAGGTCGGCGCGGAGCGCGGCGGCGCAGCTCGGTTCGAGCACGACCAGCGGGAGGCCGGCCTCCAGGAGCGGCGCGAGCCGGTCGAGGGTGCGGCGCATGACCGCCTTGGCCCGGGTGAGCTGGCCGGTGGACACCCAGGTCAGGCCGCAGCACACGGGCGCGTCGGGAGTCCGCACGCGCAGCCCGGCGGCCCGCAGCACCCGGACCGCGGCGCGGCCCACGCCGGGTGCGAGGTGGTCGGTGAAGGTGTCCGGCCACAGGACGACCTCGGTGCCCGCGGACGGCGGTGGGGCGCCGGCGGCCGATTCCGTCGGGGCGGCCGCACCGGTCGGGCGGGGGCCGGTGGGGCCGTCCGCCGGCCTGTCGGTTGGGCCGTCCGTGTCGGACCCATGCCACCATCGAGTGAATGTCTCGGACGCGAGTTCGGGGATTTCGCGCTCCTCGGCGATGCCCGCGAGGCGTTTCGCGAGCCGACTCGTTGACCGAGTGCGGCCAAGGAGGTTGAGCGGCCGCGCGAACGGCGCGGCCCACCGCAGCCACACCGGGAGCCACCCCATCGCGTAGTGCGAGCGCGGCCGCAGCCGCCCGCGGTAGTGCCGGTGCAGGAACTCCGCTTTGTACGCGGCCATGTCGACTTCGACCGGGCAGTCACTGCGACAGCCCTTGCAGGACAGGCACAGATCGAGCGCGTCGCGGACTTCCGTCGAGCGCCAACCGTCCTGGATCAGCTCGCCGGCGAGCATTTCGTGCAGCAGCCGGGCCCGCCCGCGGGTGGAGTGGCGCTCCTCCCCGGTCACCCGGAATGACGGGCACATGACGTCGGAACCGCCCTCCGGGAGCTTCGCCGTACGGCATTTTCCGACGCCGACACAGCGCCGCACCGCGGTCTGAAAATCACCTCCATCACCGGTTCGCGTGAATTCCATGGGGACGCTGCGTCCGTTCGAGAGGGGTAGCGCCGCGAACCGGACATTGCTCACACTCGATGCGGGACGCACGAGCATCCCCGGATTCATTCCGCCGTCGGGATCCCAGAGGTCCTTGAAAACTGCAAAGAGAGCGATCAGCTCCGAGCCGTACATCTTCGGCAGGAACTCGGCACGCGCCTGCCCGTCGCCGTGTTCGCCGGAGAGCGAGCCGCCGTGCGAGACGACCAGGTCCGCGACGGCCTCGGAGAAGCGGTGGAAGCGCGCGACCCCGGCGCGGTCCACCAGGTCGAAGTCGATGCGGGCGTGCACGCAGCCGTCGCCGAAGTGGCCGTAGGGCGTGCCGCGCAGCCCGTGGTCGGCCAGCAGGGCGCGGAAGTCCCGCAGGTACGCGCCCAGCCGGGCGGGAGGCACCGCGCAGTCCTCCCAGCCCGGCCACGCCTCGGTGCCGTCGGGCATCCGGGTGGCGGTGCCGGCCGCGTCCTCCCTGATCCGCCACAGGGAGCGCTGCCGGGCCGGGTCGGCGACCACGGCGTGGCCGGTCACGCCGCCGGCCGCACCGCACAGTTCCCGCGCGTGGGCCAGCGCGTCGTCCGGGTCGTCGCCGCCGACCTCGACGAACAGCCAGGCCCCGCCGCGCGGCAGCGAGCCGCCCGCCTCCCCCACCAGGTCGGCGGCCATTCCTTCCACCGTCAACGGTCCGTACGGCAGCAGGAGGTGGGCGGCGTCCGCGGCGGCGGACTCGTCGGGGTAGCCGAGGACGGCGAGCACCCGTGCGGCCGGAGTCGGCACCAGCCGCACGGTCGCCTCGGTGAGCACCCCGAGCGTGCCCTCGCTCCCGGTGAAGGCCCGGGCCGCGTCGCGGCCGTGCTCGGGCAGCAGCCGGTCGAGGGCGTAGCCGGAGATCCGGCGCGGCAGTTCGGGGAAGCCGGTGCGCAGGAGGGCGAGGTGGTCGTCGGCCAGGGCCCGCAGGCCGTCGCGCAGCCGGGCCGGCGCGTCGGCGGCGGGCGCGCCGTCGAGCCGGACCCGTTCGCCCCGGTAGGTGAGCACGTCCAGGGCGCGCACGTTGTCCGCGGTGGTGCCCCAGGCCACCGAGTGGGCGCCGCAGGCGTTGTTGCCGATCATGCCGCCGAGGGTGCAGCGGCTGTGGGTGGAGGGGTCGGGGCCGAAGGTGAGGCCGTGCGGGGCGGCGGCGGAGCGCAGGTCGTCCAGCACCACGCCCGGCTGCACCCGGGCGGTGCCCGCGTCCGGGTCCAGCGCGAGGACCCGGTTCATGTGCCGGGTGAAGTCCAGGACGACGCCGGTGCCGGTGGCCTGCCCGGCGATCGACGTGCCGCCTCCGCGCGGCACCACCGGCAGGCCGTGCTCCCGGCACACCGTCAACGCCGCGGCCACGTCGTCGGCGTCCCGGGGGGCGACCACCGCCAGCGGCACCCGGCGGTAGTTGGACGCGTCCATCGTCATCAGCGCGCGGGTACCGGGGTCGCAGGCGACCTCGCCGCGCACCGCCGCGCGCAGGGCCCGCTCGGCCTCGGGGGGCATGGCTACCGTCATGGGTCCAGCTTGCCGCGCGGCGCTCGGCGGCGGTCCGCGGCGCCCCCGCCCGCCGCCGCCACAGGTGGGAGGAACACCGTCTCATCGGATGGAACGCGGGCGGCAACCCGCCCGTAACGGACTACGCTGCGGGCGTGGCCGATATTGAGATCCCCGCTGACATCAAGCCCGCCGACGGACGGTTCGGGGCGGGCCCCTCCAAGGTACGGACGCAGGCGCTCGACGCGCTGGCGGCCACCGGGACGTCCCTGCTGGGCACCTCTCACCGCCAGGCGCCGGTGAAGAACCTGGTCGGGCAGGTCCGTGACGGCGTGCGCGCGCTGTTCTCCCTCCCCGAGGGCTACGAAGTGGTGCTCGGCAACGGCGGGTCCACCGCGTTCTGGGACGTCGCCACGCACGGGCTGATCAGCTCCAAGTCGCAGCACCTGTCGTTCGGCGAGTTCTCCTCGAAGTTCGCCAAGGCGTCGCTCCAGGCGCCGTGGCTGGCGGAGCCGACGATCGTGAAGTCCGAGCCGGGCACGCACCCGGACCCGGTGGCCGAGGCGGGCGTCGACGTCTACGCCCTGACGCACAACGAGACCTCCACCGGTGTCGCGGCCCCGATCCGCCGGGTCGCGGGTGCGGACGACGGCGCGCTCGTGGTGGTGGACGCCACCTCGGCCGCCGGCGGCCTGCCGGTCGACATCACCGAGACCGACGTCTACTACTTCGCGCCGCAGAAGTCCTTCGCGGCCGACGGCGGTCTGTGGCTGGCGGTGTTCTCGCCGGCCGCCCTGGAGCGCGCGGCGGCGATCGCGGCGTCCGGGCGGCACATCCCGGCGTTCTTCGACCTGCCGACCGCGATCGACAACTCGCTGAAGAACCAGACGTACAACACGCCCGCGCTGGCCACCCTGTTCCTGCTCAAGGAGCAGTTGGAGTGGATCAACGGCCAGGGCGGCCTGGACTGGGCGGTCGGCCGCACCGCCGACTCCTCGTCGCGGCTGTACGACTGGGCGGAGAAGGCGTCCTACGCGACGCCGTTCGTCACCGACCCGGCGCAGCGCTCCCAGGTGGTCGGCACCATCGACTTCGAGGACGGCATCGACGCCGCCGCGGTGGCGAAGGTGCTGCGGGCCAACGGCATCGTGGACACCGAGCCGTACCGCAAGCTGGGCCGCAACCAGCTCCGGATCGCGATGTTCCCGGCCGTCGAGCCGTCCGACGTCGAGGCGCTGACCGCCTGCGTCGACTACGTGATCGGTCAGCTCTGACCACCGGGCCCACCCGCTGATTCCCCGGGGCCGCCCACTGTGCGGGCGGCCCCGGCGACAGCCCGGCATGGCGCCCGGCGTGCACCTGCCGCCACCTGGCGGGGCGTCAGTGCCGTCCGCGGCGCGGGCGCAGCAGTCGGCGCAGGAGGTACCCGGCGCCCGCGATGCCGGCGAGCACCAGGAACCCGACCGTCTTGCCGCCTGAGTTGTCGGAGGTGCTGGTGCCTCCGTCGGGGGTGGCGTGCGCCGACGAGCCGGTGTCGGCGGTCCCGGTCGGCGTGTGCGGGGTGGAGCCGGCGGCCGCGGCCGCGTCGGCGGGCAGTTCGTCGCCGCTGAGCGTGGCCTTCCACACCGTGCTGTCCTTGCCCTCGCTCCCGTACAGCAGCGAGCGGCCGTCGCGGGTGAAGGTGACGGACTCGCCCTGCGGCTGGAGGGGGACGGTGAGGGAGCCGATCGCGTGGGGACGGTCGTCGGCCCAGCGGTACTCGGTGGACCACAGGTACCCGCGCAGCACCAGGCGGCTGCCGTCCGGGGAGAAGGCGCCGTCGGTGACCCAGGGCACGTCGCCGATCCGGTGGAAGACGTTCACGCCGCTGGTGCTCAGCGTGGCCGGGCCCTCGTAGAGGTGGCCGCCCTTCTGGTTCTTGCTGGCGATGTAGACGCGCCCGGTCGTGGGCTGCACCATCAGTGCCTCGGCGTCCCGGGGCCCGTCCTCGTACCGGACGGTGTAGCGGGTGACGTCGACGGTCCGGCTGGTCAGGTCGCGGGGCTCGGGGAAGCGGTAGATCCACACCTCGGGCCAGGAGTTGAGGTTGTCGCCGGTGTCCGCGAGGTAGAGGTCGCCGTCCGGGCCCATCGAGATCGCCTCCATGTCGCGGGCCTGGACCCCGCGCAGGGTGAAGGTGGCGAGGGTCTTCCCGGTGGACCCGTCGACCGCGTAGACGTAGGGGCCGTCACCGCTGTCGTTGTGCGTCCAGTACACCCCCGGGTGCAGTCGGCTGGCGGCCAGGCCGCTGGACTCGGTGATCCGCGGGTCGCTGATCCGGAAGGCCGCGGTGGGGCCGCTGTCGGCGCTCGCGGGCACGGTCCAGGCCACGCCCAGGGCGAGGACGGCGCCGGCGGCGGCAGCCGCGAGGTACGTACGCATGGCCCAAGCGTGCCATCCGGCCCGGGACGGCCCGGCATCCGAGTGCCGCTCTTGATTCGAGCGCACTCCAAGAGCTTGTCTTGAGGCCATGGAGTACACACAGCTCGGACGTTCCGGCCTCAAGGTCAGCCGCCTGGTCCTCGGCACCATGAACTTCGGACCGCAGACCGACGAGGCGGACAGCCACGCCATCATGGACTCGGCCCTCGCCGCCGGGATCAACTACTTCGACACGGCCAACGTCTACGGGTGGGGCGCGAACAAGGGCCGCACCGAGGAGATCATCGGTAGCTGGTTCGCACAGGGCGGCGGCCGCCGGGACAAGGTGGTGCTGGCCACCAAGGTCTACGCGAACATGGCGGCCGAGGACGCGGACTGGCCCAACTACGACCGGCTGTCCGCGCTGAACATCCGCCGCGCGGTCGAGGCCAGCCTCAAGCGACTGGGCACCGACCACATCGACGTCTACCAGTTCCACCACGTGGACCGCGCGACACCGTGGGAGGAGATCTGGCAGGCGATCGACGTCCTCGTC
This sequence comes from Streptomyces sp. SN-593, assembly GCF_016756395.1. NCBI lineage: Bacteria > Bacillati > Actinomycetota > Actinomycetes > Kitasatosporales > Streptomycetaceae > Actinacidiphila > Actinacidiphila reveromycinica. The sequence continues at coordinate 3,398,437 of NZ_AP018365.1, forward strand.
CAGCAGGGCAAGATCCTCTACGCCGGATCGAGCAACTTCGCCGGCTGGCACATCGCCCAGGCCAACGAGGCGGCCGCCAGGCGCGGCGCACTCGGCCTGGTCAGCGAGCAGTGCCTGTACAACCTGGCGCAGCGGGACGCGGAGATGGAGGTCATCCCCTCGGCCCAGCACTACGGCCTCGGCGTGATCCCGTGGTCGCCGCTGCACGGCGGCCTGCTCGGCGGGGCGCTGCGCAAGCAGCGCGAGGGCGGCGGGGCGCGCTCCACCTCGGGCCGCAGCGCGGACGCCCTGAAGTCCCCGCAGCAGCGGGACCAGATCCAGGCGTACGAGGACCTGTGCGACAAGCACGGCGTCGACCCGGGTGACGTGGGTCTGGCGTGGCTGCTGACCCGGCCGGGCGTGACGGGGCCGATCGTCGGCCCGCGGGTGCAGGCGCAGCTCGACTCGGCGCTGCGGGCGGTGGAGTTGAAGCTGTCGCAGGAGTTCCTGGACTCCCTGGACGAGGTCTTCCCGGGTCCCGGACCGTCCCCGGAGTCCTTCGCCTGGTAGTGGCGGTGAGGGCGCGTCCCTGCGGGCGGGGCTCGCGGAGGCGCCGCGTCAGCGGTGTGCGTGGGTCGCCGCGGTCAGCGGACCGCGGCGGCCACGACCACCACCGCCAGCATCAGGACGAAGGCGGCGGTCATCACGCGGGTACGGGTCTTGGGGTCCACGCGTCGAGGTTAGCCGTCCGCGGCGGGCGGTCCGCCGCCCGGTCCCGCAGTACGGCCGAGGGGCCAGGCCGCCACGGTGTCGTACCGGGGCCGCTCGCCGGGCACGCCCGAACGCGGCAGGGTGCTGGCGACAAGGCTGAGGGTGCCCGCGGTCCACTGCGAGCCGCGGAAGGCCGCCAGGGCGTCCGCGAAGGGCGCCAGCGGCACCTGGGAGGAGCGCGCGGCCCGGGCGAGCGTCAGATGGGCGCGGAAGGCGTGTTCGGTGCCGTCGTGGGCCGCTCCGGCGCGGCGCCCGGCGGCCCGTACCGACCCGGCGAGTCGGGTGAGCGCCGCCAGGTCGCCTTCGACGCCGGTCCACAGCGTGCCGCCGCCGAAGTGGCCGCCCCCGGCCAGCCGCAGGGTGAGGGGCGCGTGGCGGCGCGCGGCGCGCGCGAGTCGCTCGTGGAGTTCGGGGCGCACACCGTCGGGCACCTCGCCGAGGAACGCGAGGGTGAGGTGCCAGCCGTCGGTGGCGGTCCACCGCAGGTCATCGGCGCCCGGCAGGCGCCGCAGGGGCGCGACCGCCGCGGCGACCTCGGTCACCGCGGCAGCGGGCGGCAGGACCGCCGCGAAGAGCCTCACGCCGCGGAGGTCAGCCGGTCACCGGACGGATTCGGGTCGCCGACCGGCGCGTTCTGGTCGGGCGCCGCCTGCTCCCGGGCGGTTCCGCGGCCGGACGCCGCACCCTGGTCGGGCCTGCCACGCTGGTCGAGGGCCGACCGGCCGGGGCCGGGCTGGTCGGAGCCGTCCGGACGCGGGGTGTCCTGCACCGGGGCGCTGCCGGCACCGGCGGCAGGGCCGTCGCCGGCCATGTCCGCCGCCGGCTCCCCCGGCCGCGGGTCGCGGGGCACGAGGGCGATCAGCGGGCGGCTCCTGTCGCGGCCGCCCCGCAGATCCACCCGCAGCCGCAGGCCGCCGGCCCGGGCGAGCACCAGCCCGACACCGGCCGCGCCGGCGGCGGAGACCAGGCCGCCGGAAAGGAAGCCGACCCTGGCGCCGAAGGTGTCGGTGACCCAGCCCATGACCGGGCCGCCCACCGGGGTGCCGCCGACGAAGACCATCATGTACAGGCTCATCACGCGGCCGCGCATGACCGGGTCGGTGGCGAGCTGGACGCTGGCGTTCGCGGTGGTGTTGAAGGTCAGGCCGAACACGCCGATCGGCACCAGCAGGACGGCGAAGACCCAGAAGGTGGGGGCGAGCGAGGCCAGGACCTCCAGGAGGCCGAAGACCAGGGCCGCGGCGACCAGCATCCGCAGCCGGGTGCGGGTGCGGCGCGCGGCGAGCAGGGCGCCGATCAGGGAGCCGGCGGCCATCAGGGTGTTGAACAGGCCGTAGGTGCCGGCGCCGGCGTCGAAGACCTTGTTGGCGAAGGCGGACAGCCAGATCGGGAAGTTGAAGCCGAAGGTGCCGATGAAGCCGACCAGCACGATCGGCCAGATCAGCTCCGGCTTGCCCGCGACGTACCGCAGGCCCTCGCGGAGCTGCCCCTTGCCTCGCGGGGCGCGTTCGATCTTGTGCAGCTCGGAGGTGCGCATCAGCAGCAGGCCGGTGAGCGGCGCGATGAACGACACGCCGTTGATGAGGAAGGCCCAGCCGCTGCCCACGGCGGTGATCAGCACACCGGCGACGGCGGGGCCGACGAGGCGGGCGGCCTGGAAGTTCGCGGCGTTCAGCGAGACGGCGTTGCGGACCACGTCGGGGCCGACCATCTCCACCACGAAGGTCTGCCGGGTGGGGTTGTCGACGACGGTGACCACGCCGAGCAGGAAGGCGATGGCGTACACGTGCCAGACCTGGACGACCCCGGACAGGGTGAGCGCGGCGAGCGCCAAGCCGAGCACGCCGAGCGCGAGCTGGGTGCACAGCAGGATCTTGCGCTTGGGGTAGCGGTCGGCGATGACGCCGCCGTACAGGCCGAACAGGAGCATCGGCAGGAACTGGAGCGCGGTGGTGATGCCCACGGCGAAGGACGAGCCGGTGATGCTCAGCACCAGCCAGTCCTGGGCGATCCGGGACATCCAGGTGCCGGTGTTGGAGATCACGGCACCGGTCGCGAACAGCCGGTAGTTGCGGATCTTGAGAGAGCTGAAGGTGCCCGTCTTCGCGGCGGGACGGTCAGGTTCGGTTGCGGTGTCTGGTCCGGCTGCCGAACTCAATCGGTACTCGCCTGCCTTTCGTCTGGTGTCATTCGGACGCGGCGGGCCCGTGGGGGCTCGCCGCGCGGGTGGTCACGCGCGGCCGGCGCGGTGACCCGGTGTTCACAGGTGCGCCAGCTTCTCCAGGACGGGGGCGGCCTGGCGCAGGATCGCCAGTTCCTCCGCGCTGAGCTTCTCGGCCAGTTCGGCGAGCCAGGCGTTCCGCTTGTCGCGGCTCTCGGCGAGCATCGCCTCGGCCTGCGAGGTGCGGCTCACCACCACCTGGCGCCGGTCGTCGGGGTCCGGCTCCCGGCGGACCAGCCCCTTGGCCTCCAGCATCGCCACGATGCGGGTCATCGACGGCGGCTGGACGTGCTCCCTGCGGGCCAGCTCCCCCGGGGTGGCAGAGCCGCAGCGCGCAAGGGTGCCCAGTACCGACATCTCGGTGGGGCTCAGCGACTCGTCGACGCGCTGGTGGCGCAACCGGCGCGACAGCCGCATCACGGCGCCACGGAGATCGCTCACCGCGGCACGATCGTCCTCGGACAGTTCAGTCACAGTCGTTAGTTTAGCTCATTACTTTGGCTAAGCACACGTACCGAGCGAATGATGCCCGTCACCCCCGGCCCGAACCCCACCCCTCCCACATCTCACCCGTACGGGTGAAATTGCCACCGAAAGCGACACGTGCGGCCGCGATGTGCGGCGACGGTGGTCGCATGGCATCGAGAGTGCTCAGCCTCCGGATAGACGCGGCGCTGTGGGACCGGATCAATGCCCATGCCGCCAGACGCGGAATGAGCGCCCAGGACTACGTGGTCCGGACGCTCATGCGGGACGACTTCGACGAACGCTTCAAGACGGCGGTCGAGGCGACCGACCGCTTCTACGCCGAGGCGCCCCGGCCCGGCCAGGAGCCGCCCGCCGGATCGGGGCCCGCCGCCCGCGACCCGGCGGCGCGGCGGGCCCACCCGCCAGCCAAGCCCCCGGCCCACCCCCAGCCCCATCCACAGGGGCGGCCTCAGACCAGGCCGAGCGCGGGCATCAGGTAGTAGAAGGCGAAGACCGCGGCCACCACGTACAGCGCGACGGGCACCTCGCGCCACCGCCCGACCGCCGCGCGCAGCAGGCAGAAGGCGATGAAGCCGATGCCGATGCCGTTGGTGATCGAGTAGGTGAACGGCATGAGCACCATCGTCAGGAAGGCCGGGACCGCGATGGTGAAGTCGCTCCAGTCGATCTCCCGGATGGAGCCGGACAGGATCAGGAAGCCGACGGCGACCAGCGCGGGGGTGGCCGCCTGCGCGGGCACCATCTCCGCCAGCGGCGCCAGGAAGAGGGTGAGCACGAACATCAGGCCGGTCACGACGCTGGCCAGCCCGGTCCTGGCGCCCTCGCCGACGCCCGCGGTCGACTCCACGAAGCAGGTGTTCGCCGAGGAGGAGGTCGCGCCGCCCGCGGCGGTGGCGATGCCGTCGATCATCAGCACCCGGCTCATCCCGGGCAGGTCGCCCTTCTTGTCGAGCAGCCCGGCCTCGTCGCTGACGCCCAGGATCGTGCCCATGGCGTCGAAGAAGCAGGACAGCAGCACCGTGAAGACGAACAGGATGCCGGTGAGCACGCCGACCTGGTGGAAGCCGCCGAAGAGGCTGACCTTGCCGACCAGGCCGAAGTCGGGGGTGGCGACGGGGTTGCCCGGCCACTTGGGGACGGTCAGGCCCCAGCTCCCGGCCGGCACGTCGGCGATCAGGTCGACGACCACCGCGAGCACCGTCATCGACACGATCGAGATGAGGATGGCACCGGAGACCTTGCGGATGATCAGCGTCAGCGTCAGCAGGGTGCCGAGCACGAAGATCAGCACCGGCCAGCCGGTGAGGTGGCCGTCGCCGCCGAGCTGGAGCGGCACCGTGGTGTGGGCGGCGTCCGGGACGCGCGTGACGAACCCGGAGTCGACCAGGCCGATCAGCAGGATGAACAGGCCGATGCCGATCGCGATGCCCTTGCGCAGGCCGAGCGGCACCGCGCTCATCACGCGCTCCCGCAGCCCGGTCGCGACCAGCAGCATGATCGCCAGGCCCGCCAGCACCACCATGCCCATCGCGTCGGCCCAGCTCATCTTGGGCGCGAGCTGGAGGGCGACCACCGTGTTGACGCCGAGGCCGGCGGCGAGCGCGACCGGCACATTGCCGACGACCCCCATCAGCAGCGTGGTGAAGGCCGCGGTCACGGCGGTGGCGGTGACGAGCTGGCCGCCCTGGAGGTGGTGGCCGAACTTGTCCGTGCCGGAGCCGAGGATGATCGGGTTGAGCACGATGATGTACGCCATCGCGAAGAACGTCGCCAGCCCGCCGCGGATCTCCCGGGGGATGGTGGAGCCGCGCTCGGAGACGCGGAAGTAGCGGTCCAGGCCGGTGGCGGGCGGGTTGCCCAGCGGTGGGCGCGCGTCGACCGGAGCGGGGGCCGTGGGGGACATGCGGGTCCTCAGGGTGCTCTCATCGCCCCGGACTGGGCGATCGTACGAATGATTTCGGTCAACGAGTGACCGTTTCAGTATGAACAAACAGGAAACCGGACGCTATCTCCGCGCGTAGAAGCCCATGGGTACGGGCCGACCCCGCCCACCCGCACCCTCCCCCCGGCCGCATACGATGACCCCATGAGCAAGGAGCGGACCCCTCTGCGCGAGGCCCCCGAGCCCCTGGAGGCGAACGACGTCGCGACGATCACGGTGGGTGTGATCGTCTGGTTCGTGCTCTTCTTCGCCCAGCTGCCGTTCTACGGCTGGTACTCCGACCACGGCCACACCTGGTTCATCTGGACCTGCCTGGCCGGCGGCTCCTGCGGCCTGCTCGGCCTGGTGTACGTACGGGCCCGGCGCGACGCCATCGCCAGGTCCCGGGCCGACGCCCCCGACCAGGTCCCCGCCGCGCCGAACGGCCCCTCCACCGACCCGGAGAAGCCGCAGAACGGGTGAACGGGTGAAAGCCGCCCACCGCACGTAACGTCGAGCCATGACGGAACGTGCGGACACGGACACGGACGCGAACCCGGGTACGGACCCGGAAGTGGACCCGGAAGTGGACACGGAACCGGAAGTGGACACCGCCACCGGCACGGGCACCGCTCCCGCCGCCCGCGAGCCGGGCCTGAGCAGCGCCGAGGTCGCGCGGCGGGTGGAGCGGGGCGAGGTCAACGACGTTCCGGTGCGCTCGTCCAGGTCCGCCACCGAGATCGTCCGGGCGAACGTCCTCACCCGGTTCAACGCGATCATCGGCGGGCTCTTCCTGGTGATCCTGGTGGTGGGACCGATCCAGGACGGCCTGTTCGGCTTCGTGATCGTGGCGAACACCGCGATCGGCGTCTTCCAGGAGCTGCGGGCCAAGCGCACCCTGGACAACCTCGCGGTGATCGGCGAGGCCAAGCCGACGGTGCGCAGGGACGGCCGTTCCACGGAGATCAGCACCTCGGCGATCGTGCTCGGCGACCTGATCGAACTGGGCCCGGGCGACAAGGTCGTGGTGGACGGCCGGACCGCCGAGGCGGACGGCCTTGAGGTCGACGAGTCGCTGCTCACCGGAGAGGCCGACCCCGTCCTCAAGCAGGTCGGCGACGAGGTGATGTCCGGCAGTTTCGTGGTCGCCGGAGGGGGCGCCTTCACCGCGACGAAGGTCGGCCGCGAGGCGTACGCGGCGCAACTGGCCGACGAGGCGTCACGCTTCACGCTGGTCGACTCCGAGCTGCGCAACGGCATCAGCCGCATCCTCAAGTGGGTGACGTGGATGATGGCGCCGACCGCTGTCGGCCTGATCATCAGCCAGTTCACGGTGGAGGACCACGACTGGCGGGAGGCGGTGCGGCGGACCGTGGGCGGCATCACGCCGATGGTGCCCGAAGGGCTGGTGCTGCTCACCTCGGTGGCGTTCGCGATCGGCGTGGTCCGGCTGGGCCGTCGCCAGTGCCTGGTGCAGGAGCTGCCCGCGATCGAGGGTCTGGCCCGGGTGGACGTGGTCTGCCTGGACAAGACCGGCACGCTGACCCAGGGCGGCATGGACCTCACCGCGCTGCGGATGCTCGACGGCGCCGGGGAGGACCGCACCCGCCGGGTGCTGGCCGCCCTCGGCCGCTCCGACCCGCACCCGAACGCCAGCCTCCAGGCGATCATCGACGCCTGCCCGCCGGAACTGGCCGAGGGGTGGCGGGGCGCGGACACCCTGCCGTTCAGCTCGGCCCGCAAGTACAGCGGCGCCGCCCTGACCGAGCCCGACGGCACCACCGCGCGCTGGCTGCTGGGCGCGCCCGACGTGCTGCTCCCCGAGGGGCACGCCGCCCTGGCGGAGGTGGACCGGCTCAACGACGAGGGGCTGCGGGTACTCCTGCTCTCCCGCACCGAACGGGAGGTGGACGACCCGGACGCCGCGCGGGAGGTCGTCCCCCAGGCGCTGGTGGTGCTGGAACAGCGGCTGCGGCCGGACGCGGCGGACACCCTGCGGTACTTCGCCGAGCAGGACGTGCACGCCAAGGTGATCTCGGGCGACAACGCGGTGTCGGTCGGCGCGGTCGCCGGGAAGCTCGGGCTGCCGGGGGCTCAGCGGCCCGTCGACGCGCGGCGGCTGCCGGCCGGCCGCGACGAGATGGCGCGGGTGCTGGACGAGGGCTCGGTCTTCGGCCGGGTGACCCCGCAGCAGAAGCGGGACATGGTCGGCGCGCTCCAGTCCCGCGGGCACAACGTGGCGATGACCGGCGACGGCGTCAACGACGTGCTGGCGCTGAAGGACGCGGACATCGGCGTCTCGATGGGGTCCGGCTCCGAGGCCACCCGCGCGGTCGCGCAGATCGTGCTGCTCGACGACAGCTTCGCCACGCTGCCGTCCGTGGTGGCGGAGGGGCGGCGGGTGATCGGCAACATCACCCGGGTCGCCACGCTGTTCCTCACCAAGACCGTGTACTCGGTGCTGCTGGCACTGCTGGTGGTGTTCTGGCAGATCCCGTACCCGTTCCTGCCCCGGCACCTGACGCTGCTGTCCACGCTGACCATCGGGGTGCCCGCGTTCTTCCTTGCACTGGCGCCGAACAAGGAGCGGGCCAGGCCGAACTTCGTCCGCCGGGTGATGCGGTACGCCACGCCCGCGGGGGTCGTCTGCGGCCTCGCCGCGTTCGCCGCGTACCTGGTGGCGCGCCAGCACTACGTGGGCGGGGGCGCGTTGGACGCGGAGACCAGCGCCGCGACGCTCACGCTGTTCCTGATGGAGGTGTGGGTGCTGGCGATCGTGGCGCGGCCGTACACCTGGTGGCGGATCGCCCTGGTCCTCGCGATGGTGGTGGGCTTCCTGGTGGTGCTGGCGGTGCCGTGGCTGCAGCGGTTCTTCGCGCTGAAGCTGGTCGGCGAGCAGGTGCCGTGGACAGCCGTCGGCATCGCCGGGGCGGGCGGGGTGGTGCTGGAGTTCTGCTGGGCGTGGGTCCGCCGCCGGGACGACGCCCGGTCCGCGTCCTGACCGGCCCCGCCCGGCCGGCGGCCTGAACCCGGACACGGGCGGCCCCGCGGCCCCGCCGAACCCGGGCCTCAGCAGCCCACGGCCCTACGGCCCCGCTCTCCCGGGCCTCAGCCGAACCCGCGGCCCTACGGCTCCGCGGCCCCGCCGAACCCGCGGCTCAGTCGAACCAGCGGTCCCGCGCCAGCTCCTCCGTACGGGTCGGGTCCTCCAGCAGCGCGGCCAGCTCGAAACGGCGCTCCCAGCGGCCCGCCGCCCAGGCCAGCCCGGCCGCGACGCCTTCCACGGTCGCGGCGTGCAGCACTCCGTCCACCCAGCGCCAGTCGACCTCCACGTCACCGGTGAGCAGCAGCTCCTCGTGCTCGACGTAGCCGTCCGGGGCGCCCGGCAGCAGATCGTGTACGGCGGGCAGGACCTCGTGCGGCTCGCCGTGCGAGACCACCGCGGCCTCCACCGCCTCGCTCAGCCGGCGGACCTGGAACAGCTCGGCCAACTCCGCGGCCAGCCGCGGCGGTACGGGCAGCAGCGGCAGCCCGCCGGCCAGCGGCAGCAGGTCGGGCGCGTCCGCGACCAGCGCGTCGGCGGCGTCCACCACCACGACCTCGCCGTCCCGGACTGCCCGAAGGTCGTCGGGCAGGGTGACCTGTTCGGGGTCGAGTTCGGCCAGCGCGGCGTACAGGCCGTGGAGTTGGGCCGGCGTGACCGCGCGGTCGGGGTCGGAGAGGCGGCCGAGCAGTTCGGCGGCGCCGCCCGGCTCCGCGAGCAGCGCGTCGACCGTGGTGCGCACACCGAGCGCGCGCAGCACCTGCGCGTCCACCGCGGAGTCGGTCTCGGCCTCGTCGTAGAGCCCGGCCAGCAGCCGGTCGCCGCCCGCGGCGCGCAGACCGACCGGGCGCCGTCCGCCGAGCACCGGGTGGTCGCGCAGCCACCACGCCGCGTACGGCCGTACGGACTCGGTGGTGCCGTCCGGCAGCAGCACCCGGACCTGCGCGGCCACCGCGTCGCGCAGCGGCGGGCGGGAGAGCAGGGCCAGTGCCCGCGGCCAGGCGTCGTCGTCCACCAGGTCGAGGTCGCGGACGCCGATCACCTCGGTGGCGACCGGCGGCACGTCGGCCTCCGGAAGCTGGTCGAGGACGTCCTCGCACCACACGTCGACGGCGTCGAGCAACCCGACGTCGTCGGGTTGGGCCCAGTCGGTGTCGCGCGGTTCGAGGTCGTCCGGGTCGAGCACCACGTCCTCGGCGCGGACCAGCGCGAAGGTGGCGAGCACCCCGACCGCGGTGAGGGGCTGCTCGCCCCAGCGGTCGGCCAGTTCGGCGTCCACGGCGGCGAGTTCGCCCTCGCGCAGCACGGACTCCAGCGGGCTGCCGGGCAGTACCAGCTCGCCCGCGGGGGCGAGTTCGCCGTCCTCGTCGGGCAGCGCGAGCGCGGCCAGCCACGGCTCGTCGCCGGGCGCCAGGCCCGCGTCCCGGGCCATCCCGAGCACGGCGTCGGCCAACTCCTCGGCGTCCAGGCCCGTTTCGTCGTCCCAGGCGGCGCGTTCCTCGTCGAGGGAGGCCGCCACCACGGCCCGCACCTGCGGGCTGGTCAGGATCGCGCGCGGCGTGGCCGGGGACGCGCCCAGCTTCTCCAGCAGCGGGTGGGCGGCGTCCGCGTGGGCGACCCGCAGACCGAGCCGGGCGAGCACCGACGGGTCCACCCCCGCGGCACCCGGCTGCCCGGCCCCGGCCGAGGCCCGCTCACCGGCCCCGTCCAGGGTCCGCTCACCGGAGCCGTCGGACCCCCGCGCGCCGTGCCCGGCTTGCTCCCGGTCCGGCGCGCCGGAGGCGTACCCGTCGCCGGGCACCGGCAGCAGCACCTGGCGCGGGCCGACCACCGTGCGGCCGTCGGCGAGCGGGACGGGCAGACCGCTGAGCACGTCGGGATCGGTGCCGGCGAGGGCGTCGTAGAGCCGCCACCACCAGCCCGCGGGGCGCTCGGCGCCGGCCAGCCGGTCCACCACATCGGCGAGCGACAGCCGGGAGACGCCCAACTGCCGCAGCGCCGGACGCCGTTCGAGGCTCGCGGGCAGCAGCGTGGGCAGCACCTCGGCGAGCACCCGGACCGCCTCGGCGGTCGCGCCCTCCACGATCTCGGCCTCGACCGGCCGCAGCGGGTGCCCCTCGCCCGTCAGCCGCCCGCCGTCGTCCCAGGCGTCCGGATCCGGCGCCGGGCCGCCCGCGTCGAGCGCACCCGCCCCGGACTCCACCGCCCGCGGCAGGAACGGGGTGCGCGGCAGCGCGTCCAGCACCCGCCGGCGCAACTCGGCGTCCAGACCGCCCTTTCCGAGCGGCCCCGGCACGAGGTCCACCACTCCGGCACCGACCGGCTGCCAGTCGGCCAGCAGTCGGACGTACGCCTGAGCGGCGCGGTCCAGCAGGAAGTCGGTGAGCGGGCCGGGCGCGGTGTGCCGGCGGGTCGGGTCGAGCGGGAAGGTGGCCAGCAGCAGCGCGGGCAGGCCGAGCGGCTCGTCGGTCGGGGTCGGCGCGTGCACGACGCCCGCGGTGCGCGGCGCGGCCGGCGCGCCGTCGGGGTCCACCGGCACCGCCCACGTCACGGACCAGACCGGGCGCAGGCGTTCCTCCACCGGCCGGTCCGCGAGCAGGTCCGCGGACAGTTCGCCGCCGCCCGCCGCGACCCGCCAGCGGGTGGGCGCGTCGCGGCCGCTGTCCTCGATGAGCACGTCTCCGCCGTCGAGTTGACGCCGCGTCAACGTCCGTACGCCCGCGGGCGTTTCGACGACGACCTCGGCGAGTCCCGGCAGCGCGAGCAGCAGCGCGTCGTCCACCGCGGCGAGCAGGCGGCCGGCCAGGTCCTCGGCGGAGCCGTCCCGCAGCGGCAGCACCACCACGGTGTCGTACGGGGCCGGAGCGCTGCCCTCCGCGGGGAACGGCAGCCGCAGCAGCGGGACATGGCCGTCGCGGCGCCGCAACTCCTCGGCCAGGTCGGGGAGGTCGGCGGTCAGCGCGCGGGCCTCGCCGAGCGACCAGCGCACCCCGCCGGCGCGGCTGAGCACGGCGGGTTCGTCGCTGACCGCGAGGACCGCGGCGAAGCCGATGCCGAAGCGGCCGACGACCGCGTCCGCCGTGTCGTCGCGCTTGGCGGAGGCGCGCAGCGTGGACAGCGACTCGACGGCGGCCGGGTCGAGCGGGGCACCGGTGTTGGCGGCGGCCAGGCAGGCGAAGGGGGAGCCGGTGGCGTCGGGGTCCGGCGCGTGCAGGGTGAGCCGGAGGCGGCCGGGCACGCCGGCGCGGGTCGCGGCGTCGGCGGCGTTCTGGGCGAGCTCCACGATCAGGCGGTCCCGGTGGCCGCCGAGCGCGAGGTCCTCCTCGGCGTTGGCGTCCTCACGGAACCGGGCGGCGGACGCCGACCACGCGGTCAGCACGGCCTGGCGCAGCGAAGCGGTGCGGAAGGGGTCCGGTCGGCCTTCCGGGGTCGTGCGGATCACGCCTGGGCGGGTCACGTGGACCTTTCGTCTGCACTGTGCGCGTGGGGTTCCGGCCGCTCCGGGCCCCTACGGGCCCGACCGTACTCCACTGGCGCGCGCGGGGGCCGCGGCCCCCTGAAGTGGTCGGTTCTGTCCGCCGGGGACCGAACGGTCCGTTCCGGGCGGCTTCGCCGCGGGGAGGCCGGCACGGCGCCGCACGGCCGGATCGGGCGCCCCACGACGGCTCCACGGCACCCGGCCGGCCGCCGGTCGGACCGGAGCCCCGCCACGCGGACCATGCCCCGGCCCGGAGGCCGGACGCCCCCTCGCCCGCCGCACAGGCGACGCCAGCCGTCCGCCGCGGAGGCCCCGGTGCCCCGCAGCGCTCCAGGGCTCCAGGGCTCCAGGGCTCCAGGGCTCCCAACGCCTCACGGCGCCCCGCCCCCGCACCCTCTCCCGCGCCCCGTACCCCGCAGCCGCACCCACGGCCGCAGGATTCAGGCGGGCCTCACACCGTCTGGTCGTCGTGGAGGTCGTCGAGGACCATGGGCGCCGGCTCCGGGGTCTTCGGCATCACCGCCGCCTCCGAGTGGCCGCCGCACCCGTACGCGAGGGAGACCAGGTTGCCGTCGGCCGGGGAGTACTCGTTCGCGCAGATGCCGAAGGCCTGCCCGAGGGAGCCGCCGATCGGCACCAGGAAGCCGCAGCTCACGCAGTTGGCGGGCGCGGCCTGGGCCATCGGCGTCTTGGGGCCGAACCGCTCCTCCCAGCGGTCCGCGGAGGTGTGCAGGCCGTACCGGGACAGCACCCGGGCCCGGCCGAGGCCGAGTTGCCGGGCGACCGAGCCGATCTCGGCGATGCTCGGGCCGCCGGTGACCACGTCGCCGGCCGTCACGGCGGCCTCTCCCGCCTCGCCGGCCCCGGCGGCCTCTCCCGCCTCCTGAGCGGCCGCGGCGGCGGCGGTCGCGGCGTCCTCGGTCGCCACCGCGACCGGGGCGGCCCCGGCGGCCCGCCCGGTGTCCTCGGCGGTCCCGGCGTCCGCGGCGGCCACCACCGCCGCCGCGCCGTCACCGGTCCAGCCCGGTTCCAGCCGCAGGTCGTCCGCCTCGGTGGGCAGCAGGTCGCCGGGGCCCATGTCGCCCGGCCGCAGCCGCTCGCTCCAGGGCACCCACTCGGGCGCCAGCACGGAGTCCGGCCCCGGCAGCAGCACCGTTTCGTCGATCGTCACGGCCTTCGCCCGGGAGGCGCGGGTCAGCGTGGTCGCCCACCGCCAGCCGCGGTAGGCGGGCTCGGTGCAGGCGAAGAGGTGGGTGACCACGCGGTCTCCCTCGGCGACCACGCCTAGGTGCTCTCCGACCGACGCCTCGCCCACCGCCTCCCTCGTCACGGCCAGCGCGACATCGACCGCCTCGGCGCACAGGCGGTCAGGGGTACGGCTTCGCATCGCAGGACTCACAGAAATCGTTTCTCTCTCTACGCCGTCTCACGTGTGCGCCCGCGGGCGGGCGGACCCGAAGTGCGGAGAACCTCGGCGGAGCGGACCGACGGACCGCTTCGACGCCTGAGTTCCCCGCTTCCCCGGCCCTGCCCGAGCGTCATCGGGCGCACCTGTTGTCACCCATTCTGCGTGATCGCACGCTACCGGTGCGCACCCTGCGCGCAAAGGAGGGGGTGCGCCGTCTTCCAATTGGGGCAGGATTGCGACGTGGCACGAACCGTGACCGCGGGCCCAGGGCCCGCACGCAGGGCCGGGCGCGCCCTCGCGAGCGGCGTGGGGCGGTCGGCGGGAGCGGTGCGCCGCCGTATCCGGCGCACGACACACGCGGGCGGCGCGGGCGAGTCGGGCCTCGCGAAGCTGATCGAGTTGCACGCGGTCAACTCCGCCGGCGACATGATGATCACCGTCGCGCTCGCCAGCACCGTGTTCTTCTCCGTCCCCAGTGGTGAGGCCCGCAACCGGGTCGGGCTCTACCTGCTGATCACCATGGCGCCGTTCGCACTGCTCGCACCGGTGGTCGGTCCGATCCTGGACCGGCTCCAGCACGGCCGGCGGGCCGCGATGGCGATGTCGATGATGGCCCGCGCGGTGCTCGCCTGGACGATGGCCGGGATGGTCGCCCACGCCGGCCTGGGCCTGTACCCGGCGGCGCTGGGCAGCCTGGTCGGCTCCAAGGCGTACGGCGTGGTGCGCAGCGCGGTGGTGCCGCGCCTGCTGCCGGACCGCACCACCCTGGTGAAGGCGAACTCCCGGGTCACCCTTTCGGGTCTGCTCGCGACGGCCGTCGCGGCCCCGGTCGGTGCCGTGCTGCACACCATCGGACCGCAGTGGCCGCTCTACGGCGCCTTCGCGATCTTCATGTGCGGGGCGGTGCTCAGCATGGCGCTGCCGAGCAAGGTGGACTCCACGCGCGGCGAGCGCCGGGCCCGGCTGAGCGCCGACGAGGAGGCGTCGGCCGAGCCGTCCGGCATCCCGGGGCGCAGGCCGGGTCTGCTGGGCGTCGGTTCGTCGGTGCTGCACGCGTTGCAGGGCAACTGCGGGCTGCGCTCGCTGTCCGGCTTCCTGACGATGTTCCTCGCGTTCATGCTGCGCGAGCACCCGGTGGGCGGGCTGTCGCCGGAGTTGTCGCTCGGGGTGGCGGCCGTCGCAGCGGGTGCCGGCAACGCGCTGGGCACCGCGCTCGGCGCCTGGCTCAAGGCCCGCGGTCCCGAGGTGATCATCACGACGGCCCTGGTGTGCGCGCTGGGGACCGCGTCGGTGGCGGCGAGCCTGTTCGGGCTGTTCACGGTCGCCGCGGTGACCGCGGTCGCGGGCATCGCGCAGGCGCTGGCGAAGCTGTCGCTGGACGCGCTGATCCAGCGCGACGTGCCGGAGGAGGTCCGCACCTCGGCGTTCGCCCGCTCCGAGACGGTGCTCCAGCTTTCCTGGGTGGTCGGCGGCGGCATCGGCATCGTGCTCCCGCTGAACGGGTCGCTCGGCATGGCGGTGGCGGCCTGCCTGGTGCTGACGGCGTTCTCGGTGTCGGTGCGCGGGCTGCTCGGCGCCGCCCGCCACGGCTCCTCGGCGAAGGCCCGCGTCGCCTGAGCGCGCGAGTCCGCGTCGCCTGAGCGCGCGGGTCCGCACGGGGCGCGCGACCCGCCCCACCAGGCCGCGCCCGGCGGGACACGGCGTACCCGCGCGCGGAGCGGAGGCGCCCGCCCGGTAGCCTCCTGCCATGAGCATTCGCCGCGCCGCCACCGCCCTCGGTGCCATCTCCCTCGGGTTGATCTCCCTCACCGCCTGCACGAAGCCGACCGCCGAGGCGACGGTCACCGTGGGCAGCAAGTCAGTGATGGCGTCGGCGAGCAAGGGGTGCTACGCCAAGGGCGCGCTGCTGCCGCAGACGGTCTTCGCCAAGTGCCTCCAGGAGAAGCCGACGCACCACATCACCGTTCCGGTCGGCGACACCGTCCGCATCGGCGTGGACCCGTCGATCGCCGACAAGGGCTGGCTGATCGTGCAGAACACCTCGCTCGCCAACGACGAGGTGCTCAAGGACAAGACCTACTTCACGGTGGACAGCGCGGAGCTGTTCCACGTGCAGGACCCGCAGACCGGCCAGACCAGCCCGGTGTCCAGCGTGACGCTGAACATCGTCGAGTCGTCGGACACGACCGGCGCGAAGGTCACCCGCGTGGTCTCCTTCGAACTGCGGCGCGACCACTGAGCGGAGGCCGTCGCACGGCGGCGCCCCCTCGACGCCCGCGCACGGCGGGCCGGTGAACGGATGGCGGTGGAACCCATGAGCGGCACGACGGCTCCGGCACGCCGCCTGCTGGTGGTGACCGCGGTGGCCGCCGAGCGCGACGCCGTAGCCGCGGGCCTGGCCGCCGCCCTGCCCCCGGACGCGGTGGCCACGGCGCCCCCGCTCCCCGCGGCGGTGGTCGGCGCGGGGGCGGAGAACGGACAACGCCCCGCCGCTCCCGCGCTGCGCGCCACCGTGCTGGCCGGAGGTGTCGGCCCCGCCGCCGCGGCCGCCGCCACCGCGGCCGCGCTGGCCCGCGCGCAGGCCGCGGGCGATCCCTACGACCTGGTGGTCGGCGCGGGCATCGCCGGCGGCTTCGCCCCCGCCGCGCCGGTCGGCGCGGTGGCCGTGGCCAGCGCGATCACGGCCGCGGACCTGGGCGCGCAGACGCCCGACGGCTTCGTGCCCGTCGCCGAGTTGGGCTTCGGCACCTCCCGGCACCTGCCGCCGCCCCGGCTCGGCCGGGCGGTGGCCGACGCCCTCGCGGCGGCGTACGGACCGGTGCTGACGGTGTCCACGGTGACGGGCAGCGCCGAACGCGCCGCCGAACTGGCGGGCCGTCACCCGGGCGCGGTGGCCGAGGCGATGGAGGGCTTCGGGGTGGCGGAGGCGGCCGCCGCGGCGGGCGTGCCGGTGCTGGAGATCCGTACGGTGTCCAACGCCGTCGGGCCCCGCGACCGGGCCGCATGGCGGATCGGGGAGGCGCTGGCGGCCCTGACGGCCGCGTTCGGAGGGCTGCCGGCCGTACTGGAGGGTGAGGCACATCATGGGTGACGAGCAGATGACACGGACGGCACCGCGGCGGCAGGACGGCCAGGAGCCGCCGAGCGGACCGGCCGCACAGGACGGACCCGCCGTACACGACGGACCCGCCGCACAGGGCGGACCGGAGCAGGCAGCGGCGCTGCGCATCGCCTACTCCCCCTGCCCCAACGACACCTTCGTCTTCCACGCCTGGGCGCACGGCCTGGTCGAGGGCGCGCCCGCGCTGGACGTGTCGTTCGCCGACATCGACATCACCAACGGCATGGCCGAGCGCGGTGAGTTCGACATCCTCAAGGTGTCGTACGCGGTGCTGCCGTGGGTGCTCCGGGACTACGCCCTGCTGCCCTGCGGCGGCGCGCTCGGCCGCGGCTGCGGCCCGCTGGTGCTGACCCGCGAACCGGGCACCGACCTGGCCGGGAAGACGGTCGCGGTGCCGAGCGAGCGCTCGACGGCCTACCTGCTCTTCCGGCTGTGGGCGGCGGCCGAGGTGCCCGGCGGGGTGGGGGAGATCGTGGTGCTGCCGTTCCACGAGATCATGCCCGCGGTCCGGGACGGCCGGGTCGACGCGGGCCTGGTCATCCACGAGGCCCGCTTCACCTACCAGAACTACGGTCTGCACAAGCTCGCGGACATGGGCGAGCACTGGGAGGCCACCACCGGGCTGCCCATCCCGCTGGGCGCGATCATCGCCAGGCGGTCGCTGGGAGCCGAGCGGCTGCGGGAGCTGGCGGAGGCGGCCAGGGCGTCGGTGCGGCAGGCGTGGGAGGAGCCCGGGCGCTCCCGGGAGTACGTCCTCGCCCACTCCCAGGAGATGGACCCCGCCGTCGCCGACCAGCACATCGCGCTGTACGTCAACGAGTTCACCGCCGACCTCGGCGAGGACGGCTACGCGGCGGTGCGCGGGCTGCTCACCCGCGCCGCGGCCGAGGGCCTGGTGCCGCCGCTGCCGGCCGACGCGCTGGCTTTCGCATAGCTCCGCGCATTCGTGACGCGTGTGACCTGAATTCCCGCACCCGGGCTTTACCGGAATCCGCGATTCCAGTAAAGCCCGGTTAAAGCAGGGTGCTCCGGCCGGTTCCGGCCGGCCGGTCAGACATCAAGCTGGTCGGCGACCACGCGCAGCACCGAGGCGATCTTGTGGCCGTGCGCCTTGTCCGGGTAGCGGCCCCGCTGGAGCGAGCGCGCCACGTCCTCCAGCAGCGAGGTGAGGTCCTGCACGATGGGCAGCAACTCGTCCGGCTTGCGGCGCTGGGCGGCGGCCACCGACGGCGCGGGATCGAGCAGCGTCACCGAGAGCGCCTGGTCACCGCGCTGGCCCGCCACCACCCCGAACTCCACGCGCTGGCCGGGCTTGAGGGCGGCCACCCCGTCCGGCAGGACCGACGAGTGCACGAAGACGTCGCCGCCGTCGTCGCGGGAGAGGAAGCCGAAGCCCTTCTCGCTGTTGAACCACTTGACCTTGCCGGTAGGCACGTCCGACCTCGTCCTCATTGCTCGGTGTTGCCCGAAGTACTCGGAGCTGACAGAAAATCTCGGAGCTGACAGAAGCTACTAGAAATTACCCGAACACGCCGGGGGGCCGCTGGAAAATTACCCGAGAGCAGCCGAAAAACGCCGTCGGCAGGCGTTCGGGGGACCGGCCGGCAGCCGCCCGCGGCGGACCCGCCGCCCGCCGCCGTACGGCAGGGCGCCCGGCGGCTCCGACTCCGTTTCCACTCCGTCCACCCCACGGACCTACCCTTGTCGGGTGAGCAAACAAACCCTGGGCCCTGGTGACCTGCTGGTCCGCACCGGCGCGATCACGTTCCTCGTCGGCGCCGTCGGCACCGTGGTGACGGTCGCGCCGCTGCTGCTGCACACCAAGCGGCTGCCGACGCCCGCGTACTTCGTGTCGATGCTGATGGGGGTGGGACTCGCGCTGGCCCTGGTCGGGCTGCTGAAGTCCGCGCTCGCCCAGCGGCACACGACGACGGGTACGGGCCGGGGCGAAGGCGCGGGCCGGGGCGAAGGCGCGGGAAGCGCCGGGCGTACGGTCGCGGGCGGACGGCCCGCGGCGGATCAGGCCGCGGCGGAGCGGTAGTCCGCGAACCAGGCCGGGAACTCCGTCAGGTCGGCCAGCACCACGTCGGCGCCCGCCGCCAGCAGTTCGTCCTCGCCGCACGGACCGGTCGCCACGGCCACCGACAGCGCGCCGGCGGTGCGGGCGCCGCGCACGTCACCGACGTGGTCGCCGACGTAGACCGACGCGCCGTACTCGACCAGCGCCTCGGCCTTCGCCTCCGCCCACAGCCAGCCGCGCAGCTCCGCGTCGATGCCGACGTGGTCCAGGTGCAGCCGGGCGTTCGGGGCGTGCTTGGCCGTGACGACCAGCGGGCGGCCGCCCACGGCCCGCACCGCCTCTATCGCCGCCACCGCGCCGGGCATCGCCGGGGTGGGGACGATCGCGTGGTCCACGTAGAGGGCGCGGTAGCGGTCGCCCATCTCCGGGATGCGCTCCGCCGGGAACCAGTTCGCCAGCTCGTCCTCCAGCGGGGGGCCGAGGCGGGTGACGGCCAGGGCCGAGTCGATGAAGGTGCCCGTCTCCTCGGCCAGCCGGTCGTACACCGCCTTGATCCCCGGGCGGGAGTCGATCAGGGTCATGTCGAGGTCGAACCCGACGGTCAGCGGTGCGGCGAGGTTCTTGGTCACCCGGCCATTGTCTCCGACGGCCGTACGAGCCCCCGGGTGCCCCCGTCCCCTCCGCCGAGGGACCGCCTCCCGGTGGGCGGGTCCGCCAGGACCCGTGGGCGGGTCCGCCGAGACCTGGCGGGCAGGGCCCCCGGAACCGCCCCCTCCCGCGGGCGCCGGGTCCTCCCGGCCGTCGGCGGCCTGCCACGCCGTTCCCCGCGCCCCTTCCGGCAACCGACCGGACGGCGGCCCGGGCGGGTGCGGTCAGCCGCTCGCGGACCTGCGGGCGCGCCAGACGAAGTAGAGAGCCGAGCCGACGGCGGCGACGCGGACCGCGACGGGCAGGTCGTCCCGGACCGCGTGGCCCATCTGCCCCTGGGCGATTGGGGAGCCCCACCGCCCCTTGCCGCGGCCCCACAGCCAGACGGCGAAGCCGACGGCCGTGGCACCCGGCACCCCGAAGACCGCGATCTTGGCCTGGGTACGGGTGAGGGTGCGGGAGAGGTAGCCGGCCAGCCAGCCGAGTCCGAGCGGAATCCAGGAGCCGATCACCACACCGGCCACCAGCAGCAGGGCGGCGAGCAGCAGGATCGGGCTGCCCCAGCCGCGTACCCGGGCCCGGGCGCCGCCGCCCGCCCCCGCGCCCGGCCGCAGCAGCCCGCGCAGCAGCCCCTTCCGCTGCTTCGGCGCCTCCCCGGCCGGGGCGCCGTCCCCCGCGGCCCCGGCCGCCTCCGCGCCACCGCCCCCTCCCCCCGCCAGGGCACCCGGGAGCGGCTGCGGCTCCTCCGCCGCCTCCCGACCCGCCAACTCCTCGTCGTCGAACGGGATGAAGATCCCCCCGGTCATCCCGGGCAGCCCGGGCACCTCCTCCCCCAGCCGCGCGCGCCCGTCGCCCGGGCCGCCGCCCCACCACTCCGGCTCCCGGTCGCCCCGGCCCCGCTGCGCCCGCCGGGTGCGGTCCCCGGCCCCGTCCCCCGGGTCCCCCGGCTCTTCGGCCGTCCCCTTCGCGGCCGACTCCGCGGCCGCCTCCCCCGGCTCGCCCCGGGAGGAGTCGCGGGACTTCGGCACCGCCGCCCGGCGCGCCTTCGCGTACGGCCCGTACGACCCCGGCGCGGGCTCGCCGGCCGGCGGCTCTTGAGCGCCCGCCGTTGAAGCGGCACCGGCACCGGCCGACCCCCGCGTGCCGGCCGCCGCCTCGACCACCTCGTCGGGGCTGCCGAACCGCCCGAGGATGCGCTGCACCGTCGCCGCGTTGTCGCCGTCGCCCCTGGCCTTGTCGATGTCCGACCTCAACTGGGCCACCAGCCGCATCCGGTCCGCCGCGGGGAGCGCGGTCTGCGCCAGGTCACCGACCCGGCTCAGGTAGTCGAACACCAGCCGGTCGCTCTCCACGCCCACCGCCGGGCTCCTTCCGCCGTCCGCCGCACCGCCGCCCGCCACGACGACCGTACCGGTCCCCCCACCTCCGTGCGGCTAATGTGGGAGGGATGGATACGGCAGAGCCGCGCACCCTGGCGGAGGACCTGCGCGCACGTGACGACGACGCGCTGGCCCGCCTGCTGCGCGCCCGGCCGGATCTGCTCACCCCGGTCCCGAACGACCTCACCCAGCTCGCCGGCCGCGCCGCCACCCGCGCGTCCGTGCTGCGCGCGCTCGACCAGGTCGACGCGTTCACCCGGCAGGTCGCCGAGGCGCTGGCGGTGGCCGCCGACCCGTGCCCGTACGACGCACTGCGCGTGCTGATGGCCGGCGCGGACCCGGCCGCCGCCCCGCTCGGCGCGCCGCTGCCCGCCGACCTCGCGGCGGCGGTCACCGCGGCCCTGCCCGGCGCGGTGGAGCGGCTGCGCGTGCGGGGCGTGGTCTGGGGCGGCGAGGACCGGCTGCGGCTGGTGCGCGCGGCCCGGGACGTGCTCGCGCCCTCTCCCTCGGTGGCGTCCGCGACCGGACTCGGGCCCTCCGTCGGCGAGGCCACCGCGGGCATGTCGCCGGCCCGGCTCCAGGAGATCGTGGCCGACGCGGGGCTGCCGGCCACCCACGACCCGGTGAGCGCGACCCGCGCGCTGGCCGAACTCTTCGCCGACCCCGCCGGGTTGGGCCCGCTGCTGGACTCCGCGCCCGAGGGGGTCGGCACCGTGCTCGACCGGCTGGTGTGGGGCCCGCCCTACGGCGAGGTGCGGGACGCGACCGCGCCGGTGCGGGCGGTCGGCGCCACCACCGCCGTGCAGTGGCTGCTCGCCCGCGGCCTGCTGCTGCCCGCCGGCGCGCACAACGTGGTGCTGCCGCGCGAAGCGGCCCTGGCGCTGCGCGGCGGCCGGGCGCACCGCGCGCCGCAGCCGGCGCCGCCGCCGGTCGTGCCGGTGCCGCGCACCGCGCGCACCGTCGACATGACCGCGGCCGGTCAGGCGCTGACCGCGGTGCGCACCGTGGCGGAACTGCTCGCCGCGTGGGAGACGGGCGGGCCGGCGGTGCTGCGGGCCGGCGGGATCAGCGTGCGCGATCTCAAGCGGATCGCGGCGACCCTGGACCTGCCCGAGCCGCAGGCCGCCTTCTGGCTCGAACTGGCCTACGCCGCCGGGCTGGTGGCCGCGGACGGCGAGGTCGACGAGGCGTACGCGCCGACTCCCGCGGCCGACGGCTGGGCGACCCTGCCCGCGCACCGGCAGTGGGCGGTGCTGGCCGCCGCCTGGCTGGCGGCGACCCGCACCGCCGGGCTGGTCGGCAGCCGCGACCCGAAGGGGCGGGCGCTGGCCGCGCTCGGCCCGGACCTGGACCGCTCGCTGGCGCCCCAGGTGCGGCGCGGCGCGCTCGACCTGCTCGCCGGGCAGCCGCCCGGCACGGCGGCGGAGCGGGAGTCGCTGCTGGCCCGGCTGCGCTGGGACCGCCCGCTGCGGCCGGGCGCCGACGCGCTGCGCGCCGACCTGCTCGACTGGACCCTCCACGACGCCGAGACACTGGGCGTCACCGGCCGCGGCGCGCTCGCGGCGCACGCCCGCCCGCTGCTGGCCGGCGCGCCGGACGAGGCCGCCGCGGAGCTCGCGCCGCTGCTGCCGGAACCGCTCGACCACGTGCTGCTCCAGGCCGACCTGACCGCCGTGGCCCCGGGCCCGCTGGTCGCGCCGCTCGCCGAGATGCTGGGCGTGCTCGCCGACGTCGAGTCCAAGGGCGGCGCGACGGTCTACCGTTTCACCCCGGCCACGGTGCGGCGCGCCCTGGACGCCGGCCGCAGCGCCGCCGACCTCCAGTCGTTCCTGGCCACCCATTCGCGGACGCCGGTGCCGCAGCCGCTGAGCTACCTCATCGACGACGTGGCCCGGCGGCACGGCACGCTGCGGGTCGGCGCGGCCGCCGCGTACCTGCGCTGCGACGACGACGCGGTGCTCACCGAACTCCTCGCCGACCGCCGGGCGAACGGCCTCGGGCTGCGCCGGCTGGCCCCGACCGTGCTGGCCGCGCAGGCCGACCCGGCCACCTTGCTGGAGCGGCTGCGCGCGATGGGCCTCGCCCCGGCCGCGGAGTCCCCCGACGGCGACGTCCTGATCACCCGCCCCGACGGCCGCCGCACCCCGCCGCGTACGCCGCCGCTGCCGGTGACCGACGGTCCGCCCGCGCCCGACGACGCGCTGCTCGGCGCCGCGATCAGGGCGATCCGGGCCGGCGACCGCGCCGCCACCGTCACCCGCAGCGCCCCCGCCCCGCAGGACGGCGGGCTGCCCCGCACCCCGGCCGCCGACACCCTGGCGACCGTGCAGGCCGCGGCTCTGACCGGCGAGTCCGTCTGGATCGGCTACGTGAACGCCGAGGGCGCCGCCACCCAGCGCGTCATCGCCCCGCTCCGCGTCGAGGGCGGCTACGTGACCGCCTACGACCACACCGCCGACGCGACCCGCACCTTCGCGCTCCACCGCATCACCGGCGTCTCCACGCTCACCGAAGACCCCTCCTGACGGGCTCGGCCCACGGTCGCCGGGTACGGCGCCGGACACGGGACCGGGTACGGGGCCGGGGCTCGGAGGCGGTCCCCCGAGAGGTCACTGCCCGGGGTCGGCCGGGTCGCTCCGCGGCGCCGTGCCGATGCCGTAGCGGTGGTACCAGTGGTGGCGCCGGGGGTGGAGCGCACGGCCGAGGCGCAGTCCCAGGGCGAGGTAGCCGAGCAGGGCGCCGGCGGTGTTGAGGATGACGTCGTCGATGTCGAAGGCGCGGCCCTCCACCAGCGTGCCCTGGGCGCTCTCGACCATGAGCATCACCAGCGCGGTGACGACGACGACCCGGACCAGGCCCCGGGTGCGCGGGAAGAGGGTCGGCAGCAGGATGCCGAAGGGCACGCCGAGCAGGACGTTGCCGCCGATCTGCTTGACGGTGTCGCGGTGGTCGGGCTGGTCGAGGTAGGCCCGGATCGACGCGCCCGGCCGCAGGTTGGCGTGCACGAGCGCGTCGGACGCGGGCGAGGGCACGAGGGTGACCCGGGCCAGCGCGACCGCGAAGGCCACCATGGCCACGAAGAGCACGGCCAGGACGAGCGCCCGGGCGGTCAGCGCGAGGGCGGAGTGGCGCTGGAGCAGCGGAGCGCGCGGGGTCCGCTCGCGTGCGGCGGGCTGCCCGTCCGCCGTCGCCGCCGCGGGCTTCGCGGACGGGTCGGCGGCCTTCGCGGACCGGGTGAACCAGGAGGACCTCGCCGGTTCGGCGGGCCTGGCGGGCTTGGCCGTCTTGGCGGGCTTTGCCGTCTTGGCGGAGGACGCCCGCTCGGCGGACGCGGTCCGGCCGTCGCCGCCGGAGCCCGGCCACCAACCGGGGAGCGTACGGCGGGACTTCGTCGCCGACCCGTCCGCGGCCGTACGGGGACGCGCCGCAGCGGTCCTCGGCCGGCGCGCGGCTCCGGACGCGGAGCCGGGTTCGGGCTTCGCCGTGGACGGGGACGCGGCGGCCTTGGCCTTGGACCCGCCCTTGACGGGGGACTTCGGCTTGGGCTTCGGCTTCGGCTTTGAGCCGGTTTTGGGTGCGGTCTTTCCCGCCGCCCGGGTGGTGGCCCCTCCGCCCGCCGTGGAGGACCGGTCGGTATGGAAGAGCGGGACGCGTAGCGCCATGGAACCCGGCCCCCTCGCATAGGCACTGTCCTGGCGCCGCCTACCCCCGACCGGCCGCCGTACGCGGGGCGGCGTACGGCGGCCGGAAAGGGTCGAACGGTCATGCGGGCGGGGTCAGTTGTGACGGCCTCGCCTGCGGCTGAAGACCACCAGCGCACCGCCGGCGCCCAGCACCGTGACGGCTGCCGCGGCGGCCCACTCGACCTGTGCCGACGCACCGGTGTGCGGGAGGGACGGCGGGGTCGATGCCGGCGTCGTGGGCGGGGTGCCCGGGTGGTGCGACGGAGGCGTCGTGGGCGGAGTGCCCGGGTGGTGCGACGGAGGCGTCGTGGGCGGAGTGCTCGGGTGATCGGACGGCGGCGTCGTCGGGTGGTGGGACGGCGGAGTGGTCGGGTGGTGGGAGGGCGGAGTGGTCGGCGGCTTCGTCGGGTGATGAGACGGAGGCGTCGTCGGGTGGTGGCTCGGGTGATGCGAGGGGTGGTGTCCCGGGTGGTGGTGCCCTGGGTGCTGGGACGGCGGAGTGGTGGGCGGCTTGGTCGGGTGGTGGCTCGGGTGATGCGACGGGTGGTGCCCCGGGTGGTGGGACGGCGGCTTGGTCGGGTGGTGGGACGGCGGAGCGGTCGGCGGCTTGGTCGGGTGGTGGGACGGCGGAGCGGTCGGCGGCTTCGTCGGGTGATGCGACGGAGGCGTCGTCGGGTGGTGCGACGGAGGCGTCGTGGGGGGCTTCGTCGGATGGTGCGACGGAGGAGCAGTCGGCGGCTTCGTCGGGTGATGCGACGGAGGCGTCGTCGGGTGATGCGACGGGGGCGCCGTGGGCGGCTTGGTCGGGTGATGCGACGGAGGAGCGGTCGGCGGCTTCGTCGGGTGATGAGACGGGGGCGTCGTGGGCGGGCAGCTCTCGCTGTCGCTGGGCGCCGGACTGCCGCTCGGCCACGAGTCGCCGTGGCCCGGGGCCGAGCCGCCGCCGTACCCGCCCGGTGCGCCGGTGGGGTGGTGCTCGGCGGGCGCGGTGGAGGGCGCGGCGGTCGGTGCGGAGCCGTTCGGCCACGACGTGTCGTCGTCGTCCGCTGCCGCCGCCGACGACGACGGCTCCTGCGCCGGTGCGTCACTCTTCGGCGGCCACTCGCTGCCGTTCGGCCAGGACGTGTCCGACGGGGTGGCGGCGGACCGGAGCGCGGCGGTCGTCCCGCCGTCGTCCGCGGTGGCGGCGCCGGCCGGCGAGCCGGGCAGCAGCAGGCCGGCCGCGGCCATGACCGCCGCGCCGACCACTGCCGTGGAAGCCGCGGCGGCGCGGAACGTCCCCCGGCGGCGCGGCTCCGTGGGGGGATTCGTCTGCTGGTGATCCATGGGGGCAGAAAACATCAAATCGGACTGTTCATCTTGTATGCGCAGCACATGCCGCGCACAGATTCGCCTGTCCGGACGCACCCCCGTCCCCACCCGCGCGGCGAAGTACAGTTGTCTGTTCGCCCATCCCTCGGAGGCCCCCTTGTCCTGCTTGATCGTCCAGAGCGACAAAACGCTCCTCCTGGAGGTCGACCACGAGCGGGCGGACGCCTGCCGCCGGGCGATCGCCCCGTTCGCCGAACTGGAGCGGGCCCCCGAGCACATCCACACCTACCGGCTGACCCCGCTGGGGCTGTGGAACGCCCGGGCGGCCGGCCACGACGCCGAGCAGGTGGTGGACGCGCTGGTCGAGTTCTCCCGCTACCCGGTGCCGCACGCCCTGCTGGTCGACGTGGCCGAGACGATGGACCGCTACGGCCGGCTGCGGCTGAGCAAGCACCCGGCGCACGGCCTGGTGCTGACCACCACCGACCGGCCCGTGCTGGAGGAGGTGCTGCGCTCGAAGCGGGTGCAGCCGCTGGTCGGCGCGCGGATCGACGAGGACACCGTCGCGGTGCACCCCTCGGAGCGCGGCCAGATCAAGCAGGTGCTGCTGAAGCTGGGCTGGCCGGCCGAGGACTTCGCGGGGTACGTCGACGGCGAGGCGCACCCGATCGAGCTGGACCAGGACGGCTGGGCGCTGCGCCCCTACCAGCAGCAGGCCGTCGAGGGCTTCTGGCACGGCGGCTCCGGCGTGGTCGTGCTGCCCTGCGGCGCGGGCAAGACCCTGGTCGGGGCGGGCGCGATGGCGCAGGCGAAGGCGACCACGCTGATCCTGGTGACGAACACCGTCTCGGCCCGCCAGTGGAAGCACGAACTGGTGCGGCGCACCTCGCTCACCGAGGACGAGATCGGCGAGTACAGCGGCACCCGCAAGGAGATCCGCCCGGTCACCATCGCCACGTACCAGGTGCTCACCACGAAGCGGAAGGGCGTCTACCCGCACCTGGAGCTGTTCGACTCCCGTGACTGGGGGCTGATCGTCTACGACGAGGTGCACCTGCTCCCGGCGCCGGTCTTCAAGTTCACCGCCGACCTCCAGGCGCGCCGCCGGCTGGGCCTGACCGCGACGCTGGTGCGCGAGGACGGCCGCGAGTCCGACGTGTTCTCGCTGATCGGGCCGAAGCGGTTCGACGCTCCGTGGAAGGAGATCGAGGCGCAGGGGTACATCGCGCCCGCCGACTGCGTGGAGGTCCGGGTGAACCTCACCGAGAGCGAGCGGCTCGCGTACGCGACGGCGGAGACCGAGGAGAAGTACCGCTACTGCGCGACCACGGCGACCAAGCGGAGGGTGACCGAGGCGCTGGTGGCCAAGCACGCGGGGCAGCAGACCCTGGTGATCGGGCAGTACATCGAC
This sequence comes from Streptomyces sp. SN-593, assembly GCF_016756395.1. Lineage (NCBI taxonomy): Bacteria > Bacillati > Actinomycetota > Actinomycetes > Kitasatosporales > Streptomycetaceae > Actinacidiphila > Actinacidiphila reveromycinica. The sequence continues at coordinate 3,425,320 of NZ_AP018365.1, forward strand.
CAGTTGGACGAGCTGGGCGCGCACCTGGACGCCCCGGTGATCAAGGGCGAGACCACGAACGCGCAGCGCGAGAAGCTCTTCGACGCCTTCCGGCGCGGCGAGCTGTCGGTGCTGGTGGTCTCGAAGGTGGCGAACTTCTCGATCGACCTGCCCGAGGCGACGGTCGCGATCCAGGTCTCCGGCACCTTCGGATCGCGCCAGGAGGAGGCGCAGCGGCTCGGCCGCGTGCTGCGCCCGAAGGCCGACGGGCACGAGGCGCGCTTCTACTCCGTGGTGGCCCGCGACACCATCGACCAGGACTTCGCCGCCCACCGCCAGCGGTTCCTGGCGGAGCAGGGCTACGCCTACCGCATCGTGGACGCGGACGACCTGCTCGCGGGGTCCGCGGAGGCGGAGGAGTGAGGCACCCGGGCCTCGGGCTCAGGGCCCCGGGGGTCCCCCGGCAGCCCGCTTCCGGGGGGCCGGGCCGGCGGGTTCAGTAGCGCTTGCCGTCGGCGCCGAGGAGGACGACCTCCACGGCCGTGGTGACGAACACCTTCACCGCGCGCAGCGCGTCGCCGACGACGTGGCGCGGGTGGCCGGGGCGGGCGCCGAGCGCGGTGCCGCCGTGGACGGTGGGACCTGGGGGAAGTGTGGTGGAGGCCATGTCTCCACCGTAGGGATCACACGGGCGGCCGACGTCGGGCCATGGACGGATATCGGGAGCCGCGGCTGCGACCTCGGGCGGACCCGCGACCCTGACGGGCGTGTCGGGGTCACCCCGAGAAGGGCGGCGGCCGGCCGCCCGGAAACCGGTTCGCGCCGCCGCGGCCCGGCGCGTATAGTTCCGCGTCTTGCCGCCTCCCTGACGGGAGTGCCGCCGCCCGGACGGAAACCGGCCGGCCCCTTCGTGTCACCACCGCGTGCGTACGCGCCGCCGTACGCGCCCACGTACCTGCCCGGAGGCCAAGCCGTGCCCTCGCACGCCCCCGACCAGCCCGTCCCGACGACCCCCGCGGCGTCCTCCGCCGCCGGCGCCACCGACGCTCCCGCCGACGCCGGCGACGCTCCCGGCGCCACCGACGCCACCGGCCCGCTGGGCCGCGAGCGCGCCCACCTCGCGGCCTCCCGGGCCGCCCTGCGCGCCATGCGGCAGGACGTGGAGGCACTCGACATCAGCGACGTCACCGGGAACTGGGTCAACGCGAAGATCCTCGCCGGCGAGATCGAGGTGCGCATCAAGGCGCTCGCCGACCTCGCCGGCACCCCGCTCTTCTTCGGCCGCCTCGACTACCTGCACGCACCGGGCGTCGTGGCCGCCGAGGGGGCGGGCGGGGAGAGCTTCTACATCGGCCGCCGCCACGTGCACGACGCCGGCGGCGACCCGATGGTCATCGACTGGCGTGCCCCGGTCTCGCAGCCGTTCTACCGCGCCTCCCGGGTCGAGCCGATGGACGTGCGGCTGCGCCGCCGCTTCGGCTACACCGGCGGCGACCTGACCGCGTACGAGGACGAGCACCTGACCGACCCGGCCGAGGCGGACCGTTCCAGCAAGCTGCTCCAGTCGGAGATCGAGCGGCCGCGCGTCGGGCCGATGCGCGACATCGTGGCCACGATCCAGCCCGAGCAGGACGAGATCGTGCGCGCCGGGGTCGGCGGCACCGTCTGCGTGCAGGGCGCGCCCGGCACCGGGAAGACCGCGGTCGGCCTGCACCGGGTGGCCTACCTGCTCTACGCGCACCGGGAGCGGCTGGCCCGCACCGGCACCCTGGTGATCGGACCGAACGCGTCGTTCCTCCAGTACATCGAGCAGGTGCTGCCCGCGCTGGGCGAACTCCAGGTCAAGCAGGCCACCGTGGACGACCTGGTGGCCCACGTCCCGGTGCGCGGCACCGACACGGCGGCCACCGCGCGGCTGAAGGGCGACGCGCGCATGGCGGAGGTGCTGCGGCGCGCGGTCCGCTCGGGCATCAGCATGCCGACCGAGCCGGTCGTGGTGGTGCGCGGTTCACGGCGCTGGCGGGTGCCCGCCTACGAACTGGAGGAGATCGTCCGGGAGATGGCCGACCGCGACATCCGGTACGGGGCCGCCCGCGAGGCGCTGCCGCAGCGGATCGCGCACGCGGTCCTGGTGCAGATGGAGCGGTCCGGCGAGGCGCCCGACGACCGGGTGCAGGACGCGGTGGCACGCAACGCGGCGGTGAAGGCCGCGGTCAAGGCGTGCTGGCCGCCGGTCGATCCGGCCAAGACCGTGCTGCGGCTGCTGTCGGACCCGGAGTTCCTCGCCTCCTGCGCCGACGGGCTGCTGTCGGAGCAGGAGCAGCAGGTGCTGCTGTGGGCGAAGCCGGCCCGCGGGCTCGCCTCCGCGAAGTGGTCGGCGGCCGACGCGGTGCTGGTCGACGAGGCGAACGACCTGGTGCAGCGCACCGGTTCGCTCGGCCACGTGGTGCTCGACGAGGCGCAGGACCTCTCGCCGATGCAGTACCGCGCGGTGGGGCGGCGCTGCTCCACCGGGTCGGCCACGATCCTGGGCGACCTGGCGCAGGGCACCACGCCGTGGGCGACCGGGTCCTGGGCCGAGGCGCTGTCGCACCTGGGCAAGCCGGACGCCCGCGTCGAGGAGCTGACCCGGGGGTTCCGCGTGCCGCGCGAGGTCATCGCCTACGCGTCCCGGCTGCTGCCGTCCATCGCCCCCGGCCTCGCACCGGCGACCTCCGTCCGCGAGTCGCCCGGCGCGCTCTACGTGCGGCCGACCGCCGAGGACGCGCTCGACGCGGCCGTGGTCGCCGCCTGCCGCGAGTCGCTCGGCCACGAGGGCTCCATCGGGCTCATCGCGGCCGACCCGCGCGTCCCGGCGCTGGCGGCCGCGCTCGACGCCGCCGGCCTGCCGTACCTGTCCCCCGGCGAGGAGACCTCGGCGGCCGCCCGCCTCACCCTGGTCCCCGCCTCGCTGGCCAAGGGCCTGGAGTACGACTACGTGGTGATGGACGACCCCGCCGCGATCGTCGCGGCCGAACCCGACGAGCGGACCGGTCTGCGCCGCCTGTACGTCTGCCTCACCCGTGCGGTCTCGGGTCTGACGGTGCTGCACTGCGCCCCGCTGCCGGCCGCCCTGGCGGCGGCCGGCTGAACCGGGGCCGGGCCGACCCGGGGCCGGCCGACCCGGGGTTCGACGGGCCCGGGGTTCGACGGGCCCGGGGTTCGACGGGCTCCTGGTGACGCCGGCTCAGCCGACGGCCACCGGCGAGTCGAGCGCTTCGCGCCAGGTGCGCACGGCGGACACGTCCACGGGTGCGGCCCATCCGCCGGGCCGCACCGCGCCGCCGACGTGGAAGCCGGCCAGCCCGGCGGCGCGCAGCATGGGCACGTGGTCGAGCAGCAGCCCCCCGCCGACCAGCAGTTCCGGCTCGTAGCCGGGCTCGCCGGACCGTGCGGCCTCGTCGCACAGCACCGTCAGCCCGGCCCCGACGCCGTGCGCGGAGCCGGCGGTCAGGTAGGTGTCCAGGCCGGGCAGGCCGGCGAGTTGCAGGCGCAGCGCGTCACGGTCGACGGCGCGGTCCATCGCGCGGTGGAAGGTCCAGCGGCAGCCGTCGATCACGTCGACCAGCGCGTGCACCGCGTCGAGGTCGGCGCGGCCGCGCGCGTCGAGGAAGCCGAGCACGAACTCGTCGGCGCCCTCGGCCCGCAGGCCCTGCGCGGTCTCGCACAGCACGTCCAGCTCGCGGGCGTCGCCGGCGCCGAAGCCGTCGGACAGCCGCAGCATGACGCGCAGCGGGATGCGCACCGCGGACCTGATCGCGCCGAAGGTCGCGCGGGAGGGTGTGAGCCCGTCGGCGGCCATATCGGTGACCAGTTCGAGGCGGTCGGCGCCGCCCTCCTGGGCCGCAACGGCATCCTCCGCGCCGAGGGCGATCACCTCGAAGATTGGTCTAGACATATGAGCAAGGGTGCCACACCAGCCCCATCCGCGCGAGGGTCGGGGGGCATCGACGGCGCCGCGGGGGCCCGGGTCGGACGGTGGCCTATGCCTCCAGCAACTCCAGTTCGGTGCCGACGTTGCGGCGGGCCACCTGCTCCCAGTGGGTCCGGCCGTACTCGGTCCGGAACAGCCGCGGCAGCGCGAGCAGCCGGCGCAGCACCTCGGCGCGGCCGGCCCGGAAGTCCTCGTCCGGCACGAAGCCGTACTCCTCGCGGACCTCGGCGGCGTACGCGGCGTACGCCGCCGGGTCGCCGGCCAGCACCGCCAGGTCGGCGTCGCACAGCACCTCGCCGTCGGCGTCGCCCTCGGCCGGGTCGTGGTCCACCGTCAGCCGTACCAGCCGGGCGACCTGTGCGATCCGCTCCGCGTCCACCCCGGCCTCGGCCAGCGCCCGTTCGGCCAGCGCGGCGCTGCGCTCCTCGTTCTCGCTGCGGTCCGGGCGGTAGACCGCGTCGTGGAACCAGGCGGCGAGCGCCACCGTGTCCGGGTCGTGCGCGTACACCGTCAGTTCCGTCACCCGGGCCAGCACCGCGACCAGGTGGTCGAGCGTGTGGTAGCGCCGCTGCGGCTCCGCCCACCGGGCCAGCAACTCCCGCCCGTAGACGGCGGGATCGGTCTCGTCCGCACCGCTCCGGCAGCGCCTCAGCAGCTCGGACCACTCCGCGAGCAGGGCGGCGTGACGGGGATGGGCTTCAGCTCGGCTCTCGGGCATGCCGATCATTGTCCACGGCCGGCCCGGGTGCCCGTCCCCACCCCCCGGGGCGGCACGGCGGGCCGACCGCGCGGCTCCCGACGGGGCCGGTCACGGCACCAGGCAGGGCGCGCGCACCGCGCCCACCCGCGCCAGCAGGGCGGTCGCGTCGGGCCTGGCCTGGAGCCCGGCGAGCAGCAGCAGCCACAGGTCGTAGAGCCGGTCCTCGATCTGGTCGCGCCCGTCGAGCGCGTCGGAGACGGTGTGCATCCCGAAGAACGCGTAGACCACGCCGACCGCGGCCGTCTCGGGCGCGAGCCCGCCCGCCAGTTCACCCTGCGCGCGCGCCTCGCCCAGCAGCGAGCCCACGGTGTCGATCCAGCCGAGGAACGGCGCGGGCAGCGGGGTGTCGATGGCCCGCCGCTCGGTCCACAGCCGCGACCCGGCGCGCACCACCACGTCGTCGCGGAAGGCGCGGGCGACCTCGAAGCTCAGCTTCACCAGCTTCTCCAGCGCGGACGCGTACGAACCCCGGACCCGGGCGATCATCTCCGGCCAGGTCGCGAAGTGCGCCTCGACGACCGAGAGGGCCAGTTGCTCCTTGTTGCCGAAATGGAAGTAGATCGCACCGCTGGTACGCCCGGACAGGGCGCTGATATCGCTGATACTGGTGCCGGCATAACCGTGTTCGTCGAACAACCGCGCCGCCGCCTCCACCAGACACCTGCGCGTCGTCTCCGCTCGCCCCTGCACATTCACTCCGATAGCCGCTTCGTCGCCGACGACGGCAATCTAGCGTGTCGCGCACACCGAACGGCACCTGGCCCCTGATGACGCGCGTGCGTATCTGCCGGACGTGAGTTCTTCTTATGGTATGAATTCTTTGGTCGGGGATGACTCCGGACGGAACTCCGGAAATGGCGCAATGCCGGGCCTGAGCTGGTCCCGCACGGTCGCGCGGGAATGGGTGCACCGCTCGTCGGTGGCCGAGGTACTGCTCACCGACGTACGGCCGGACCGAACGGGGGGGTTCGAGGCGGCGGCGTGCTGGCCGCGCTCGCACCCGACCTTCCCCCGCGACGGGTCGGACCTGCACAGCCCGCTGCTGGTGGTCGAGACACTGCGCCAACTCGGCATCTACCTGCCGCTGCGCTTCCTCGGGGTGCCGCAGAGCGCCCGTCTGCTCATCGGCGACCTGTACTTCGCGCTCTCCCCCGGGCGGGAGCCGCGGGCCGGCCACGGCGCCACCGAGGTGACCTGCGCGATCGCGGTCAGCCGGGTCCGCAGGGACGCCCTCGGCGCGGTCACCGGTCTGCGGCTGGAGGTGCACTACGCCTGCGGCGGCCACCGGTTCGCGCGGGCCGGCGGCGGCGCCCGCTTCGTCGACCCGGACGGCTACGCGGCGGTGCGGGGCCGGCACGGCACCCCCGTGCCGGCGCCCTGGTCACCGCCCCCGCCCGCGCACACGCACGCCGCGGACGACCGCCCCTCCCCCGCCGCGCTCGCGGTCGGCGGCGCCGGAGACGTGCTGATCACCCGGCGCGCGGGCACCCTCGCGGTCGAACCGGCCGACCCGCGCCACCCGTTCTTCTTCGACCACGCCAGCGACCACGTGCCCGGGATGGTGCTGCTGGAGGCGGCCCGGCAGGCCGCGGCCGAGGCGAGCGGCGGCACGCTGCTGCGGCCGCTCACCGGCCGCATGGTGGCCAGGCGCTTCACCGAGTTCACGCCGCCGGCCCTGATCGAACCGGTGCCGCACGACCGCACATGTGTCTTCCGCGTCCGGCAGGGCCCGGCCTGCACCGCCTACGGAGTCCTCGGATACGACCGACACGCGGTGTGACTTATTGCATTCACTTGACTACCATGCGCGGCCGTCCATAACGTAACGATCGATATGTTCTCGGCGGTCCCCTCCTAATTCCGCGCAGTCCGCGGGATTTACGGACGCGCTCGCCGAGAGCCCGCGCCCGCCTGACGAAACAGCGCGCATCCGTCTGTCGGCCTGCATTACCGACGGCCCTCTCGGCGCTTTCAGGCATTCCTCGAACGGACCTTCCCCCCATGACCTCTCACCCCCTCTTTTCGTGGACCCCGACGGCGATCGTCTTCGACTGCGACGGCACCCTGATGGACACCGAGCGGCACTGGCAGGACGCCCGCGATCTGACCCTGCGTGATTTCCGGCTGACCACGGCGGACGGTTTCGCCGAGCGGAGCAAGGGCCTGCACTACACGGAATGCGGTCAGCTGATGGCCGACGAATCGGGGCGCCCGGAACTCGGCGGCGAACTCACCGAGCGGCTGCTCGACCATTTCCGCGCGCTCGTCGCGGAGGACCCGCAGACCATGCCCGGCGCGGGCGAACTCGTCGCCAACGCGGCGAAGTTCGCCCCGCTCGCGGTCGCCAGCAACTGCCCGCTCGACGTCGTCGACACCTGCCTGCGCACCGCCAACCTCCGGCAGCACTTCGACCACATCGTGGTGCCCGGGCCCGACGTCCGCCCCAAGCCGCACCCCGACGTCTACCTCACCGCGGTACGCCTGTGCGGCGCCGACCCCGCGGAGTCCCTCGCCGTGGAGGACTCCGCCTGCGGCATCGAGGCCGCCACCCGCGCGGGCCTGCGCACCATGGGCGTCGGCCCCTGGCCCGGCGAGGACCTCGCCGCCACCGTCGACATCTGGGTGGCCTCGCTCGACGACCCGAACATCTTCTCCTGGTACTCCCGCTGACCGGCGGGACGAAGCCGGGCGGGCGGTCCCGATCCCAGCGGGACCGTCCGCCCACCCCCTCCTCGCACGTCAGCCCAGGTACGGCGCCAGGGTGGGCACGGTGGTGGCCGCCGAGGCGAAGAGCAGGGCGATCCCGACCGCTCCCGGGTCGGGCACGCCCGCCGCCCGCTCGCCGAGGTAGCTCGCCCGCCCGCGCCGCGCCGTGAACCGGGCGGTGCTGCGCACCCCGCCCCACGCGGCCCGCGCCCCCTCGGCGGCCGCGGCGGACGGGTCGCCCGGCGCCGTGCGGGCCTGCGCGGCGAGCGCGTCGCAGGCCGGCGCCAGCGCGTCGACCAGGGTCTTGTCCCCGACCGCGGCCTCCCCGACCCGCTGGATCGCGGCGAGCCCGCCGCCGGCGCCCGTCGCCAGCGCGACGGCGGGCGGACCGTCCCCGGCGGCCACGGAGACCGCGATCTCCTGGAGCAGCAACCCGAACAGCGGGCCGCTGGTGCCGCCGACCTCGTCGAGGAACGCGGAGGCGGCGGCCTCCAGCGGCCACGCGGGCGGGGCCGGCACGGCGGGCGAGGCGGGTACGGCCGGGGGTGACGCCGGCACGCCGGGCGCGCCCAGCCGCCGCAGCGCGGCCTGCAACCCGGCCACCAGGTTCGCCCCGAAGTCGCCGTCGCCCACCTGCTGGTCCAGGGCCGTCAGTTCGGCCTCGGTCGCGGCGGCGGAGGCGGCGAACCTGCGCACCCAGCCCTCGGTGAAGTCGGTGAAGCCGGTGGAGCGGAAGGGCTCGGAGAACTCGGGGAACCCGGTGTCGGTTGATGTGAGCATCGCTGCGTCTCCCGTCGTTGCCTGCCCGGCGGTCGTACCGGGCCCCGTGGGACGCCCGGCGGTGGGCACCTGGTCATGGCGCCTGCTCCCGGGCACCCTCGGCGCGGGCGCCCGGTCGCGGGCGCGGTCAGCCCGCCCGCCCGCACCACGCGGGGGCGGCGGCCGGGGCGTCGTAGTAGCCGAGCGTCGCGTCGTCGGCGGCGAGCAGCGTGAGCGAGAAGCCCCGCATGTCCAGCGCGGTCACATAGTCGCCGACGAGGGTCCGTACGGGCGTGGCGCCGCGCTTGTCCAGCAGCCGCGCCACCTCGCCCAGTACCGCGTACAGCTCCAGACGGGTGACTCCGCCCAGACCGTTGACGAGGAGCACGACCCGCGCCCGCGGGCCCAGGTCCAGGGAGTCGGCCAGGGAGCCGACCATGTCCTCGGCGAGGTCGCGCAGCGAGCGCTCCGCCAGCGTGCGGCGGGCGCGCTCGCCGTGGATGCCGACGCCGTACTCGATGGCGCCGGGCGGAAGGTCGAACGCGGGGCGGCCGGTGGCGGGCGAGGTGTGCGCGCCCGAGGCGACCGCGAGGCTGCGGCACCGGCCGGCCACGTCCGTGCCCAGCTCGACCAGCTCCGCCAGGCCCATCCCGGTGTCCGCGGCCGCGCCGAGGATCTTCTCGACCAGGACGGTCGCGCCGGTGCCGCGCCGTCCGGTGGCGACCTCGTCCGACTCCGTCGCCACGTCGTCGTCGACCAGCACCCGGCCGCAGGCGATGCCCTCCCGGGCGAGGCGTTCCGCGGCGATACCGAAGTTGATCTTGTCGCCGGTGTAGTTCTTCACCACGTGCAGCACGCCGCCGTCACCCGCCACGGCGCGCGACGCGGCGAAGATCTGCCGGTTGTGGGGCGAGGCGAAGACACGGCCCGGGCAGGCGGCGTCCAGCATCCCGGTCCCGACGTAGCCGGTGTGCAGCGGTTCGTGGCCCGAACCGCCACCGGAGACGAGGCCGACCCGGCGGGTCGGCGCCGGTTTCAGCGCCTGTACGTAGCCGTCCCGCTCGTCCCAGCGCACGCGGTCCGCGTGGGCCCGGGCGAAGCCGGCCAGTGCGTCCCCCACCAGTTCGTCGGCTGCGTTCACGAAGTAAAGGCCCATGAGACGACCTCCTGTCACCTCATGCTGAGCGGTCCCGGGGAGCGCGGCAACCGGACCTGCGGGTGCCCTTGTCCCGCCCGGCCCGCGACCGCCTCCCGGTGGAGCGTCCCGGTGGGGGCGTCCCGCCGGGTCCCCCCGTCCGGCGGGTGCCCCTCAACGGGGGGGACCGGGGAGGCCGGGGGGACGCGTGCGGCCCTTCCCGGGGGTGACCCCGAAGGCGAGGCGGAACGCCTCGATGAAGGCACTGGCGTTGGCGTACCCGCAGGCGGTGGCAACGGAGGTGACGGAGTGGCCCGCCGCGAGCAGCGTCAGCGAGTGGTGGAGCCGCAACTGGGTCCGCCACTGCGGGAACGTCATCCCCAGCTCCGCCCGGAACAGCCGGCTCAGCGTCCGCTCCCCCGCCCCCACCGCCGCCCCCAGCTCCGCCAGCGTCCGGTCGTCCGCGGGATCGGCGCGCAGGAGCGCGGCGACGGCCCGCAGCCGGTCGTCGTCGGACGCCGGGAGGTACAGCGGGAGCGCCTCCACCCGGCGAAGCTGGACGAGCGCGACGCGTTCGAGGTCGGCGCGCTGGGCCGCGGTGTACGGCGGGTGTGCGGCGTCGGGCGCGTCCGTGAGCGCGACCACCAGCTCCCGCAGCAGTGGCGGGACCGCCACCACGGTGGGCCGGTCGTCGCCGAACGGCCCGTTCCCGGGCGGGAACGACAGGGTGCGCATGTCGGTGCGCCCGTGCGCCTCGTGCGCGTGCGGCACCCCCGCGGGAATCCACACCGCGCGGTAGGGCGGCACCACCCACGCCCCCAGTGGCGTGGACACCCGCAGCACCCCGCTGCTCGGGTGGACGAGCTGGTCCACGGCGTGGTGGTGCCAGTCGATGCGCTCGCGGTGCACCAGTTCCTGGCGGGTGGGCCCGTCCAGCGGGCGGGGCGCGGGGCCGCCCGCGGGGTGCGGTCCGGGATCACGGGGGTGCCGGGCGGGCCGTTCGGGGGACCGGGAGGCCGATTGGCGGGTTGTCGGCATAAACAGACAGAGTATCGGTAGCCGACCATCCGACCCGCTCGGCAGGCTTCCGGTATGACCCGGACCACCGACACGGCAGCCTCCCGACCGGACAGCGAACGACCGGACACCTCCCGACCGGACCCCTCCCGCCCCCCGACCCCGACCCGCGGCACCTGGCGGCGGATGCGCCTGTGGGGCGTCGCCCACGCCGTGGACGACCTCTACCAGGGCCTGGTCCCCGCGACCGTGCCGTACTTCGTCCTCGACCGGCACTACGGGTACGTCGCCGCATCCGGCCTCACCCTCGCCGCCACGCTCGGCAGTTCGGTGCCGCAGCCGTTCATCGGACTGGCGGTGGACCGGATGCGGCTGGGCTGGCTCGCGGGGGCGGGGGTGGGCCTCGCCGGGATCGCCCTCGGCCTGTCCGGCGTCGTGCCCTCGTACGCCGCCGTGTGGTGCCTGATCATGCTGTCCGGGCTCGGCATCGCGATGTTCCACCCGGCCGCGGGGAAGTCCGCGCGCGAGGACGCCGGCGACAGCGCCGCCGCGATGAGCGTCTTCGCGGCCGGCGGCAGCGTCGGCTTCTTCCTCGCGCCGGTCCTCGCCACGCCCGCGCTGATCGCCTGGGGCGTCGGCGCCACCGCCCTGTTCATCCCGCCCGCCGTCCTCACCGCGTACGTCCTGCTGCGCCACCGCCGCCGGCAGGCGCCGAGCGCGTCGGCGGCGGCCGCGGGCGGGGTGGACCGGTGGGGCCCGTTCGCCGCGCTGACCGGCGTCGAAGTGGTGCGCTCCGTGGCCTTCTTCGGGGTGAACACCTTCATCGAGCTGTACTGGATCAGGCACCTGCACGCCTCCCGGGGACTGGCCGGGGTCGCGCTCACCGGCTTCCTCGCCGGCGGGGTCGGGGGGACCCTGCTGGGCGGCCGGATCGCGGACCGGATCGGCATGGTCCGCACGGTGCAGCTCGGCGGCGCGCTCGCGCTGCCCATGCTCGCCGGGCTGCTGCTCACCCCGGGCCGCGTGACACCCCTGCTGTTCGCGGTCCTCACCGGGGTCTGCCTCAACCTGCCCTTCGCGGTGCTGGTCAAGCTCGGCCAGGACTACCTGCCCACCCGCCCGGGCACCGCGGCCGGGGTCACCCTGGGGCTCGGCGTGAGCGTCGGCGGGCTGCTCTCCCCGCTGCTCGGCCTTGTCGCCGACGCGCACGGGCCCCGGGGCGCCCTGACCGCCCTGCTGGTCGTCCCCCCGCTCGCCCTGGCCCTCGGCCTGCTGCTGCCCGAGCCGTCACGCACCCCCTGACCACCCGCGCCCGTCCACCGGCTGCCGGTCGGCCCGGCGCGGCCCCGCCGCGGGCGCGACCGCGCCGCCGGTGGGACAGTGGAGCGATGGGCAGTGGTCACGGCGGCGCGTCGGACCCGTTCGTGCGGGTCAGGGGCGCGCGGGTGCACAACCTCGACGGCGTGGACGTCGAGGTGCCGCGCGACGCGCTGACCGTCTTCACCGGGGTCTCCGGGTCCGGCAAGTCGTCGCTGGCGTTCGGCACCCTGTACGCGGAGGCCCAGCGGCGGTACTTCGAGTCGGTCGCGCCGTACGCCCGCCGGCTGATCCAGCAGGTGGGCGCGCCCAAGGTGGAGGAGGTCACCGGGCTGCCGCCGGCCGTCGCGCTCCAGCAGCGGCGCGGCGCGCCCACCTCCCGCTCGTCGGTCGGCACCGTGACGACGCTGTCGAACCTGCTGCGGATGCTCTTCTCGCGCGCCGGGACCTACCCGCCGGGCACCGCCGAGCGGCTGGACTCGGACGCGTTCTCCCCGAACACCGCGATCGGCGCGTGCCCGGAGTGCCAGGGCCTGGGCCGGGTGCACCGGGTCACCGAGTCCTCGCTGGTCCCCGACCCGTCGCTGAGCATCCGCGACCACGCGATCGCGGCCTGGCCGGGCGCCTGGCAGGGCAAGAACCTGCGCGACGTGGTGGACGCGCTCGGCTACGACATCGACCGCCCCTGGCGGGAGCTGCCGCAGGCGGACCGGGACTGGCTGCTGTTCACCGACGAGCAGCCGGTGGTGACGGTGCACCCGGTGCGCGAGGCGGGCCGCATCCAACGCCCCTACGAGGGGCGGTTCATGAGCGCGCGCCGGTACGTGATGCGCGCGTTCTCGGAGTCCAGGAGCGCCGCCACCCGGCGGCGGGTGCGCCGCCACCTGGAGAGCGCGCTGTGCCCGGTGTGCGGGGGCCGGCGGCTGCGGCCGGAGGCGCTGGCGGTCACCTTCGCCGGCCGCGACATCGCGGAGCTGGCCGCGCTGCCGCTGGCGGACCTCGCCGAGGTGCTGCGCGGCACCGCCGCCCTGGCGGCACCCGGCGCGGCGGTGGCCTCGGCCGCCTCCGGCGAGGCCACCGAGGCCGCGGTCTCGCTCGCCCGGGACCTGGTGGCCCGGATCGAGGTGCTGGTCGGCCTGGGCCTCGGCTACCTGGGCATGGACCGCCCGGCACCGACCCTCTCGCCCGGCGAGCTGCAACGGCTGCGGCTGGCCACGCAGTTGCGCGCCGGGCTGTTCGGCGTCGTCTACGTGCTCGACGAGCCGTCGGCCGGGCTGCACCCGGCCGACACCGAGCCGCTGCTGGACGTCCTGGAACGGCTGCGCGCGGAGGGCAACACGCTGTTCGTGGTGGAGCACGACATGGACGTGGTGCGGCGCGCGGACTGGGTGGTCGATGTGGGCCCCGGCGCCGGGGAGCGGGGTGGGCGGGTGCTGTACAGCGGCCCGGTGCCGGGCCTGGCGGAGGTGCGGGAGTCGGCCACGCGCCCGTACCTCTTCGAAGCCGCGGGCCGGAAGCCGGGCGGGGGCGGGGACACGAGCACGGGCGCGAGTGCGGACCCGGGCACGAGTGCGGGTGCGGGTGCGGGTGCGGGTGCGGACCCGGGCGCGGGTGCGGGCGCGGGCGCGGGTGCCGGGGTGCCGCGCGTGCCGGGCCGCTGGATCCGGCTGCGCGGGGTGGACCGGCACAACCTCCGCGACCTCGACGTGGACGTGCCGCTGGGCGTGTTCACCGCGGTGACGGGCGTGTCGGGTTCGGGCAAGTCGACGCTGGTCAGCCAGGTGCTGGCGGAGGTGGTGGCACGCCCGGACCCGGATGGCGGCTCCCGCGGGGAGGAGGCCGCGGACGCCGGGGAGGACGCGGTGGAAGGCGGCGGGGAGGACCCGTGGGAGGGCGGGGACACCGTGGACGCGGAGCAGGGCGCCGTGCGGGTGCGGTCGGTGCGGGGCGCGGACGCCGTGGACCGCCTGGTGCGCGTGGACCAGCGGCCCATCGGCCGGACGCCGCGCTCCAACCTGGCGACGTACACCGGCCTGTTCGACGCGGTCCGCCGGGTCTTCGCCGCGACCGGGGAGGCCCGGGCGCGCGGCTACACCCCGGGCCGGTTCTCGTTCAACGTGGCCTCCGGCCGCTGCGGTACCTGCCAGGGCGAGGGGTTCGTCGCCGTCGAGCTGCTGTTCCTGCCCGGCACCTACGCGCCCTGCCCCACCTGCCACGGCGCCCGCTACGACCCGCGGACCCTGGAGATCACCTACCGGGACCGGAACATCGCGCAGGTGCTGGACATGTCGGTCGACTCGGCGGCGGGCTTCTTCGCCGACGTGCCCGCGGCCGCGCGCAGCCTGCGCACGCTGCGGGACGTGGGCCTGGGCTACCTCCGGCTCGGCCAGCCGGCCACGGAGCTGTCCGGCGGGGAGGCCCAACGCATCAAGCTGGCAGGCGAGTTGCAGCGCGCGCGGCACGGCCGCACCCTCTACCTGCTGGACGAGCCGACCACCGGCCTGCACCCGGCCGACACCGACCTGCTGATGCGCCGGCTGCACGGGCTGGTCGCGGCGGGCAACACGGTCGTGGTGGTCGAGCACGACATGGGCGTGGTGGCCGGCGCGGACTGGGTACTGGACCTCGGCCCCGGCGCGGGCGACGACGGCGGCCGGGTGGTGGCGGCGGGGCCGCCGGCGGAGGTGGCACGGGCGCCGGGCAGCCGGACGGCGCCCTATCTCGCCAAGCGGCTGGCGGGCGGGGCGGGCAGAGCGCCCGGGGACGGAAGCGGCACCGTCTGACGAAGGCTGCGCGGCGGGAGGAGCCCCCTCCGCGCCTCCCACCACGCCGACCCGCGGACGCCACCGCATCCCCGGGTCACCAGTACGCGAATTTCGCATCTACGCCCGTAAATTGTCAAGATAATTTGGGGAGCATACAAGCCCACAATGGCCGCGGACGGGCCGTCAGCTCATCCGGCGCACCGGGAATCCGGGCAGGTCAGCCGCCGTCTGCCGGCCATTCGGAAATGCGCGGGCCCGATAGCCCCCCCCCCGATTACGGGGTGCGGCCGGCCCGCGGGGGCTTCCTGCGGCGCAGCCCCGCCGCCGTCAGCCGCCGCACCAGTTCCTTGCTGCCCACCTCGACCGCGCCCAGCCGCACCGCGTGGAGGTAGCTGGCCGCCGGGATGTCGTAGTGGTCGCGCTCGAACGCCCGCTCCGGCGCGCCCAGCAGCCGGGCGAAGGCGTGCAGTTCGGCATAGGAGCGGTCGCTCACCAGGTGCGACCAGACCCGGCCGTGGCCCGGCCAGGTCGGGGGGTCGATGTAGACGGTCATCCGCGCCTCACCCGCCCAGCGCGCCGACCGGGGCGACCGCCTCGCCGCGCGCCTCGCACACCCAGTGCGGATCGGCGCCCAACTCCGGCTCCACCGCCAACGCGTGCGGGTCGTCGCACAGCGGGCACAGCGGCCACCGCCCGTGCGTCTCCAGCAGGGCGTCCTGCACGTCCTGCGCCAGCAGCCCCGGTACGAACGCGGCGCCCTGCGGCCACTGCTCCAGCCACCAGCGGCGCTTGCTCAGCGCGTCCTCCAGCAGCGAGACGACCTCGGCGTCGGCGACGTCGCGGGCTTTCATGTCGGCGAGGACGCGGGCGCGGGCGTCGTGGAGGACGGTTTCCATGCGTCCATTGTGCAACCGGCCGCCGGTGACCTCGCCGTCCTCCTTTCGGAGGCACTCCGCGATGCGGGGTTGACGCGGCGACGAAGGTGAAAATACCTTTCAGAGGGTGACCTATAGCGTGAAGGAAACTTTCTCCCCGAGCGTCCGCGCCCTTCGGGGCGTACCCGGCGCGCCCGCACCCGTCGCGGCCCCCGACCCGGGGGCCCTCGCCGCGAAGGTCCGCACCCTCGCGCCCTCGATGACCCGCTCGATGCAGCGGGTCGCCGAGGCCGTCGCGAACGACCCGGCCGGCTGCTCCCACCTCACCGTCACCGCGCTGGCGGTCCGCACCGGGACGAGCGAGGCGACCGTCGTGCGCACCGCGCGCCTGCTCGGCTACCCCGGCTACCGCGACCTGCGGCTCGCGCTCGCCGCGCTCGCCGCCCACCAGGCCACCGGCGCCGCCCCCGCCGTCACCGCCGACATCGCCGTCGACGACCCGCTCGGCGAGGTGGTCACCAAGCTCGCGCTGGAGGAGCAGCAGACCCTCGCCGACACCGCCTCCCAGCTCGACACCTCCCAACTGGAGGCCGCCGTCGTCGCGTTGGCGTCGGCTCGGCGCACCGACGTGTACGGCATCGCCGCCTCCGGGCTGGTCGGGCAGGACCTGGCGCAGAAGCTGCTGCGGATCGGGCTGATCGCGCACGCCCACACCGACCCACACCTGGCGGTCACCAACGCCGTGCAACTGCGGCCCGGCGACGTGGCGTTGGCGATCACCCACTCCGGCACCACGCAGGACGTCATCGAACCGCTGCGGGTCGCCTTCGACCGCGGCGCCACCACCATCGCGATCAGCGGCCGCGCCGACGGCCCGGTCACGCAGTACGCCGACGTGGTGCTCACCACCTCCTGCTCCCGGGAGAGCGAGCTGCGGCCGGCCGCGATGTCCAGTCGCACCAGCCAACTCCTCGTGGTGGACTGCCTGTTCATAGGGGTGGCCCAGCGCACGTACGACGACGCCGCACCGGCGCTGTCCGCCTCCTACGAGGCCCTGGCCCACCGGCACACCCACCGCGCCCCGCGCCCCAGTTGACGGCGGCGCCCGTCCGCCGTCGGCCCCCCCTCCTCCCGCCGCCGGCTGCCGGGCGACCGCCGCGCACCGCACCGAGCCCACCCGAGAAGGATGAACGAGCCGCACATGACCGACCAGTACACCGCGTTGCGCCGGGAGTTGGAGACACTCACCACGGAGGCGTTCCGCCCCGAACTCGCCGAGATCGACCGGCGGTCCACGCTGGAGATCGCGCGGATCATGAACGGCGAGGACATCACGGTGCCGTCCGCGGTCGCCGAGCAACTGCCGTCGATCGCGGCCGCGATCGACGGGATCGCCGCCCGCATGGGACGCGGCGGGCGGCTGGTCTACGCGGGCGCCGGCACCGCCGGCCGGCTCGGCGTGCTCGACGCGAGCGAGTGCCCGCCGACCTTCAACACCACGCCGGGACGCGAGGTGGTCGGTCTGATCGCGGGCGGCCCGGAGGCCATGGTGACCTCGGTCGAGGGCGCCGAGGACAGCAGGGACCTGGCGGCGGCGGACCTGGCCGGGCTCGCGCTCACCGAGGCCGACAGCGTGGTGGGCATCTCCGCGTCCGGCCGCACGCCGTACGCGCTCGGCGCCGTGGAGTTCGCCCGGCGGGCCGGCGCGCTGACCGTCGGGCTGGCCTGCAACGCCGGGTCGCCGCTGGCGGCGGCGGCCGACCACGGCATCGAGGTCGTGGTCGGACCCGAACTCGTGGTCGGATCCACCCGGTTGAAGGCCGGCACCGCGCAGAAGCTCGTGCTCAACATGCTCTCGACGATCACGATGATCCGGCTCGGCAAGACCTACGGCAACCTCATGGTCGACGTCCGCGCCTCCAACGAGAAGCTGCGGGCGCGCTCGCGGCGGATCGTCGCGCTCGCCACCGGGGCGGCCGACACCGCCATCGAGGAGGCGCTCAGCGCGACCGACGGCGAGGTCAAGCCGGCGATCCTCACCCTGCTGGCGAAGGTGGACGCCGCCACGGCCGGCCGCCTGCTCGCCGCCTCCGACGGCCACCTGCGGGTGGCGCTCGACGCGGCGACCTGACCCGTCGGGCCGCCCCCGTCCGCGGCGCCGCGGGCGCCGGGCCCATCCGCCACCGGCCCGCCAGGCGCCGGCGGATGGGCCCGGGGCCCGGTGGGACCGCGCCCGCGGGAGGCATGATGGAGGGCATGAGCGATCTCAATGAAGTGGCTGTGACGACGTTGACGGGTGAGGCGACCACCTTCGGGCGGCTCACCGGCGGCAAGGCCGCCCTCGTGGTGAACGTCGCGAGCGAGTGCGGGCTGACCCCGCAGTACACCGCGCTGGAGGAGTTGCACAAGGAGTTGTCGGGGCGCGGCTTCACCGTCGTCGGCTTCCCCTGCAACCAGTTCGGCGGCCAGGAGCCGGGCACCAACGAGGAGATCTCGCAGTTCTGCTCCACCACCTACGGGGTGACCTTCCCCATGGCCGGCAAGATCGAGGTCAACGGCCCCGACCGGCACCCGGTCTACGGCACACTGACCGGCCAGGCGGACTCCGAGGGCGCGGCGGGCGACGTGCAGTGGAACTTCGAGAAGTTCCTGGTCGACCCGACCGGCCGGGTCGTCGCGCGCTTCCGCCCGGGCATCACCCCGCAGGACCCCGAACTGCGCGCCGCGGTCGAGGCCGTGCTCCCGGGCTGACCCCCGCGGCCGGCCGCGGACCGGCCGCCCGGCCGCCGGCCGTACGACGAAGGCGGCGCCCCCTCCCCGCGAAGGGAGGGGGCGCCGCCTCGGCGCGTCGGACGCTGATCCCCGTGGATCAGAAGTCCATGTCACCGCCGGGCATGCCACCCGGAGCGGCGGGGGCCGCCTTCTCGGGCTTGTCGGCGATGACCGCCTCGGTGGTGAGGAAGAGCGCGGCGATGGAGGCCGCGTTCTGCAGCGCGGAGCGCGTCACCTTGGCCGGGTCGATGATGCCCTCGGCGACCAGGTCGACGTACTCGCCGCTCGCCGCGTTGAGGCCGTGGCCGGGGGTGAGGCTGCGCACCTTCTCCACCACGACACCGCCCTCAAGGCCGGCGTTGACCGCGATCTGCTTCAGCGGGGCCTCCAGGGCGATCTTGACGGCGGCCGCACCGGTCGCCTCGTCGCCCTCCAGCTCCAGCTTCTCGAAGACGGCGGTCGCCTGGAGCAGGGCCACGCCGCCACCGGCGACGATGCCCTCCTCGACGGCGGCCTTGGCGTTGCGCACCGCGTCCTCGATGCGGTGCTTGCGCTCCTTGAGCTCGACCTCGGTGGCGGCACCGGCCTTGATGACGGCCACGCCGCCGGCCAGCTTCGCCAGGCGCTCCTGGAGCTTCTCGCGGTCGTAGTCCGAGTCGCTGTTCTCGATCTCGGCACGGATCTGGTTGACCCGGCCGCCGACCTGCTCGGTGTCGCCGGCACCGTCGACGATGGTGGTCTCGTCCTTGGTGATGACGACCTTGCGGGCGCGGCCGAGCAGGTCGAGACCGGCGTTCTCCAGCTTGAGGCCGACCTCCTCGGAGATGACGGTGCCACCGGTGAGGATGGCGATGTCGCCGAGCATGGCCTTGCGGCGGTCACCGAAGCCCGGGGCCTTGACGGCGACGGACTTGAAGGTGCCGCGGATCTTGTTGACCACCAGGGTCGACAGGGCCTCGCCCTCGACGTCCTCGGCGATGATCAGCAGCGGCTTGCCCGACTGCATGACCTTCTCCAGCAGCGGAAGCAGGTCCTTCACCGCGGAGACCTTGGAGTTGACGATCAGGATGTAGGGGTCGTCCAGCGACGCCTCCATCCGCTCCAGGTCGGTGGCGAAGTAGGCGGAGATGAAGCCCTTGTCGAAGCGCATGCCCTCGGTGAGCTCGAGTTCGAGCCCGAAGGTCTGCGACTCCTCGACGGTGATGACGCCTTCCTTGCCGACCTTGTCCATGGCCTCGGCGATCAGCTCGCCGATCTGGGTGTCGGCGGCGGAGATGGAGGCGGTGGAGGCGATCTGCTCCTTGGTCTCCACGTCCTTCGCCTGCTCCAGCAGCGCGGCGGAGACGGCCTCGACGGCCTTCTCGATCCCGCGCTTGAGGGCCATCGGGTTGGCGCCGGCGGCGACGTTGCGCAGGCCCTCCTTGACCAGGGCCTGGGCCAGGACGGTCGCGGTCGTCGTGCCGTCACCGGCGACGTCGTCGGTCTTCTTCGCGACTTCCTTGACCAGCTCGGCGCCGATCTTCTCGTACGGGTCCTCGAGTTCGATCTCCTTGGCGATGGACACACCATCGTTGGTGATCGTGGGAGCGCCCCACTTCTTCTCGAGGACCACGTTCCGGCCCTTGGGGCCCAGGGTGACCTTGACGGCGTCGGCGAGCTGGTTCATCCCGCGCTCAAGGCCGCGCCGTGCCTCCTCGTCGAACGCGATGATCTTGGCCATGGTGAAGTGTCCTCCGCGGACTGGGTTGTTTGCGCTCGGGACCGTGTGGTGCCCGCGACGGACGGCCCGCCGGCCGCCGGTTCCTTCCCGACGTCCGCACGGCCCTCACCGACCCGGCCCTGCTGTCACTCTCACGCGGAGAGTGCTAACGCCAATGATTAGCACTCACCCCCTGCGAGTGCAAGCGGTTCGCTCCGGGGGTCCGGTCGTGAACAGGGTTGCCCCGCAGGTCGGGGGCGCCCCGGCGGGGCGCCGGAAAAGGAGGGAGCCGCACCCCGGGCGGGGTGCGGCTCCTCCGTGTGAAAGGTCGCGTCGATGGTCGAACGCGCCGTGAAGTCAGCCGGCGAGACGGACCATGTCCGCCTGCGGCCCCTTCTGACCCTGCGAGATCTCGAACTCGACCCGCTGGCCTTCTTCGAGGGTGCGGTACCCGTCCATCTGGATCGCGCTGTAGTGGACGAAGACATCCGCACCACCGTCGACCGCGATGAAGCCGTAGCCCTTCTCCGCGTTGAACCACTTGACGGTGCCCTGAGCCATTCCTAACTCCCCTATTGCTGGCCCTATCGCGGCCCCGCACTTCACGGGCCCGGGTCAGACCTCACCCGCCCGTTGACCCCTTACCGTCGACAGGTGGGGCCCCTGGGGGGCGTGCGCCGGAACGCGTCGACCGCGGCTGAATGTATCTGCACGGATGCCGTCTGCAACAGGTCAATCGGACGAGAATTCTGGGCGCGACCCATCGGAAATAGCCCGAGAAAAAACGATAAGCCGGGGCAAGCCGGGCCGGACATACCGGACGAAGGGCAGAATTCGTTCGTGAATTTGGCGATAAATCGCTGAGGTCGCTTGCACCGGGTGTCCGCGCCGCGAGATTGCCACCGGCAACTGTACAACTCTTCAACTACCGCCCTGTGACGCGGATGCCCCGTCCACCCACAGGGGTGAACGGGGCACAAACCGCCCGAACCCGCGCCCGCCGCCCAACTCCCGCCGGGCGGCGCTCGGTTCGGCCGACGACGGGTGCGTCGATCCGAGGGACGGCCGGAGGTTCAGCCGCCGGCGACAGCGGGAATGATCGAGACACTCGCGCCATCCGGCACGGCCGTCTCCAGACCCTGGGAAAACCTCACGTCGTCATCGTTGACATACACGTTCACGAAACGCCGCAGCTTTCCTGCGTCGTCCAGTACGCGTGCCGAAATTCCCTGGTGATCGCGCTCAAGGGAGTTGATCACCTCGGCGAGGGTGGAACCCTCGGCGGGCACTTCTGCCTGGCCGCCGGTGTAGGTGCGCAGAATGGTGGGGATACGTACGGAAGCACTCATGCGAGGCCAGCCTCTCGGAATGCGGCAAGGGTCGGGCGGATGGTCGCGGTCGGTCCGGTGGTGGGCGCCACCGCGTCCAGGGTCTTCAGTCCGTCGCCGGTGTTGAGCACGACGGTCTCGGCGGCCGGGTCGAGCTGCCCCGACTCGATCAGCTTCTTCAGCACGCCGACGGTCACGCCGCCCGCGGTCTCCGCGAAGATGCCCTCGGTCCGCGCGAGCAGCTTGATCGCGTCCACGATCTGCTCGTCGTCCACGTCCTCGACGGCCCCGCCGGTGCGCCGGGCGATGTCCAGCACGTACGGGCCGTCCGCCGGGTTGCCGATCGCCAGCGACTTGGCGATGGTGTCCGGCTTCACCGGCCGCACCACGTCGTGCCCGGCCTTGAAGGCCGCCGACACCGGGGAGCACCCCTCGGCCTGGGCACCGTAGATCCGGTACGGCTTCTCCTCGACCAGGCCGAGCGCGATCAGCTCCTTGAGGCCCTTGTCGATCTTGGTGAGCTGGGAGCCGGACGCGATCGGGATGACCAGGTTGTCCGGCAGCCGCCAGCCGAGCTGCTCGGCGATCTCGTAGGCGAGCGTCTTGGAGCCCTCGCCGTAGTACGGGCGCAGGTTGACGTTCACGAAGCCCCAGCCCTCGCCGATCGGGTCGCCGATCAGCTCCGAGCAGAAGCGGTTCACGTCGTCGTAGCTGCCCTCGATGCCGACCAGCTCGCCGCCGTAGACCGCGGCCATCACGACCTTGCCGGCCTCCAGGTCGTGCGGGATGAACACGCAGGAGCGGAAGCCCGCGCGGGCGGCCGCGGCGCCCACGGCGCCGGCCAGGTTGCCGGTGGAGGAGCAGGACAGCGTGGTGAGGCCGAAGGTGCGGGCGGCCTCCAGCGCGATCGCGACCACCCGGTCCTTGAAGGAGTGGGTGGGGTTGCCGGAGTCGTCCTTGACGTGCAGGCCGCCGGTGATGCCCAGTTCACGGGCGAGGTTGTCGGCCTTGACGAGCTTGGTCCAGCCGGGGTTCAGGTTCGGCTTGGTGGTGACGTCGGCGGGCACCGGCAGCAGCGGGGCGTACCGCCAGATGTTCGTCGGCCCGGCCTCGATGCGCGCGCGCAGCGCCTCGGGGTCGCCGGTCGGCAGGTCGTAGGCCACTTCGAGCGGCCCGAAACACTCCAGACACGCGAAGACCGGGCTCAGCGGGTAGCGGGCGCCGCACTCCCGGCAGGACAGCGCGGCGGCCGGCCCGAACGGTGCGGGGGCTCCGGCGTCCTGGGCACCCTGGGTGCCGGGGGTGGAGTCGGTGGTGCTTGCGACGGTTTGCGCAGCCATGACAGGCGAGGCCCTTTCTCCTCATCTTCCTCGCACGCGGGCGCGTCACGAGACGGAATTGGCACCTTCCCCACCGTGCGTGACCTCGCGGTCGGCGGGAGGGTTGCCGGGGCTTCTACGGGCCGTTCCCTCTGCCCCTCTGGATGAGCGGTATGGCGACCAGGGCCGGTACGGACCGGACCCGTCGCGTTTGTGCGCGTCGCGCCCCCGGCATGCGGTGGCGTCACGCGTTGTTCAAGACTGTAACCGACAGGGGCGGCAATTGAGATAGTCGTCCGCACCGCGAGATGGATCACACGCCCGGTTCCGGGGCGTCGCGAGGGAGAGGACTCACGTGCTCGACGAGGTGGAGCACTGGCTGCGCACCCGGTCGTGGTCGGCCGCACAGCGGCCGCTCGGCCGGCTGCTGGACGCCAAGCGCGCGGCCGGCGCCCAGGGCACGGTCAGCGTGGTGCTGCCGGCCCTCGACGAGGAGGCGACGGTCGGCGCGATCGTGGCCGCGATCCGCCGCGACCTGATGTCGGCGGCCGTGCCGCTGGTGGACGAGGTGGTCGTGGTCGACTCCGGCTCCACCGACCGCACCGCCGAGGTCGCCGCGGCCGCGGGAGCCCGCGTGGTCGAACGGGACGCGATCCTGCCGCGGCTGCCCGCCCTGCCCGGCAAGGGCGAGGTGCTGTGGCGCTCACTGCTGGTGACCGGCGGCGAGATCGTCTGCTTCGTCGACGCGGACCTGCGCGAGTTCGACACCCGGTTCGTCTCGGGGATCGTCGGCCCGCTGCTCACCGATCCCGCGGTGCACCTGGTCAAGGCGATGTACGACCGCCCGCTGGAGACCGGCGGCGCCGTGGTGCCCGCGGGCGGCGGCCGCGTCACCGAACTCGTCGCCCGTCCGCTGCTCAACCTGCACTGGCCGCGGCTGGCGGGGTTCGTCCAGCCGCTCGGCGGGGAGTACGCCGCCCGCCGCTCCCTGCTGGAGCGGCTGCCCTTCCCGGTGGGGTACGGCGTGGAGCTGGGCATGCTCGTCGACGCGCTGGACCTGGTGGGCCTGGACGGCCTCGGGCAGGTGGACGTCGGGGTGCGGCACCACCGGCACCAGGACGGCCAGGCGCTCGGCCGGATGGCCGCGGCGATCTACCGCACCGCACAGGTCCGGCTCGCCCGCGGGCACCTGGTCCGTCCGCAGCTCACCCAGTTCGGGCGGGCCGGCACGGCCTTCGTGCCCCGCACCCACCCGGTCGACACGGAGGAACGGCCCCCCATGGCCGCGCTCCCGGAGTACCTGGCCCGCAAGGCGGCGTAGGGCGGCCGGGCCGGAGGGGGACGAAGCGCACACCGGAGGGACGTTTGAGCTGCGCGGGAACCGGCAAAGCTGGCGGCATGGAGGGATCTTCGCAGGGTGCCCGGATTCTGGTCGCGTCGAACCGCGGCCCGGTGTCGTACACCGTGGCGGAGGACGGCACCCTCGGCAGCCGCAGGGGCGGGGGCGGCGTCGTCTCCGGGCTGAGCGCGATCGGCCCCGACGCGGGCGCCGTGTGGGTGTGCGCGGCGCTGTCGGACGGCGACCGGGAGGCGGTGCGGCGCGGGGTCGCCGAGCCCGGGGTGCGGATGATCGCCGTCCCCCCGGAGGTCTTCCACGCGGCGTACAACGACATCGCGAACTCGGTGCTGTGGTTCGTGCACCACCTCCTCTACCAGACCCCCTTCGAGCCGGTCTTCGACGAGGAGTTCCGCGACCACTGGGCCGCCTACGAGGCGTACAACGAGGCGTTCGCCGACGCGCTCGCCCAGGAGGCCGCCGAGGGCGCCGCCGTCCTGGTGCAGGACTACCACCTGGCGCTGGTGCCCGCGCTGCTGCGCGAGCGCCGCCCCGACCTGCGGATCGGCCACTTCTCGCACACCCCGTGGGCCCCGCCGGACTACTTCCGCCTGCTGCCCGACGACGTGGCCGCGCGCCTGCTCGAAGGCGTCCTCGGCGCCGACCGGGCCGCCTTCCTCACCCACCGCTGGGCCGCCGCGTTCGCCGCGTGCTGCGCCGACGTGCTCGGCGCCGAGGTGTCCGCCGACGGCGGGTCGGTCACCCACCGGGGCCGGACCACCCGGCTGGGCGTGCACGGCCTGGGGGCCGACGCGGAGTTCCTGCGCGAGCGCGCGCAGCGGCCGGACGTCGTCGAGCGGATGGCGGCGCTGCGGGCCGAGGCCGGCCCGGGCCGCCGGCTGATCGTCCGGGTGGACCGCACCGAGCTGTCGAAGAACATCGTGCGCGGCCTGTACGCCTACCGGCGGCTGCTCACCGAGCACCCCGGGTGGCGCGAGCGCGTCGTCCACGTGGCGTTCGCCTACCCCTCGCGGCAGGACCTGGCGAGCTACCGGGAGTACACCGCGGAGGTCTCCCGGGTGGCCGCCGAGGTCAACGACGAGTTCGGCACCGCCGGGTGGACGCCGGTGATCCTCAAGGTCGACGACGACTTCGCCCGCTCGCTGGCGGCGTACCGCCTCGCCGACGTGGCCCTGGTCAACCCGATCCGCGACGGCATGAACCTGGTGGCCAAGGAGGTCCCGGTCGTCTCCGACCAGGGAGTGGCCCTGGTGCTGTCCCGCGAGGCGGGCGCCTTCGAGGAACTGGGCGCCGACGCCTTCACGGTCAACCCGTACGACATCCGCGCGACCGCCGTCGCCCTGAACGAGGCGCTGACCCTGCCCGAGGCCGACCGCGCCGACCGCTCCAAGCGCCTGGCCGCCGCGGCGACCGCGCTCCCGCCCACCCGGTGGTTCCTCGACCAGTTGCACGCCCTCGACGTCTGACCAACCTCGACGTCCGGCACCTCGACATCCGGCCCCGCGATGTCCGGCACCTCGACATCCGGCCCCGCGACGTCCGACCGCCCGCGCGGGCCGGGCCCGCGCTCCCGCCGCCGGTGCTCCGGCTGGTGCTCCGGCACCCGGTGCTCCCGCGGCCGGCCTCCTCGCTCCGGCGCCCGCTCGCCGTCAGGCCAGCCGGTCGGCCAGGTGGTCCAGCAGGCGGACGACGCCCGCCGGGCCCGCCACGGTGAGGTCGGCCCGCGCCAGCACCTCCTGGGGGGTCTCCTCCGCGCCCGCGCTGGCCACCAGCAGCCCGGGCAGGCCCTTGGCCCGCAGGTCCTCGACCGCGGCGTACGCGGCGAGGTCGCCGAGGTCGTCGCCCGCGTACAGCACGCTGCCCGCGCCGGCCTCGCGGAGGAAGCCGGTGAGGGCCACGCCCTTGTCGACGCCGGGCGGGCGCAGTTCCAGGACGTACCGGCCGGGTTCGACCACCAGGCCGTGGCGCGCGGCGAGTTCGCCCAGCGGCGCGCGCAGCGCCTCGAAGGCGGCGTCGGGGTCGTCGGTGCGGCGGGTGTGCACGGCGACCGCGTGGCCGCCCTTGTCCTCGATCCACAGGCCCGGCCACCGCCCCACCGACTCGAGGAAGCCGGGCAGTTCGGCGCGGACGGCGGTGACGCCCTCGGGGGCGGCCGGCGTGTGCGCCTCGCCGCTGCGGGCGTCCCAGCGCTCGGCGCCGTAGTGGCCGAGGACCACGAGGTGCTCCAGCCCGGGCACCTCGGCGAAGCCGCCGTACCGGACGGCGACCGCGGCCGGGCGGCCGGTGAGGATCACCGCGGCGGCCAGGTGCGGGGCGAGCCGTGCCAGTGCCGCCGCCGCGCCGGGGTGGGCGCGGGCCTGTTCGGGGTCGGGCACGATGGGCGCGAGCGTGCCGTCGAAGTCCAGTGCGACGACCGCGCGTTCGGGGTGGGCGAGCAGCGCGGTCAACCCGTCCCTGCCCTCGGGCGTGCGCGGGGTGAACGTCTCGGCGAAGGCCATGGGGCGAGCCTAACGGAACCGCCCGGGCACCCCTCAGCGGTTGTCGGCGTGCCGCTGCCGGGTCAGGCGCCAGCGGTTGACGGTGGTCGGGGCGGCCCGCAGGGCGCGGGGGTCGTCGAGGAGGGCGTTGAGGTGCTGGAAGAAGGCGGTCGGGGAGATGCCGAGCCGCTCGCGGATCGCCCGGTCCCGCGGGCCGGGACCGCTCCAGGTCCGCCCCGCGAGGTCCAGCACCGCCAGGTCGCGCGCGGACAGCCCGCCGGGAGCCTCCCGCGCGGACGCGCCGGAACCGCCGTCCGCGCCCGCGCCGCCCCCGCGCGCCTCCACGTCCCCGCGCGCCTCCGCGCCCGCGCCCGCTTCCCCGTCCGCGCCCTCGGCCACGTCCGCCGCTCCCTACCGCTGCCGCTGCCGCTACTGCGCCTCGGACGTCAGCCCCTGGCCGTCCTGCGTCTCCGCGTAGTTCTGCAACTGCGACAGTACGGTCTTCGGGTCGCTGTGCACCGCGGTGCCGATGACCTTCTTCATGCGGTCGTCGACGGTCGTCCAGGAGGTCTTGTCCACCGGGTAGAAGACCGCCTCCGGCAGCAGGTTGAGGAACTGCACCAGGTCGGCGTCGCGCTTCTCGCCCTGCATGACCTCGGACGCGGTGGTGGTCACCGGCAGCAGGCCGTACTCGTCGAGGAACTTGACGGTGTTCTTGGTCTGGTAGACGTACTGGAGGAACGCGCGGTCGGCGTCGAGGTTGCCGTTCTTCTTGAAGGCCATCGCCCAGTCGGCGACGCCCAGGGTGTCCTGGTCCGGGCCGTCCTTGCCGGGCAGCGCCGTCACTCCGACGTCGATGCCGTGCGCGCGGGCCTGCGCCAGCAGTGTCGGGTGGCCGTTGATCATGCCCGCCTTGCCGGCCAGGAAGTCGTCGAAGACGTCCTGCCGGTTGGTCGTGGCGGGGTCCTTCGGGCCGACCAGCTTCGCGTCGACGAGGTTCGTCTTGACCCACTTGAGGGCGTCGACGTTCTCGGAGGAGTCGAAGGTGTAGTTGCCGACCGAGTCGGTGATGCCGCCGTTGGCGCCGAGCATCCACATCAGCGACTCCGCCTGCGACTCCTCCGGGCCGAGCGGCAGGCCGTAGGGGACCTGGACGCCGTCCTCCTTGAGCAGTTTCGCGTCGGCGGCGAGGTCGGCCCAGGTCTTGGGCGCCTGGTAGATGCCCGCGTGCTTGAAGAGGTCCTTGTTGTAGAAGAACATCCGGGAGCTGGACGCCCACGGCAGGCCGTACTGGGTGCGGTTGACCGATCCGGCCTGGGCCAGCGAGCTGATGAAGTCGGCCTGCTCGCTCACCGTGAAGAGCTGGTCGGCGCTGTAGAGCTGGCCCTTGGCGGCGTAGTCGGCGTAGGAGCCCATCTGCGCGATGTCCGGCGGGTTGCCGGCCTTGACCATGGCGGCGACCTTGTCGTCCACGTCGGTCCAGCTCAGCACCTGCACGTCGACCTTGATCTTCGGGTTCAGCTTCTCGAAGTCGTGCACGATGCCGTTCCAGTACACGAGCGAGCTGTTGTCGGTCTTCGCGTCTCCGTAGTCCGCCGCCACCAGGTGCAGCGTCACGTCCTTGCTCTGGGCCGTGGAGCCGCCGCAGGCGCTGACACCCGTCAGGGCCAGCGCGGAAGTGAGGCCGGCCGCGAGGCCGAGGAGTCGTCGCCGCTGCACTGTTCCTACCACCCTTGGGACTTCGGAAGGATCGGGACGCGGGCGGGGGCCACCCGCCGGGGCCACCGCGAGAGGCCGGGCCCCCGGGAAAGTGCCGAGTCTTCCCCATATCTTCAGCCAAGGTCTACACCATGGGTGATAACGCTTCGACGGCGGGCCCCGCGCCGCCCCCGCCGCCGGCCCCACGTGTCGCTTCCGCCACTCCCCGCTGACCTGCCCGGCCATATGCATCTTTCCTTAAGTTCGATCTTCCGGGCCGAGTGGACTAGACCTCTACCGGGGTAAGACGCGAGACTGGGCTCGTGAGACATGTCATCGCCCTCGACGTGGGCGGCACCGGGATGAAGGCGGCGCTGGTCGCCGAGGACGGCACGCTGCTGCACCAGGACCGCCGTCCGACCGGCCGCGAGCGCGGCCCGCAGGCCGTGGTGGCCGCGATCCTGGACTTCGCCGCCGACCTGCGCGACCACGGCCGCTCCGCGTACGGCGAGGCCGCCGTGGCCGCCGGCGTGGTGGTGCCCGGCATCGTGGACGCCGAGGCGGGCCTCGCCGTCTACGCAGCCAACCTCGGCTGGCAGGACCTCCCGCTGCGCGACCTGCTCTCGAAGCGGCTCGACGGGGTGCCCGTGGCGCTCAACCACGACGTGCGCGCCGGCGGCCTGGCCGAGGGCCGGATCGGCGCGGGCAACGGCGCCGACCGCTTCCTCTTCCTGCCGCTGGGCACCGGTATCGCGGGCGCCATCGGCATCGAGGGCCGGATCGAGGCCGGCGCGCACGGCTACGCCGGTGAGATCGGCCACATCGTGGTCCGCCCCGGCGGCCGGGAGTGCGGCTGCGGGCAGCGCGGCTGCCTGGAGGCGTACGCCTCGGCGGGCGCGGTCTCCCGCAGTTGGGCGGACGCCAGCGGCGACCCGTCCGCCGACGCCGCCGCCTGCGCGCAGGCGGTCGAGGCCGGCGACCCGGCGGCGGCCGCGGTGTGGCGGGAGGCGATCGACGCGCTCGCCGACGGCCTGGTCACCGGGCTGACCCTGCTCGACCCCCGGGTGCTGATCGTCGGCGGCGGCCTCGCCGAGGCCGGGGACACCCTCTTCGGCCCGTTGCGGGCGGCCGTCGAGGCGCGCATCACCTTCCAGAAACTCCCGCTCATCGTCCCCGCCGCGCTGGGTGACACCGCCGGCTGCCTGGGCGCGGGCCTGCTCGCCTGGGACCTGATCTCCGTGGAGGTATCCCCCTGATGGCCCCCGTAACGACAACGCAGCGCACCGTGCTGGCGGGCGCCCGCGTGGTGCTGCCGTCCGGCGTGGTGGAAAGCGGCCGGGTCACCGTGGACGGCTCCCGGATCACCGCCGGCGACCCGGCCGAGCCGGTCACCCACGACCTGGCCGGCCGCGGCTACACCGTCGTGCCCGGGTTCGTGGACCTCCACAACCACGGCGGCGGCGGCGCCTCCTTCACCTCCGGCACCGCCGAGGACGTCCTCACCGCGGTGCGCACCCACCGCGCGCACGGCACCACCACGGTGGTCGCGTCCACCGTCACCGAGAACCTCGACGCCCTCGCCCGGCAGGCCGCGCTGCTGTCCGAACTCGTCGAGCAGGGCGACCTGGCCGGCATCCACTACGAGGGACCGTTCATCTCGCCGTGCCGCAAGGGCGCCCACGACGAGACGCTGCTGCGCGACCCCGACCCGGCGACCGTGCGCAAGCTGGTGGAGGCCGGCCGCGGCGCCGCGCGCATGGTCACGCTCGCCACCGAACTGCCCGGCGGCATCGAGTCGGTGCGCCTGCTCGCCGACCTCGGCGTGATCGCCGCGATCGGCCACACCGACGCCGGCTACGCGCAGACCCGCGAGGCGATCGACGCGGGGGCGACCGTGGCGACCCACCTGTTCAACGCGATGCCGCCGCTGCTGCACCGCGAGCCCGGGCCGATCGCGGCGCTGCTGGAGGACGAGCGGATCACCGTCGAGCTGATCAACGACGGCACCCACCTGCACCCGTCGGTGCTCGAACTCGCCTTCGGCAGCGCGGGCGCCGCCCGGGTCGCACTGATCACCGACGCGATGGACGCCGCCGGATTCGGCGACGGGCTCTACGACCTCGGGCCGCTGAAGGTCGAGGTGCTCCAGGGCGTGGCGCGACTGGTGGAGGGCAACTCGATCGCCGGGTCGACGCTGACGCTGGACACCGCCTTCAAGCGCGCGGTCACCGTGGACGGGATCGCGCTCACCGACGTGGTGCAGGCGATCTCGGCCAACCCCGCCCGGCTGCTGGGCCGGTCGGACCGGATCGGCTCGCTGGAGCCCGGCAAGGACGCGGACCTGGTGGTGCTGGACGCGGCGTACGACCTGGTGGGCGTGATGCGCCGGGGCGAGTGGGTGGTCGAGCCGCCCGCGGCGCCGTCCGGCGCGGACGCCGCCACCGCCGGTACCGGCGCGTCCGGTCCGGCGAGCGTGCGGAGCGGCGAGCGTGCGTAACGGCGGCCCCTCGGGCGGCGGTGCCCCGTCCGGCCGCGCCTCCCGCGGCCGTCCCCCGGGCGGCCCCGCCGGCCCGACCCGTCGCGGAGCCCGCGCTACCGCCGGTACGGCCGCCCGTACGGCCCGCCGGAGCCGACGAATCTGCCATGTCCGCGGAAAAGCGGCCGTCCCGGTCTGGGCCGGGCGCCGTCGGTTTGCCAAAATCAACAGGTGATCATCACCGTCACGCTCAACAGCGCCCTGGATGTGACCTACCGGGTCCCGTCGCTGATACCGCACGCCACCCACCGGGTGACGGAGACGGTGGAGCGGCCGGGCGGCAAGGGTCTCAACGTCGCCCGCGTGCTGGCCGCGCTCGGCCACCGCGCCACCGTCACCGGCTTCGCCGGCGGCCCGGCCGGCGACGAGCTGCGCCGCGGGCTGGCCGCGGTGCCGCACGCGGAGCGGCTCACCGACGCCCTGGTACCGGTCGCCGGCACCACCCGGCGCACGGTCGGCGTGGTGGACGCGGCCACCGGCGACACCACGATGTTCAACGAGCCGGGACCGACCGTCGATCCGGCCGAGTGGGCGGCCTTCCTCGACGTCTACCGCGGGCTGCTGGCCGGTCCCGACGCCGAGGCCGTCGCGCTGTGCGGCAGCCTGCCGCCCGGGCTGCCGGTCGGGGCGTACGCCGAGCTGGTCCGGGAGGCGCGCGCGGCGGGCGTCTACGTGCTGCTCGACACCAGCGGGGAGCCGCTGCGCCGGGGGCTCGCCGCCCGGCCGGACCTGATCAAGCCCAACGCGGCCGAGCTGACCGGACTGACCGGCTTCTCCGAGCCCGCCCGCGCGGCCCATGACGCCAGGCGGCGCGGTGCCCGCGGGGTGGCCGCCTCACTCGGCGCCGACGGGATGCTCGCCGTGACCGAGGAGGGCGCCTGGCGGGCGCTGCCCCCGGGCCGGCTGGCCGGCAACCCGACCGGCGCCGGTGACTCGGCGGTCGCCGGGCTGCTCTCCGGCCACGTGGAGGGGCTGGCCTGGCCGCGCCGGCTGGCCCGCGCGGTCGCGCTGTCTGCGGCCACGGTCCTCGCACCGGCCGCCGGCGAGTACGACCGGGCCGGCTACGAGGAACTGCTGCCGAAGGTGGAGGTCGTCCCCGCGGGATGAGCCGCCGTCCCCGCGGGGCGCGCCCGGGCGCCTACTGCGTGACCTGGCCCTCCTTGAGCCACACCTGGTCGAGGTTCACGCCGCAGTTGCTGTTGGCCGGGGTGCACGACATCGTCAGGACGTTGGCGCCCTTCTTGAGGTCGACGTAGTTGAAGGTCGTCATGTTCCACGCCTTCGCCCAGTCGGTGGCGTTGCCGTAGTTCTTGAGGTTCACCGGGTCGGTGCGCGGCGTGCCGTTGACCCCGAGGGTGAGGGTGGCGTCGGCGGCGGCGTTCGCGTAGCTGACGAAGAACGTGTACCTGTCGTCCTTCGGCACGACCACGGTCCAGCTCACCGTGGCGCCCTGGTTGCCCATGTTGTCGACGTAGGTGCCGCCCGAGGCGTTCGCGCCCGGGTGCTCGGTGCTGGTCGCGGCGCCGCCGCCGAGCTGGAGCGTGGAGACGTCGACCTTCTTGGAGTCGAAGTCGGTCGGGGTCGCGGACGGCGAGGAGGACTGGGTCGGCGCGCTGCTCGTGGTGGCCGCGCCGGTCGGCTTGTCGTCGGCCTGCTGCTTGCCGTCGCCCGAGCTGTTCGTCATCGCGAAGGCGATCCCGATCGCCACCGCGGCGACCACGGCGACGGCCGCGATCAGCAGCCCCCTGCGGTTCGCCCCGGAGCCCCCCGGCCCGCCCGAACCGCCCCTGCGGCCCCCGGGCGGGGCCTGCTGCCCGTCGTACGGCGGCTGGCCCGGCTGCGGCTGGCCCTGCGCCTGCGGGTACTGCGACGTCGGGCCGGCGTACTGGCCGTTGTACTGCTGCCGGCCCTGGTCGTACCCGTGCGGCGCCTGGGGCGGGTAGCCGTAGCCGCCACCGCCCTGCTGCTGGGGCGGGGCCTGCGGCGGGTAGCCGTAGCCACCGCCGCCCTGCTGCTGGGGCGGGTAGCCGTAGCCGCCCGCGGCCGGGCGGCGCTCGCCGACCCGCTGCACCTGGTGGTAGGAGGTGCGGGGCACGCCCGGCTGACCGGGCGCCGGCTGGCCGCCGGCCGGGTCCGGCTGGTCGCCGCCCTCCGACCGGTAGAGATACGCGAACGGGTCGTCGTTCTCCGGCGTGCCGTCGTTTCCGGCAGTCATCCGCTGTCCACTCCCTCGCACTGTGGTATGCCAGGCACCTTACCGGCCTCGGACGACACACCTCCCACGCTCTTCGACGCGTGGGCAGGTCGGTAAGGTTCCCCTGTGAGCAGCGCCACGGGTTCCGGCCGTCCCGAACCGGCCCCAGGCCCCGGCCCCGCCCGCGGCCGCGCGCCGGAGTGGCTGCCGTGGCAGGAAGCGATGGAGCGGGCGCTGTACGGCCCCGGCGGGTTCTTCCGCCGGGAGCGGCCCGCCGACCACTTCCGCACCTCCGTCCACGCGTCGCCGCTGTTCGCGGGCGCCGTGGCGCGGCTGCTGGGCCGGGTGGACACGGCGCTCGGGCACCCCTCGCGGCTGGACTTCGTCGACATGGCGGCGGGTGCGGGGGAGCTCGCCGCCGGGGTGCTGGCCACGCTGCCGCCGGCGCTGGCGGCCCGCCTTCGCGTGCACGCCGTCGAGCGGGCCGCCCGGCCGGCCGGTCTGGACGCCCGCGTCGCCTGGCGCGCCGAGCCGCCCGAGGGCGCGCGGGGCCTGCTGTTCGCCAACGAGTGGTTGGACAACGTTCCGCTGCCCGTCGCCGTCCCGTCACCCGGCGGCCGCCCCCGGTACGTGGAGGTCCGGCGGGCGGACGGCGCGGAGCGGCCGGGCGCCGAGGTGACGGACGAGGACGCGCGGTGGCTGGAGCGGTGGTGGCCGCTGGGCGCGGACGCGCCCGCCGACCGCCGGGCGGAGATCGGCCGCACGCGCGCGGACGCGTGGCGGGGGGCCGCGGGCACGCTCGCCGCGGGCCTGGCGGTGGCGGTGGACTACGGCCACCTCGCCGCGGCCCGCCCGCCGCTGGGCACCCTCACCGGCTACCGCGACGGCCGCCAGGCCGTCCCCGTGCCGGACGGCTCGATGGACCTGACCGCCCACGTGGCGATGGACGCGCTCCCGGGCACCCTCACCACGCAGCGGGCCGCGCTGCACGCGCTCGGGGTGCACGGCGGCCGTCCCCCGCTCGCCCTGGCCGCCCGGGACGCGTCCGCCTACCTGCGCGCGCTGGCCACGGCCACGGAGGCGGCCGAACTGACCGCCACGGGCGGCCTCGGCGACTTCCTCTGGCTGGCCACCCCCGCCGGCCCCGCCTGCGCCGCCCTCCTCGACCCCGCGCCCTGATCCGCGCCCTGATCCGCGCCTTGGTCCGCGCGCTGGTCCGCCCACCCGGTACCGGCGGCCGGGAGCCCTGAGAGGATGGGGGCATGACGGAGACGACGGTCGGGGTCGGTGGGGCCGCCGAGAGCACGGACATGGTGCTCAACATCGGGCCGCAGCACCCTTCGACGCATGGTGTGCTGCGGTTGCGGCTCGTGTTGGACGGGGAGCGGATCAGGTCCGCGGAGCCGATCGTCGGGTACATGCACCGCGGCGCGGAGAAGCTGTTCGAGGCGCGGGACTACCGGCAGATCATCATGCTGGCCAACCGGCACGACTGGCTGTCGGCCTTCTCCAACGAGCTGGGCGTGGTGCTGGCGGTCGAGCGGATGCTCGGCATGGATGTCCCCGACCGCGCGGTGTGGACCCGGACGCTGCTGGCCGAGCTGAACCGGGTGCTCAACCACCTGATGTTCCTCGGCTCCTACCCGCTGGAGCTGGGCGGGATCACGCCGATCTTCTACGCGTTCACCGAGCGCGAGGAGTTGCAGCACGTGATGGAGGAGGTCTCCGGCGGCCGGATGCACTACATGTTCAACCGGGTCGGCGGCCTCAAGGAGGACCTGCCGAACGGCTGGACCGGGCGGGCCCGCGCGGCCGTCGCCGGGGTGCGGGCCCGCATGGACCGCTTCGACGACCTGGTGCTCGGCAACGAGATCTTCCGCGGCCGCACCCGCGGCGTGGGGGTGCTGTCGCCGGCCGACGTGCACGCGTACGGCGTGAGCGGGCCGATCGCCCGCGCCTCGGGCGTCGACTTCGACCTGCGGCGGGACGAACCGTACCTCGCGTACGGGGAACTGGGCGGCGCCCTGGAGGTCGTCACCCGCACCGAGGGCGACTGCCTGGCCCGGTTCGAGGTGCTGCTGGCGCAGACCCACAACGCGCTGGCGCTCGCCGACGCGTGCCTGGACCGGCTCGCCGAACTGCCGCCCGGCCCGGTCAACCAGCGCCTGCCGAAGGTCCTCAAGGCACCCGAGGGCCACACCTACGCCTGGACCGAGAACCCGCTCGGCCTGAACGGCTACTACCTGGTGTCCAAGGGCGAGAAGACGCCGTACCGGCTGAAGCTGCGCTCCGCGTCGTTCAACAACATCCAGGCGCTGAACGTGCTGCTGCCCGGCACGCTCGTGGCCGACATGGTCGCGATCCTCGGCTCGATGTTCTTCGTGGTCGGCGACATCGACAAGTAAGCCCCCGCGGCCCCCGCCCGGCCGCGCCGGGTGGGGGCCGCGGGGGCCGTCGGCGTCCGCGCCGCCGTCAGCGCGCGGCGCCCCGCAGGTCGCTGACGTCGAGCTGCTCGGTGTCGTCGTGGGCGGTGAGGTCGATCACCTCGGCGGCGGCCGGCTCGTGGTCGGGGGTGGCGGCCGGCGCGGCGCCGGGCTCCGCCGGCCGCTGCGGCGCGGACGCCTGCTGGGGAATCCGCGCGGTGGCGGCGGACGTCCCGGCGGACGCCTCCTGCGGCGCGGACGGGACGGGCCGCCCGGACGGGACGGTCCGGGGCTCCTCCGGCGCGGCGGCGGGCGCCTCCGGCAGCGACTTGTGGGTGCCGAAGAAGTCGAACCCGCCGACCGATCGGTGCCCCTGGCCCGCTGCCGAGCGGTTCTGGCGCCCGTACGGCAGCACGGCCGCGGCGGCGGCCGCGGGCACCAGCCGGTGCTCGCGCACCGGCAGCGTCGGCGCCCCCGAGGCGTGCCGGCCCTGCGGCTCGTCGGCGGCGGCCGCGTCCCGGCGCCGCGCGTCCTCGACGGTGCGCTGCGCCTGCTGCGTGGCGGCGTTCCGGGCCAGGTGGCGCAGCGCCTCGGCGGCCCGGAGGTAGGCGGCCGGGCCGATCCCGGGTGCTCCGGTGCCCAGCGCGATCCGGGGCGCGGCCGCCCCGTCGCGCTGGAGCCGGCGGCGGGCCTCCAGGGCCCGGGCCCGCTCGCTCTCCGCGGTGGCGTACCGCCGCAGCAGTTCGGCGTGCTCGGAGCGCAGCCGGGCCAGCTCCGCCCGCTTGCCGCGCAGCTTCTTCTCCAGCCGGCGGCGGATCTCCCTGGACTCCTCCAGGTCGGTCTCCAGCTCGGCCGCCTTCTCCTCGGTGTGCCACTCCTCCCGGGTGCGCTGCGCGGTCAGCTCCGCGACCTCGCGCCCGGCGGCGCGGTCCCAGGTCCGCGCGAGGAGCGCCCCAGCCACCGCCACGACCGCGATCGCGACCGCGAGCCCCCGCAGCAGCCACGTATCACCGGCGAGGAGCGTGACGGCGGCCAGCACGGCCGCGGTGCCTGCGACGGTCAGCGGCGGCATCATCCGGTGCAGCGGCTGGGAATGGCGGTGACGTCCACGGGGCATGACCGAAATTTAGCGTGCGCCGGGCTCCCGTGGGGGCTCGGGGCCCATATTTTCGGGGGGTTTGGCCGCACCGCCGGGCGCGGACGTCACCCAGGGAGCCCGCGGGGGAACCCTGGGTGATCCGGGGCGGAATCGATCTTGGTCACCCGGTGCCCCAGGCGTCCGGGACCGTCGGGCGCCCGTCCGGCGGGGTGACCGGCAGGCCCGCCGCGCGCCACGCCTGGAAGCCGCCGACGAGGTCGGTCGCGCGGTGGAGCCCCAGGTCCTTCAGCGAGGCGGCGGCCAGCGACGAGGCGTAGCCCTCGTTGCAGAACACGACGACCGGGATGTCGTGGCCGGTGGCCTGCGGAAGGCGGTGCGAGCCCTGGGGGTCGAGCCGCCACTCCAGTTCGTTGCGCTCCACGATGACCGCGCCGGGCACGGTGCCGTCGCGATCGCGCAGCGCGCCGTACCGGATGTCCACCAGCAGCGCGCCGCCGTCGCGGGCGGCCGCGGCGGCCTCGGCCGGGGTGAGCCGGACCAGCCGCTCCCGTACGACGGCCAGATGGTCGTCTATCGAGCGCGGCTGCCCGGACACCGCCGTCACCACGCCTCGGGGCGCTCGACGTACTCCAGCCGCAGCGTGCTGTCCTTGCGGCTGTAGCGGCGCATCAGCGGCAGCGGCGGGTAGTAGGCGTGCACGGAGACCGCGTGGGTGGTCCCGGAGGCGTTCACCACCTGGTGGACGTGCTCGCGGCCGAACGCGCGGCCCTTGCCCTCGGGCAGCACCCGGCGCCGGTCCACGCCCTCGGCGAGCTCCAGCGACCGCCAGCCCTCGGTGGGCAGCGGCACCGCGAGCGAGTGCTCGGTCAGCTCGCCGGCGGCGGTGACGAAGACGCCGTACGAGCCGCCGTGGTCGTGCCAGCCGGTCTCGGCCCCGGGCGGCCAGCCGATCAGCCACGCCTCGGCGCCGCCGGGGCCTTCGAGCCGCCGCCAGGTGCGGCCCTCCGCGTCCAGCGGGAGGTCGGCGACGACTTCGGGGTCGGCGGCGATCGAGCGGGCGAAGGCGAGGAGTTCGGCGGCGGTGGGCGCCTGGGACGCCGGGGCGGGCGCCTCGGCGGCAGCGGTGGAGGTCTCGGGGGAAACAGCGGGAACCGTGGACACGGGGTACCACCCGGAGGGAGGAATGCGCGGACGACGCGCGGGCGAACGGTGGGCCGGGGGCGCGCTTCAGCGCGCGGCCGTACACACGCAGCCCGCGTACCGGAGGAGGTCGAGATGGACCCTCCGGTGCAGAAGCAGGCGCGTACCGTTCACGGGACGGACTGAACCACCTCCGGCCGCGCTGGTCAAGTGCGCGTCTCAGCGCGTGCGCTGCGCCGGCGCCCCGCGGTGGCGGTCCTCGTCGTCCGGGAGCCTGCACACGCGTTCCAGGAACAGCGCCGCGGCGACCACCGCGATCCCGGCCAGCACCGCGAGGCCGGCGTACAGGGCCTGCTCCCGCCGGGGGTCCATGTCGAGCTTGTACATGACCAGGAAGACGCCGGTACCGCCGTACATGCCGACCACGAGCGAGGCGACGAGCGCGCTGGCCTGTCCGAAGACCACCGCGCGGGCGGCGGCGAGCGGATCGACGCCCTTCGCGCCGGGCTGCCGCTCGCGCTGGGCGCGCAGCCGTGACCTTATCGACAGCGCGGTGGCGAAGAGCGCGACGGCGATCAGCGCGAGCACGACCGGGGCGGCCAGCGGCACCCCGGGCAGCGTGCCGAAGGTGTCCCACAGCTTCGCCGCGGCCCACGACAGCACACCCGCGACCACGAAGATGCCGGCCAGCGTCCTGATCCGCAGGGTCCTCACCGGGTGTCCGCCTCCACGTCTTCCCACACGTCCCGGTCCACGCGGCGCGCGTGCCCGTCGAACGTCTCGTCCACGTCGTACGCCGTGCGCGCGGCGCCGGCCTGGTGTCTCCCGCCGGCCTCGCCGGCGCGGGTCCGGATGGTCATTCGGGCGGTCACTCGGGCAGCCGCAGTTCCACGTCGCCGCGCCGGTGCACGCCGGCCCCGCCGACCTCGGCGAGCAGCTCGGCAACCGGGCCGCGGCCCGGCAGCACCGCGGCCGGCTCCACGTCGTGCCACGGCACCAGCACGAAGGCGCGCTCGTGGGCCCGCGGGTGCGGCAGCGTCAGCACCGGGTCGTCGCTGACGAGGGCGTCGTACGCCACGATGTCCACGTCGATGGTGCGCGGGCCCCAGCGCTCGGCGCGCACCCGCAGGTACGCCTCCTCGATGGCGTGGGCACGCTCCAGCAGGGCGGCCGGCGGGAGGGTGGTGCGCACCACCACGACCGCGTTGAAGTACGCCGGCTGGCTGCCCTCGGGCACGCCCCACGGCTCGGTCTCGTAGACAGGGGAGACCTCCGTGACCCGCACCCCCGGGGTGTCCTCCAGCGCGTCCACGGCGCCCTGGAGGGTCTCCAGGCGGTTGCCGAGGTTGCCGCCGAGGGCGATCACCGCGGTGCGCGGGTTCTGGAGCGTGCTGTCGGCCGCGTCCACGCGGGCCGTCACCTCGGCGGGCACCGGCTGCACGGTCGGATCGGCCGCGCCGGCCCCGGCGTCGGGGACGTGCCCGGTGCCGTACTCGGACTTCTCCGTGCTCACGGGCGCCTCCGGGTGATCGTCACGGCCACGTCGTCGAACGGGACGGAGACGGGTGCTTCCGGCTTGTGCACGGTCACCTCCACCTCCTCGACCTCCGCATGCCCCAGGCAGGTGTCCGCGATGCGCTGGGCGAGGGTCTCGATCAGGTCGACCGGCTCGCCGGAGACGACGGCCGCGACCTGTTCGGCCAGCACACCGTAGTGCACGGTACGCGTGAGGTCGTCGCCGGCCGCCGCGGGGGCGGTGTCGAGGCCGAGGGAGAGGTCGACGACGAAGGTCTGGCCCTCCTCGCGCTCGTGCGCGAACACCCCGTGGTGGCCGCGGACGGCGAGCCCGCGCAGTGTGATCCGGTCCACGTCGCCTCAGCGCTCCTTCGTGCCGTCGTCGTCCCGGCCGCCGTCGTCGTCGGAGCCGCCGTGGTCGCCGTCGCCGCGGTCGTCCCCGTCCTCGTCCTCGTCCTCGTCACCGCCGGGACCGTCGTCCTCGCCGCCCGTGCCGTCCTCGCCGGACCCGTCAGGTCCGTCGGGCGCGTCAGGTCCGTCGGGCGCGTCAGGTCCGTCGTCCTCGTCAGCCTTCGCGGCCTCCAGCACCTCGCCCAGGACGTCCTCTATGGCGGCGTCCACGGCCTCGGCGGACACGTCGGCTTCCTCGTCGTCGTCATCCTCCTCCGCGAGCACCGGTGAGCCGTGGTGGGCCCAGAGCTGCCAGCCCTCGGCGGTGCGCCGGAACACGTTCGTGGCGACCACCAGGCCGCCGACCAGGGCGCCCGCGGAGCCGTCCTCCTCGGCGGGGCCGCCGGTGAGGATGTTCTCGGTGCAGGTGACCACCGCCGCGTCGCCGTCGACCGCGACCTCCACGTCGGTGAGGAAGAACTGGATGTACTCGGTGTTCGCCATGATCAGCGCGTACGACCGCATCACCTCGCGCCGCCCGCGCAGCACCGGCCAGCCGGGGTGCACGGTCGAGACGGACTCGGCGAGCGGACCGGTCAGCACGACCGCCTCCAACTCGTCGAGGTTGGAGTGCTCGATCGCGTCGTAGAACGCCTGGTTGGCCCGCTCGACCGCGCGACCCTCCGCGGTACGACTCGTCACGCCTGTCCCTTCGGGGTCGGGGCGGCCGCGCCGGAACCGGCGGCCTCGGCGGAACCGGCGGCCTCGATGGCGCGGGCCACCCGCACCGCGTCCGCGCTCGCCCGCACCTCGTGCACCCGCACCGCCCACGCGCCCTCGCGCGCGGCGATCGCGGTGACCGCGGCGGTCGCGGCGTCCCGCTCCCTGGCCGGTGGCGGCGCCGAGGACTCCGCGCCGGCCAGCACCCGGCCGAGGAACCGCTTGCGGGACGCGGCGACCAGCAACGGGCGCCCCAGCGCGGCCAGTTCGGGCAGGTGCGCGAGCAGGGCGAGGTCGTGCTCGGCGGTCTTGGCGAAGCCCAGGCCCGGGTCGACCACGATCCGCTCGGGCGCCACGCCGCCGTCGATCGCCCGGGCCAGCCCGGTCCGCAGCTCGGCGAGCACCTCGCCGAGCACGTCGCCGTAGACCGCGCGGTTGTTCATGTCGATGCTGCGGCCGCGCCAGTGCATCACCACGAACGGCACCTCGGCCGACGCGACCACCGGGACCATCGCCGGGTCGGCCAGCCCGCCGCTGACGTCGTTGACCAGCCGGGCGCCGGCCTCGACCGCCTTCCCGGCGACGGACGCGCGCATCGTGTCCACGCTCACCAGCACCCCGCAGGCCGCCAGTTCCCGCACCACCGGGATCACCCGGCGCAGTTCCTCCGCCTCGTCCACCCGCGCGGCGCCGGGGCGGGTGGACTCCCCGCCCACGTCCACCAGGTCGGCGCCCTGCGCGACCAGGTCCAGGCCGTGCTTGACCGCGAGTTCCGGGTCGAACCACTGCCCGCCGTCGGAGAACGAGTCGGGCGTGACGTTCACCACGCCCATGACGGCGCAGCGGTCCCACCGCGGCAGTCCGACCGGTCCGCTCCGCGCCTGTGACGTACTCATGCGCCCAGCCTACGGGTCCGCTCCCCCGGCACCGGTCGTGCGCCGCCGCTACGCGACGAACCGGCGTTCCCGCGTGTCCTCCAGGCACGCGTACCCGGGGTTGTGGCGGTGGGCGGGTCGGGCCGCCCGCCCGGGCAGGAAGCGCTGGAGCACGTCCGGCAGCGGCAGCGACAGCGTGACGAACCCTTCCGCCTGCATGATCGCGAAGCCGATCCGCGGCAGGTCGCGCGAGTTGGGGAAGACCAGGAAGCGCGGCACCCACTCCGGCTGGAACTTCGCGTTGAACTTGTACAGCGACTCGATCTGGAACCAGCGGGACAGGAACACCAGCAGCCCGCGCCATCCGCGCAGCACCGGCCCCGCGCCGATCCGCTCGCCGCGGGCCAGCGCCGAGCGGAACATCGCGAAGTTCAGCGAGACCCGGGTGACGCCGAGGTCCGGCGCGCTCTGGAGCGCGGCCACGATGAGGAGTTCGTTGAGCCCGGGGTCCGCGGCCCGGTCGCGCCGCATCAGCTCCAGGGACATCCCGTCCGGGCCCCAGGGCACGAAGTGCAGCACCGCCCGCAGGTCGCCGAGTTCGGGGTGCGGCGCCTGCGGCTCGCGCTCCTTGTGGGCGGTGACGACCACGCAGTCCCCGTCGGCCTCCTCGCCGAACCGGCCCAGCGCCATGGAGAAGCCGCGCTCGGTGTCGGTGCCGCGCCAGGCGTCCGCGGCCAGCCGCACCCGCTGCTTCTCCTCCTCGTCCAGTTCGCGCACCCGCCGCACCCGGCAGGCGTAGCCGCTGCGCTCGATCCGCTTGACCATCTGCCGGACGTTCCGCATCGCCCGCCCGGACAGCGTGAAGTCCGCGGCGTCCACGATCGCCTCGTCGCCCAGTTCCAGGGCGTCCAGCCCGGTCTCGCGGGTCCACACCTCGCCGCCGGTCTCGCTGCACCCGACGACGGCCGGCAGCCAGGCGTGCGCGCGGGCGAGTTCCATGAAGCTGTCGATGGCGCCGGGCCACGCCTCCACGTCGCCGATCGGGTCGCCGCCGGCCAGCGCGACGCCGGAGACCACCCGGTAGCAGATCGCGGCCTTGCCGCTCGGCGAGAAGACCACGGACTTGTCGCGGCGCAGCGCGAAGTGCCCGAGCGAGTCGCGGGCGCCGTGCCGGGCCAGCAGGCCGCGCAGCCGCTGCTCCTCCTCCTCGCTCAGCTCGGCGACCGGGCGGGCCGGGCGCAGCACCAGGTAGACGGTGGAGCAGGCGATGAGCAGGCCGAGGCCGCCCAGCGAGTAGCCGACCACGTCGCCGACCCGGTCGCTGGTGTAGTGCACCGGGCCGGAGATGCCGAACAGGCCGTAGAGCACGTGCTGGCAGCGGGCGGCGAAGCCGGGGTTGCCGCGCTCGGAGGCGGGGTGGGCGCTGGTGATGACCAGGCCGAGGCAGAAGGCCAGCGTGCTCAGGCCCACCAGGTTCGCCAGGGCCCGCCAGCGGGTGCGCGGGTCGGACAGCGCCTGGAACTCGCCGCGGTACCTGACCAGCAGGGTGAGCAGGCCGAGCGAGACCAGGGCGCCGAAGATCGAGTGGCGGTAGAGGATCTGCGTGGCCGCGCCGATCGGCAGCAGCAGCACCGACGCCCACCAGGCGCGCTGCTTGCCGCGTTTGAGGCCGTGCGCCAGCATCAGCAGCAGGATGCCGGTGACCACCGAGGTGGCCGCCGCGAGCGAGCTGACGGTGCCGGGGAAGACCGCGGCCATCTCGTGCATCCGCCCGTTGCGGAAGGCGGGGAACACCGCGGAGACGACGTCGAGCAGACCTATCACGGCCGCCGCGGTGCCGAAGATCTTCGGTACGGACGAGGCGTGCGGCATCAGACGGTGGTGCGGCGTGCGGGCGCGGTCAGCGGACAAGGTGCTCACAGGTTCCGGAACGAGGGACGGTTGCGCCCACTAGGACGGAAACACCCGTCTACGGGTTGCGTCCGGGCGTTGTCAATCCGCGACGGCTCCGGGCCGGCCCGCCCCCGGCGCCGCCGGCGGGGGCGTCCGCCGGGCCGCTCCGCGGCGGGCGGCGGCGGGAAACGGAATCCGGCCGGAGCCCGGGCGGCGCCCGATCCGCGCCGGGTCCGCGCCGAGGCCGTGTCCGATCCGCGCGGGGCGGTGCCCGATCCGCTCCGGGCCGCTCCTGCTCGGCTCCCCGGTCAGCGTCCGATGATCAGGCTCATCGCCTCGGAACGCGTGGCGGGGTCCCTGAGCTGCCCGCGCACCGCCGACGTGAGGGTCTTGGCGCCGGGCTTGCGCACCCCGCGCATCGTCATGCACATGTGCTCGCACTCCACGACGACGATCACGCCGCGCGGCTCCAGTATCCGCATCATCGCGTCGGCGACCTGCGTGGTCAGCCGCTCCTGCACCTGCGGGCGCCGCGCGTACACGTCCACCAGGCGGGCCAGCTTGGACAGGCCGGTGATCTTCCCGTTGCTCGCCGGGATGTAGCCGATGTGGGCGACGCCGACGAAGGGCACCAGGTGGTGTTCGCAGGAGGACATCACCTCGATGTCCTTGACCAGCACCATCTCGTCGTGGCCGAGGTCGAAGGTGGTGGTGAGCACGTCCTCGGGCCGCTGCCACAGCCCGGCGAATATCTCCCGGTAGGCGCGGGCCACCCGGCCCGGGGTCTCGCGCAGCCCCTCGCGGTCGGGGTCCTCCCCGACGGCGTAGAGCAGTTCGCGGATCGCGGCCTCGGCCCGCTTCTCGTCGAACACGCCCGGCGTGTGGTCGCCGTCGAGCGTCACGGGGTCGGTCATGGGCCTCGCTCCTCTGGACGTCATCGCGGCAGGTGGGAAACACGGCCGCGGCCCCAAGGCTAGAACCCTGGGGCCGCGCGTCGCATTCCGGACAGTGTCCGAAACGGGATGGATCAGTGTGATGTTCAGCTCTCCGGACGGTCCTCCGGCAGGTCCACCGGCTCGGTGGGCTTGGTGGTGGAGACCGGCGAGGAGCCGTTCCCGTTGATCGCCTGGGCGCCGTTGGTGAGCGCCAGCTCCTTCGGGGAGAGCACCGGCGGCCGGGTGGACGGGGTGCGGCGGGCCGAACCGGTCCAGGCCGGACGGGCCGGGCGCTTGACCACCGGGGCGAAGATCTCGGCGATCTCCTCCTTGTTCAGCGTCTCCCGCTCCAGCAGCGCCAGCACGAGGTTGTCGAGCACGTCGCGGTTCTCGACGAGGATCTCCCACGCCTCGTTGTGCGCCGTCTCGATCAGCTTCTTGACCTCCTCGTCGACCAGCCCGGCGACCTCTTCCGAGTAGTCGCGCTGGTGACCCATCTCACGGCCGAGGAACGGCTCCGAGTCACTGGTGCCGAACTTGATCGCGCCGAGCCGCTCGGTCATGCCGTACTGCGTGACCATGGCGCGGGCGGTGTTGGTGGCCTTGTCGATGTCGTCCGAGGCGCCGGTGGTCGGGTCGTGGAAGACCAGTTCCTCCGCCGCCCGGCCGCCCATCATGTAGGCGAGCTGGTCGAGCATCTCGTTGCGCGACGTGGAGTACTTGTCCTCGTCGGGCAGCACCATGGTGTAGCCCAGGGCACGGCCGCGGGACAGGATGGTGATCTTGTGGACCGGGTCGGAGCTCGGCGAGGCCGCCGCGACCAGGGCGTGGCCGCCCTCGTGGTACGCGGTGGTCTTCTTCTCCTTGTCCGACATGATCCGGGTGCGCTTCTGGGGGCCGGCCACGACACGGTCGATGGCCTCGTCCAGCACGCTGTTGTCGATCACCTTCTTGTCGCTGCGCGCGGTGAGCAGCGCCGCCTCGTTGAGCACGTTGCTCAGGTCGGCACCGGTGAAGCCGGGGGTGCGGCGGGCGACGGCCATGAGGTCGACGTCCGGCGCGATCGGCTTGCCCTTCTGGTGCACGGTGAGGATCTCCAGCCGACCGTTGAGGTCCGGCGGGTCCACCGCGATCT
The DNA here is from genome assembly GCF_016756395.1 of Streptomyces sp. SN-593. Lineage (NCBI taxonomy): Bacteria > Bacillati > Actinomycetota > Actinomycetes > Kitasatosporales > Streptomycetaceae > Actinacidiphila > Actinacidiphila reveromycinica. The sequence goes on from NZ_AP018365.1 coordinate 3,470,111, forward strand.
GCCGGTCGAACCGGCCCGGGCGCAGCAGCGCCGGGTCGAGGATGTCCGGCCGGTTCGTCGCGGCGATGAGGATCACGCCGCCCTTGACGTCGAAGCCGTCCATCTCGACGAGCAACTGGTTGAGGGTCTGCTCGCGCTCGTCGTGGCCGCCGCCGAGGCCCGCGCCGCGGTGCCGGCCGACGGCGTCGATCTCGTCGACGAAGACGATCGCCGGGGCGTTCGCCTTGGCCTGCTCGAACAGGTCGCGGACCCGGGAGGCGCCGACGCCGACGAACATCTCGACGAAGTCGGAACCCGAGATCGAGTAGAACGGCACGCCCGCCTCGCCGGCCACCGCCCGCGCCAGCAGCGTCTTGCCGGTGCCGGGACGGCCGTAGAGCAGCACGCCCTTGGGGATCTTGGCGCCGACGGCCTGGAACTTCGCCGGCTCCTGCAGGAACTCCTTGATCTCCTGCAGTTCCTCCACCGCCTCGTCGCAGCCCGCGACGTCGGCGAAGGTGGTCTTGGGGGTGTCCTTGGTGATCAGCTTGGCCTTGGACTTCCCGAACTGCATGACGCGCGAACCGCCGCCCTGCATCTGGTTCATCAGGAAGAGGAAGACCACCACGATCAGGACGAAGGGCAGCAGCGACAGCAGGATGCTGACGAAGGCGTTCTGCTTGGACGGCGAGACGGTGTAGCCGTCGGGCAGTGCGACGCCCTTGACCTGTCCGTCCTGGATCTTCTGCAGGTTCGCGGCGATCGACGAGCCCTGGTTGCCGATGTAGCTGGCACGGACCTTCGAGCTGCCCTTGATCTTGTAGCCGTCCTTGAGCTGGACCTTGATGGAGTTGTCGTCCCCGGTGGTCAGCTGTGCGGAACTGGCGTGGTTGGTGTTGATCGCGTGCAGTACCTGGCCGGTGTCGACCGTCTTGTAGCCGCCGCCGGAACCGACGACTTCCATCAACACGACCACGGCAAGGACAGCCAGCACGATCCACATGACCGGCCCACGGAAATAGCGCTTCACGTCCATCCATGCGGGGCGTGACCGCCCCGTCCCTCCTGCCGCAGTGAGGCACAGCCGCTGGTGGGCGGCGTGTGCATCCGGTGTATGACCCGATCCTTCGGACGGTACCCCAGCATTGTGACCCGAGGTTGCCACCGACCGTTAACAATCCGGCTTTCCCCTGCTCCAACGGCGGGAAACCGACAGGGGTTCCCCGAGCCGCCGTGAGGGTGGTCTCAGCGTGCCTCAGCCGCCGTAGACGTGCGGTGCGAGGGTGCCGACGAACGGCAGGTTTCGGTACTTCTCGGAGTAGTCCAGGCCGTAGCCGACCACGAACTCGTTGGGGATGTCGAAGCCAGTGTATTTGACATCGATGCGTACCTTGGCCGCCTCGGGCTTGCGCAGCAGCGTGCAGACCTCCAGGGAGGCCGGGCCGCGCGAGCCGAGGTTGCTGATCAGCCAGGAGAGCGTCAGCCCGGAGTCGATGATGTCCTCGACGATCAGGACGTGCCGCCCGGCGATGTCGGTGTCCAGGTCCTTGAGGATGCGGACCACGCCGGAGGACTTGGTGCCGGCGCCGTAGGAGGACACCGCCATCCAGTCCATCGTCACGTTGCTGGACAGCGCCCTGGCCAGGTCCGCCATCACCATCACGGCACCCTTGAGGACGCCGACGATCAGCAGGTCCCTGCCCGCGTAGTCCCGGTCGATCTCGGCTGCCAGCTCCTGGAGCTTCGCGTCGATGTCTGCCTTGGCGATGAGCACCTTCTCAAGGTCGGCGCCCATGTCGGTCTCGTTCACTACGCGGTACGTCCTCAGGTCTGCGGCTCTACGACGGCGAGAACACCAGTCTGCCATCCGCCCTTCTGACGGCGACGCCCCCCGGCAGGTTGAGCGCTTTCTGGCCGCGCCACCCCGTGACCAGGCGGTCCACCTCCTCGATGTGCCGGGCGAAGAGGAAGCCGGGCGGGGACCCGGCGGCGACCGCGGCCCGGCGCAGCACCCGGCGCCGGACGGCCGCGGGCAGGCCGTGCAGCCGGGCCACGTCGAGGCTGCCGTCGTCGCCGGCGGCGTCGGCCTGCGCGTCGGCGGCCCACTGGTCGAGGGCGTCGGCGTCGTCGCGGGAGAGCTGGGCGGTGCGCGCGAGGGCCTGCACGACGCCCTTGCCGAGCGACTTCTCCAGCACCGGGAGCGCTTCGTGCCGCACCCGGGAGCGGGTGTAGGCGGGGTCGTGGTTGTGCGGGTCCTCCCACACGGTGATGCCCTGGGCGAGGCAGCCCTGCCGGACGGTGTCGCGGTCGAGCAGCAGGAACGGGCGGCGGTAGCGGCCGCCGGCGCCGGAGACCGCGGCCATGCCGGACAGCGAGCGGGTGCCCGAGCCGCGGGCGAGGCCCAGCAGCACCGTCTCGGCCTGGTCGTCCCGGGTGTGGCCGAGCAGCACCGCGGCGGCGCCGCGGCGCTCGGCGACGGCGTCCAGCGCGGCGTACCGCGCGTCGCGCGCGGCGGCCTCGGGGCCGACGCGGCGGCCGGTGCCGGTGCCGGCGGTGCCGACGTACGCCCCGCCGTGCGCGGGCGTGGCGGACTGGCGGCCGACGGTGACGCCGATCGCCTCGACCGGGTCGAGGCCGAGGGCGCGCAGCCGCTCCACGACCTCCTGGGCGCGGCGGTCCGAGCCGCTCTGCAGGCCGTGGTCGACGGTGACGGCGCCGGCGCGCACGCCGAGCCGGGGTGCTTCGAAGGCGAGGGCGGCGGCCAGCGCCATCGAGTCGGCGCCGCCGCTGCACGCGGCGAGGACGAGCGGGCCGGCGGCGTCCGCGGTGGCGGGGGACGGCGCGGTGGACACGTCGGCGGAGGCTGCGAGCACGTCGTGCAGGACGCGGCGGACCGCCAGGCGTATCGCCGCGACCGTGGGGTGGGGTCCCATGTCCGGTTCCCTCCTGGGGAGGCTGGGGTGGGCGGGCAGAGCGGCAGGCTCTGCGAGATGGGTTGACGCAGGGTGTTCAGATGGTGACAGAAGCCCGGGCATATCCCGAGCATCGCACGCGACACCCCACGCCAGCGGTCCCTCGGACGGGTGAACCCGGAGCGAAACAGGCGGCCGGACCGCCCATCGGGCGGCGGAACGGCCGGTACGGGTGGTGCGGGTGGTGTCGGGGCCGGGGCTCGCGGGGGCGCGCCCCGGGCTCGCGCGGATGCGGACGCGCCCGCACGCCCCGTGCGGGGTACGGCGCGGCCCCGCCGCGGTCAGCCGTCGGTGCGGCCGTGCACCCGCGCCACCCACTCCGCGGGTTTGGCGATCTCCGCCTTCGTGGGCAGCGTGTTGGGCGAGGTCCACACCCGGTTGAAGCCGTCCATGCCGACCTCCTTCACCACGCCGCGGACGAACCGCTCGCCGTCGCGGTACTGGCGCAGCTTCGCGTCCAGGCCGAGCAGCCGGCGCAGCGCCTGGTCGAGCCGCCCGGCGCCGCTGGCCCGGCGCTGCCCGAACTTCTCCCGGATCTCCGCGACGCTGGGCACCACGTCGGGGCCCACCCCGTCCATCACGTAGTCGGCGTGCCCTTCGAGCAGGGACATCACGGCGGTCAGCCGGGTCAGGATCTCCTTCTGCGTCGGGGTCTGCACCAGGTCGACGAGGCTGCGGCCGTCGTCCGCGCCGTCGGCGCCGGTGCCGCCCTCCTCGCGGTCCCTGCCGCCGCTGACGGCCTGCACCGCCTGCCGGACCCGCTCCACGACCGTGGAGGCGTCGAGTTCGGTCTCGCCCAGGAACGACTGGATCTCGCCCTCGATGTGGTCGCGCAGCCACGGCACCGCGGTGAACTGGGTGCGGTGGGTCTCCTCGTGGAGGCACACCCACAGCCGGAAGTCGTGCGGGTCGACGTCCAGCTCGCGTTCGACGTGCACGATGTTCGGGGCCACCAGCAGCAGGCGGCCGGCGCGGGACTCGCCGGGGCCCGGCCGCACCGGTCCCGCGGGCATGTCGCGCGAGGCGGGGGCGAAGGTCTCGTACTGGCCCAGCACCCGGGAGGACAGGAAGCTCAGCAGCATGCCGACCTCGACGCCGGTGACCTTGCCGCCGACGGTGCCCAGCACGACGCCGCCCGCGCCGCCGGGGCGGCGCGCCTGCATCTTGCCGAGCAGCGGCTTGAGGACCTCGCGGAAGCCGGCGACATTGGCGCGGACCCAGCCGGGGCGGTCCACGATGAGCACCGGGGTGCCGTGCGGCTTCGGGCCGTCCTCGCCGTACATCCGCGTGAACGCGCTGACGTGCTGCTCGGACGCCTCGGCGTGCGTGCGCAGCTCCGCGACGATCGCGCGGGCCTCGTCCCGGCTCACCTCGGGGCCGGGACGCGTCAGCCGCTGCGCGGTCGCCACGGCGAGGTTCCAGTCGACCATCTCGCTTCCACCGATGCTCGTCATACCTTCACCGTACGTTGCGAACCCCGGTTTCGGGTCCCCTTCCCCCGGGCGGGGGCGCGGGAGCGGGCGGGTCAGGTGGAGGCCACGGCCGTGGCCAGCGCGTCGAGCGCGGACTCGGTGGACGTGGGGTCGGCTCCGCCCTGGGTCATGAAGGAGAACGTCAGGAGCCGTCCTCCCGAGGTCACCACGGTCCCCGCGATGGTGTTGGTGCCGGTGAGCGTCCCGGTCTTCGCGTGCACCAGGCCCGCCGCCGGCGACCCCCCGCCGAACCGCTCCGCGAGCGTCCCGGTGAAGTCGGCCACCGGCAACCCCGTCAGGACCGGCCGCAGTTCGTCGTGGCCGGGGCTCGCCGCCAGCGCGAGCAGCCGCGCGAGGGTGACCGGCGCCAGCCGGTCGTCGTGGTCCAGCCCGCTCCCGTCGTGGAACGACGCCTGCGGCAGCGGCACGCCGTACCGGGTGAGCGCCGCCCTGATGCCGGCGGCGCCCCCCGCGAAGCTCGCCGGCCGCCCGCTCGCGAGGGCGACCTGGCGGGCCAGCGCCTCCGCGAGGTCGTTGTCGCTGTTGGTGAGCATCTGCTCCACCAGGTCCGACAGGGGGGCGGACGCGTGGGTGGCGAGCGTGGTGCCGGCCACGGTCCCGTTCCTGCCGCCCGAGGCCGGGGCGACGCCGGTCACGGTGATCCCCTGCTTCCCGAGCAGGTCCGCGAAGCTCCCCGCCGCGCTGGCCGCCGGGTCGTACGCCCGGGCCGCCGGGCCGCTGCTGCTGTCGTCGAGCCGCCCCTCGTCCGCCATGAGCGCGGTGACCGGCGCGAGGTTCTCGTTGTGGCCGATCGGGTGCAGCGAGGGCCCGGTGTAGAGCGAGGTGTCGTAGCCGAGGTCGATCGTCGTGTGCCCGGCCGCCTTCAGCGCCTTCGCGGTGTCCTGCGCGAGCTGCCCCAGTTCCAAGGTCGGGTCGCCGCCGCCGACCAGCACCACCTGGCCCTTGGCGGTCCGCACCACCCGCGTGGTGAGCCGCTTGTCCGGGCCGAGCAGGCCCAGCGCCGCGGTGGCGGTGGCGAGTTTGGTGGTGGACGCGGGTGTCGTCGCGGACCCGTCCTGGTGGTCGTAGAGGACCGTGCCGGTGCCGGCGTCGATCACGACGCCGGTGCGCACCGGGCCCATGCCGTACGCCGACAGCAGCGGGTCGAGCTTCCCGGCGAGGCGGGTGGCGGTGCCCGCGGGCACCGGCGCCGCGGAGGCGCCGACCGGTGCCAGCACCGGTGCGGCGGCGGGGACGGCGGACGGCAGCGCGGAGGGTGTGCCGCCGGCCGGGGCCCCGGCGGTGGAGCCGTGCCCGGTCGCGGCCTTCCCGCCGGTGCGGCCGTCCGCGGCGTCCCGGGCGGCGGCGAAGTGCCGTTCCGCGGTGCGCTGGCCGCCCTGCCACGGTCCGGCCGCCACCGCCGTCCCGGCGGCCACGACCGCGCCTATCCCGGCGGATACCGCCACGACCTGCCACGTCCTGCCGAGCGGCACAGTCGACCAGCCCCTTTCGCGACCACCCCGATGCGTGGGAGACACTTAACCACCCACACTGTGTGCTGATCATTGAGGAGTAGGGCCGTGGAGTTCGACGTCACGATCGAGATCCCGAAGGGTTCCCGCAACAAGTACGAGGTGGACCACGAGACGGGTCGTATCCGCCTGGACCGCAGGCTCTTCACGTCCACGAGCTACCCGGCGGACTACGGTTTCATCGAGAACACCCTGGGCCAGGACGGCGACCCGCTGGACGCGCTGGTCATCCTGGACGAGCCGACCTTCCCGGGGTGCCTGATCACCTGCCGCGCCATCGGCATGTTCCGGATGACCGACGAGGCCGGCGGCGACGACAAGGTGCTGTGCGTGCCGGCGTCCGACCCGCGCGTGGAGCACCTGCGGGACATCCACAACGTGTCCGAGTTCGACCGCCTGGAGATCCAGCACTTCTTCGAGGTCTACAAGGACCTGGAGCCGGGCAAGTCGGTCGAGGGCGCGGACTGGGTGACCCGCGCCGAGGCCGAGGCGGAGATCGAGGAGTCCTTCCGCCGGCTGAAGGAGCAGGGCGGCCACTGACCCCGGCTTCCCGCACGGACGGGCCCGCGGCCGCTCCGGCCGCGGGCCCGCGCCGTGCGGGCGGGTACGGCCCTGCCCGCCCGGGCGGGTACGGGCCCGCGAGTCGTACGTGTACGGGCGCGGGCCCGCGAGTTGTACGCGTACGGGCGCGCGTGACGGGGCGTGGACGGACGGGCCCGCGTGGACGTACGGGCCCGCCCGGTCAGCGGGTGGTGCGGGAGGGCGCCTCGCGCAGGAGCAGGGTGACCACGAGGGCGGCGAGCAGGGCCACCCCCGCGCCCGCCAGCAGCGTCTGGTGGACGCCCGCCACGAACGCGTGCCGCGCCTGGCCGGCGGCCGGCCCGCCGGCCGCGCTCGCCCCGGCCAGCGACGAGCGGGCCGCCCGCGCGGCGGCCGGCGGCAGTCCGGCCGGCAGGTGCAGGTGCGCGCGGTAGCCGGCGCCGAGCACACTGCCGAGCACCGCGATGCCGAGCGCGCCGCCCACCTCGCGCGACAGGTCGTTCATCGCCGAACCGACGTTCTGGAGCGCGCGCGGCAGCGCGTCGGTGATCTCGGTGGTCGCCGGCGTCATCGCCAGGCCGGTGCCGGCCCCGAGCGGCACCAGGCCCGCGACGACCAGCCCGTACGGACTGCCGGTGTCCAGCCGGGAGAGCACCGCCATCGCCGCCGCCACCAGCACCAGCCCGGCCGTCCACGGCCGCCGCGCGCCGAAGCGCTCCACCAGCCGCGGGCTCAGCCGGGTGGCGGGCACCAGCGCCGCCGCCATCGGCAGCACGCTCACCGCGGCGGTCAACGGACTGTCGCCGCGGACCAGTTGCAGGTACTGCATGGCCACGAAGATGAAGCCGAAGAAGACGAAGAACTGGAGCGTGATCGACGCCGAACCGGCCGCGAACCGCCGGTTGCGGAACAACCTCGGGTCCAGCAGCGGGTGTTCGCGGCGCAGTTCCCATCCGACGAAGCCGGCGAGCACCAGCACGCCGAGTCCGGTCCCGCCCAGGGTCAGCGGATCGCCCCAGCCGCGGGTGGGCGCCTGGATCGCCGAGCAGACCAGCGCGAACAGCCCGGCCACCGCCAACAGCGCGCCCACCAGGTCGAGTCGGGGCCGCTCCGACTCCGCCGACTCCGGCACGAACACCAGGGTCCCGGCGGCGGCGACCACCGCGAGCACCACGTTGAGCAGGAACACCGAGCGCCACGACCAGGCTTGGAGCAGCAGGCCCGACGCGAGCAGGCCGGCGACCGCGCTCCCGCCGGCCACCGCGGTCCACGCGCTCACCGCCCTCGCCCGCTGCTCGCGCGGGAAGGTCGTGGTGAGGGTGGACAGCGTGGCCGGCATCACCAGCGCGGCGCCGGCGCCCAGCAGGCCGCGCAGGGCGATGAGCCGGCTCGGGTCGGTGGTGAGCGCGGCCAGGGCGGAGCCGGCAGCGAACAGGGTGAGCCCGGCCACCAGAGCCAGCCGCCGGCCGAACCGGTCGCCGAGCGCCCCGGCGGGCAGCAGCAGTGCGGCGAAGGCGAGGCTGTAGGCGTCCACGATCCAGGAAAGCTGCGTCTGGTCCGCGTGGGTGTCGCGGGCCAGGCTCGGCAGCGCGACGTTGAGCGAGGCCATCGCCGAGACCACCGCGCCCAGCGCGAGGCAGGTGAGGAACAGGACCACGCCGTGCCGGACGGCGGGCCCGGGCGGCTCGGCCGGCGCGGTGGCGGCGGTCCGGGGCGCCGCCGGGGCGACGGGCGGGGTAAGGGGCGGGGTGCCGCCGCGCGAGTCCGCGGTGCGCATGGGGGCCTCCTGGGGCGGGATGTGCGCTGACCCCCGCACGGTCCCCCGCGGCCGCGTCCGCCTGCCACGCCGATGAATTCCCGGTGCCGTCCGACCTGCGGCTCCTACCGGTCGGGCCGCCGCATCCGCCGTTCCTGACGAATTCCGGGCCGGCCGTGCAGGGCCAGCCGCAGGGACGGCCCGCAGTGCCGCACGACGTCCTCGACCGGCATGGACGCGATCGGTTCGAGGGCCAGCAGGTAGCGGGTCATGATGATGCCCGCGATCTGCGAGCAGAACGCCATGGCCCGCGCGTGGGCCTGCGGGCCGCCGACGCGGTCGGCCAGCTTCTCGACGACCTCCCGCTCCAGCATCTCCTTCACGAGTACGGCGAACGACTCCTCGGTCATCACGTTGCGCACCATGGCCACCAGCGCCGGGCCGGTCTCCTCGGCGTCCCAGATGGCCAGCATGGCGCGCAGCGCCCGCAGGCTCAGCGTGGCCGGGTCGCCGTCGAGCACCCGCACCAGCACCTCGGCCGGGTTCGCCACCAGCGCCATGGACGCGCCGAACAGGCCGCGTTTGGAGCCGAAGTAGTAGCTGATCAGGGCGGCGTCCACGCCGGCGTCCGCGGCGATCGCCCGCAGCGTCACCGCCTCGTAGCCGTGTTCGAGGAACAGCCGCCGCGCCGCGGCGAGGACGGCTCCGCGCGTGTCCGCCGCCCCGGGCCGGCGCCCCCGCCGGGCCGGTCCATCCCCCACCCGCCCCACGATCCTCTCGGCCGCCCGACCCGCCCCCGGGAGCGAACCTAGCCGACCTGCCGCGCGCCCGGTGCCCCTCCCCGGCGGACGCGGACCCGGCCATGCGGCGAACGGCACCGAGTTTGCCACCGTTTGACCCTCGACGGACGGCCGCGGACCGCATTTCCGGCCCTAATCGAAATCCCCCGGACCCGAGAGCAGTTCACCCGTCACAGGCGTTTCTCCCGCACCCGTACGACCAGTTGGACCCACCCGGCGCAGACCGCCGGGATTCGGTTACGAAGGGGCCTGCCGACCGCTACTGTCGTCCGCCCGGAGTTTCTTCACCAGTGCACCTGACCAGGGAGACAAGAGATCATGACGTACGACGCGCCGCCGCCCCCCGGCTCGCCGCAGCCACCGCAGAACGCGGGCGGCCCGTCCGGGGGTTCTTTCGACCCCTCTTCGGTCGAACGGCTCGACTGGGCGATTCTCGGAATCGGGTTCATCGTCCTCGTCTTCTCGTTCTTCGACTACTACTCCTGGGATTTCGGCGCCTACGGGGTCCACCTCGGCAGCGTGAGCTGGAGTGCCTGGCACTTCGACCACGGGCTGTTCATAGCCTGGTTCGCGATGGTCCTCACCGTGCTGGGCGCCGGCGCGCTGGCCCTCAGCCTGTTCGTCCCCGCGGTCCAACTCCCCGCCCCGGCCCGGGCGCTGACGTTCCTCGGCTTCGGCATCGGCTTCGTGCTCTACGTGATCGCGATCTTCGCCCACTCCGACTTCGGCCCGGACGGCGGTCACGCCTTCAGCTTCTGGCTCAGCCTGATCCTCGCCGGCGTCGGCGCGGTGATCGCGCTGCTGCGGGCCCAGCAGACCGGCACGCCGCTGCCCGGTGCGCTCGGCAACCTGCCGCGCGTCGGCCGCTGACCTTCCCCCGCGACCGGCGCCCGTCCACGGCGCCGGTCACGGCGCCGGTCCACGACGACCTCAGCCGGGCCGCCGGGCGTTCAGCCGGGCGGCCTGGCGCGTGAGGTGGTCCCGCTCGGCGAGGTTGGTCGCCTCGTGGGCCGCCTCGGCGTACAGCCGGGCCGCCGCCGCGAGGTCGCCGTCGCGCTCGCGCAGGTAGGCCGCCACCGCGGCGTGGCGGGGCAGTGAGGCGTCCACCTCGGCGAGCGCCGCGAGGCCGGGGCGCGGACCGTCCGCCTCGCCGACGGCCACCGCGCGGTTGAGCCGGACCACCGGGCTGCCGGTCAACCGCACCAACTCGTCGTACCACTCCACGATCTGCACCCAGTCGGTCTCCTCCGCCGTGGGCGCGTCCGCGTGCAGGGACGCGATGGCGGCCTGGGCCTGGTACTCGCCCAGCCGGTCGCGCGCGAGGGCGGCCTGGAGGACGCGTACGCCCTCGGCGATCATCCGGGTGTCCCACCGGCCGCGGTCCTGCTCGGCCAGCGGCACCAGGGCGCCGTCGGGGGCGGTGCGCGCGGCGCGGCGCGCGTGGTGCAGCAGCATCAGGGCGAGCAGCCCCGCGGCTTCGGGGTGGTCGATCCGGGCCGCGAGCTGCCGGGTGAGCCGGATCGCCTCGGCGGCGAGGTCCACGTCGCCGGAGTAGCCCTCGTTGAAGACGAGGTAGAGCACGCGCAGCACCGTCGCCACGTCGCCGGGCCGGTCGAGGCGCACCCCGGACACGGTGCGCTTGGCGCGGCTGATCCGCTGGGCCATGGTCGCCTCGGGCACCAGGTAGGCCCGGGCGATCTGCCGGGTGGTGAGCCCGCCGACGGCGCGCAGCGTGAGGGCGACCGCGGAGGACGGGGTCAGCGAGGGGTGGGCGCACAGGAAGTAGAGCCGGAGGGTGTCGTCGGCCGCGGACGCGGGACCGGCGTCCGGCTCCGCGTCCACGGCGTCCTCGCGCCGCCGGCGGGCGGCGTCCGCCCGGGTCGCGTCGAGGAACCGGCGCCAGGCCACGGTGACCAGCCAGCCCTTCGGATCGCGCGGCGGCTCGGCCGGCCAGGTCCGGACCGCCTCGACCAGGGCGTCCTGCACGGCGTCCTCGGCCGCCGCGAAGTCCGCTCCGCGGCGGACGAGGATCGCGAGCACGACGGGGGTGAGGCCGCGCAGCAGCGCCTCGTCCATGGGCGGGCCCGCACCGCCGCCCCGCTCCTCCCCCGACCCGCCCGGCACCCCCGACCCGCCCGGCACCCCCGCGCCTTCCCGGTTCACCCGCGTCACTCCGTGACCGTGGGCGCCTCGGTGAGGAACGGGCGCAGCTCCAGCCACTCGTGGATGGGCCGGCCGCCCGCGCCGGGCGCTGCCGAGAGTTCCCCGGCCAGTTCCACGGCGCGGTCGTGGCCGTCCACGTCGATCACCATCCACCCGGCGATGACGTCCTTGGTCTCGGCGAACGGGCCGTCGGTGACCGGCGGCCGCCCCTCGCCGTCGTAGCGGACCCACTCCCCGCCGGGTGCGAGCGCCTGGGAGTCGACGTACTCGCCGGTCTCCTCCAGCCGGGCCGCGAAGTCGTTCATGTACCGGATGTGGTCGGAGATCTCCTGCGGCGTCCACCGGTCCATCGGCACGTTGTTCACCGCGTCCGGGGCGCCGCGGTAGTGCTTCAGCAGAAGGTACTTGGCCATAGTGGTTCTCCTCGGTGCTGGGTGCGGCCCCTTGTGGTCGCGTTCCTAGCAGGGACGGAGCCGGCCGGCGGTTCTCGACATCCCCGGACGGGGCTTTTTCCCGCGGGGGGCGTACGGTCACGGGCCGGGCCGCGGCCGCACCGCCTCAGTCGCCGGCGCTCCGGCAGAGGAACTGCTCGAACGTGACCGCGCCGACGGCGTGTTCGGGCGCGAGGTGGCCGCCGTCCCGGAAGGCGCGGTAGGTCCGGCCGGTCAGCGGGACCCCGACCACGGGGCGCCGCCGCCCGCCGGCCCGCAGATAGGCCCGGGCGAGTTCGGCGAACCCCAGCACCTCGGGCCCGCCGACGTCGGGCACCCGCCCGGCCGGCTCACCGCCCGCGATCCCCGCCAGCCGCGCGGCGACCTCCGAGGCGTCCACGGGCTGGTCGCTCAGCCCCGCGGGCACGAACACGACCGGCAGCTTCGCCAGCGCCCTGAGCACCTGGAGCACCAGCTCGTGGAACTGCGTCGCCCGCAGCACGCTGAACCCGATCCCGGACTCCTCGATCATCTTCTCCACGGCGAACTTGCTGCGGTAGTAGCTGTACGGCACCCGGTCGACGCCGACGATCGAGATGTAGACGAGGTGCCGCACCCCCGCCCGCCGGGAGGCGTCGAGCAGGTGGCGGGCCGCCTCCTCGTCGCCGCCGCGCGGGCTGGACGCGCAGTGCACGACCGTGTCCACGCCCGCCAGCGCCTCGTCGAGGCCGGTCCCCTCGCGCAGGTCCACCGCGTACGGCGGTGCCGCGTGCCGGCTGAGCACCCGCACGTCGTGGCCGTCGGCACGCAGCCGGTCCACGACGAGCCGCCCGAGCGTTCCCGTACCGCCGGTCACCAACGTCGTCCTCGCCGCCATCGCCCTCGCCGTCCCTTCGGTGGGGGCGCTCCCCGCTGGAGCACCCTCACGGAGAAGGAACCGGCGGACGCCCGCCGATGTGACGACGCCACGCGCGTCGCCCCCCGGCTCACCCGGACGGGCCTACGCCGCCTCGGCGAGCTGGCGCGCCGCGAAGGCCAGCTTCTCCGGGTTCAGCACCGCCCACACGCCGGCGATGGCGTCGCCGCGCACGTCCATCCCGACGACCGCGTACAGCCGCCCGCCGAGCCACACCGCCACCGCCGGGGAGCCGTTCGCCTCGATCACGCGCACCGCCAGCACGTCGCCGGGGACGCCGCCGAGCTTGCCGACGGTGCCGGACAGGAAGCGCATCACCCTCACCCGGCCCAGGATCGGGCGCCGGGCCGCGCTGGCCTTGCCGCCGCCGTCGCTCCACCAGGCGACGTCCTCGGCGAGCAGTCTCTCCAGCCGCGCGAGGTCGCCCTCGCGCGCCGCGCTGACGAAGGACTCGACGAGCGCGCGCTGCCGCTCCACCGCGGGCGTGAACCGGGTCTCCCGGGCCGCCACCCGCTTGACCGCCCTGCCGTACACCTGGCGGGAGTTGGCCTCGGTCAGGTCGAGCACCCCGGCGATGTCCCGGTGGCTGTAGCCGAACGCCTCGCGCAGCACGTACACCGCGCGCTCGGTGGGGTTCAGCCGCTCCAGCAGCACCAGCAGCGCGGTGGACACGGCGTCGCGCTGCTCGGCGGACTCCAGCGGCCCGAGCGCGCCCTCCCGGGTCAGCACCGGCTCCGGCAGCCAGGGCCCGACGTAGCGTTCGCGCCGGGCCCGGGCCGACGTCAGCCGGTTCACGCACAGGTTGGTGACGACCTTGGCGAGCCACGCGCCCGGCTGCTCGATCGCGGCCCGGTCGGCGCGGCTCCACCGCAGGTACGCGTCCTGCACCGCGTCCTCCGCCTCCTCGGCGGACCCGAGCAGCCGGTAGGCCAGGCCGAACATCCTGCGGCGGTACTCCGTGAACTCCTCGGCGCTCCCAGACGTCACGCCGCCCAGCGTGCCACAGGGCGCGCTCCGCTCACCCGCCGGTCGGGACCAGCAGGGCGAGCAGCCCGGTGACGCGCTCCCCGGTGCCGGGGGTGTGCCACCCGGCGCTGAGGTGGGCGCGCGGGGCCGGGTCGGCCGGCACCTCGGTGGACGGGTCCAAGGCGCGCAGCAGGTGCAGGGTGTGGGCGGCGTACGCGGGCGTCTCGACGGCGAGCCGGGTGCCGTCGGGCCCGTTGGCGACGGTGGTGACGACGGCGTCCACGGGCAGCGCGGGGCCGTTGAGGGTCGGGACCACCGTGAAGTCCGCCGTGTCCGAGACGGACTGCGCCTGCGGCTCGGCCCGGTCCTGCACCAGCGCGAGCAACTGAGCCTGGAGTACGGGGTCGTGGGTCCCGTCGTAGACCCAGCGGTGGCCGAGCACGCCGTGCTCGGTGGTGCCGATCAGCGCGTGGTCGGCGCCGTCGAGCGCCGCACCGCGGTACGTCAACGGGACCAGGTAGGCGCGCCCTTCGCCCTCACCGGAGGTGTCGGTGACCACCATGAACTCGATGCCCACCTCGCCCGCGGGGTCGTCCAGCCGGAACCCGCCGGACTTGTCGAGTACGGGCGCCCGCCCGGTGCCTGCGTACCAGGGCTGGGCCGCCAGCCACGGCGCGACGAGTTCCACCTTGCTCGGTACCAGCGTGGTGTTGTGGATGAAAGCCATGGGGCCAGCTCATCCGAGAACGCCCGCACGGGTCAAGGCGACCGGCGCGCGAACGGGCACGCGGCCGGTGAGGCGGCGCAAGCGGACGGGCGATCGACCGCTTGCGCCCTCAGGTGTCGGACCGGTTCAGACCCTCGGGAACTCGTCGGCGCGCACCGCGCCCACGAACGACGCCCACGCCTCCGCGGAGAACGCCAGCGCGGGCCCCTGGGGGTCCTTCGAGTCGCGGACCGGGACCACACCCGTGAAGCCGTCGGCGACCTCGACGCAGTTGCCCCCATCGGCGTTGCTGTACGACGACTTGCGCCACGTGGCAGCGCTCAGGTCCGTGGCAGGAGTGAACATGATGCGTGGTCCTCCAGTGCGGTTCGGATCATGGCCAAGGAATGCTCCGGCGTGAGCGCGAAGTCCCTGAAGCGATCGTAGGCCAACCGCAGGTGCTCCACCTCCTCGGAATCCTCGATCAACTGGCCATTGATGCTGCCTTCCAAGTAGGCAATGTTGCGGCCGCTGGGCAACCAGAGCATCGTCAGGGAGCCGCCCAGCAAGTCGTTCGGACCTGCCTCGAACGGCACGACGTGCAGCGTGACGTGAGGCAACTCTGCTGCCTGAATGAGCCGTTCAAGCTGCTCCGCCCAAGCATCCGGGTCCTTGATGCCGCGTCGAAGCGCCCCCTCGTCGATCAGGCCTCGGTAGTCCAGCAAGTTGGCGGTCCCGAAGATTCGCGCTTGGCGCTCCATCCGCTGGCGCACGCGCTCCGCCACTACGTGCTCGGGGAGCCCTCGCCGCGTGCGAAACAACGCCTCGGCATACCGCTCGGTCTGGAGCAGTCCGGGGATCACCCCCGCGACGAACTCCTGCATTCCACCGGCTTCCGTCTCCACGTCCATGAAGCCCTCGTACCGGCCCTGTTTCTTCTCCAGCTTGGCCAGTTCCCACAGGTCCGCGAGCAGGTCGCCGGTGCCGTAGAACTTGTCGAGCACCCTGGGGACGTCGGACGAGCCGAGGCGTTCGCCCTTCTCCAGCCGGTGCAGGTAGGACTGCTCGTACTTGGTCTCCGCGCCGAGCTGGATCAGGCTCAGGCCCGTCTTCTCCCGCTGCCGGGCCAGCTCCTTGGCGTAGATCCGCCGCGCGGAGGGCCTCTGGTCACTGCTGGCGTCGCCGTTGCTGTTGCTCATCGCACGCCCCTTCCTCTCCTGTTGCCGGAAAGCCAGGACAAGAGCCCTCCCGCGCACGGGAGTCGAGGCTCCGACCTGGCCTCCTTCGTTCCTGTTGATCCGTCACGGCTCGCCGCATTGCCTGCGGGCATAGGCAAATAAGCCCCTTTGCCCGGACAAAGGCTCACCTGAAACAGATCGTAGGGGCATGCACCGGCCCTTGTGCACGGAACGTCAGGATTCGCTCACAAACAGCTCGCCTTCGATCACTCCGGTCACCATCCGCCCCACCCGGCATCTCGGTCCGTGTGACCGACACGACACAGCGTCACCGTTGCTCCGGAGATCGGAGCTGCCTACTGTCACGGCCATCTGACGCAACGCAACCGGGGGATGGTCGAATTGGGCGGACAGATGGTGGACAACCCGCGCCGCGCCTGGCTCCAGTCACTGCTGTCGAGCATCGACACGACGCTGGCCGCGATGCGGCCCGTCCTGGACAAGCCCGCCTCCGACTTCGGCGGCGGCAAGGCGTGGATCGGCACGGACGCGGCGACGAGGTTCCAGGCGGACCTGACCGGCCGCAGGAACTCCGTGCACACGCTGACCGACGGGCTGCGGGACGTCGTGCAGAACGCGCTCAGGGCGGAACCGCTCCAGGTCACGGAGGGCCAGGCCCGGCAGATGCGGATGGACCACGAACACGGCTGGTGACGCGCTCCGTCCACCCGTCACCCTGACCTCAACGCCCGTTCCCGGGGGGGACCATGACCAAGATCGCGGCGATAGACACCACCGTGCTCGCCCAGGCCATCAAGAAGATGGACACCGGCGCCCACACGCTCACCACCAACTGCCAGTCGCTGACGAGCCAGTTCGGCACGTACGGCCTCGACACGACCAACCTGCGCAAGCTGGAGGCCATCGCCACCTGGACCCGTGACCAACTCCCCGACCTGCGCCGCCGGCACGCCCTGGCGGTGCAGATCGGCCAGGGCGACCCCCATGTCAAGGTCCCCGAGCCCATCTCCGTCCCGGTCGCGGACGCGTACCTCTTCCAGCAGGCGACGAAGAACCACGACCAGGCCGGCCTGGACCTGGTCAAGAGCGACCTGGCCAGGAACCTGGGCGATCCCGCCTTCCTCAAGGCGTACGCCGACGCGTCCCCCGACGACATCACCGCGTTCCAGGGGCTGCCGGCGGTCGACGCGGACAAGCTCAGCCGCCTGCGGCTGGCGGAGTGCCTGAAGGCGACGGACTGCCCGCAGCAGCTCAAGGACCTGTCGGCGTACCTCGACGGGAACAGCATCAGCCAGCCGTTCCTGCTCGGGTTCGACGCCAAGGGCAAAGGCCACGTGGCCCTGTCCTTCGGCAACCCGGACACCGCGAAGAACACCGCCGTCTACGTCCCCGGCACCGGCGCCCACGCAAGCGACGGCGACATGGACCGCGCGCTGACGCTGTTCAACTCCGCCAACGGCACGAAGAACGGGACGCCCCACTCGACGGCGTCGATCTACTGGCTGGGGTACGACGCGCCGGGCTGGAGCGTGCCCGGGCCGGCGTCGCCGGCCTCCGCCAACGACGGCGCGCCGAAGCTGGCCGCGTTCGTGAAGGCGTTGCAGGCCGACCACACCGGCAGCGGCCACCTCACGGTGATCGGCCACAGCTACGGGACCACGCTGGTGGGCGACGCGGCCGCGCACTTCGGGATGCGGCCGAACGACATCGTCTTCGTCGGCTCCCCCGGTGTCACCGTGGAGAAGGCGTCCCAACTCGGCATCGGGGCCGACCACGTGTGGGCGAGCAAGAAGAAGTTCGATCCCGTCCCGGAGATCGCCCTGCCGCTCGATCCCCTGCACTTCCTGGACGACCACAGCGACCTTTTCGGCAACGACCCGACCTCCACCACGTTCGGGGGCAGGACCTTCGACTCCGGGGACGGCAGCGGCGAAGGGCACGCCCACAGCGAGTACTGGGACGCGGGACCGTCCCTGGACAACATGACCCGCATCGTGACCGGGCACCCGGGCAAGGTCTCCGCGATGTCCACCGAGGAGAAGGCCGGCGCGCTGCCCAACTTCGCCGACTTCGTCGTGGACCCGGGGGCGGGCGTCGACGAACTGGTCGGCTCCGGGCTCCAGAACGCGGGCCACGCGATCGGCGGATACTGGGGGCGGCCGGTGGAGGACAGCGGTGACGTGCTCCACGACGTCGGCCAGACGCAGAACGACCTCATCAGCTCCGTCACCGACCTGGCCAGCGCCGATCCGGGAGCGACCGTGCACGACCTTGAGGACGCCGGCAGTTCGGTCGTGGACGCGGGCAAGAACGCCGTCCACGTGGTGACCGACTTCTTCTAGCAGGAGCGATGAACCGACACACGCGCACAGGCAGCTTGGCCGCCACGGGAGCTGTCACGCTGCTCCTCACCCTCACGACCGCCTGCGGCGTGGCGCACAAGGGTGACGTCCAGCCCGACGCCGTCGAGAAGCAGGCGCATACCTTCACCACACAGACCCTCGACGCCCTTCGCTCCACCATCGGCGCACCTACGACGACGACCTACGAGAACAAGTGGACCAAGTGCGCCACCGAGACACCCGGCCAGCACCGCTTCGAATACGTCTACGCGGTGACCATCCCCGTGCCGACCTCCAAGGCGAAGCCCGCGCTGGCCGCGGCACGAGCCGACTTCACCCGCCGCGGCTACACCCTCGCCTACGTACCGAACCCGAGTAGTGGCGCCGGAGCTACGCCTCCGAAGACCAAGTGGATCATCAACCTCAACGTTCGCACCACCTCGTTCCTCTTGTACGTCGACTCCGACTGCGTCTTCACCCGCCACGACCCCAAAACCACCTCTTGACCCGCACTATGCACACACCGAAATCCGTTGCCCGCGCACACAATTGACACACCGCCAGCACGTGCAGGGCACACGGACGACGGCCCGCCGGGGAAGTCCGGCGGGCCGTCACCGTGAGGAGGTCGTGCGGATCAGTTCAACGGGATGTCGAAGTTCTTCGCGGTGATCGACGTGCCGTCGGACGCCTGCGCGGCGAGGCGCTTGTAGCGCAGCACCAGCTTCTTCGTGTCCTTGTCCGGGGTGAACACGACCCACCCGGTCGTGGTCTTGCCCGTCTCGGCGTCGGGCAGCGGCGGGTAGCCGGCGGCCTTGATCTCGTCGTCGAGGATCGTGGTGCTCCCCTGGTCGATGCCGTTCGACATGCCGGTGAGGTAGAAGGAGTCCGCCCCGAAGGTGTCGTAGTACTTGCTGCTCGCGGTCACCTTCACGTCCACGAGGACCACCTCCTCGTCCTCCAGCGCGGAGTACTTGCTCTTGGACGCGGCCGAGGGCTGGTACCCGCTCACGTACTTGAGCACGGTGGCCTTGTCGCCCATCACGTCGTCGGTGAAGGACTTGTCGACCGTCACCGCGGCGGCCGACGACCCGCCGTCGTCGCCGCTGTCGTCCGTCGTCGCGGCGGGACTCGTCGCGGGCGCGGCGGTGGTGGCCGGCGCGGACGCGGACGTCGTGGACGACGCACTCGCGTCGTCCGACGAACCGGAGTCGTCGTTGCACGCGGTGAGCAGCGCGCCGCCCGCGAGGACCGCGGCTATGACGGGAAGACTGGTACGAACGTGAACACGCATGGTGCGGAACCCCGTTTCGGAATGCGGACTCCGAAATCGGCCCCCATTGCCTCCCCCGAAGTCGCCGCATTCATTGAACTTCGAATACTGACAACGGCTCGCCACTATACATGTGCGCTTCCGCGCCCCCACCGGCCATTTCCCGGGCCGCCTTCACCCGTTTCCTCCGGCTTTCCCGCCACCCGGAACGCCCCTTCCGGCACGGCCGTCCCCGCACCCCCGCGCCACGGGGACAGAACCGGAACCGAAGCGGAACGCAATCAGCACATCCCCGCCGCGGGTCCGCCGGGACCGCCCCCGCCCCCGGCCTCTCGGGTACGTTCGACCGCGTGAACAGCACCGCGGGTGAGACCGCCGTCCACCATCTGATCGCCCGGTACGCCGAGTTGGTCGACACCGGGGACTTCGCCGGGGTCGGCGCGTTGTTCGCGCACGCCCGCTTCATCGGCAGCGGCGAGCCCGTCGAGGGCCGGGACGGCGGGGTGGAGCGGATGCTCCGCGACAGCGTGATCCGGTACGAGGACGGCACGCCGCGCACGCACCACGTCACCACGAACATCGTCGCCGAGGTGGACGAGGAGGCGGGCACCGCCCACGCGCGCTCCTACGTGACGGTGTACCAGGCCCTTCCCGACTTCCCGCTCCAGGCCGTGGCCGCGGGCCGCTACGGTGACCGCTTCGAACGGCACGACGGGCAGTGGCGGTTCGCGGAGCGCCGGGTCCGCATCCACCTGGTGGGCGACGTCAGCCGGCACCTGCGCGCGTAGGGCCTGTCCGGCGGATCGTGCCGGTCGAGTTCGCGGAGGTGCCGGCGCTCCAGGCGCGGCCGGCCGTCACGGACGGCGGGCGCCGTGGCCCGTGAAGCGCTCCACCGACCAGAGCGCGAACGCCACCAGCGTCAGGGCGCCGCCCATGACACTCACCCCGGTCCAGCCCCAGGCCGAGTGCACCGCCCCGGTCGCGGCGGACGCGGCGGCGCCGCCGAGGAAGACGGTGGTCATGTAGACGGAGTTGACGCGGGCCCGGGCGTCGGGCCGCAGCGCGTAGATGTCGCGCTGGCTGAGCACCTGGTGGCCCTGGACGGCGAAGTCCAGCAGCACCCCGGCGATCGCGAGCAGCACGAGGTTGCCGACCCCGAACCCGGCCAGGACCATCGCCACCAGACCGGTCAGGATCGCCACCGCCCGGCCGACGACCCCGCGCCCGGCGTCGCCCAGCCGCCCGGCGACGGGTGCGGAGGCCGCGCCCGCGGCACCCACCAGCGCGAAGACGGCGATGCCGTTCTGCGACATGTGGTGCCGGTCGGCGAGTTCGTACGCCACCGCCGTCCAGTACGCGGTGAACGCGCCGAACATGCTCGCCTGCGTCAGCGCCCGGCGCACCAGCACCGGTTCGCTGCGCACCAGCCCGGCCACCGAGGCGAGCAGGGCGCCGTAGCGGGCGCTGTGCTCGGGCTTGCGGACCGGCAGCACCTTCAGCAGCGCCAGCGAGGTGAGCAGCATGACGACGGCCGAGATGGCGTAGATGCTGCGCCAGCCCCACGCGGCGGCGGCGAAGCTGGCGACGGAACGGGCCAGCATGATGCCGAGCAGCAGCCCGCTCATCACCTGCCCGACCAGCCGTCCGCGCGACTCGGCGGGCGCGAGGTGCGCCGCGAGCGGCACCAGGATCTGCGCCACCACGGAGGTGACGCCGATCAGCACCGACACCGCGAGGAAGACCCAGAAGTCCGGGGAGAACGCGGCCACCGCGAGCGCGAGCGCGGTGACCAGCAGCGTGCGGGAGGCCAGCCGCCGGTTCTCCAGGAGGTCGCCGAGCGGTATGAGCAGGGCGAGGCCGAGGGCGTAGCCGATCTGGGTGGCGGTCACCACGATGGTCGCGGTGCCCTTGCTCACGCCGAAGGAGTGGCTGAGCAGGCCGAGCAGCGGCTGCGCGTAGTAGAGGTTCGCGACGCTGGCGCCGCACGCGAAGGCGAGGGTGATGATCACCCAGCGCAGTGCGCGGGCGGGCTCGTCGGGTGGGGCGGGGGCGCCGGCCGCGTCGGCCGGGCTCGCGGTGGTCAGGGCCACGGGCGGAACGGCTGACGCAGGGGCGGACGGGGACGGGCCGCTGGTCGTCATGCGGGGCTCTCCGGTGCTCGGGGGTGTCCGGCACCCCAGGCACCGGACGGCTTCTTACTGAACGCTACGTTCAGTTTGAGCAACGGCCCGCACCGGGCTATTCCCATCCGCCCCGATCCCGGCCATCGCCTGCCGCACGGTCCGCTCGGCGAACGCCTCGTCCAGCGGTTCGTGGCCGAACAGCAGCCGGAAGTACACCGGTCCGAAGATCAGGTCGATCGTCGCGGGGATGTCCAGGTCGGCCCGCAGTTCCCCGCGGCGCATGCCCTCCCGCAGGACCTCGGCGGTCACCGCGCGGCGCGGGGAGAGCCACTGCTCGCGGAGCGCCTGCGCGATCTCCGGGTCGGACTGGGCGTCCGCGGCCAGCGCGCGCATCAGCGGGCCGGCCGGGCTCCGCGTGAACAGCCGCACCGCGGCCACGGCGATGACCCGCAGGGACTCCTCGGCGGGGGCGTTCTCGGGGAGGGTCCACGAATCCGCTGCGCGGAGCATGAAGCCCTCCAGGGCGACCGCGCCGCGCGACGGCCACCACTTGTAGACGGTGGCCTTGCCGACGCCCGCGCGGGCGGCGATGGCCTCCATCGTGGCGGCCTTCAGCCCGCCTTCCATCATCAGGTCGCCGGCTGCCGCGAGGATCGCCGCCTTGCGTTTCTCGCTGCGCGGGCGCCCGCGTGTCGGGTGCCCCGTCGCTTCGTCCGTCTCCACGGTCCGCTCTCTTTGCTGAACGCTACGTTCTGAGCGTACGTCACTATGACCCCACGGTGCCGAGCACTCCCGGGCGCCCCCGTCCCCCCGCCGTGACGGTGCCCGTCCGCTCCCGGGTGCGGCCCGGTGACCGGTTGCCCGCGCAGTTCCCCGCGCCCCTTCGGTTCCCCGCCGTGACGGTGCCCGTCCGCTCCCGAGTGCGGCCCGGTGACCGGTTGCCCGCGCAGTTCCCCGCGCCCCTTCGGTTCCCCGCCGTGACGGTGCCCGTCCGCTCCCGGGTGCGGGCCGGTGGCCGGTTGCGCGCGCAGTTCCCCGCGCCCCTGGGTGGGTGCCCCTTGCGGTGCGTGCCTTCCTGCGGGTGCGTGGTGGCTGGGGGTACCGCCCAGGCGAAGCTCTGGGGGAGCGCAGTTCCCCGCGCCCCTTTTTTGGGTTGCTCGCCGTTGTCGGCTGTACGGTCCCTTCGCCCGGGTACGGGCCGGGGTGCGCTGCGAAGCAGCCGCACCCACCCCAGGGGCGCGGGGAACTGCGCGCACAACCACGACGTACCGGCAGGTGGATGCGGACCGCAAGAGGCACCCACCAAGGGGCGCGGGGAACTGCGCGACAAGCCACCACGCACCCGCGGGTGGACGCGGACCGCAAGGGGCACCCACCTCGGGGGCACCCGGGGGCGGGGGCCCGGGGGCGCCCGGGCGGGACGGGGGCCGTCAGAACCCGCGGGTGCGCTTCGCGGCGCGCCGGGGCGCGGAAGCCCCGGGCACGCGAAGCGCGAGCCTCGCGATCTCGTTCCCGAGGTTCACCCCGATCGCCAGAGCGAGCGCGAGGGCCGCCGCCTTCGTGAGCTGCCCGAGCGCGGCGGACTGATGCTGCTGCGTGAGCGCGAGCAGCCCGAAGTACGTCGCGGACCCGGGCAGCAGCGGCCCGATCGCCGCCGTCACGTACGGCAGCACCGACACGAACCGGTACCGCGCCATGAGCTGCCCGAAGAGCCCGACCAGCCCCGCGGCAGCGGCCGTGCACACCACCTGGTTGCCGCCCGCCCGCTGGTGCAGCACCCCGAAGACGGTCCAGGCGACGCCGCCGTTGAGCGTCGCGATCAGCAGCACCCTGCGCTCGCACTGGAGCAGCACCGCGAACGCGAGCGTGAGCACCATGGCCGCGGGCAACTGCACCCACGGCCGGTCGTACGCCCGCAGCGCCTGGTCCGGGTTGAGCCGCGCCCCGGAGTGCACCCCGACGTAGAGGACGAGCGTGACCCCTATGACGATGCCCACGATGAGGTAGACCACTTCGAGCAGGCGGGCGGAGGCGGTGATGTAGAACCCGGTCAGCCCGTCCTGCACGGCGGCGACCAGCGCCCGCCCCGGCAGCAGCGCGAACAGCCCGCCGGTGATCACCGCCGAGGACTGGAGGTTGGTCGCCCCCGGAATCCAGTGGCCGTAGTGCCCGACGAGCACGCCCATCGCGGCGGCGGGCATCGCGGCGACCGCGAACTGGTAGAACTCCGGCAGCCCCCGCGCTGCCAGCAGCCACGCCAGCCGGTCGCCGAGCATCGCCGCGAGCGCGGCCAGCACGAAGATCAGCGGCCCGCCGCCGACCAGCACGCTCGCCGCCCCCGCCAGCAGCCCGGCCGCCCCGGTGAGCACCCACGAGCTGTACGGGTGCCGGTTGCGGCGGATGTCGGCGAGCCGGCGGTACGCCTCCTCCAGCGTCACCTCGTGGGCGGTGATCCCGTCCACGAGGTGGAAGACGGCGGCCAGCCGGGTGTAGTCGGTGCCGCGGCGGCGCACCGTACGGCTCATCGTGTGCGGGGTCTCGGTCAGCGAGGGCTGGTAGGAGATGCCCAGCAGCGTGAAGGTGACCGTCGGCTCCACCCGCGCCAGCCCGTACGCGAAGGCCACGCCGAACATCGCCGCCTCGACGTCCTCCGCGCCCTCGCCGCCGGCGAGCAGCAGTTCCCCGATGCGCAGGGTGAGGTCGAGCACGCGCGGCACCGAGCCGCCGCCCCCGCCGGAGCCGCCCGACGAGCGGTCGCCGGGCGGCGCGGGCCGCTCGGTCGACGGCAGCCGCAGCATCGCCCGCATCCGGTCCTGCCACGGTCCGCCCTCGGGCGGCAGCACCACGGCGGGAACGCCGTCGGCGGGGGTCAGCGCGGCCCCGAGGTCGACGGTGCCGTCGTCCGGCGGACCGGACGACGGCACGGATGGCTGCTCCCCGCCCAAGGTGTCAGCGCTTCGTCGCGCGGTGCCGACCGCCGCGCGGGGCGGTGGCGGCGACCGTCTCGGCGCCCAGGTCCGCGGTCGCCAGGGCGCCGCCCTCGCCCCGCCCGGCGCCCGCCGCCGGAGCGGCGTCCGCGCCCTCCGCCGCGGACTTGCGGCGCGAGCGCAGGAACTCGATGCCCACCGGCACCACGGAGACGAGCACCACCAGGACGAGGATCGCCTCGATGTTGTCCCGGACGAACGCGATCTGTCCGAGCCAGTAGCCCAGGAGCGTGACGCCGGCGCCCCACAGGGTGCCGCCGATGATGTTGAAGGTCGCGAAGGTCCGGTAGTTCATCCGGCTGACGCCGGCCACGATCGGGGTGAAGGTCCGCACGATGGGCACGAAGCAGGCCATCACGATCGCCTTCGGCCCGTGCCGCTCGAAGAAGGCGTGCGCCTTCTCGATGTTCTCCATCTTGAACAGCCGGGACTCCGGCCGGGAGAAGAGCGAGGGCCCGACCTTGCGGCCGAACCAGTAGCCGGTCTGCTCCCCCGCCACCGCCGCCACCGCGATCAGCGCGGCCACCACGGCCAGCGGCTGGTGCAGGGTGCCGGACGCGACCAGCAGCCCGGTGGTGAACAGCAGCGAGTCACCGGGCAGGAAGAAGCCGATCAGCAGTCCGGACTCGGCGAACACGACCAGCAGCACGCCCCACAGGCCGTAGGTGTTGATCAGATGGTTCGGGTCGAGCCAGCTCGGTCCGAGCGCGAGGTTCATCACGACTCAAAAGTATCAATCCTGTGTTGGTACAAGCGTTCCGCTGGCTATGAGTAGTGCACTACGGTCTGCGCAGCGTCGACCACGCAACTTCGCAAGTCCGGGCAAGTCACGCAGGTCACACAGGTCACACCCGGCCCTCACCTGTGGAAATCCTGTGCCCGGAACCTCCTCCCACGTGCTCCGTCACCGCGACCGAACTACCTGGCGGCTCCCGTTATGACTCGCGCCATCACCCTGCACGAAGTTTCCAAGTACTACCCGAAGCAGCCGTCGCCGGCCGTGGACCGGTTCTCGCTGGACATCGCCCCCGGTGAGTTCCTGGTACTGCTCGGCCCCTCGGGCTGCGGAAAGTCCACGGTCCTGCGGATGATCGCCGGCCTGGAGGACATCACCACCGGCGAACTGCTGCTCGACGGCGAGTACTCCAACGACCTGGCGCCGGGCGACCGGAAGATGGCGATGGTCTTCCAGAACTTCGCCCTCTACCCGAGCATGACCAGCCGGGAGAACATCGGGTTCCCGCTGCGCTTCGAGATGCCCGGCGAGGAGCACGGGCCCCGGGTGGACGAGACCGCCCGCATCCTCGGGATCGAGGAGATCCTCGACCGCTACCCCGGGCAGCTTTCCGGCGGCGAGCGGCAGCGTGTCGCGATGGGCCGGGCGATCTCCCGGCACCCCTCGGTCTTCCTGATGGACGAGCCGCTGTCGAACCTCGACGCGAAGCTGCGGGCGCACCTGCGCGCGGAGATCGCACGCCTCACCCGCGGGATGGGCGTGACCACGGTGTACGTCACCCACGACCAGGCCGAGGCGATGTCGCTCGGGGACCGCGTGGCGATCATGCGCAGCGGGGTGCTCCAGCAGCTCAGCAGCCCGCGGGACGCGTACCACCTGCCGGAGAACGTGTTCGTGGCCGCGTTCGTCGGCACGCCGCGGATCAACCTGCTCCAGGCGACCGTGATCGCTCCGCTGAGCGGGGGGATGTGGATCGACTTCGGCCGCCAGCGGCTGGGGCTGCCGGAGCCGCTCGGCTACGACCACCAGATGCTCCGCATCCAGCAGGGCCGGCCGATCATCGTCGGGCTGCGGTCGGAGGCGGTGCGGATCGCGCAGCCGAGCCAGGCGCACGCGGGGGAGGTGGTGATCAGCGGGGTCGTCGAGCACGTGGAGTACCAGGGGCACGAGTCGCTGGTGCACCTCGACACCGGGTCGCGGCCGGCGATCGTGCCGGAGCTGGAGGCGCCGCGGCCGGCGCCCGCCGTGACGCGGGCCGGGAGCAGGCGGGCCGCGAGTGGTTCGGGGGGCGGGATCGGGAAGTTGGCGCAGAAGGCCGCGCGGCGGCTCCAGGCGTCGATTCCGGCGCGGGACGCGGCGGGTGCGGGTGGGGGTGCGGGTGGGGGTGCGGGTGGGGTGCCGCCGAGGCCCGGGCACGCGCCCGGGGCGGCGGTCATCGACCGGCCTCAGGCGTCGCCCGAGACCCGCACGGGGGATCTCGTGGTGCGCACCGGGCCGGACATCCAGGTACGGCGCGGGGACCGGGTGCCGCTTCTCGTCGACCTCGCGCACCTTTACGTCTTCGATCGCGACGGCAACCGGGTGTGTCCCGCTCCCACCCGGCAGCCCCTCCTGGAGTAGCCCTCCGGGGGTCCAGCCGCCCCCAGGGCACCCCTCCCCCCGGCGGCGCCCCGGCCCCCGCCCCCGGGGTGCCCCGGACCCCGCCCCCGGGTGCCCCATGCGGTCCGCGTCCACCCGCAGGTACGTCGTGGCTGAGCGCGCAGTTCCCCGCGCCCCTGGGGGATGCCCCTTGCGGTCCGCGTTCACCCGCGGGTGCGTGGTGGCTGAGCGCGCAGTTCCCCGCGCCCCTGGGGGGATGCCCCTTGCGGTCCGCGTTCACCCGCCCGTGCACTGTGGCTGAGCGCGCAGTTCCCCGCGCCCCTGAGGTGGGTGCGGCTGCTCCGCAGCGCACCCCGGCCCGTACCCGGGCGAAGGGACCGTACAGCCGACAACGGCGAGCAACCCAAAAAAGGGGCGCGGGGAACTGCGCGACCAACCGGCCACCGGCCCGCACCCGGGAGCGCGACGGGACCGCCACGGCGGGGAACCGAAGGGGCGCGGGGAACTGCGCGACCAGCCACCACGCACCCGCAGGAAGGCACCCACCGCAAGGGGCACCCACCCAGGGGCGCGGGGAACTGCGCGACCAACCGGCCACCGGCCCGCACCCGGCAACACGGCGGCACCCCCACGGCGGGGGGATGGGGGCACCCCAGGCCGCAGGGGGTCCCGGGTCGGGGGAGGGGGCACCCGGGGGGCGGGTGGACGTAAGAAGGGATTCATCGGGGGTTCACCGCGGCGCCCTAACGTCCACCCGGTGACAACGACCCGCGGCCATTGGTTCACCCCACGCCACAGGGGCGCCCCGGAACCGGCCCGCCCGCAGCAGAACCCCACCCCGCCTAAAACCCTTCCGTGGGAACCCGTCACCGTCGCGGACTGCCTCAGGGAGTGCGCCCGGATGTGCGGCACCCTCACCGCGTCCCGCGACGAGAACCGCCACCCCGAACTGACCCGGCGCCTGATCCACCTCCCCTCGCCGGACGAACTCGGCCAGGACACCCCGGCGGGCCCGGCCGTGACGGACGACCTGCTCGACGCCCTCCTGGAGGCCGGCGGGTCCGCGGTCCCGGCCGGCGACGCGGGCCGCCGCCTCGCGCGGACCGTGACGGAGACCGTGCTGCCGCTGCGTCCGGACTCCCGCCCGGCCTGGCGCCTGCGGGCCCGCGCGCTGGAGGCCGCGGGCGACACCGAGGGCGCGCTGGCGGCGTACGACCGCTGCGTGGCCCTCGCGGCCCACGACACCCACGCCCGCACCCGCGCGACCGCGCTGCGCACGGCCCTCCCGGAGGAACGCGCGCTCGCCGCGCTGCTCCCGGGCGCCGGCGTCCCGCCCCGCGGCCCCGGCACCGTACCGGCCCTGGAGGCGGCCGCGGTGCGGCACATCGAGGAGCACCTCGCCACCGCGGCGGCCGGCTCCCCCGCGCTGGCGGAGGTGATCGCCCTCTACGCCGACCAGCACCGCCACCGTCTGCGCGCCCCGATCGCGGACCCCACCTACGGCGGCACCGGCTGGCTCGACCTCGGCGGGCTCCGCAACCGGATCGCCGGCCGCTCGATCTGCCTGGTCGCCAACTCCGGCACGGTGAAGGACGGTTCGCTCGGCGCGCTGATCGACTCCTACGACGTGGTGGTCCGCTTCACCTCGTACGTGATCGATCCGGCCGCGACCGGCACCCGCACCGACATCCATGTCACCGGGCACCGGAAGGTCTTCAACTGGGACCGCCCGGTCACCACCCGCCTGGTCCTCGGCGACAGCGCCGCCGCGTGGCGCACCGACGTCCGCGCCCGCCTGGTGCCCGGCGCGCAGCGGTACGCCGGCGACGAGTCGCTGCGCGCCCCCGTACGGGACATCGGCCGCCTGGACGAGGGCCGTTGGCCGCACCCGCCGACCTGCTCCTTCGAGGCGATGTGGCTGCTCGACTTCCTCGACGTCAGCCCGCGCCTCGACCTGGTCGGCTTCGACTTCCACCGGACGCCGCCCTACCGCCTGCCGGGCGCGGCCCTGATACCCACCGCCTCCGACGAGGCGAACACCCGCCAGGAGGCATGGGTCATGGAACGTGCCCGGAACATCGCGGGACCGGTGGTCTCCCTGCGATGAGCACCCTGTCCTCCCGCTCCGACGCGGCCTGGGCCGCACCCGCCCCGCAGTCCGCCGCCGCCCTCACCGGCAAGCGGCGGATCGCCTTCGCCGCGTGGGCCGACGCCGGCCGGCTGCCCGGCCTGCTGGCGTTGCTGCGCAGCCTCGCCCTGACCAACCAGGCCGTGTGCGAGGACTTCCTCGTGCTCCACGACGGGCTGCCGGAAGGCACCGCCGAGCGTGTCGCCGCCTACCACCCGCGCGCCGAACTGCGCCGTGTGGAGCCGGAGTCGGCCGAGCGCCGCGCGTCGTACGCGCAGGCCGCCGGCGGCGCCGCCGAGCCGGGCGCGTACGGCGTGCTGGAGGCGTTCCGGCTGCGCGACCACGACACGGTGATCGTGCTGGACACCGCGCAGGTGGCCTGCGGCCCGCTCGGCCGGCTGCTGACGCTGCGCCGGGGCCTGGCGGCGGCACCGTACCGGCCCGGCGGGGACGCGCCCGGCACGCGGGTGCTGGTGGTGCAGCGCGAGCACCTGACCGACGCGTTCTGCGCGCGGCTGGACGCGGTGGCCCGGGACGGCGCCTACCCGCAGGAGCGGGCCGCGGCGGGCGTGCTGGCGGCGGCGCTGGACGCGCCGTACGAACCGCTCGACACCGACGGGGTGTTCGCCTCGGCGCACTCCGCCCCGAGCGCCGCCCCCGGGGAGCCCGACGGATGCGCGCCCGCCGACTTCCAGGCGCGGTTCATGGCGCTGTCCGGCCCCGCGCACCACGACCTGCTGGTGCACCTCGGCACCCCGCACGTGGCGAGGACCGGCGACGTGGGCTGCGCGCGCCGGGTCGCGGCCGCGCACATCGCCGCGGGCGAGTACCAGGACGCGGTCGACCTGCTCGGCTCGGTGCGCATACCGGTGGACGACGCGTGGCCGCACGAGGTCTACGGCCAGGCGCTGATGAGCGTCTCGCGCGACGAAGAGGCGCGGGCGCACCTGCGGTTGGCCACCGCCTCCCCCAACTGGGCGCCGCCCGCGTTCGCCAGGCTGGCGCAGATCGCCTGGGTGCGCGGGGACGACGACGGCGCGCGGCAGTCGGCCCTGGCCGGGCTGGACGCGGACCCGACGCACCGGCCGTGCCGGCAGATGCTGCTGCGCGCCGCCGTGCCCGACGGACCCGCCGACCCGGCCGGCGCTCCCGCCGTCGAACCGGCCGCAGCGCGCGAGCAGTTGGCGCACGTCGCGTTCTACATGCCGCGGCAGGGCAACGCTGGCGACAAGGTGCTGCCCGAGGCCGTACGGCTCGCCTTCGACCGCGACCCGGGTCCCCGCCGCTGGCACTCCGTGCACGCCCACCGGCTGTTCGACGAGGCCGCGTTGGAGCGGGTCAACTCCCGCCGCGGGCTGGTGATCGGCGGCGGCGGGCTCTTCCTGCCCGACACCATGCCCAACGGCAACAGCGCCTGGCAGTGGAACGTCCCCGACGACGTGCTGGCCCGTGTCGAGGTGCCCGTCGCGGTCTACGCGGTCGGCTTCAACCTCTTCGACGGCCAGTCGTACCGGCACGAGCGCTTCCGCACCGCGTTGCGGGCACTCGCCGAGAAGGCGGCCTTCTTCGGCCTGCGCAACCACGGGTCCATCGCGCAGGTGCGCCGGCTGCTGCCGCCGGAGCTGCACGGCAAGGTGCGCTTCCAGCCCTGTCCCACCACCGTCACCCGCCACCTGGTGCCCGGCTGGTCCGACCCCGTACGGCGCGACGACACCATCCTGCTCAACGCCGCCTACGACCGCGCGGGCCTGCGCTTCGGCCACGACTACGGCCACTTCCTCGCCGAACTCGCCTTCTCGGTGCGGGCGCTGGGCGCCCGTGCGGAGGTGCGGTGCGCGGCCCACACGGTGGAGGACGAGCGGATCGCCCACGACCTGCGGCGCGAGCACGGCGTGGCGCTGCCGGTCGTCCCGATGTACGACTTCGACACCGACGGCATCCGGGCCGCCTACGCCCGCACCAAGCTGGTCATCGGCATGCGCGGCCACGCCGGTATGGTCCCGTTCGGCTGCGGCACCCCGATCATCAGCCTCATCTCGCACCCGAAGATGGCGTACTTCCTCGCCGACATCGACCGTCCCGCCTGGGGTGTGTCCGTCCACGACCGCGACCTGTCCGCGCGCCTCACCGAGCGCGCGACGGCCCTGCTCGACGACCACGAAGCGGCCGTCGCCGACGTGCGCGAGCGCCAGGACATGCTGTGGCGGGTCACCCGGGAGAACGCGGAGGTCCTGCGCACCCTCGGCTTCTGAGCCCCGCTGACCGAGCCCCGCGAACCGGGACCACCCGCATCCCGGGACCGCCCGCATCCCGGGGCGCCCCCGCGGTGCGGGCGGCCCGCGCCCCGGTCGCACCGCGGGGGTGGACCGAACCGTCGCGGCGGGGGAGCGGGGGGCGCGGGACATAAGCTGAGCGGATGAGCGAAGCCACCGCCGGGGAGCGGATCGCCGAGGACTTCGGGGACATCGTCCGCCGCGAATCACGCGCCGTCGTCTACGGCGAACTCACCGCCGGCCTCGGCCCGGCCCTGGACGAGGCCACCTACCCCGTCCTGAGCGGCCTCGCCCGCGGCGGCCCCCGCAGCGCCGCCCGCCTCGGCCACGACATCGGCCTGGACCGCTCCGTCGTGAGCCGCCACGCCGACCGCCTCCAGGCGGCGGGCCTGCTCCGCCGCGAACCCGACCCCTCCGACCGCCGGGCGAGCCTGCTCGTGCTGACCGAGGAGGGCTCGCAGGTGGTGACCCGGATGCGCGCCCGCCTGGCCGAACGCTTCGACGCCTACCTCGCGCACTGGCCGCCCGCCGAGGCCGAGGCGTTCGCCCGCGCCCTGCACCGCTTCACCCAGGAGGCCCTGCTCCCGAGGGACTGCGGGGACACGCCGTAGGGCCGGTCCGGCCCCTGCCGGCACCGACGGGAGGACGTAACGTCGGGCGCGTACGGCGGTATGACGATCGGGCCGGTCGGCCCGGGCCGTCGCCGCCCCGCAGTCGGAAGGGCTTTCCGCATGTCGTTGCACAAGGGCTCGGGCGCGCCGCACGAGGTCTCCGTCAGTCCGTTCTTCCTGGGAGACGCCGACCCGGTCGGCGCCATGCAGACCGCCCCGCCCAAGCACCGGCTGCCGGACGGCCCGATGACGCCGGCCGCGGCGTACCAGCTCGTGCACGACGAGCTGATGCTCGACGGCAACTCCCGGCTCAACCTCGCCACCTTCGTCACCACCTGGATGGAGCCGCAGGCGAACGTGCTGATGGCGGAGTGCGTCGACAAGAACATGATCGACAAGGACGAGTACCCGCGCACCGCCGAACTGGAGCGGCGCTGCGTGGCGATGCTCGCCGACCTGTGGAACGCCCCCGACCCCGGCGCGGCCGTCGGCTGCTCGACCACCGGCTCCTCCGAGGCGTGCATGCTCGCCGGAATGGCGCTCAAGCGGCGCTGGGCCAAGCGCACCCCGGGCTACCCGGCCACCGCCCGGCCGAACCTGGTGATGGGCGCCAACGTCCAGGTCTGCTGGGAGAAGTTCTGCACGTTCTGGGAGGTCGAGCCGCGGCTGGCCCCGATGGACGGCGACCGGCTGCACCTGGACGCCGAGTCGGCGCTCGCCCTGTGCGACGAGAACACCATCGGGGTGGTGGCCGTGCTCGGCTCCACCTTCGACGGCTCCTACGAGCCCGTCGCCGAGATCTGCGCGGCCCTGGACGACTACGAGCAGCGCACCGGCGTCCACATCCCCGTGCACGTGGACGGCGCCTCCGGCGGCATGATCGCGCCGTTCCTCGACACGGACCTGGAGTGGGACTTCCGGCTCCCCCGGGTGGCCTCGATCAACACCTCGGGCCACAAGTACGGGCTGGTCTACCCCGGGGTCGGCTGGGCGCTGTGGCGCGACGCCGAGTCGCTGCCGGAGGAGCTGGTCTTCCGGGTGAACTACCTCGGCGGCGACATGCCCACCTTCGCGCTGAACTTCTCCCGCCCGGGCGCCCAGGTGGTCGCGCAGTACTACTCCTTCCTGCGGCTGGGCCACGACGGCTACCGCGCGGTGCAGCAGTCCTGCCGCGACGTCGCCACCGGCACCGCGCGGCGCTTCGAGGAACTGGAGGACTTCCGGCTGATCACCCGGGGGGACCAGCTCCCGGTGTTCGCGGTCACCACCACGCCCGACGTGACGGCGTACGACGTGTTCGACGTCTCGCGGCGGCTGCGCGAGCGCGGCTGGCTGGTCCCGGCGTACACCTACCCGGCCGACCGGCAGGACCTGGCGGTGCTGCGGGTGGTCTGCCGCAACGGCTTCTCCGCGGACCTGGCCGACCTGCTGATGGACGACGTGGCCGCGCTGCTGCCGGAACTGCGGCGCCAGCAGCACCCGTTGAACCGCCCCGAGTCGGTGGCCACCGCGTTCCACCACTGAGCCGGCCGCCCCCGTCTCCATCCCCGTTTCCGCATCCGCCTCCCCGCCTCCCCGTCTCCGCCGTCCCGGCGCTGCCGCGTGACCCCCGTATCCCCCACGTACCCCCCACACGAAAGGGACACCGCCATGGCTGACCACACGTACCGCGTCACCGAGATCGTCGGCACCTCGACCGAGGGCGTGGACGCCGCCGTCCGCAACGGCGTCTCGCGGGCCTCGCGCACCCTGCGCGGCCTGGACTGGTTCGAGATCACGCAGGTGCGCGGGCACATCGTCGACGGCGAGATCGAGCACTACCAGGTCGGCCTGAAGGTGGGCTTCCGCCTGGAGGACGCGGAGTAGCCGGCCCGCCGCGCCCCTCCCCGTCCGCGCGTCACCCCGGACGCCCCCGTACCGCGCCGCAGTGCGCCGTACGGGGGCGTTTGCCCGTACGGCCGCAGCCCGTTCGGCTCAACATCGCTGGCCCGGGCCGACAATCCGGCAAATCCTCTTTTCATGAGGGCAGGTTTTCGCCCGGAGACATGCGGCCGTGCCGCGTACTCCGCCGGGCGGGCCCGCCGTGGACGCCGACGCCTTCTCGGGAGCCCGCCATGAGCAACTCCGCCGCCGCCAGCCCGCCGCCCGGTGCGAAGCCGCCCGGTTCCACCGGCCGGGACCCGCACGAGGACGGGCGCAGCGCCTGGGCCGCCGGCGGCGCCGTCTTCGCCGGACTGATGCTGATGATCAACGGCGTGCTCGCCGTCCTGGAAGGGATCGTCGGCATCGCCAAGGACGTGGTCTACGTCCGCACCCGCGGCGACTACGTCTACAAGTTCGACGTGACCGCGTGGGGCTGGATCCACCTGG
The DNA here is from genome assembly GCF_016756395.1 of Streptomyces sp. SN-593. NCBI lineage: Bacteria > Bacillati > Actinomycetota > Actinomycetes > Kitasatosporales > Streptomycetaceae > Actinacidiphila > Actinacidiphila reveromycinica. Next base: position 3,503,985 of record NZ_AP018365.1, read on the forward strand.
TACTGGGCGTCGTCGCCCTGCTGGTCGGCTACTTCCTGCTGCGCGGCCTGGCGTTCGCCCGCTACATCGGCATCTTCATCGCCGGGCTGAGCCTGATCGCGAACTTCATGTTCCTGCCCTACCAGCCGATCTGGGCGATCATCATGATCGCGATCGACACCTTCGTGATCTGGGCGCTGGCCACCTACCACCCGCGGAACCTGCCGTACGGGAGCGCCCTGTGAACCCCAACGTCCTGTCCCCCACCCTCGACCAGTTGCGGCGCTGCACCGTGGCGGTCGACATCGGTGCCGCCCGCACCCGGGTGCACCTGCGCGGCAGCGGGCTGGTGGTGGACGAGCCCAGCGTCGCCGCGGTGGACATCCGCACCGGCGCGCTGATCGCCGTCGGCAAGCGGGCCGAGACGATGGCCGGCCGCACCCCCGACCACATCCGGGTGGCCCGCCCGGTGGCCGGGGGCGCCGTCGTCGACGTCGAGATGGCGCAGCGGATGCTGCGGCACGTCCTCGGCGACAAGCTCGGCCGGCGCTGGCTGCGGCTGCGCGGCACCCCGGTGATGCGCGCCGCGGTGTGCATGCCGCACGGCAGCGCCCCGATCGCCCGCCGCGCCGCCGTCGAGACGATGTACGGCCTCGGCGCGCGCCGGGTGGAGATGGTGGACACCCTCATCGCCGCGGCGGTCGGCTGCGGGCTGCCCGTGGAGCACCCCGAGGCCACCATGATCGTGGTGTGCGGGGCCGGGACGACCCAGGTGGCGGTGCTCTCGCTCGGCGCGATCGTGGCCGCGGAGACCGTGCCGGTCGGCGGCGACGCGATCGACCGGGCGGTCGTGGACCACCTGCGCAGCAACCACGCGCTGATGCTGCCGAGCCAGTCGGTGCGGCCGCTGCACAAGGTGCTCGGCTCGGCCGAGAGCCGCGGCATCACCACCACCGAGGTGTACGGGCGGGACGTGGTCAGCGGGCTGGCCCGGTCGGTGCTGGTCGACACCGAGGTGGTGCGCAACGCGATGCGGACCCCGCTGAACGCGGTGCTCGACGCCATGACGTCCGTGCTGCGCCGCTGCGCCCCCGACCTCGTCTCCGACCTGGCCGAGCGCGGCGTCATACTGGCCGGCGGCAGCGCCCACATGCCCGGGCTCGACCTGATGCTGCGCGAGGCCACCAACATGCCGGTGAACGTGGCGCCCGGCCCCGACACGGTCGCCGTCCGCGGGCTGGGCGCGATGATCGAGGGCAAGGTCCGGCCGATGGAGCTGAGCCCGCTGACGGCGTGAGGCTCGCGGGAGGGGATGGTGCCGACCGTGCTGGGAGTCGGTTCGGTGGTGTTGGGCGTCGCGGACGTGGCGCGGGCGCAGGAGTTCTGGACCCGGGCGCTGGAGTACGTGCCGCGCGAGGAGGCGGAGGACGACTGGGTCGTGCTGGTGCCCGCCGCCGGGACCGGGCCGCAGATCGCGCTCCAGCGCAGCGCGACCCCGGTACAGGAGTACCCGCGGGTGCACCTGGACCTGTACGCGGGGGACGCCGCGGACCAGGCCGCGCAGGTCGAGCGGCTGGTTGCTCTGGGGGCGCGGCGGGTGGAGTGGGACCGCTACCCCGACGACGCGGACTTCGTGGTGCTGGCCGACACCGAGGGGAACCGCTTCTGCGTGATCGACACCGGTCGCGGCTGACGACCGCGACGGGGCGGCACGGCGCCGTGCCGGGAACGGTCCGGCGTCCCGCCGGGGACGGTCCCGTTCCGGGTCAGGGGCCTTCGAGCCGGGCGCGGTCCGCGGCAGTGCGGCCGTCGCGCCAGCCGTCCGCGTCGCGCCCCTTCAGGCGGGTGGCGGTGGTCCGGGGGAACAGCCGCCGCGTGGTGTCGCGCACCGCCAGGTCGCGCGCCGCCAGGGCTGGCAGCAGTTCGGGGCCGGCCGCGCGGGCGGCCTCGGCGACCTCGGCCTCGGTGGCCGCGGTGAGGCGTTCCCCGACCCGGGCGGCGTAGGAGATCAGGAACGACTCCCGGAAGTCGCGGGAGCGGGAGGTGCGGCCGCGGTGCAGCGCGCGGTCGGCCTGCACCAGCAGCGAGGTGAAGAGCACCTCGACCGCCTCCAGGTCGGAGCGGTGCCCGACGACGGTGGAGAAGCCGAACTCCGCGGACCAGACGGACTCGCAGCGGTTCGCCGCCGCCACGGCGTCCAGGAGGAGCGCCTTCGCGCCTTCGTAGGGGCGGTCCACACCGATCCGGCGGGCCGCCGGGGCGTCCGGGCCGGCGCCGTTCGCGGCGGCGAGCGCGGCCGCGTCGATGCTGTGCCGGGCCATCAGCTGCTGGGCCTTCGCCGACAGCGCCTCGGCCTCCTCGGGGAAGCCGGTGGACTCCGCCTTCGCGAGCAGGGCGCGGATACGGGCGAGGGCCTTCCCGCCGCTCCCCTCCCCCGGGGTGCTCGGCGGGGGGACGGTCAGCGCGGTGATCGGGGGGAGGGCGGAGTACAGGCCGAGCAGGTCGACGACCGCGCGGGCGGCGGAGAAGCGGTCGAGGCGTTCCTCGGCCGCGAACTTGTCGAGCGTCCTGCGCCCGGGGGCCGCGGCCATCGCCACGGCGAGGCGGTGGAACGGTTCGCCCAGTTCCCGGGTGGCCATCCGGGCGAGGTCCTCCTCCGTCCAGCCCCGTCCCACGGCCTCCTTCACCACCTGGGCGTACGCCTTCGCGGCCGCGCGGGTCCACGAGGGTCCCAGTGCGGCCCACTCCGACGCTGCCGCGTCCTTCGCGTTCTCCTCCACCCCCTGATTCTCCCCGACCCCCCGGGGTGCCTTCCGCCCCCGGGCGCCCCGCCCCCACCCCCGGGGTGCCCCTCACGGCCCGCGTCCACCTGCGGGTGCGTGGTGGCTTGTCGCGCAGTTCCCCGCGCCCCTGAGGTGGGTGCCCCTTGCGGTTCGCGTTCACCTGCCCGTGCACTGTGGCTGGTCGCGCAGTTCCCCGCGCCCCTGAGGTGAGTGCCCCTCACGGCCCGCGTCCACCCGCCGGTGCGTAGTGGCTTGTCGCGCAGTTCCCCGCGCCCCTGAGGTGAGTGCCCCTTGCGGTCCGCGCCCACCCGCGGGTGCGTCGTGGCTTGTCGCGCAGTTCCCCGCGCCCCTGAGGTGAGTGCCCCTCGCGGTCCACGTCCACCCGCCGGTACGTCATGGCTGAGCGCGCAGTTCCCCGCGCCCCTGGGGTGGGTGCGGCTGCTTCGCAGCGCACCCCGGCCCGTACCCGGGCGAAGGGACCGTACAGCCGACAACGGCGAGCAACCCAAACAAGGGGCGCGGGGAACTGCGCGCGCAACCGGCCACCGGCCCGCACCCGGGAGCGGACGGGACCGTCGCGGCGGGGAACTGCGCGGGCAACCGGCCACCGGGCCGCACCCGGCAACACGGCGGCACCCCCACGGCGGGGGGACGGGGGCACCCGGGGGCGGAGGGGGACCGTCGCGGCGGGGGGACGGGGGCACCCCCGGAAGGCAGGGGGACCGTCGGAGTGGGGGGTGCGGCTGGGCCTCCGGAGGAGGTCAGCGGGGCTCCCCCTGGGCCACCTCGATGGTGCCGTGCAGATCATAGGCGGCGTGCACCGCACACCCGGCCGACAGCACCACCGCCCCCGCCAGGGCGAGAGCGACGGCGCGCGGAACCCGCACCACCCGCGGAGCGAGCAGCGCCGCCACCCTCATGGGCACCGGCCCGGCCGCCGCGGAGAGCGCCGCGTGGGGCCGTACCCCGCCGCCGTGCCCGGCCAGCGCGGCGCGGCCGATCGCGCGGGCCGCCACCCTGCGGTCCCCGACCGCCGCCGCGGCGGCCTCGTCCGCACCCCGCTCCAACGCGTAGGACAGCGGCACCCGCAGCACCCGCAGCGCGGGATGGCACGCGCAGGCGAGCGCGAGCACCGTGAGGAACCGGTGGTGCCGCCCGGCCAGGTGCGCACGCTCGTGCGCGAGGAGCGCCTCCCGCTCGGCCGGGTCGAGCGCCCGCAGCATCCCCGAGGTGACCACGATCCGCCCGGGCCGCCCGAAGCGCCCGGGAAGGGCGTACGCGTCGGGCCGCGCGTCGGAGACCACCGTCAGGTCCCCCGCGGCCGCACCGTGGCGGTCCGCGTCCCGCCGGGCACGGGCGGCGAGCAGCACATGGCGGCGTACCGCCCGTAGCAGCGCGACCGCGACGACGGCGAGCAGCGCGGCGGCGGCGCACGCGGCCGGCACGGTCACCTGGTCGCCGACCACGGGCAGCACCAGGTGGCCGAGCGCCGCGACCGGGGGCAGCCGCAGCGCGCCCGCCCCGGCGAGCAGCCCGAGCGCGGCGGTGCTGGACCCGGCGAGCAGCACCGCGGAGCAGGCCAGCAGCCAGGCGGCGGCGCGCGGCGGCAGCCCCGCGGCGAGCCGTCGGGCGGCGGGCGCGGCCGGCAGCGGCAGCAGCAGGGGCAGCCAGACGGCGACGTTCACGCCGTCGCCCCGCCGTCCGTGCCGCCCTCCGTACCGCCGTTCGTTGCCCCCTCCGCGACGCCCTCCGCAGCGCCGTCCGCCTGGGCCAGCAGCTCCCGCAGCAGCCTCTCGTCGTCGGGCCCGAGGCCGGAGACGAAGCGGGCCAGCACGGTGCCGCGGTCGTCGCGCGCGGACTTGTCCAGCTCGCTGCGCATCCGGCGGGCGGCGAGCCCCGGGGAGTCCTGCACCGGCAGGTAGGCGTACCCCCGGCCGGACCGCGCGCGGCTGACCGAGCCCTTCTCGTGCAGCCTCGCCAGGATCGTGGTGACGGTGGTGCGCGCCAGGGCGGTGCCGAGTTCGCGCTGCACGTCGGCGGGGGTCAGCGGGCGGCCGCCGGCCGCCCAGAGCGCGGCCAGGACGCTCGCCTCCAGCTCGCCCGGGGGACGGCGGCCCGCGCTCGGCTCCGGCATGGCTCGATCGCCCCTTCCGGTTCTTTCGTCGTGCAGTGCGACAGATCGTCTACATCACCGTAGACGGTCGGGGCGCGACGCGCGCCCCGGCACCATTATGGGAGGGCCCGCGCCCGCCGGGCCCGACCCGGGCCGCCACCGCCGCCCCCTTCACCCTCCTCCTCACCGCCCGCGCGGCGGCCACCCGGCGGCCACCCGGCGGTCACGCCGCACCGTAGGGGGCCTTGAGGCGGCTCCAGCGGGCGGACTGCGCGGGGGTGAGGGTCCCGCGCAGCTCGGCGAGCTTGAGGAGGGCGGCCTCGGCGCCGTGCGCGAGGGTCTGGGCCTCGGACCGGTAGTGGTCGCCGACGGCCGCCTCGACCTCCGCCGCGTTCATGGTCGCCGTGATCCGCCCGGCCAGCCGGTTCATGTTGCGGTAGGACCCCTGGAGCAGGAACGGCGGCTCGGTACGGGAGTCCTCCGTACGGCGGGCCGAGTCGAGGTACGCCGCGTTGACGGTGAGCAGGGTGTCCCGCACCCGCAGCAGGTGGCGCAGCACCGCGAGGACCTCCTCCCGCTCCGACCCGGCGTAGGGGTGCGCCAGGTCCGCCGGGCGCGCCGTCGGGTCGCCGGCGGCCAGCCGCACCAGCAGGTCGAGGTCGGCCCGGTCCCGGCCGGCGAGCGGCGCCAGCACGGGGTTGGCGGTGAGGGCGTTCTCCACGTAGGAGAGGGCGAACAGCTCCTCCCGCCCGGTGAGCACGTCCCCGAGGTTCCACACGTCGGCCCGGTTCGCCAGCATGTCCGGCACCCGGAAGAGGGCGCCGGACTCGGTGTAGGGGTTGCCGGCCATGCAGACGGCGAACCGCTTGCCGCGCAGGTCGTACGCGCCCTCGGGCCCCTCGATCCTGCGCTGCGCGTCGCACAGCGGGATGAACTTCTGCAGGAACTCCGCCGAGGCGTGCTGGATGTCGTCGAGGTGGAGCAGCACGTTGGAGCCCATCTCCAGGGCCAGCCGCACCTTCTCCAGTTCGCGCCGGGCGGCCGCGTCGGGCGCGCGGTCGGGGTCCAGCGACGTGGTGCCGCTGCCGAGGGCGGGCCCGGAGACGCCGACCAGCGCCAGGCCGAGACCGCTCGCCACGTACTCCACCAGCGACGTCTTGCCGTACCCGGGCGGGGACATCAGCATCAGCAGGCCGCCGGCCGGACCGAACTGCTTGGCCAGGCTGTCGCCGACCAGCGGCAGGTACACCTCGTCCAGCAGCCGGTTGCGGACGAAGCCGGCGGGCGGCCGGGCGCGGTAGGCGTCCGGCGCGAGCCGGCCGCGCTCGGCGGCGACCACGGCCGCGCGGTGCCGCTGGTAGGCGCGGTGGGCCGGGACGTCCTCGGCGGTGAACCGGCGTACCCGGGCGAGCAGTTCGTCCAGCCGCAGGGTCATGACGCCGTCCACGGCCCTCGGGTGGGCCGCGAGCAGCCCGCGCACGGTCACCTCGACGTCGGCGTCGGCCGCGTACCGCGCGACTGCGGGGCCGCAGAGCAGTCCGGCCGCGGCCTCCAGCAGGTGGCCGGCGCCGGGCGCCTCCCCGTCACCGCACCGGTCCGGGTCCGTGCCGTCGGGGGCGGTGGCGAACGGGCCGAGCCAGGCGCGGGCGAGCTGCCAGCGCGCGCCGAGCCCGGCGTCGGGCCCCGCGCCGAGCGCGTCGAGGTCGGCGGTGAACTCCTTGTACGGCACCGCGTCCGGCCCGCCCAGTGCCTCGGTCAGCCGCGCCACGACCGCCCGGGCGCCGGGTCCGACCGCGAACCCCTCCTGTCCGGAGGCGAGTTCGGCGACCAGGTACTCGCCCAGCAGCAGGGTGTCCGTCGCCGAGTCCGGTGCCGGGCGGACCGGTTCGGGCAGGCCAGACGACCCGAGGAAGTCCCGGGCGCGGGCGCCGATCTCCTCGGCCAGTTCGTCCAGTGCCCGTCCGGCCTCGGCCCCGCCGAAGGCGGCGCGGGCCCGGCTGAGCGAGCGGGCCCGGGCGGTCCAGGCGGCCCGCTCGGCGGGCGGGGCGGCCTGTGTCCAGAACAGCAGCGCGCCGGCGCGGGTGGCCGCGGGGTACCGCAACGGCCCGGCGCACTCGGCGCGTTCGGCGAGCGCGGTGAGGAGCAGCACGGCGTCGTGGTCGTGCACGCCCCGCTCGTACCCCTCCGACACGCGCTCGGCGACGGCCGCCCGCACGGCGCCGGGGAGGTCGGCGCCGGCCGTGCCGCCCGCGGCGAGCAGGTCCAGCAGCAGGCCGCCGGCGAGGAACTCCGCGCGGGACAGCCGCGGGGACTCCGAGACCAGCGGACGCGACCAGAAGGCGCGGGTGGCCTCGAACGCGGGGTCGTCCACCGGCGCGAGGTAGTCGGTGCCGGTGAGGGTGAAGGCGAGCCCGCCGGCGTGCGGAACGAGCGCGAGGTCGAGCGGCTGGGTGTTGACCGCGAACCGGTGCCGGCCCAGCCGGATCGCGGCGCCGCCGTCCTCGTACAGGTCGAGGCGGTCGCGCAGGGCGGCCGTGGCCGCCTGGCGGGCGGCGGCGAGCGCGGCGGTGAGTTCCGCGGCCCGGGCGGGGTCCTTCAGGGTGCGCAACTCTGCCGCGGCCCGCCGGTGTTCGGCCGCCAGCGGGTCGGAGGCAAAGTAGGTGTGGATCTCCTCGGCGGAGCCGAGGGTGGCCGTGCGGCGCCGGATGCCGTCGAGCATCCGGGCCGCGCCGGCGGTCAACCGCTGGACCCGCCGGGCGCGTTCGTCGGCGAGTGCCTGGCCGCGGGCCGCGAAGGTCTCGCGCACCTCCTCGCGGCGGGCGTCGAGCACCGCCGACCGCTCCTCGTCGGCGGCGAATGCGGTGGCGAGGTTCTCGATCCGCACCAGCAGGCGGCCGAGTTGCTCCTCGCACGCCTCGGGGGTGACCGCCGCGTCGAGCGCGGCGCCGATGCTCTGGGCGAGCAGCGCGCTCTGCGCGGCGAACTCCGCGCCGGTCTCGGCGGCGAGCAGCTCCCGCCGGCGGGCGGCGAGGAGGGCCCGGGCCTGGTTGACCGTCCCGAGCACGTCGGCGGCGGCCGCCAGGATGCGGGTGCGGACGGTCGCGTCGGCGATCTCCAGGGTGCCGGCGGTCTCGGTGACGGTGGCCAGGCCCGCGGCCTGCTCGTCGAGGGTCGCGGCCAGCGGCCCGGTGTCGGCCGCGGTCGCCGCCTCCGGGACCCGCGCGGCGACCTCGGCGACGCGCCGCCGGTAGCCGTCGAAGGCGGCCTCGTCGGCGAAGTGCGCCGCGGCGCGGGAGGCGGCCTCGGCCAACTCCCGTGCCAGCAGGGAGTCCAGTGCGTCCAGCCGGGCCGGGTCGGCCTGCCGTGTCTCCCGCAGTGTCGCCAACCGGCCCTGGACGGAGCGCAGTCCGGCGAGCCGGGCGACCCACTCGTCCGCGGAGGCGGCGGCCTCGCCGCGCACCCGGCGGCCGAGCGCGGTGATCCGCGCCTCTGCCTCGTCGGCGGCCGCGGCGGCCCGCGCGGCGGCCTCCCGTACCCGGGCGTACTCGGCGAGCACCTGCCGCGCGGTGTCGCGGACCTCGGTGAGCGGCCCGGCGAGATCCTGCGCGTCGGGGTCCGCGAGCCAGTGGTGGCGGTCCAGGACGCGTTCCGCGGCGGCGACCAGCGCCTCGTGGACGGCCGCGGCGGGCTCGGGCGCCAGGGCGGCGCGGGCCACCGACAGCGCGTCCGAGACCGCGCGGACCAGGTCGGGGTTGCCGATCCTGGCCAGCGGACCGTCGCCGACCGGGCGGGCGGCGGCATAGGTGTCGGACAGGAACGGGGTGTGCCAGCGCTGGAGCGCGTGCACCCGGCCGGGCTCGCCGCCCTCGGCGGGCCGCAGCGTGATCAGGGTGCCGTCCTCGTACAGCGCGCTGCCCTGGACGTGCAGCGGGGCGGCGGCCTCCTTGCGGATGAGGTTGTACGGCAGCAGCAGCCGGTGGCCGTCGGCGGGCGCGTGGAAGACGTAGAGCACGTCCTCGCCGTTGGCCGAGCGCACCACCCGCTCGAACTCCTGCGTGGCCGGGGCGGTTTCACCGGCGCCGGTCGACGCGCCCCGTTCAGCGGCCGGTTCGGCGCGCCCGGCGAGGTCGGGCAGGTCGAAGGTGCGGGTGCCGCCGGTGGCCAGGACGTAGCCGCCGGGGAAGACCACGCCCTGGTCGTCGGGCAGCCGCAGGCAGACCTGGCCGAGGGCGTCGATCCGCTCGACCTGCTCGGTGCGGGTGTTGACCGCGAAGTGCCGTTCGACGGACTCCCGGTAGGGGCGCACCCGCAGCAGCACCAGCGGACCGGCGCCGGCGGACGCGACGTCGGCGTCGGCCAGCGACTGGAGCGCGTCGTCGACGGGCTCCTCGTGGACGGCGCCGCCGGTGCGCAGGGTGAGGGTCCCGCCGGTGGTGTCCAGGGTGAGGGTGCCGCCGTCGGGTGCGGCGAGCGCGATGTGCGGGTGGCGGCCGGGGACGTACGCCTCGCGGCCGACCGCGCTCCAGCGCACCGCCTCCGGCGGCTCGGCGGGCTCCTCGCGGGTGGTGCCCTCGTAGGCGCAGCGGCCGTCGCGGCCGATCCGCCAGCTCAGCGCCTTGACGTCGTCGGCGCCCGCGCCGGTGCGGAAGACCGCCAGCAGCCGCCCCTCCCAGGCGCGCACCCGCACCACCCGGGTCTGCCGGTAGTAGCGGTACAGCTCGCGGAAGTCGCGGACGAAGCCGGGGTCGTCGAGCAGCCCGGCGGGGCCGGCCGGGCCGTCCGCCGCGTCGTCCGCGGACCCGCCGGCCGCCGCGTCGTCCGCGGACCCGCCGTCCAGGTCGTCCGCGCGGCGGACCTGGAACACGTCGGCGACGTCCTCGACCTCGGCGGGGTTCGCGGCGAACAGCAGCCAGGGGCCGACCGGGGCGATGTCGCCGGGCAGCGCCGGGCGGGCGGTGCGCATCCGCTCGGCGCCGGCGAGCCGCAGCTCGGTGCTGCCGAAGACCTCCTGCCGGGCCGCGTTCAGGGCCTCGGCGCGGCGGACCAGTTCGCGGGCCGTACCGGACAGCCGGTCGCGCAGCACCCGGTAGGCGTCACCGGCGGGGTCCGCGGGGCCGGCGTCTCCGGGTGCGGCGGGTGCGGCGGGGTCGGGTGCGGCCGGGGCGGCCGGTGCCGTCGCTTCGGACACGCGGCCGGGGGCGGCTTGCGCCGCGGACCTCCCGGCCGGTCCCGCCGCCCCAACCGGTCCGCCAGGTACGGCGGTTCCTGCGGTTCCGACTGGACCCCCGGCTCTCCCGCCCGGTTGCCCGGCGGTTCCGGCCGGACCCCCGGCTCTGGCGCCCGGTCCCCCGGCGGTTCCGCCGGTTCCAGCGGTTCCGGCTGCCCCGGGCACCCCTGGAACGCGGTCAGGAGCGGGGTCCGGGGTGGAGGCCCGCCCGCTCACTTCTTCGCCAGTCCGTTCACGGACGCGGGAACGGTGCCGGCGGCGGCACCGGCCGGCACGGGCTCACCGGTGGCCGCGGCGCCCGATCCGACCGCACCCGATCCCACCGCACCCGATCCCACCGCACCCGGCACCGGGGCGTCCGCGATCCCCATCGTCCGTGCCTGGTCCAGGAGTTGCTGGAACCCGCCGGCCTGCGGGCCGCCGTTCGCGATCAGCCGGCCGAGCAGGCCGGCGACGCTCGTGCCGCCCCACCCCGAGCCGAGCGAGGACAGCATCCGGGTGGCGTCCTGCGTGAAGCGCTCCGACCCGTCCAGCCACGGCGCCGCCGCCGTGCGCACCGTCTCGGAGTTGGCCACGAAGGAGTCCACCGACCGGGCCGCGCTGACCGCGCCGAGCAGCCGGTCGAAGAAGACGTCCTCGCCGCCGACGATGCTGATGTCCGCGTTCTCCAGCCCGGTGGCCAGGACGGTCGCCTGCGCCTCGGCGATCTGCCGCTGCGTGTCGAGCCCGGCCAGCCGGACGTCCTTCTCCGCCGCCAGCCGCAGCCGGTACTCCTCGTGGCCGCGCGAGGCGTCGTCGAGGGCGGCCATCGCGGCGGCCTTCTCGGTCAGCCCGGCCGCCTCCGCCTTCAGCCGCTCGCCGATCATCGCGGCCTCCGCCGCCGCCTGCGCGGTCATGCCCTCGGCCTGCGCCAGCGACTTGGCGCGGGCGCCCTCGGCCTCGGCCCGCAGCCGGGCGGTGGTCGCCTCGGCCTCGGCCGCGCCGACCTTGGCGATCGCGGCCGCGCTGCGCTCGTGCACCTCGACCTCGGCGAGCCCCTGCGCGGCGGCCTCCGCCCGCAGGCCCTCGGCGAGGCGCGTCTTGGCGTCGGCGTCCAGCTCCGCGGCCTGCTTGCGGGCCTCGGCCAGGGTGAGGGACTCCCGGGCCTTGTGCCGGGCGGCCTGCTCCGCGGCCTCGGCGGCCTTGATGTCCTTGACCAGCCGCTCCTGCGCCTGCGCCTCGGCGGTGATGATCAGCGCCTGCCGTTCCCGCTCGGCCTCCTGCACCAGCCGTAGCTGCTTGATCGACTCCTCCTGCTCGGCGACCGTACGGTCCACCGCGATCCGCTCGCGCACCACGTCGGCGACGTCGCGGCGCTCGCCCTCGACCTCGCGCTCCTTGGAGATCCTGGCCAGTTCGGTCTCGCGCTCGCGGGCGATGACCTCCAGCACCCGGTCCTTCTCGATCCGCTCGTTCTCCACCGCGATCACCCGCTCGCGGTTCTTCTGGGCGACGGCGACCTCGCGGGCCTGGTTCTCCCGCTGGACCCCCAACTGCTCCTCGGTGCGCAGGAACGCGCCCTGGGCGCCGAGGCGTTCCTCCTCCTGCACCCTGGCGGTGACCGCCTCCTCCCGGGCCCGCAGCGTCTCGACCTCGCGGCGCTGCTTGATCTCGGCCTCGGACTGGCGGCGTTCCAGTTCGAGGATGGTCTCCCGGGCCTCCACGTCCTGCCGGGTGATCTCCTTCTGCTCGGTACGCTGGAACTCGTTGGTGCGCACGTGCTCGATCGCGGTCAGCTCGGTGATCTTCCGGATGCCCTGCGCGTCGAGGATGTTGGCGGGGTCGAGCTGGGTGAGCGGGGTCTGCTCCAGGAAGTCGATCGCGCAGTCCTCCAGGTGGTAGCCGTTGAGGTCGGTACCGATCACCTGGATGATCTGGTCGCGGAAGTGCTCGCGGTGGGTGTAGAGGTCGACGAAGTCGAGCTGCTTGCCGACCGTCTTCAGCGCCTCGGAGAACTTCGCGCTGAACAGCTTCTGCAACGTCTCCTGGTGGCTGGCGCGTTCGGTACCGATCGCCTGCGCCACCTTGATCACGTCCTCCTTGGTCTTGTTGACCCGCACGAAGAACGTCAGGTGGATGTCGGCGCGGATGTTGTCCTGGCAGATCAGGCCCTCGCGGCCGGTGCGCTGCACCTCGATGGTCTTCACCGAGATGTCCATCAACTCGGCGCTGTGCAGCACCGGGAGCACGACCGTGCCGGTGAAGGTCACGTCCACGTGCTTGGACTTGGAGACGATCAGCGCGTGGCCCTGGGAGACCTTCCGGAAGAGCTTGGTGACGGTGACGACCGCGCCCAGGGCGATGAGCAGGAGGACGGCGACGAGCACGCCGATCCCGATGACGGTGGCATCCATGACGGATCAACCTCGATGCGGTGAAGCGGATATGAGTGGGTGCGCCGGTTGCCGGCAGCACGTGGTGCGCCGCGGAGAGAGGCGGTGCGGCGCGGTGCGACGCGCTCAGGACAGGGCGCGGGCACCCGGCGGCGGCGGTCCGGCCGCCGGGTCCTGGTAGGGCGCGGCCCAGAAGAACCCGCCCTGCGGGTCGTAGTCGTACAGCAGCGCGGTACGGCCGGCCGCCAGCGGGCCGCCGGTGTCGTCCGCGGGGCGCCGGACCTGGACGATCGCGGTGGAGCCGTCGGGCGCGGTCACCTCGGCCTGGCCGAAGCGCTCGGTGACGGTGCCGGTGCGGACCACGCAGACCAGGCCGACGAAGTCCGCGCGGGAGGGCGGTCGTTCGTACGGGAAGAGGCGGCGCAGCGGCCGGACCAGCACCCAGGCGCCCGTCCAGGCGCCGGCCAGCGCGGCGGCGATCAGGGCGGCGTCGGCGGCCGCGCGGGCGGGGCCGTGCAGCCCGGCACCGTTCAGGGCGGCCGAGCCGGCCAGGCTCAGGAACCAGCCGAGCGCGATGAGCAGCGAGAGCACCACGGTGACGGGCACGCCGTCGAGTCCGGCGGCGGCCAACAGGCCCGACCCGCCCGGGTGTTCGACGTCGTGACCGTCCCCGTCACGGCCGCCGGCTGCGTGGGCGCCCCCGTCGTGGCCGCCGGCGGTACGGGCGCCCGACGCGTGGCCGCCGGCGCCGTGGACGGACGCGTGGCCGCCCGCGCCGTGGACGGGCGCGTGGGCCGACAGGCCCTCACCGCCGGCGGAGGCCGCTCCATGGGAACCCCCGTTCCCCATGGAGTGCCCGCCGGCGGCGCCGTGGTGGCCCGGGCCGTGCGAGTCGGCGGCACCGACCAGCACCAGTCCCCAGAAGCCGACCACGACCACCAGCGCCCCTCCGAACAGGACGGTCGGAAAGCCGAGGCACACATCGACGAACTCCCCCATGCCGGTTGCGCCTCCCCCCCTGCCGTTCCGTCCTGCCGGGACAGATCGTGGCAGTGCGCGCCGGGGTACGGCATTTCCGCATCCCGGCAGACTTGGCGGCCCTGAGATGTCCGGGTCCACCTGCAACCGGAACGCGACGGCCGTCGTGGGCGCGGGAGTGCGCCCACGACGGCCGTCGTCGGGAAGCGGATCAGGCGGCGGACCGCCGGGGGATCCGGGGGTGGATCAGGCGTCGGCCTTCGCGGCCTCGATCTCCAGGGCGATCCGGATCTTGTCGCCGACCGCGGCACCGGCGGCGCCGCCGGTCACGCCGAAGTCGCCGCGGCTGATCTCGGTGGCGGCCGAGAAGCCGGCCACCGCGTTGCCGTCGAAGCCGGTGCCGAAGCCGTTGAGCTCCAGGGCCAGGGTGACGGGCTTGGTCACACCGTGCAGGGTCAGGTTGCCGTCGACCTCGAAGACCTCGGAGGACTTGGCGCGGATGCCGGTGGAGGAGAAGGTCAGCTCGGGGAACTTCTCGACGTCGAGGAAGTCCTCGCCCCGCACGTGGGCGTCGCGGCCCTCGTTGTTGGTGCTGACCGACTCCGTCTTGATCACGGCGTTGACGGTGGACTCCAGCGGGTCCTCCGCGGTGACGATGGTGCCCTCGAAGGTCGCGAAGTGGCCGCGGACCTTGGAGACACCGAGGTGACGGACGTAGAACGAGACGTCCGAGTGCACGGCGTCAATCTTCCAGGTGCCGGCGACGTAGCCGTCGATCACTTCGGTCTGCGTGCTCATGGGGAGGGCTCCTCGGAACGTTGCTGGTGATGAGTGCGAGATCATTGAGCTTTCACACACCATACTGCGCTGGTATTGAAACTTCAACCACACGTATGCTGGGCCTATGGACGACGTGCGCTGGCTGACCGACGAGGAGCAGGAGATCTGGCGGGCCTACATGACGTCGAGCGTGGAGTTCAACGCCTACGTCGACCGTCAGCTGCGCCGGGACTCCGGCATGCCGATGGCCTACTACGAGATCCTCGTGCGGCTGTCGGACGCGCCCGGACGGTGCCTGCGGATGAGTGAGCTGGCCGACGCGTCGCTGTCCTCCCGCAGCCGGCTGTCGCACGCCGTCTCCGCGCTGGAGAAGAACGGGTGGGTGCACCGGCGGCCCGCCGACGGGGACCGCCGGGGGTGGGTGTGCGCGTTGACCACGGCGGGGTTCGACGCGCTCGCGGCGGCCGCGCCCGGGCATGTCACGGCGGTACGCGAGCACCTGTTCGACGTGCTCACGACCGAGCAGTTGGCCGCGCTGCGGGAGATCGGGCGGGCGATCAGCGCGGGGTTGCGCAGCGAGTGCGAGACCGCTCGCGCGGAGGACGCGGGGGGGTGCGCGGCGGAGGAGGGTCCCTGCTGAGGTGGGGGCGGGGGCGGGTGGCGGTCAGGGGGTGCCCCTTGCGGCCCGCGTCCACCCGCGGGTGCGTGGTGGCTTGTCGCGCAGTTCCCCGCGCCCCTGGGGTGGGGAGCCCTGGGGGCCGGGGGTCAGAGGGAGCGGGTGGGCCAGTCGAGCAGTCGCGCGCCCAGCGCCGCCGTCTCCAGCGTGTACCGCTGCAACGCGTCGTCCGGGTCGAACCCGGTGAGCGATGCGATCCGTTCGAGCCGGTAGGACAGCGCCCGCACGCTGAGGTCGAGCCGCCGCGCGGCCTCCGCGTTGACGTACCCCGCCGCGGCGTACGCCGAGATCGTGTCGACGAGGGGCTGCGCGCCGCCGCGCGCGTGCACGAGCGGCCCGAGCACCGTCCGCACCAGGTCCGACATCGCCGCCCGGTCCCGCATCAGGACCGGGAAGACCAGCAGGTCCGCGGAGTTGAGCACGGACGCGGTCAGCCCGAGCCGCTCGGCGAGGTCCAGCGCGCTGAGCGCCTCCTCGTACGACCGGACCACGCCGGCCGCGCCGCTGTGCGGACGGCTGACGGCCACCCGCCCCGCCGCGGTGAGCTTGACGAAGGCGTCGAGGGCGGGCCGCTGCTCGGTGGGGGCCACGCACACCAGGCGGCCGTCCTTGGAGGCGACGAGCAGGTCGTGGTCGCCGAAGCGCCCGGCGAGTTCGCGCTCGACACGGCGCAGCAGCGGATGCGTCTCGCGGTACTCGTCACCGGCGGGCGGCGCGGCGACGGCCACCACGTGGCGGTCGGCCAGCCGCAGCCCGAACCCCTCGGCCTGCTCGGCGATCCGGCCCGGGTCGGTACGGCCGTACAGGAGGTCGTCGATGAAGGTCCGGCGGGCGGCCTCGGCGCGGCGCACCGCGTGCCGCTGGGCGCGTGCGTGCCCTTCGGCGAGGGCCGCGATCCCCGCCTCCAGCGCGGCGAACACCGCGCTGCCGACCTGGCGCAGTTCGCCCGCGTCGCGCGCGCCGGCCACGCCGGGCAGCCGCGGCCAGGCCAGCCGCGCCTCCGCGAGGTGGACGGCCGTCAGCTCGCGCAGCCCGAACCCGGAGTCGGCGGCGTGCTCGCCCAGCACCCGGCGGCTCTCCCGCTCGGCGCGGGTGAGGGTGCGGCAGCTTCGGGATATCTCGGCGAGCGTCTCGGGGAACCCGGCGACGAACTCGGGGGGCACGGCGCCGTCGCCGACGGTGTGCGCGCCGCCGCGGCCGGCCGCGGAACGACCACCCGCGCCGTTCGCGCCGTTCGCACCACCCGCGGGTCCGGATCCGCCCGCGGGTCCGGATCCGCCGGCCGGTCCGGAGCCGCCTGCGCGCCTCCCGCTCTCCGGGTGGCCCGCCCCGCTTCCTGGGTGACCCGCTTGCCTACCCGCCCCCGACGACACAACAGGCCCCCTCGTTCGCTTCCCGCACCCGGACGTCCTGAACGTACCAAGACTGCCGGGTCCCGGAAGCGGGGGGCCTGTCACGGGTGCGGGGGCCCGCCGGAGCGCGCGGAGCGCTTCGGGTGCCCGCACCGGAGTGCGGCGGTCGGCCGCGGGGGCCGGCGGCTCACGGCCGCCGGTCAGCGGTCAGCGGTCAGCGGTCAGCGGTCGGTGTCACTTCACCGAGCCGGGTCACTTCACCGAGCCGGTCGCGGGCTCCTGCGTCTTGGACTCGGTGGCCGTCACCACGTCGCTGGGGGTGATGGCGTCGGGAGCCGGGGTGGCGGAGGGGTTGGGCGTGCTGCCGGCGGACGTCGCGTCGTCGCTCTTCATCGCCTTCGCCTCGGACTTCAGGATGCGCATCGACTTGCCGAGACCGCGGGCGGCCTCAGGAAGCTTCTTCGAACCGAACAGCACGATGACGACGATCGCCACCACGATCAGGTGCCACGGCTCCAACCCGTTTCGCAACATGGGATGATCCTCGTTTCGTTATGGCCGACTCACAGCTCTCTAGTGTCGCATTGTCACCCGGCCACCCCTGCGGACGGATACCCGGGTACTCAAAGCATGCGCAAAAAGCGCGTGAACGGGAAGACCCAGCCGCCCTTTTCCCGCCTTCCGGACACCCCGGCCCGCAGCCGCCGCCCATCCCGTGACCTGCACGGACGGCCTCGTACGCGACCGCGCGGCGGGTTTCCGCACCGGCCTGCGACCGGCGGGACGAAAGCACCCGTACCGGACGCGCCCGAGCCGGCGCGGCCGTCCCGGACCGGGCCGATCGGACCGTCGTCAGCCCCGCATCCCGACCGTCAGCAGCACCGCGCTGTCCTCCAGCGCCTCCAGGCCGTGCCGGGCGTGCGGCAGCACCAGCAGGTCCCCGGCCATCGCCTCCCAGGTGTCCGGCCCGCAGGTGAGGCGGACCCGGCCGCGCAGCACCTGGAGTGTCGCCTCGCCCGGGTTCTCGTGGTCGGCGAGCGCGGTCCGTTCGGTCATCGCGATGAGCGTCTGGCGCAGCGCCTGCTCGTGGCCGCCGTAGACGGTCTCCGCGCTGCGCCCGTTGGAGGCGGCCGCGGCCTGGCGGAGGTGTTCGCGCACCTGCGCGTCCAGCGAGAATTTACGCATGCGCCGAGTCTGGCAGCGCCCGGGCCCGGTGGCCGGGAACGCCATGCCCGCACCCGGGTGCCCGGCGGCAGGGGGGGCATGTGGGTCCGGCCGCGACACCGGTTGCCCCCGTTTCGCGGAAGGTGGGCTTCCACGCGCACCCGTGGCGGCCGGACCCGACCCCGTCATCATGCGGAAGCCCGCCAACCGACCGCTAACATATGGCTAACGCTTCGTCCCCACCGCCCCCACCCGCTCTCACCAGCCTCTTTCCGTCCCCGTGGCCCCACCGGCGGCCCGCCCTCGCGGCACCCGGACGGTCCTACGGCGCCCCGCCCGCAACCCCGCGACGGCGGTGAGCGGTTCGCCGTCCCCGAGGACGCGTCCACCACGGCGCGCCGCGAGGACGCGCACACGGGACCGGAACGCGGGAAGGCGACGCGGGAAGGACCCGCGGGGACGGCCCCCGCGAAGCGGCGCGACCTCGGCCCGGCACCGCGGGACCGCCCGCGACTGATCCGGCCAGGGAGGCCCACGGATGCGGTTCGGCCTGCTCGGCACGGTCACGGTCGTCGCCGACGGCGACCCGGGCGGCGACGGCTCCGGCGGCAGCGGCGGCGGGCTGCCGCGCCCGGTCGGGTCGGCGAAGGTCCGGGCCCTGCTCGCCGCGCTGCTGGCCACGCCCGGCCGGGCGGTGCCGCTGCGCCACCTGAAGTCCGCGCTGTGGGGAGACGCCCCGCCCACCACCGCCACCGCGTCCCTGCACAACCACGTCGCCCGGCTGCGCCGGGTGCTGCACGAGGAGGGCCAGGACGGCTCCCGGCTGCGCGCCGCCCCGCCCGGCTACGTGCTGGACATCGCCGACGGCGAGTTCGACGTCTGGATCTTCCTCGGGCACCACGCGGCCGCCCGCACCGCGCACCGCGCCGGCGACTGGCACGCGGTGCTCGACGAGTGCGGCGCCGCGCTGGCGCTGTGGCGCGGCGAACCGCTGTCGGACGTGCCGCTGCGCTCCGACGTGCTGCGGGCGCTCGCCGCGCACCTCACCGAGGCCCGGCTGCTCACCCTGGAGTGGCGGTTCGCCGCGGAACTGGCGCTCGGCAGGCACCAGGGCATGGCCGCGGAGCTGGCCGGCCTGGCCGCCGCGCACCCGCTGCGCGAGACCTTCCACCGGCAGCTCATGCTCGCGCTGCACCGCACCCACCGGCAGGCGGAGGCGCTGGCCGTCTACCACCGGCTGCGCCGAACCCTGGTCGAGGAGCTGGGCGTGGAGCCCGACTCCGCGGTGCAGGCCACCTACCAGGAGATCCTGGCCGAGCCGCCCTCCGCCAGGCTCGCCCCCGGCGGCCCGTCCGGCGGTACGGCCGGCGGCCCGCGAGGCCGTACGGGCACGACGCGGCCCGGCGGTGCGGACGGCGGTGCGGACGGGGACGCGGCCGGGGATGCGGCCGACGGCACGGGCGGGAGTACGGGCAGCGGTACGGGCACGGGTGGGACGGCTCCGCGCCGGGCCGAGCGCGCGGGCGCCGCGGTGGACACGGACTCGGGCGGGCCCCTGCCCCCGGCCGCGCCGGTCGGACCCGGACCCGTACCCGCGGACGGGCCCGCGGCCGGACCCGCGGCCGGCGACGCACCCGTGACCGTAGGACCGCGCGCTCCGGCGCCGGAGGGCGGCGGGGCCTCGGCCGGCGACGCCGTCCCCGCCGTTCGCCCCCGTCCCGCGCCCGCCCAGCTCCCGCCGGACACTCCGGACTTCACCGGGCGGAGCAGCGAACTCGACACCCTGCTTGCGGCGTTGCGCGGGAGCCGGGCAGAGTGCGGCCCGCGCGTCGCCGTGGTCTCGGGCATGGGCGGGGTGGGCAAGACCGCGCTCGCGGTCCGGGCGGCGCACCTGTTGCGGTCGGAGTTCCCCGACGGCCAGCTCTACGCGGACCTGCGCGGTTTCGGCGCCGGCGACGCCCGCGACCCCGCCGACCTGCTGGCCCGCTTCCTCGGCGACCTCGCCGCCGACGGCCAGCCGCCGCCCGCGGACCCCGACGACCGGGCGGTGGTGTGGCGCGACGCGCTGCACGGCCGGCGGGTGCTGCTGATGCTGGACAACGCCGGCGACGCGGCCCAGGTGACGCCGCTGCTGCCGGGCGGAGGCGGCAGCGCGGTGCTGGTCACCAGCCGGCGGGCCCTCGGCGAGCTGCCCGGCGCCGCCCGGCTGGCGCTGGAGCCGCTGCCGGCGCCGGAGCAGCGGGAGTTGCTGGTCGCGCTGTGCGGCAGGCAGCGGGTGGCGGCGGAACCCGAGGCCGCGGAAGGGGTGTTGGCCGCGTGCGGCGGCCTGCCGCTGGCGCTGCGGATCGCCGGCGCGCGCATGGCGGCGCGCCCCCACTGGCCGCTGAGCGCGCTCGCCGAGCGCCTCGACGCCCCGGCAGGCTCGCGGCTGCACGCCCTGTCCACCGGCGGGCTCGCGGTGCAGGACACCTTCGCGATGAGCTACGTGGCGATGCGGGACAGCCCGCTCGCCGCGGACCGCGCGGCGGCCGGCGCGTTCCGGACGCTGGGGGCCTGGCCGGGGCACGGCCTGGACTCGCCGGCGGCCGCCGCGCTGCTCGGGCAGGGCTCCGCGGCGGCCGCCGACGACCTCCTGGAAGCACTGGTGGACGCGCACCTGCTGGAGGCGCCCCGGCCGGGCCGCTACGGCTTCCACGACCTGGTCGGCGAGTACGCGGCGGTCTGCGCGCGCGGCGAACTCACCGCGGCCGAGCGCCGGTCCGCGCTGCGCCGGATCACCGTCTGGTACGCCGCCACGGTCGCCTCCTCGCTGGCCGTCCTCGCCCCCGAGGGGCACCCGTTGCCGCCGCTCGACGAGCAACCGGTGCTGCCGGCGCCGGAGTTCACCGGCGACGAGGAGGCGCTGCACTGGTGCGTGCGCGAACTGCCCGCGATCAGGCTGGCGATCACCACCGCAGTCGCGTGCGGCTGGCCCGACATCGCCTGGCGCACCGCGGCCGGGCTGTTCGGCTACGCACAGGCGTACTGGTGGACCGGCGAGTGGACCGCCTGCCTGGAGGAGGCGATGGCCTGCGTCACCGCGCACGGCGACGTGCTCGGCCAGGGCTGGATGCACAGCCGCCTCGGCGTCGCGCACGGCATGGCCGAGCGGTACGAGGTGAGCCTGGAGCACCTGCACGCCGCCCGCGCCCGCTTCGAGGCGGCCGGCGACCTGCACGGGGTCGCCGCGATCCTCACCAACCTCACCGCCCTGCACCGCTGCACCGGCGAGTACGGCCTCGCGCTGGAGTACGGCCGGCGCTCGCTCGCCCTGCACCGCTCGCTCGGCGCGGTCGACCGGGTGGCCACGGTGCTGGGCAACCTCGGCGACACCCACCTGTTCGTGGGCGACCCGGTGGCCGCCGAGCAGTGCTTCCGCGAGGCGCTCGCGGCCTGGCGCGCCCGCGGCTCGCTGACCAGCATCGCCCGCACCCTCACCAGCCTCGCCGAGGCCCGGCTGGCGCTGGGGCGTCCCGCCGAGGCCGTACGGGCCCTCACCGAGACGCTCGCGCTGCTGGACCGGCTCGGCGACCGCGCCACCGCGGCGGACGCCCTGGAGGTCCTGGGCCGCGCCCACCTGGCGCGCGGCGATCGCGCGGCGGCCCGGGCCTGCTGGCAGGAGGCCCTCGGCCTGGCCCGCGCCCACCACCTGCCGGTGGAGGAGGAGGCGGTGCTGCGCGGGCTGGCCGGGCTGGAACCCGGCGGCACGGCGTAGGGCCGAAGGCCGCCGGGCCCCTCGGTGCGGCGCTGCCGCACGGGGCGGGCCGGGTACGGGAACGGTCCCCGCGTCCGGGCGATCGGCCGGGGACCGGCCGGGGATCGGCCGGGGACCGGACGGGGATCGGACGGGACCGGCCGAAGGTCGACCGGGAACCGGACGGGAAGCCGGCCGGAGAAGAGATCGGCCGGCCCGCTCCCGCCACGCGGCCGGCTCAGACCTGCATGTCGGCCGGCACCGCGGCCAGCGCCTCCTGGATCGCGGCGACCAGGTCGCGCGCCGACTGCGCGGTCAACTCCAGCGCCACCCGGGCGTTCGGGCCCTTGGCCGGGTTGGCGAAGTCGATGTTCAGTGTGTGCTCGGCCATCGCGTGGACCGGGTGGTCGAAGTAGACGGTCACGTCACTGACGTGGAACCACGAGCCGTTCGGGCCCTTGGCGCTGCCGTCGACGGCGTCCTTGACGGTGGTGTAGGTGCACATGGCCGGTCAGCTCCCCTGCCCGCCGGCCAGGTGCCGGCCGAAGAACTCCTCGATCCGCTCCCAGCCGTCGTTCGCCGCGGCGACGTCGTACCGGGGCCGGTTCACCGCGAAGAAGCCGTGACCGGCTCCCGGGTAGTTGTGGAACTCGAACGTCTTGTCCGCCTCGGTGAGCAGGCTGCCGAGTTCCGCGACCTCGGCCGGGCTCGGGTGGGCGTCCTCCTCGCCGAAGAGGCCGAGCAGCGGGGCGCGCAGGTCCGGCAGCCGGTCGACCAGGTTGGTGACCTTGAGCGTGGCCCCCTCGGGCACCGTGCCGGTCACGTAGGCGCCGTAGCAGTCGACGACCGCGTCCAGGTCGGTGGAGCAGCCGGCGAGCACCGCCTGGCGGCCGCCCGAGCAGTGGCCGATGACGCCCACCCGGCCGTTGGAGGTGGGCAGCGCCCGCAGGTAGGCGGCCGCGCCGGCCACGTCGCCGACCAGCCGCTCGTCGGGCACGCCGCCCTGCGCGCGGGCCACGGCGGCCGCGTCGTCGGGCGCGGCGCCGGGCGCCTCGCGCGTGTAGAGGTTGGGGCAGACCGCGTCGTAGCCCAGCTCCGCGAAGCGCCGGACCATCTCCTTGGTCTGCCGGTCGTACCCGGGCAGGTGGTGGATGACCACGACACCGCCGCGGCGGGCGTCGCCCTCCGGCCGGGCGAGGTACGCCTCGATCTCGTCGCCGCCGTGGCCGGCGAGAAAGACGGTGGTCGCCGTCAACGAACCGCTGGGGGAAGCAGAAGGGGAATCACTCACGAGCGTCACCTATACCATAAGGCTGGACTGATCAGTTTATACTGAAGATCATGTCATCATCCGGCGGCCCGCCGCCCACCGGCCCACCTCCCGCCGGCCCGGCCCGTATCGCCACGGACCTGCGGGCCGCCCTCGGTCCGCTGGCCCGGCGGCTGCGCACCGTGAAGCCGGACGGCGAGTTGACCCTCTCCCAGACCTCGGCACTGGTCCTGCTGGACCGGGAGGGCCCGGCCACCGCGTCCGAACTGGCCGCGCGCGAGGGGATCAGACCGCAGTCGATGGGCACGATCGTCGGGGTGCTGGCCGAACGCGGCCTGGTCGCCCGCACACCCGACCCGGACGACGGCCGCCGGATCGTCGTCTCGCTCACCCCCGCCGGCCGCGAGGGGCTGCACGGCGCCCGCCGCGAGCGCGCCCGCCGGCTCACCCTCGCCATCGAGGACGAGCTCACCCCCCACGAGCAAGAGCAGTTGGCGGCCGCGATCCCGCTGCTGGAGAGGATCACCCGACGTGTCTGAACAGCGGCCGGCCACTCCCGACGACGGCCCCACCCGACCCGGCGCCCCGATGACCGGCGCCCCGACGACCAGCGCGCCCACGGCCGCCGCCGCGCCGGCCGCCCCCGCCGAGGGGCGCCCCGACCGCTACAAGTGGGTGGCGCTGTCCAACACCAGCCTCGGGATGTTCATGGCGATGGTCGACGCGTCGATCGTCATCATCTCGATGCCCGCGATCTTCCGCGGCATCCACCTCGACCCGTTCGCGGCCGGCAACATCACCTACCTGCTGTGGATGATCATGGGCTACCTGCTGGTCACCGCGGTGCTCGTGGTGAGCCTCGGGCGGCTGGGGGACATCGTCGGCCGGGTGAAGATCTACAACCTCGGCTTCGTCGTCTTCACCCTCGCCTCCATCGCGCTGTCCTTCGACCCCGCGCGCGGCACGCACGGCGCGCTGTGGCTGATCTGCTGGCGGGTCGTCCAGGCGCTGGGCGGCGCGATGCTGATGGCGAACTCCGCGGCGATCCTCACCGACGCCTTCCCGGCCCGCCAGCGCGGCATGGCGCTGGGCATCAACCAGATCTCCGCGCTGTCCGGGCAGTTCATCGGTCTGGTGCTCGGCGGCCTGCTCTCGGCGTGGGACTGGCGCGCGGTGTTCTGGGTGAACGTGCCCGTCGGGATCTTCGGCAGCATCTGGGCGTACCGCTCGCTGCGCGAGATCTCCGCGCGCAACCCGGCCCGGATCGACTGGTGGGGCAACCTCACCTTCGCGCTGGGCTGCGGGATGATCCTGGTCTCCATCACCTACGGCATCCAGCCCTACCGCGACCACACCATGGGCTGGACCAGTCCCAAGGTGCTCACCGGCCTGATCGGCGGCGGCGTGCTGCTGATCGCCTTCGGGCTGATCGAGACCCGGGTGAAGCAGCCGATGTTCACCCTCGGGCTCTTCCGCAACCGGCACTTCGCCGCCGGGAACGCGGCCGCGCTGCTCGCCTCCGTCGCCCGCGGCGGGCTCCAGTTCATGCTGATCATCTGGCTCCAGGGCATCTGGCTGCCCCTGCACGGCTACGCGTTCGAGGACGCGCCGCTGTGGGCGGGGATCTTCCTGCTGCCGCTGACCGCCGGGTTCCTGCTGGCCGGGCCCGCCTCCGGGACCCTCTCCGACCGGTTCGGTGTGCGCTGGTTCACCACCGGCGGGCTGGTGCTGTTCGGTTCGAGCTTCGTCGGGCTGCTCCTGCTGCCGATCGACTTCCCCTACTGGGCGTTCGCGCTGCTCATCCTGCTCAACGGGATGGGCTCGGGGATGTTCTCCGCGCCCAACACCTCCGCGATCATGTCGAGCGTGCCGGCCACCCACCGCGGCGCGGCCTCCGGGATGCGGTCCACCTTCCAGAACTCGGGCACCTCGCTGTCGATCGGCGTCTTCTTCTCGCTGCTGATCGTCGGACTCGCCGACCGCCTGCCGCACACGCTCCAGGCCGGGCTGCGCGCCCAGGGCGTGCCGGCGGGCGTCGCCCACCACGCGGCGACGCTGCCGCCGGTGTCCACCGTCTTCTCGGCGTTCCTCGGGGTGAACCCGGTCGAGACGCTGCTCAAGCCCTCCGGGACGCTGGCGACGCTGCCCGCGCACAACCGCGACGTGCTCACCGGCAAGCAGTTCTTCCCGAACCTCATCTCCGCGCCCTTCCACCACGGCCTGGTCATCGTCTTCGCCACCGCGGCCGGGATGTCCCTGCTCGCCGCGATCGCCTCCGCGCTCCGGGGCACCCCGGGCGGCACCCGCTAGCCCCGAAGGTTGCGGCCGGGGCCGCCTTCGGGGCCGCTCAGGCGGAGGCGACGGCCGCCGCGCCGCCGTCCGGGCCCTGGCGGCGCACCGCCGCGGCCTGCGCGGCGAGGGCGAACGTGCGGGTCAGCGTCATCGCCACCGCCATCAGCAGCAGCGAGTCCGTGATCGCGTCGACGCTGACCTGGTGCTGCGCCATCCAGCGCCCGAGCGGCGCGGTGAACCAGTGCTCGGAGCCGTAGGAGAAGGCCGCGCGGGCGCCGATCACGACGATCCACAAGGCCGCGTAGCCGGCGCCGTTGCGGCTGACCGGCCGACCGGTGCGGGGGCTGCGGTAGACGTGGGTGAGGCTCGCCGCGCCCAACCCGCACGCCGCCCCGAGGACGACGCCGAGCACCTCCAGCCCGAGGCCGTAGCCGTGGGTGGCGGGCGACTCGACGAACAGCGGCACGATCGCGGCGGACATCAGCAGCGGTCGCAGGATGCGGAAGGCGCCGATCTTGCGGTGCGGGCCGAGATCGGCCTCCAGGACCGCGAGGAGGACGGCGGCGTTGATCACCATGGCCTGGGTGAGCGTGGACATCAGCGGGTTCCTGTCGTGGAGGTCGTGGGCGTCGAGGACCCCCTCAGGCTCCGCCCGGCACCGGTACGAGCGCGCCGTAGCGCGGGGCGACAAGCGGGGTGATCCGCGCCGGCCGGCCTCCACCCCGTCACCCCGCGACGTCACCCCCGCGGATCACCCCGGGCCTCACCCCGCGGTGTGACGCCCGCGCCGGGCCAGCTCCGTAACGTCGCTGGTGGCAGGCCGGACCGGGCCGCCGACACCGACCGGAGGAGCTTCCCGTGATCGAGGTACTGGCCGTGATCGCGATCGTGGCCTACGTCATCGGCCGCCAACTCCTCGGCGAGTCGCTGCGCGGGAAGCGGGTGCTGCTGCTGCCCGCGATCCTGGTAATCGTCGGGCTGACCCGGCTCAGCGGCGGCGGCCACCACCTGCACCCGGTGGACGTCGCGTGCCTGGTCGTCAGCGGACTCGTCGCGGCGGCGATCGGCGCCGGGCAGGGCGCGATGATGCGGCTGGAGAACCGCCAGGGCGGCCTGTGGGGGCAGATGCCCCCGCGCGGCCTGGTGCTGTGGGTCGCGCTGGTCGGCTTCCGGGTGGCCATGACGGTCCTGGCGGGCGCGCTGGGCGCCCATGTGGCCGCCTCCAGCGCGCCGATCGTGCTGCTGCTGGGCGTCAACCGGCTCGGCCAGGCCGCCGTCATCACCCGCCGCGCCCTGGCCGCGGGCATCCCCTTCGCCCGCGAGAACGACGGCTCGGTCTTCCTGTCCGACCAGCTCTCCGGCCTGGGCACCCGCCTCACCGGCCGGAGCGGCCCCGCCGCACCCGGCCGCGGCGCCACGTCCTACGGCCCGCAGGCGTCCTCCGGCCGCCCCGGCGCGTACGACGCCCCCACCGCCGACCGCTACGCCCCGTACGACGCGTACGACGCGTACGGCCGCAACGACCCCTACGACCGTCAGGACGCGTACGACCGCGGCGCGTACGACCGCGGCGCCGCCCGCGACCGCGACCGGAACGCCTCCTACGACCGCGCCCCCTACGGCGGCAGCCCCTACGACCGGGACGACGCGTACCCCGGCGGCGACCGCCGGCGCGGCAACTCCGACCGCGGCCACTACGGCGCCGTCCGCCGTGACCGCGCCGGACGGCGGACCTCCCGGCGGTTCCAGTGACCACCGCGCCCGCGGCCGCGCGGAGCGGCCGCCCCGCGCCGCGGGCGCCCGGCCCCGCCGAGGGCCCGCCGTACGGCTCGAACCCCGGGCCGGACGACGACTATCGTGCTGATGTGCTGACATCCGTGACCTGGCTGATCCGTGCGGGCGCCTACGTCCTGTTCGGGATCGACCTGTTCACCCACCACGCCTACGGCCCGGTCGAACACCTCGCCGTCACGATCGCGTTCGGACTGTCCGGCGCGCTCACCCTGTGGGGGCTGCTGCCTGTCGGCCTCGGCGACGGCACCGCCCGGCGCACGACCGTCCTGGCCCTGGCCGCGTCCGTGTCGAGCGCGGTCGCCGTCCAGCCGGGCGCGACCACGCTCGTGGGCGTCGGCATGATCGCCACGATCGACGCGGCGACCGGCCTGCGCCGTTCCGAGGGCTGGTGCGTGTTCGGGTCGGCGGTGCTCGCCGCCGAGGTGGGGCTGTTCTTCAGCACCGCGGACCCGCAGGCCGCCCAGGGCATCCCGCTGCTGCTCGCCATCGGCCTGCTCACGGGCTTCAACCGGCGCGCCTACCGGGTCCAGGCCGAGCAGAACAAGGCGCTGCTCGCCCAGGCCGAGCGGCTGCGCTCGGAGCAGCGCCGGGTCGCCGTGCTCGACGAGCGCACCCGGATCGCCCGCGAGATCCACGACGTGCTCGCCCACTCGCTGGGCGCCCTCGGCATCCAGATCCAGGCCGCCCGCGCCCTGCTCACCGACCACCAGGACACCGACCGGGCGATCGAGGTGCTGACCACCGCGCAGCGGATCGCCTCGGACGGGCTGTCCGAGACCCGCCGCGCCGTGCACGCCCTGCGCACCGACACCCCGCCGCTCTCGGAGGAGTTGGCGCGGATGGCGGCCACGCACGAGCAGCGGCACGGGAGTACGGTGACGCTCACCGTGGTCGGTGGCGCGGCGCCGCTGCCCCCGGACCGGGCGCTGGCCCTGGTGCGCACCGCGCAGGAGTCGTTGACCAACGCCGCCAAGCACGCGCCGCTCCGGCCCGTGACCGTCGATCTGCGCTATGGGGACGAGGACGTGACGCTGACGCTCACCAACCCGCTCGGCCGAGACACCCCGTCGGCGGCCGAGCCGCCGCCGGACGGGACGGAGCGGACGGACGGGACGCGGGAGGGGACGGCGGGCGGCGCGGCGGACGGAGCCCCGGCCGGCGCGGCCGCCGGGCGCGGCACCGCCTTCGCCACCGTGGACGGCGGCTACGGCCTGACCGGCATGCGCGAGCGGCTGCTGCTGCTCGGCGGCACCCTCACCGCGGGCCCGGCGGACGGCCGGTGGAGCGTCACCGCGTGCGTGCCGCGGCAAGGGCGGGCGGCGGCGTGACCCCGGCTCCCCCCGCGGCCGGCGAGCCCGCCCTGCGCGTGGTGGTCGCCGACGACCAGGCCGCCGTGCGCGAGGGGCTGGTGCTGATGCTGGACCTGCTGCCGGGCATCGACGTGGTCGGCTCGGCGGCCGACGGCCGGCAGGCGCTGGAGGTGGTCGCCGCGCAGCGCCCGGACGCGATCCTGCTCGACCTCCACATGCCGGTGATGGACGGCATCGAGGCCACCCGGCGGCTCACCGCGGAACACCCGGACGTGGCGATCGTGGTGCTCACCACCTACGCGGACGACCGGTCGGTGCTGGAAACCCTCCGGGCCGGCGCGCGCAGCTACCTCACCAAGGACGCGGACCGGCTGCACATCGCGCAGACCCTGCGCAGCGCGACGGCCGGCCTGACGGTGCTGCACCCGCAGGTGCAGGCCACGCTGCTGGCCGCCACCGACCCCGGGCCGGCGGAGGCCGGCGAGCGGTTCGCGTCCGGGGACGCGCCGGGTCCCGGGGGCGGCCAGGGCGCGCACTCCGGTACGGAGCAGGCGCATCGCGGCGCGCTCCCGGACGGACTGACCCGGCGCGAGGCCGAGATCCTGGCGCTGATCGCCCTCGGCCGGAACAACGCCGAGATCGCCGGCGAGCTGTTCCTCAGCGGCAACACCGTCAAGACCCACATCAACCGGATCTTCGCCAAGACCGGCTCCCGGGACCGCGCGGCCGCCACCCGTTACGCGCTGCGGCACGGCCTGGACTGACGGCAAGAGGCAACGGACCCGCTACCGGCACCGGCGGCGGCAACGGCAACGGCAACGGCAACGGCAACGGCAACGGCACCAGCACTAGCAGCGGCAGCGGCAGCGGCTCCGATCGCAGTGCCCCTACACACACGTGGGCGGCTCCTCCTGTCCACGGAGGAGCCGCCCACGCTTTCTCTTCGGTGCGCTAGTGCTTCTTTCCCGGTGCCCTTGCGGGCGTCAGCCGGTCACGCACGGACCTTGCGCTTCATCAGGCCCATGCCCATCGTGGCCAGGCCAAGCAGGCACGCAACACCACCGACCACCGCGTTGTTCCAGATCGTCTTGGTGATGTCCGCGTCCCCCGCGACCACCCACGGGGCGATGATCGTCCACACGCCGATCGCGATCGCGACCCAGCCGAGTCCGTGGGTCCGCTCCAGAACGGAGCCGTACCCCATGGCCAGCACGGCCAGGGCGATACCCACCACGAGGTTGGTGACCCTCAGGCTGGTCAGGCCGGTGAAGCCCACCACCCACGGCGAGATGGCCAGGTACAGGCCGGTGAGGAGGCACAGCCCCTCGACCAGGCCGGCCATCGGCTTGCTGCCCACCGCGGCGTACTGGTCCCGCAGGGACCTGATGTCCGGGTGGTCCTCCATGGTCGAGCGCGTCGACGGAGAAGTCGGCGAATGAGTCGAATCGGTGGCCATCTAAGCCACCTCCCTTTCGCAAGTGCAGTCGCTTCTGACGCCGGATGTCCTTCGGTTCTCCACTCCCGAAGCTGCCGCATCCTTACTCAGCGTAAAACTCACGGCAGCCTTGTGGCCACCCGACGCCGTGACGGTTTGCCCGCATTGGCGGTTCTTCCGACCGCTTACCCACGGGCGGCGGGTCGAACACGCCCTTTCTCCGCATCCTTCGCATGTCGGGCGATATTCGCCGCGGCCCCGGCGTCGATCTCGGCCGCCTCCCGGTCCCGGTCCTCGGCCATCGGCGCCGCGTCCACCAGCACGGCGGCCGCCTCGCGCGCCACGGACGCGGCCGTGGGGTCGCGGTCCATCCGGGAGCTGAGCGTGGCGCCGTCGTAGAGCAGGTGGAGTTGGCGGGCGAGGCCCTCGGGGTCGGCGACCCCGACCTCGGCGGCGAGTTCGGCGAACAGCCCCCGCATCCAGGCGCGGTAGTCGTCCGACGCCTGCTGGACGGAGCCGCCGGGGGGCGCCTCGGCGCTGGCCGCGGCGAACGCGCACCCGTTGTACCCCGGCGAGGTGATCAGCTCGCCCTGCGCGTCGAACATGCCGAGCAGCCGCTCCCGAGGGGTGCGGAACCGGGTCAGCACCCGGGTGATCCGGTCGACGCTCCGCTCGTGACGGTGTTCGAGATACGCCCTGACCAGGCTCTCCTTGCTGCCGAAGCAGTTGTACAGGGACGCCTTGGCCACTCCGGCGTGCTCGATGACGCGGTCGATGCCGACCGACTGCACGCCCTCCGCGTAGAACAGCTCGTCGGCGGCGAGGAGCAGGCGCTCCCGCGCGGAGACCTTCGCCGGCTTGGACGCCTTGGCCGGCCCTTCCGGCACGGTCTTCTGCACCATCCCGATCACCTCTCAGACAACCCTGTCTAGTCTACCGCGGGCACCGTACCGGACATCCGGCCCGGCATCCAGGACTCGCCCTGCCGCGGGGCGCGCGTCCCGCCGACCCGGCCCCGGGCCGGACCCGGACGGCCCGACCGCCGCGGACCCCGCTCCCCCATCCCTGGAGATCAGCTCTCACGCACCGCCTGAGGGGTGCGGCGGCCGAGCAGCAGGGCGGCGAGCGCCGCGGCGGCCAGCACGATCACCGCGACGCCGTACTCCCGGACGGTGTCGAGCAGACCGCCGCCGTGGACCACCAGCACACCGGCGATCACCGCGGGCACGCCCATGCCGAGGTAGGACACCACGTACAGCAGCGAGAGCACCCCGGCCCGTTCGTGCGGCTCCACCAGCGGGACGACCAGGCGTATGCCGCCCTGGAAGCCGGCGCCGAAGCCGAACCCGGCCACGGCGCTGCCGGCGAAGAAGCCGATCTCCGCACCGGTCCCGCCCCCGCCCGACCCGATGGCCAGCAGGGTGGCCGCGACCCCGACGATCAGGGCGACCACACCGGTCACCATCACGGTGCGGGTCGGCGTCTCGCGCAGCACCGGCACGGACAGCGCGGCCGCGCCGGCCAGCACGAACAACCCCAGCCCGCCGTAGACCACGGAGTCGGAGTGCACCAGGCGGCTGGTGATCGCCGGGCCGAGCGAGCCGTAGAAACCGGCCAGCGACCAGACCGCGAAGAGCACGGGCGCGGCCACGGCGATCGCGCCGCGCGCGGCCCGGGGCAGCTTGATCTCGGGCACCATGCTCGACAGCGCGCCCCGCTTGCGGCTCACCGGCTCCCTGAGCGCGACCACGCCGAGCGCCTGGAGGGCGAAGACGCCGAGCAGCAGGTAGTAGACGAGGTGGGTGGGGGCGGGCAGGAACCGCACCACCAGCCCGGAGGCGAGGGCGCCGACGGCGGTGCCGATCGGGGGCGCGAAGGAGTTCGCCACCGAGCCCTTGATCCGGTCGATGTCGAGCAGACCGGCGCCTATCGCGCCGAGGGCGGCACCGGTCGCAACGCCCTGGACCACCCGGCCGGCCATCAGGACATCGACCCCGCCGGCGGTGGCGAACACCACCATCGCCACCGCCTGCGCGGCGAGCGCGACGAACAGGACGGGCTTGCGCCCTATGTGGTCGGAGATCTTCCCGAAGACCAGCAGCGACAGCAGCACCGCCACCGCGTACACCCCGAAGACGACGGTGGTGGTGATCGGGGAGAAGCCCCACTCGCCCTGGTACACCGCGTAGAGCGGGGTGGGGGCGCTGGACGCGGCGAGCAGCGACACGATGATCGAGGCGAGCAAAACCAGGGCGGCGGTCGGCCCGAGATGTCGGCCGCGGCCGGCGGCGGCCTCCTGCCGCTCCTCACCCGCGCCCGCGGCCGCGCGGGCCGCGGCAGGGCCGGAACCGGGCCCGGAGACGCCGGGGACCACGGACCCAGGCGTGCGCCTCAGGCGGGCGACTGCCTCGCTGGTCGGGGGGACGGGCATGGCTGCTCCCTCGTCGATTGAACAGACCTGTCTGGTACGGTTCCTCGACATTAGACAGACAGGTCTACCCATGTCAAGCCGAGGTTTGTCCGCCGTCCGGGTGGTGATCCGTGGGGGGAGGCCGGTTCGCCACCCGCGGGGCGGTGCCCGGCGGGGCGGCCCGGGAAGCGCCCGGGAAACCGCCCGAGGAGAGACGGGGAGGGACGGCAGGAGCACGTCGCAGCAGCGAGGAGGCGCCGTGACCGCTTCGGACACCTCGAACACCCCGGACCGCGACCCCGCCGGCGAGACCGGCGGCACCGGTAGCGCCGGCGGCAGCGACCGCGCCGGACGCCGTACCGCCCGGGGCGACGACCGCCGAGACCGGCTCGCGGCCTACCACCGCAAGCGCGACTTCGGCCGGACCGCCGAACCGCGCGGCGGCCGCGCCCCCGCGGGCGGCGGCCCCGCGTACGTCGTGCAGATCCACGACGCGACCCGCACCCACTTCGACTTCCGGCTGGAGGTCGACGGTGTGCTCAAGTCCTGGGCGGTGCCCAAGGGCCCCTCGACCGATCCGCGGGACAAGCGGCTCGCGGTGCCGACCGAGGACCACCCCATGGAGTACCGCGACTTCGAGGGCGTGATCGAGGCGGGCGAGTACGGCGGCGGGACGGTGATCGTCTGGGACGCGGGCGGCTACCGCAACGCGAGCACCGACCGGTCCGGCCGCGAGATCCCCTTCGCCGAGGCCCTGGCGCGCGGCCACGCGTCCTTCCGGCTGGTCGGCGGGAAGCTGCGCGGGCGCTGGTCGCTGACCCGTTTCCGCAAGGGCGAGCCCGGCACCGAGGACGAGAGCGGGCACGCCCGCGGCGAGGCGTGGCTGCTGGTCCGGTCCGCGGAGGAGGGCCCGCGCGGGGGAGGGCGCGCCGCCGCCCGCCGTAGCCGCGCGCGCCGTCCCCCCGCGCCGGGTCAGACCCCGGCCCAGCCGGGCGGCGCCGATCCGCGCTCCCGCGGCCGTGGCACCCCCGACCCGCACCTGGCCCGCAGCACGCGGACCGGCCGCACCCTCGCGCAGGTGGCCGAGGCGGGCGGCCCGACCTGGCACTCGGACCGTTGACCGCCGCCCGGGACACCTTCCCTGACGGCGGCCCCTTCCCTGACGGCGGCCCTTCCGCCGGCCGCGGCCGTTCCCCCGGCCACCGCCCCCGAAGGCACGGCGGCCCCGCCGGAACGGGCGGCCGTCCCGGTCCCGCGGCCGGACATTCCTCCGGGGCCGACCCGGGCGCCTCCCCCGCCTCCCCCGCCTCCGCCGACCGCCGCGCCCGCCCGCCCCGCGGCCCCGCCGGAACGGCCTCCGACCCGGGCGCCTCCGCCCGGCCCGGCTCCACCGCCGGGAACCCCGGGGGCGTCGGGAACCCCCGCTCCCCCGCCTCTACGTCCACCACCCCGCCCTCCCCCGAACCCCCCACTTCGCCCACCTCGCCCTCCCCCGCCTCGCTCTCCTCCGCCGTACCGGCGCGGCTGCTGCGCCCGGTCCCCGCGCACCGCGCCGGCACGCCGGTCCGGCCGATGCTGGCCACCCCCACCGACCGCCGCTCGTACGACGGGAGCTGGCTCTTCGAGCGCAAGCTCGACGGCGTACGGGTGCTGGCGGTGCGCGACGCGGACGGGGTGCGGCTGCTGTCGCGCACCGGGCGGGACGTCAGCGCGACCTATCCCGAGGTCGTGGCGGCGCTCGCGGCGCAGCGGTGCGCGGACTTCACCGTCGACGGCGAGGTGGTGGCGCTGCGGTCGGGCCGTACCGACTTCGCGCTGCTCCAGCAGCGGATGGGGCTGACCGATCCGCGGGCGGTGCGGGCCAGCCCGGTGGCGGTGCACTACTACGTGTTCGACGTGCTGGCGCTGGCCGGCTGGGACACCTCCCGGGTGCCGCAGCGGACCCGCAAGACGCTGCTGCGGGACGCGCTGGAGTACGGCGGCCCGCTGCGCTTCACCCCGCACCGCAACCACGACGGCGACACCCCGGCGCTGCTCGCCGACGCCTGCGCGCGGGGCTGGGAGGGGCTGATCGCCAAGCGCGCGGACGCCGCGTACCAGCCGCGCCGGTCGCGGGACTGGCTGAAGCTGAAGTGCGCGGCCGGGCAGGAGTTCGTGGTCGGCGGCTTCACCGAGCCGGCCGGTTCGCGGATCGGGTTCGGCGCGCTGCTGCTGGGCTACCACGACGCGGACGGCGCGCTGCGCTACGCGGGGAAGGTGGGCACCGGGTACCGGGACCGGGTGCTGCGGCAGTTGCGGGCGCGGCTGGACGGGCTCGCGCGGGCCGCCAGCCCCTTCGCCGACCCGGTGCGCGAGCGGTCCGCGCACTGGGCCGAGCCGGCGCTCGTGGCGCAGGTCGCCTTCACCGAGTGGACCCGGGACGGGATGCTGCGCCACCCCCGGTTCCTGGGCCTGCGCGACGACAGGGACCCGGCGGACGTGGTCCGCGAGGAGCCGCCCGGCTGACCCGCGCACGGTGCGGGAGGGGCGCGGGCGCGGCGGGCCCGGGCGGCCGGTCGCCACGACGGGTGGTCACTACAGTGGCGGGATGGAACTGGCGATGTGGGGCGAAGCGACCGGTCAGGGCTGGTCGCAGATCGGGGAGTTGGGGCTCGCGTTCGTGCTGTCGGCGGCGATCGGGCTCGAACGCGAGGTGCGGCAGAAGAGCGCGGGGATGCGCACCCACACGCTCGTCGGGCTCGGTGCGGCGCTGATCATGCTGGTGTCGAAGTACGGCTTCAGCGACGTGCTCGGCGGCCACACCGTGCTGGACCCCTCGCGGGTGGCGGCCCAGATCGTCTCCGGTATCGGCTTCATCGGCGGCGGGCTGATCTTCGTCCGGCAGGACGTGGTGCGGGGGCTGACCACGGCGGCGGTGGTGTGGATGACGGCCGCGATCGGCATGGCGGCGGGCGCCGGGCTGCCGGTGCTGGCGCTGGTCGTGGCGGGCGCGCACTTCCTGATCGTGCTCGGCTTCGCGCCGCTGGCCGCCCGCATCCCCGGCTCGACCCGGTCCCCCGCCTGGCTGAGGCTGGACTACGAGGACGGCCGCGGGGTGCTGCGGACCGCGTTGGAGTCCTGCACGAGCATGGGCTTCAACGTCGTCGACCTGTCCGCCGAGCACGACCACGAACCCGAGCACCGCGGCGGCGTCACGGTGCACCTGACGGTGCAGGGGCCGCGGCCGGTGGTGGAGCTCGCGTCGGCGCTCGCGGAGATCGAGGGCGTGCACCGGGTGAGCACGACGCAGGACGACGCCATCGAGTAGCTTCCGGGCGCCCCCTCCCATTCAGTTGCTTGCCTCCAGCAATTAATATAAGTTGCTGAAGGCAAACAAATACTTATCGGACAACAGGGGGCGAGGACGACGGACACGCAGACGAGCGGGACGGCGCGGAGCACCGCGCCCCTGGACACGACCGGGAGCGTGGACCCCACCGCCACCGCCACCGCGGACCCGACCGGAACCGCGGGCGCGACCGGAACCGCGGGCGCGACCGGCACCACGACCGGCACCACGACCGGGAGCACGGCCCCGACCGGCGCCGCCTCCCCCGGACCCGACGCGGCCCACCCCGCCGACGTCGTCATGGAGAGCGCCGCCGTCGGCGACGAGATGGCCCGGCTGATGCGGCTGGTCGGGGCGTGGAAGCAGCGGGTGCGGGACGAGGGGTGGGGCGACCGGCTGCTGCTGGGGCGGCTCACCGAGGGCGGTCCGCGCAGGGCCACCGACCTCGCCGCCGACACCCTGCTCGACCTGTCCACCGTGAGCCGGCAGATCCGCTCGCTGGTCGAGCGGGGCCTGGTCGAGCGGCGCCCCGATCCCGAGGACGGCCGCGGCGCCCTGCTCTCCCCCACCGGGCAGGGGCTCGCCGCGGTGGAGCGCTACCGCGCGCAGCGCGACCAGAAGCTGGCCGACGCGCTCGCCTCCTGGCCGAGCCGGGACCGCAGGGAGTTCGGCCGCCTGCTGGCCCGCTTCAACGACGACTTCGGCGAGCTGCACGTGCGGCCCGTGTGCGCGCCCGGCCACCAGCAGGGCCCCGCCGCGCCCCGGCCATGACCGCGCCGCCGCGCCCACGCCGGGCGCGCGCGCACCGGGCGGCGCCGCCGCCACCCCCTCCGACTTCCGCACCACTGCCGGGCCCGCACCCCGGGTCAGATCGAGGAGAGCAGCGAAGTGAGCAGTAGCAGCCGGACCTCACCACCGTCAGGGGCGGCCTCGAACCCCCCGGCGCCCGCGGCCGGCCCGGCGCCGGGCGGGCTGACCCACCGCCAGATCCTGACCATCCTCAGCGGCCTGATGCTGGGCATGTTCCTGGCCGCGCTCGACCAGACCATCGTCAGCACCGCGATCCGCACCATCGCCGACGACCTGCACGGCCTGAACCAGCAGGCGTGGACCACCACCGCCTACCTGATCACGTCGACCATCACCACCCCGCTCTACGGCAAGCTGTCCGACATACACGGCCGCAAGCCGTACTTCATCGCCGCGATCAGCATCTTCATCGTGGGCTCGGTGCTGTGCACCTTCTCCACCTCGATGATCGAACTGGCGGTCTTCCGCGCCTTCCAGGGCATCGGGGCCGGCGGTCTGATGTCACTGGCGCTGGCGATCATCGGCGACATCGTGCCGCCGCGCGAACGGGCCCGCTACCAGGGCTACATCCTCGCGGTCTTCGCCACCTCCAGCGTGGCCGGGCCGCTGATCGGCGGGTTCCTCGCCGGCCAGTCCTCGGTGCTGGCGATCGCCGGCTGGCGCTGGGTGTTCCTGGTGAACGTGCCGATCGGCATCATCGGGCTCTTCGTCGTGGCGAGGGTGCTCAACGTGCCGCACACCCGGCGCGAGCACCGCATCGACTGGTGGGGCGCGCTGACCATCGTGCTCGGCGTGGTGCCGCTGCTGCTCATCGCCGAGCAGGGCGAGTCGTGGGGCTGGCTCTCCGCGCGGGCCCTGGTCTGCTACGTGGTCGGCGTCGTCGGGGTGGTCGCCTGGGTCCTCGTCGAGCGGCGCATGGGCGACGAGGCGCTGATCCCGATGCGGCTGTTCCGCAACACCGTCTTCAGCCGGACCAGCCTGCTCAGCCTGCTGGTCGGCATGGTGATGTTCGGCGGGATGCTGATGATCCCGCAGTACCTCCAGATCGTGAAGGGCGCGAGCCCGACCAGGTCGGGTCTGGAGATGCTGCCGCTGATGCTCGGAATGATGAGCGCCTCGATCGGCACCGGCCAGATCGTCTCCAGGACGGGGCGCTACAAGATCTTCCCGGTGATCGGCACCGCGCTGATGATCGTCTCCATGCTGCTGTTCCACTACAAGGTGCAGTGGAACACCCCGCTGCCCGAGACCATGGTGTTCATGGCGCTGATGGGCGCCGGGCTCGGCCTGACCATGCAGACGCTGGTGCTGGCGGTGCAGAACGCGGTCCCACCGCAGGACATGGGCACCGCGACCGCGTCGGCGACGTTCTTCCGCCAGCTCGGCGGCACCGCGGGCACCGCGATCTTCCTGTCCGTGCTCTTCAGCACGGTCGGCGGCAAGATCACCACGGCGCTCGGCAGGGCGAAGACGCACCCGGACTTCCAGAAGGCGCTCGCCGAGCACCCGGACGCGCTGTCGCCGCAGAGCGCCAGGTCGGTGGTCACCGACTCGTCCTTCCTCAAGCGCCTCGACCCGGCGCTGGCCGCGCCCTTCAAGCAGGGGTTCGCCGACTCGATGCACCTGGTGTTCATCATCGTCGCCGGGGTCGCCGTGCTCGCCTTCCTCCTGATGCTCACCATCAAGGAGGTCCCGCTCCGCAGGCTCTCCGGCGCCCAGGCCCGCGCCCAGGCCGAGGCCGAGGCGGCCGCGGCCAAGGAGCTGTAGGCGCCGGGGCAGGAAGCCACGGGCCGCACGTACGGAGCACCGCCGCTGCCGCCCCTGCCGACCCGCCCCCGCGGGTACGGTCAGGGGCGGCGCGGGCGGCGGACCACCACGGTGCGGGCGGCGGTGTCGAAGGCGCCGTGGTGGTAGGGCCGCTCGGTGAGGACGTTGCCGAGCCGGCTGAGCACGACCACGACGTTCAGCAGCGGGACCAGCCAGCCCATCACCGCCATGGAGCGCGCCCGCCGCACCGCCTGCCGCCAGGTCGGCCGCGCGTGGCCGTCCCAGAGGCGGGCCACGCGCAGCCCGGTCAGCAGCATCCCGGGGGTACCGCCCCAGAGCGTCGCGAACACGGCGCCGTAGAACGTCAGCCAGACGAACCCGAGCAGCCAGAAGGCGAGCAGGAACCAGCCCTGGCCGTCGGGGTCCACCGAGTACTGGAGCCCGGCGGCGAGTGTTCCGGGCGCGGCGAGGGAGGCCGCGGCGATCACCAGGTCGAGCACCAGCGCGGTGAAGCGCCGTCCGGTGGCGGCCAGTTCGACGGTGGTGACGTCGCCGCCACCCGTCGGAGCCCGGCCGGCCAGCCCCGCGCAGGCGTATGCCGTGCGGGAGTGCGCAGGGGGTTCCGCCGTGAGCGGGTGCCGCTTGCGCTGCGCCTCGCGGGCCCGCTCGACCCGCGCGATCCGGTCCGCTCCGCGCATGCCCTCCAACGTCTCCATCGCTCCCCACTCTCGACGTCACAGGCGGTGCGCACGCCGGGCACCGCGCAGCCGGCGGGGCGATCCTGGCACAACCTTCCCGGACGCCCCCACCAAGATCTTCCCAAGTCTGCGCCGCGATGCCATCTCCGGGGAACCACAAGGGCGTTGACGGCGTCCCCGACCGACCGGCGCGGGAGGGCCCGGAGCACGGCACGAAGACGAAGGCGAAGGCTGTCCGCCTCGCCATGGAGGACGCCGTCAAGCGCCATCTGCGGCAGGAGTTCTTCGACGCCATGGACGCAGGCGAACTCGACTTCAGCGAGATCGTGGAGACCACCGGCCCGCGCGACGCCGACGGCTCCCTGAAGCGCCACAACGGTCAGAACGGCGACCCCGCCGCCTGATGCAGGACCGCTACCTGATCGACCAGT
This sequence comes from Streptomyces sp. SN-593, assembly GCF_016756395.1. Lineage (NCBI taxonomy): Bacteria > Bacillati > Actinomycetota > Actinomycetes > Kitasatosporales > Streptomycetaceae > Actinacidiphila > Actinacidiphila reveromycinica. Next base: position 3,542,687 of record NZ_AP018365.1, read on the forward strand.
CCGCCCTGGCACGCTGGACGAAGCCCGGGGTGAAGACCGTCCTCACGCCGCTCCACGAGCGCTGCCTCCTCGCCGTCTGCCAACCCACCGAGTACGAGATGGTGCACTCGGCGCGGGACACCACGGAGGCGACCCGCATCAGCACCTGGCTCCACGCCTTCGACTACCTGCCGACCGACGAGGACGCCTTCAGCCGGGCCCTGGAGATCCAGCGCCATGCGCTCGACGCGGGCTTCCACCGCGCCCTGTCCCTTCCGGACCTGCTGATCGCCGCCACCGCCGCGCTGAACGGCCGGACCGTGCTCCACTACGACGGCGACTTCGACATGATCGCCTCCCTCACCGGTCAGCCCACCCGATGGGTCGTCCCGCTCGGCACCGCCGACCGCTGAGCGCCCCCCACGCCGACCCCCTCTTTCCGGAGTTCGCACCGACGTCCCCACGGATCCGGACTCCTCGCGGCCGGGCGGGGGGCGCTGGTTGCCGCAGCCGATCAGGCCGGGGGCTCCGGGGCGGAGTGGGGAATCAGGTGGGGCGGGGGGCCGCCGGCGCGGTGTAGTAGGACGGGCGGTCGATGTCGCGCAGGAGTCCCGGGCCCACGGGCTCCCAGCCGAGCCGCTGCCGGGTGAGCGTGCTGGACGCGGGGCCGTCGGACTGCGCGAAGTACGCGAGGACGCCGAAGTGCGCGGCCGCCTCGTCGGCGCCGAGGGAGGTCACCGGGACGCAGAGGCGGCGGCCGATGACCTCGGCGACGTCCCGGAAGGGCACCCCCTCCTCCGCCACCGCGTGGTGGCGCGCCCCGGGGACCGCCGCTTCGAGCGCGAGCCGGTAGACGCGGGCGGCGTCCGCGTGGTGGACGGCGGGCCAGCGGTTGCCGCCGTCGCCGACGTACGCCGAGACCCCCGTGCGGACGGCGACGTCGATGTAGCGGGGGACGGTGAACCGGTCGCCGTCGCCGTGCACGCAGGGCAGGCGCACCACCGACACGCACACACCGTCCTCGACGAGGGCCGCGGCGGTCAGCTCGGCGTCGCGGCCGAACGGCCCCGCGGGCCGCGGCAGGTCGTCCTCGGTGACGGGCCGTCCCGGTTGTTCCGGGACCACCGGCGCGAACCCGGCCGTGACCACCAGCGGGCGGCCGCTGCCGGCCAGTACGCCGCCGATCGCCCGCAGCGCGGACCGCTCCGTCCGGCCGTTCTCGGCGAACCGCGCCAGGTCGGCGGTGTCGAAGGCGGTGTGCACGACGCCGTCGGCCCCGGACGCCCCGGCCCGCAGGCTGTCCAGGTCCTCCAGCGAACCGCGGTGCGGCGTCGCGCCGGCCGCCGCGAGCACGGCGGCGGACGCGTCGGACCGGGCGAGCCCGAGCACCTGGTGGCCGGCGCCGACCAGGTCGCGTACGACGGCGCCGCCGACGAAACCCGAGCCGCCGGTGACGAAGACGCGCATCAGGCCGCCCCGCCGCCCGGCCGCCGCGGGCCCATGTAGTCGCGGATCCGCGCCATCCGGCCGTCGCGCAGGGTGATGATCCAGACGTAGCGCAGGTCGAACGGGTCACCGCCGGCGGCGTCGTGGTGGTGCCCCTCGGCCTCCACCACGACCTCGTCGCCGATCTCGCGGGCCCGCACCCCGCTGAGGGTGCCGAAGCGCACGTGCCCGAGGACCACGGTCAGGTAGGCCCGGATGGCCTCCCGGCCCTCGATGCGCTCGGGCGCCCCGGGCGCGGCGAACGGGAACTCGTGCACCGCGTCCTCGGTGAGCGTGTCCGTCCAGGCGTCGACGTCGCCCGCGGCCAGTCCCTCCATGGCGTCGGACAACCACGGAGGAAGGGTGTTGGTCGGCATGAGAACCTCCCCTACGATTCGGACTGTGAGTCCTGAACACCGTACCACCAATACGGACCGGCAGTCCGAAACTGGGGGGCGGCGGCCCGGCCGGCCCTCGTTCCCCCGCGAGCTCGTCCTGGCTGCGGCGGAGCGCCTGTTCGCCGGGGCCAACGCGCCCAAGGCGGTCACCATGGACGACATCGCCGCGGCCGCGGGCGTCGGCAAGGGCACCCTGTTCCGCGCCTTCGGCAGCCGTGACGGCCTGCTCGACGCGCTCTTCGCCGCGCAGGCGGCCCCGCTGCGCGCCGAACTCGAACGGGAGGGCTCGCCCGTCGGCCCCGAGGTGCCGCCCCTCGAACGGGTGCTGGCGGTGCTCGACGCGCTGGTGTCGTTCAAGTTCGCCCACCGGCACCTCACCGCCGCGCGCGAACTGGCGGGCTCCGGGCTGCTCACGTCGCCCCACTACGTGTGGATGCACGACACGCTGCGCGGGATGGTCGAGGAGATCGGTCCCCCCGCAGTCGAGTCGGCCGCCTCCGCCGACTACACCGCGCACGTCCTGCTCGGGGCCCTGCGGGTGGACCTGCTCGACGAGCTGCTCGCGTCCGGCCGCTCCCCCGCCGACATCCGCGGTGACCTGGCGGCGCTGGCACGGCGCGTGCTCACCGTCTGAGCCCGGCCGGCGCGGCCGGTCCGGGCACGACGTCCACGACCGACCAGCGATGAGTCCGGGGCCGCCCGGGCGTCTACCCCCCTGACAGGGCGCCCGGCGGAGGACCCGGCAGGACGCCCCTTGGGACCCCGACACCTCAGGAGCGAGCCATGGGCCTCATCCACATCGAACTGTTCACCACGCTCGACCTCGTCGGGCAGGCCCCCGGCGGCCCGGACGAGGACCCGGAGGGGTTCCCGTTCGGGGGCTGGCAGGCGCCCTTGGTGGACGAGGTCACCGGAGCGCAGATCGCCGCGGCGTACGAGGGCACGGACGCCCTCCTGCTCGGCCGGCGCACGTACGACATCTTCGCCGCGTACTGGCCGCACCAGGAGGGCGGCGAGGACAACGCGATCGCCACGCTCTTCAACGGCATCCCGAAGTACGTGGCCTCGCGCGGCCGCCCCGACCTCGCGTGGGCCGGGTCCACGCAGCTCGGCCCGGATCTGGCGGGCGCGGTGCGCGAGGTCCGCGACCGGCACCGGAACGTGAAGGTCGTCGGGAGCCTGGACCTGGTGCAGTCCCTGCTGCGCGAGAAGCTCTTCGACCGCCTCGACCTGTGGGTGCACCCGATCGTGCTGGGCGTCGGGAAGAAGCTGTTCGACGGAGGCGCGGTGCCCACCAGCCTCACGCTCCTGGACCCGCCGGCCGCGGGCCCGAAGGGCACCGTCCACCTGCGCTACGGCCTCGCGGAGGGCACCCCCGGGACGGGCGACATGTCCGCCCCCGACCGCGGCCTCGACCGGTGACCGCCCCCTGACGGGGTACCGAGTCCGGAAAGCGCGGGAAACGCGGAACGCGGGAACACCGGACGCGGGAAACGCGTCCGCCGCCCCTGGCGGCAGCCGGGGGCGGTGGACGGGAGTGGCGGGCCGCTCAGCGGCGGCCCCGTCGGGCGCGCGTCAGGCGGCGCCGCCGGCCTTGAGCGCGGCCGCGATCTCGACCGCACGGCGGGCCTGGTGGCGGGCCGCCTGCAACGTCACGTCACCGGGCATGCCCTCGCCGGCCACGTGGGACGTGCCGTAGGGGTTGCCCGCCTGGAACTGGACGGGGTCGGTGTAGCCGGGGGGCACGATGACGCCGCCCCAGTGGTAGAAGGTGTTCGCCAGCGCCAGGATGGTGGACTCCTGGCCGCCGTGGGCGGTGTTGGAGGCGGCGAACGCCGAGTACACCTTGCCCGCGAGCTTGCCCTCGAACCACAGCGGACCGGTGGTCTCGATGAACGCCCGCAACTGGCTGGCCGGGTTGCCGAAACGGGTGGGGGTGCCGAAGAGCACCACGTCGGCCCACGTCAGGTCGTCATGGCTCGCCAGGGCGATGTCGGCGGTGTCCTGGAGGTGCTGGGCCCACTCCTGGCGGGAGTTGACCGCCTCCGGCGGAGCCGTCTCCGCGACCCTGCGCAGCCGCACCTGCGCGCCGGCCTTCTCCGCGCCCTCGACGGCCGCCTGCGCCAGGGCATGCACATTGCCTGTGGAACTGTAGTAAATGATCGCGACGTTAACGGAGTCCGACATCGGCTCGCTTCCTTCATCACCGGGATAGTGTTTCGTTCATCCGTTAAGACGACGTAGCCCTGCGCGATGTGAGGCGGCGTTCCCACCCGGCGGTTCACCGGGACGTCCCGTCGGGCCGGGCGGGGGCGGAGCGACCAAGGGAGCCGGCGAGACCATGACCTACTTATCCGGGTCCGAGCACGAGCGGTCCGATCCGGGACTGAGCGCGATCATGAGCGAGCGTCCCCGGCTGATCAACCTCACCTACCGGCTCCTCGGCTCGCTGACCGAGGCCGAGGACGTCGTGCAGGAGACCTGCGCCCGCTGGTACGCCATGGCCCCCGCGCAGCGGAAGGGCATCGTGTCCCCCGGCAGTTGGCTGACGACCGTCGCCAGCCGCATCTGCCTCGACCTGCTCGGTTCGGCGCGCGCCAGGCGCGAGCAGTACGTCGGCGAGTGGGTCCCCGAGCCGCTGCCCGACCGCACGGAGTGGATCAGCGGGCGGTGGGGCGGCGCCACCGCGGTCGACCCGGCGGAACGCGTCACCATCGACGAGTCGGTCGACATGGCGTTCCTCGTGGTGCTCGACGTGATGACCCCGGCCGAGCGCGTCGCGTTCATCCTGCACGACGTCTTCCGCTACTCCTTCGCGGAGGTGGCCGAGATCGTCGGCCGGACCTCCGCGGCGTGCCGCCAGCTTGCGTCGTCGGCCCGGCGGCGCATCCGCGCGTCGCAGTCCGTCGCGGCGCCGTCGGCCCGGCGCGCCGCGACCGTCAGGGCGTTCAAGCAGGCGTGGGAGTCCCAGGACATCGACGCCCTCATCGGGCTGCTGCACCCCGAGGCCACGGCGACCGGCGACGGCGGCGGGCTCGTGCCGGCCGCGCTCCACCCGGTCCGGGGCGCCGAGCAGGTCGCGCGCTTCTTCGCCGACCGGATCGACGCGGTGTCCAGCGTGACGTTCCTGGAGAGCATGGTCAACGGCCAGCCGGGACTGATCGCCCAGGCCGACGGCGTCTGTGTGTCGGTGCTGGCGTTCGACGTCGACGGGGACCGCATCAAAGGGATCTGGGCGGTGCTCAATCCCGACAAGCTCCGGCTCTGGCGGGCGAGCTGACCGGTGCCCGGGTGCCCCGGGCCGACCGGCCGCCGGTGGGCCACCGCCTCCGGCCCGGCTCGGGGGCGGGCCGGAGGCGGCCACGGGCGGGGGTGCGGACGCCGCGGTTCCGCCCGGTCGGCGTGGGCGACGGGAGCGGCGGGCACGGCCGGCCGGGCGGAGGGGCCGGGTCCGGCCTCGCGGCGCGCAGGACGGCACGGTGCAGGCGCGGTGTCCCGCTGCGCCGGCGGAACGGTCCGTTCCGCGGTCCCCGGCCGGCGCGCGCGGCCGCCTGAGCGGCCCCGACCGCACGGCCCCTTCACGGACGGGCTCCGGCCGGCTCCGCGTCCCGCCCGCCCGGCCGCTCGCCGCCGGGCCGCCGGCCGGTTCTCCCGCCGGGAACGCTTCCGAGGGTTTTCCCATGAGTGTCACAGGGTCCTCACACGTACAGAGGGGAAGGGCGGCGGCCCGTCCGGGTGACGGCGGCGCCGGCGAGCGGGCCGCGTACCTCCTCGCCGTCTCCGGTCACGGCCTCCGCCCCAACGCATCACCGTCGTCCGCGTGAGATCGCTCGACCTTCCCACCCCGCCGACTTGGAAGAATCAACGACATGGCTGACGTGAGATTCGTTAGGACCACGTTCGACACCCCGTCGGAGTTATTCCGGTGGACCGGAGTACAGCCGCCCAGGGCACAGGGCGTCGCACCCCCCGCGGTGGAGTTCAGAGCCCTGGGCCCGTTGGAGGCGCTGGTTGCCGGGCGGGCGGTGAGCCTGGGGACGCCCAAGCAGCGCCGGCTGATCGCGTTGCTGGTCAGCCGGGTCGGCCAGCCGGTGCCGGTGGACGTGATGCTGGAGGCCCTGTGGGCCGGGTCCCCGCCCCCCTCGGCGAAGACCTCGCTCCAGGCGTACGTGGCCAATCTCCGCAGGGTGCTGGAGCCGGGCCGGGCGCCCAGGACGCCCTCGACGGTGCTGCGCACCACCGACCGGGGCTACCAGTTGGACGCCCGGGCGGTCGAGGTGGACGTCAACCGCTTCGAGCAGCACGCCACTTCGGGATGGCAGGCGTGGAACCGGGGCGAACCGCACCAGGCGCTCGGCGAGTTCGAGGCCGGACTGGCGTGGTGGCGCGGCGAGGCGTACACGGAGGTGTCCCAGTCCGTCCATGTGGCGGCGGAGGTGACACGGCTGGAGGAGTTGCGGCTGTCCGTGGTGGAGGGGCGCTGCGCGGCGCTGCTGGCCGTGGGGGCCCACGAGATGGCGGCCGCCGAACTGGAGGGCTTCATGCAGGCCCATCCGCTGCGCGAGTACGGCTGCGAGCTCCTCAGCCTGGCGCTGTACCGGTCCGGGCGGCAGGCCGACGCGCTGGCGGTGCTCCGCACCAACCAGAGGCGCCTGGGAGAGGAACTGGGCATCGACCCCGTACCGGCGCTGCAACACCTCGAACGGGAGATCCTGAGCCACACCCCGGCGCTGGACTGGCGTCCGGCCCTGGACGGCCCGGCCGTCACCTCGCCGGGCCGGCCGGCGGTCGCACCGCGGGTCCGCGTGCCGGCCCAGTCGTGGCGCCGGGCAGCCGTGGAGGAGGACGCCTTCGTCGGCCGCGAGGACGCGCTCCGGCAGTTGGACGCGGCGACGGCGGCGGCGGCGCTCGGGCGGGGACAGGTGGTGACCGTGTCCGGTGAACCCGGCATCGGCAAGACCAGCCTGCTGCGGCGCCTGACCTCGGCGGCGGGCGCGCCGGTGCTGTGGGGTTCCTACCCGGCCCACGTCGCCACGCCGCCGTTGTGGCCCTGGCGGCAGGTGCTGGACATGGCGGGTGCCCACGGCCCGCGGCGCCCCGTCCCGAGCGCCGTCGCCGAAGTGCTCAACGGGGAGATCCCGCTCCCGCGGGACGGCGCGGACCCGGGCGCCGCCACCTCGCGGCGGTTGGAGGTGATCGCGGACTACCTGATCGGCGCGGCCGAGGTCACGCCGCTGGTGATCGTCCTCGACGGGCTGCACCAGGCGGACCCGGGGTCGCTGCGGCTGCTGGCGCGCCTGACCGGGTCGGTGCGGGCCAGCCGCCTCCTGGTGGCGGTGTCCTACCGCTCCAACGAGGGGGCGCACCTGGCCAGGACGGCGACGGCGCCGAGAGGAGCGGAGACGACGCGCGTAGAGCTGGGCGGCCTGAGCGACGCGGAGACCCGGGCTCTGGCGAGCGCGCTGCTCCGCCGCGAGGTGAGCGCGGCCACCGCCCGGCAGTTACGGGGCCGCACCGGCGGCAACCCGTTCTACCTGCGCGAACTCGTCAAGGTACTCGACGGCCAGGACGACCCGGGCCGGGCCCGCACGGCACCGGTGCCCGGGCCGGTGCGCGAGATGGTGCTCGGCCGCGTCGCACGACTCGCCCCGGCCGCGGGCGAGTTGCTGTCCGTCGCCGCCGTCTCCGGTCCCGGCTTCACCGTCGACGTCGTCGCGGAGGTCTCCTCGACCGAGTACGGGCGGGCGCTCGGGATCGTCGGCACCCTGGTCGCCGCGGGCCTGGTACGCGAGGACCAGCAGCGGCCGGGCTGGTACTCCTTCGTCCACGGCCTGACCGCCGACGTGCTGTTCCACGAGATGGGGCGGCTGCGCCGGGTCCACCTGCTGCGCCGGGCCCGCACCGCGGCGGCCCGGCCGAGGAAGGCGCGGGAGCCCGGCGACCCCGGGTGACGGGGCCGGGCCGCGCGACGCTCGCGCGGCCCGGCCGCACCGCGGCTTGACGCCGGGTTGACGCTTGTTTGACGCCCCGTTGGCGCGGTGCGGCCGGGCGGCGCGCACACCCGCGCCGGCGCACCGCCAAGCGGACGCCAAGTCGACGGACAGTCCGCTTCAAGCCCCATGGACCACACTGATGGACCTGCACCTCAGCGGAACGGTTCGGCCACGTCAGACAGGCGTCAGCACGGAACTCAGGAGGACGCATGTCCGAGACCGCCGGGCCCTCCCACCACTCCGCCGACCGGGCGGTCGGCAGTGACGCAGCGTCCCTGCCGACCGCCCGGTCCGCCGACGCGCTCTCCCCGGTCGGCACCGGACCGAGATGTCCGCGAGGGAACGCGACCCTCCGAGCCGAGTGACCGCTCTTCCGCCCGGATCCCCCTCCTGCACGACGCGTCACCCGCCCGCGGAACCGCGGTGGGCGGCACGTCGGATCCAGCGGACGGGGCAGCCGGGCGGGCCGCGCCGGGGCGCCCCGACAACACCCGGAGGACAGTCCGTGACGACAACGATATCAACCATGGCGAGCGAACTGACGGATTCCAGGGGAAACATGAAGATTCAGCTGCTTGGCGCGCTGCGCGCCGAGGTCAACGGGGAGTCGATCGTGCCGACGGCCGGCAAACCGCGGCAGATCCTGTCCCTGCTCGCCCTCCGGCCCAGACAGGTGGTGCCGGTTCCCACCCTCATGGAGGAGTTATGGGGGGCCGAGCCGCCGCAGAGCGCGCTCGCCACCCTCCAGACCTACGTCCTGCACTTACGCCGGCACCTCCGCACCGCCATGGGGCCCGACACCCCGGCCACGGCCAAGGAGGTGCTCGCCACCCGGCACCACGGCTACGTGATGGAGACACCCGCCGAGAGCGTCGACGTGCACACCTACGAACACGAGGTCGCGGAGGGCCTGTCGGCCTTCGAGGTCGGCGACGACGCCGTCGCCGCCGACCGCTTCCGGCGCGCGCTCGGCCTGTGGCAGGGGCCGGCGCTCGTCGACGTACGGGTCGGGCCCGTCCTCAGGATCGAGGTCCTCCGGCTGGAGGAGAGCCGGCTCGGCACCGTCGAGCGGCGGATCGACGCCGACCTCCGGCTCGGCCGGCACACCCAGCTCCTCCCGGAACTCACCGAACTGACCGCACGCCACCCGCAGCACGAGGGCCTGCACTCGCAGGCCATGGTGGCGCTGTACCGGTCCGGGCGGCAGGGATCGGCCCTGGAGGTCTACCGGACGCTGCGCATCCGGCTGATCGAGGAACTGGGCGTCGAGCCCTCGCCCCAGATCCAGCGGCTGCACCAGGCGATGCTGGCGGTCGACCCCCAACTCGACGTGATCGCGGGGCCTCGCCACATCTCGACCTTCGACCTCTACGCCGCGTGAGTCCCCCCGGAGGCCCGGCGGTTCCCGCGGGCCCCGCCGGACTCCAGGGGCCCGCCGGACTCCGGGGGCCGCGGCGACCTGGCGCCCCCGGACCGGTCAGCCCCGCTTGACCGCGGAGATGACGACGCGGTTGATGATGGCGTCCGCCGGGATGTCCGCGGGGTCCTTGGCGGTCACCCCCGTGACCTCGAACCCGCTCTCCTCCAGCCAGCGCCGGTAGGTGGACGCCTTCTGGAGGCCGCCGCGCCCCATGACGCAGCCGAGGATGTAGGCGGGGAAGAAGTCGGCCTGGTAGTCGCCGGGGTCCGCGACGTCCTCGGGATACACCGGCGCGAGGACGACGATCCGCCCACCGGGCTCCAGCGCCCGGTGGGCGTTCCCGAAGATGGTGCGGACGTCGTCCTTGTCGTACATGTCCACGAAGTGCTTGAGCAGCATCACGTCGTAGCCCGTCGGGAGGGACTCCAGGATGTCCCCGCCGGCGAAGGAGCAGTGCTCCGACAGGCCCTGCTCCTCGAAGTTCCGCAGGCACTCGGCTTCGAGGAAGGGCCGGTCGAAGGTGGTCACCCGGAGGTCCGGCCCCTTCGACTGGTAGGTCATGATCGCGCCGAGCCCGTTGCCGCCCTGCACGTCGAGCACCCGCGCCCCGGCCGGGACGTCGAAGCTGCCGAAGAACCAGGGGTAGACGCTGGCGGTCTCGTTGCGGGCCAGCGGCCCCCACGCGCCGCGCACCTCCGCGACCGTGGCCGCCGCCTCGAACATGGTGCCCTCGAAGCCGTAGAGCTCCTTCAGGCCGACCACGCTGCCGGTCCTGACGCTCTCGGGGAGGTAGTAGAGCTGCCGGAGCATGCCGGTCCTGACCATGCCCATGAAGGTCAGGGCACGCTGGAGGTCGGCGTCGGCGACGTCCGCGAGCGCGGCGAGGGTGTAGCGGCCGGTGGCCTCGTCCTGGGCGACGAAGCCCTCCTTGACCAGCAGGTACAGCAACTGCTCCACCGCGTCGGGCTTCGCGCCCACGGTGGCGCCGAGTTCGGCCGCGGTCAGGCCGGACTCCTTGCGCAGCGCCTCGACGATGCCGAGCTCGAAGCACGCGAAGAGGTTCATGAAGCGGGTGGGCCCCACCATGTACTCACGCATCCGGGCGAGTACGCGTTCAGCATTGGACACAACTGTCCCCTCGGGTTCGGTTTCTCGGGTGGGCCCCGCCCTGGCCCTGTACGCCAGGACCTCGTGCTCTCGGAGCACCGAGTATCGGTCGCGGTGCTGGAGCGACGATCGAGCGGGACTGTGGCGCCGCTCCGGTCGGCCCGGGTAAGGGCGCGCGACCGGGGGGCGCGGGTACGGGCAGGTGCAGGTACGGATACGGGCGCGGGTGCGGGTACCGGCGGGCGGCGGGCGCGGAAGGACGCGTCCGGCGTCATGTCACGCGTCGTGGCCCCGGTCCCGGGCCGCGTACGAGCGCAGCGCGCGCAGGAGGTCCGTCCGGCGGAAGTCGGGCCACAGCACCTCGACGAAGTGGACCTCCCCGGAGGCGGGCTGCCGGAGCAGGAAGCCGGACAGCCGCTGCTCGGCGGAGGTGCGGATGACGAAGTCGGCGTCGCCCGCCGGAGCCGGGAAGCGGAGGTGGCCGGAGAGGTCCGGGAGGTCGAAGTCCTCCGCCAGGTCGCGCGGGTCGCCGCCGGCGGAGACGTGCTGCCGGAAGGCGGCCCTGACCGTGTCCACGATCTCGCTGCGCCCGGACCGGCCGACCGCCACGCCGACGCTGAGGCCCGTCCGGCTGGCGGTGCGCGCGACCGCCTCCTCCAGGGTCCGCACGGTCTCCTCCGGCAGCCGGTCCAGGGGGCCCGCCACCTCGATCCGCCAGTCCTCGTCGGCCGTGCACATGCAGGCCACGGTCTCCTCGACGACGCCGCTCAGCGGCCCGGACCGGTCCGGCGTCCGGTGGGCGGAGGTGTCGTCGGGGAGCACCCACACGGTGACGTGCCGGATGCCCGCGGCGTCGCACCAGCGCAGCACGTCACGGATCTTCGCGCCGCCGGCGCGGGAGCCGGCGGCGGTGTGCCCGGTGCCGGTCTGCCCGGTGCCGCGGTCCCCCCGGCCGTCGGCGTCCAGCAGGATGGCGACGTGCCGTGGCCGCGGGCCGCCGTCCAGTGCGCGCGTCAGGCGCCGGACGTACAGGGCCTCCGTCGCCGAACGCAGCATTCTCAGCGCCACGAGCCCTGTCCCTTCGTCCCCACCGGCGGCGGCCGGCGGCGCCGGCGCGGGTCACCGTACCGCCGGCGCGGAGCCGGGGCCATCGTGCCGGTGTGCGCCCGCCCGGCTCCGGTGGGCCGGGGCACGCGCCGGCGCGGACGCCGGGCGGTGTCCGCGCCGGGCGGCCCCGGGCCGGGCGGCCCCGGGCCGGGGACGGACCACCGGACCGCCCGACCGACCGAACCGACCGACCGGACCGACCGGACCGACCGGACCGACCGGGCCCACCGGGTACGCGCCACCGGGCGCCCGCCACGGGGCACGCGCCACCGGAGCCGGGCTCGGCCTCAGGCGTTGCGGTAGGCGACCCGCCGGGCCATGGCCGCGAGTTCCCCGCGCCACACCGCTTCCAGCGGCGCGTCGGCGATGGCCTTGCAGCCGCGCTCGACGAGATGGGCGATGTGCCGCTCGACGTCGGCGGGGACGCCCGTGTCCAGGAGGCGGCGGCGCACCTCCTCGGAGGTGTGGCCCGGCTCCGTGATCAGGCCGTGGATGTGATCGTCGCGCTGCATCGCCCACCCCAGCAGCAGCGTCATCTTGTGCTGGGTGAAGTCGAGGCCGGTGGGCTTGCCGGTGTCGGCGGAGTCGCCGAAGGCGTCCAGCAGGTCGTCCCGGAGCTGGAACGCCTCGCCCACCGCCTCGCCGTACTCCTCGAAGGCGGGGGCGAGGTCGTCGCGGCCCGCCGCGTTCGCGCCCACCACGAGGGGGCGGTGGATGGTGTAGCGGCCGGACTTGATCCTGGCGATCAGGCGCGAGCCCTTGGGGTCGACCGAGAACTCGGCCGCCGCGTGGACGTCCAGGTACTGGCCGATCATCACTTCGGACCGCAGCCTGTTCCACTCCGGGACCACCGCCGCCGGCGCCTGGGCCATCAACTCCTCGGAGTAGACGAGCGCGAGGTCGCCGACCAGCAGGGCCACGCCTTCGCCGTACCGGCGTGACTCCCCCTGCCAGCCGCGGTCGGCGTGCAGCTCCGCGTGCGCCGTGTGGACGGTCGGCACCCCGCGCCGCCGGCTGGAGTCGTCCAGGACGTCGTCGTGGACGAGGGCGGAGACGTGCAGCAGTTCCAGGGCCGCGCCCGCCGCCACGATGCCGGGGTCGCCGGGGTCCCCGCCGGCGGCGAGGTAGCCGGCGACGCAGAAGGCCGGCCGCAGGCGCTTGCCGCCCGACGCGACCAGCGTGGACAGCTCGTCCACGGGGACGGCCGCCCGTTCGTGCACCCCGGCCCACACGTCGTGCTCGGCCGCGAGATGGGATCGCAGCCTGTCCTCGATACGGCGGAGCAGGTCCGCGCTGGTGCGGCGGGCGAGGCCGGCGGCCTCCTCGCCGATGTCGGCGGTCATGTCGGACGTCACGGATATCTCCTCAAGTTCAGATGGAGCGGCACTCGAGCGGGAGCGCTCCGGTGCCGGCCGGCCGGGCGGCGGCGGCTCGGCCGGGTGCACGCCCCGGCCCTGGTGACGACGCCTGCGCGGGCGAATCCGGGGGTTTCTCTCCGGTGAAGATCGACCGGAAAATGAGAGCGTTGACATCGGGATATGCCCCGTGTAATTCTCCTGTGCATCCGGGTCGGATCCGAACGGACAACTCCGAGGGCACGCAATGTTCGCGACCCGCCCGCTCCACCGGACACGCGCCCCTGCTCGCCGATCCCGCGTCAGATCCCTTAACGGCCTCTCTCTTCCCACGAGCCGTCGGCCCGACTGCGACCGCCATTCCGTCCGGGTGGTCCCGGTCATTTCCGACGACCGGCGGACAAGCCAGCTCAGAAAGGCGATCGAATGCAGTCACGCACCTGTCCCGGAACCCCGCAACAGGGACACGGCATTGCGGCCGAATCCTTCCTCAGCCCCGCGCGGCTCCGGCATCTGAAGGGCAACCTGGCCGCGCTTCCCGGCCTCTACCAGGAGACGTTGCACCACATATCGCCCGTATCACGGCAGATGCACCAGACGCGGGTCTCCGGCAGCCGGAACACGGACCAGTTGAGCATGTCCGCCCTCGACGCCCGGCAGAACATCCTCGCCATTCTCGAGTCGTGGGCCGATCTCGTCGTCGACAAACACGGAGGCGAAATCCTGACACGCTCGGTCCCACACCTGACATATTTCCTGATGCGCAACCTCGGATGGCTGACCGCACAACCGCAGGCGGCGGATTTCGCGGACGAAATCGATGGCCTCCGATTAGAACTCCTGCGTACCATCGACCCGGAGCCCGCCGAACCGGACCTGCTCACCTGGGATTGCGTGGTGGCCGGATGCGGGGGAAAGATCACCACGCCCACTCAGCACGTCGGGAACTCGGACGGGAAAAGCGTCCGGTGTTCGTCGGGACACACCTGGGAGATTCACGAATGGATCACTCTGCGACCGCTGATGGCACGGCAGGGGAAGGCCGCCCGCCCGTGAGGAGGCCGCCACGCCACCGGTTGCTGCCCACGAGTGCGGCCGCGCTGGCCGCGGGGGTGTCGGAGGCGACGATCCGCAAGTGGGTGAGCCGCGGGAAGATCACCCGCTACGGGACGCCGGGCCGGTCCCAGTTCGACATCGACGAGATCATGCAGATCGTGATGCGGCGCGGGCCCCGGCCGGCGCGGGCCGGCGGCCTCGCGCCGGGGTCCGGGCCGCGCCAGGACGCTCACGCCGCGCCTCCGCCCGGGGGCAGCGGACGCGACAGCGCGCGGTCCGTCAGCGGGCCCGCGGCCCCCGCGTAGGCGTCCGGCTCGAACAGGTCGGCCGACCGGGCCTCGGCGAGCGCCGCCGAGGCCCGGCTGTCCTGCCGCAGGACGTCGGCCAGCGGCTCGCCGGTGCGCGCCGAGCGGGCGGACGCCTCGTTCAGCAGATCGCGGGCCAGCGCCTTGCCGAGGGCCGGGGCGAGCACCGCGGCGATCCGCTCGGAGACGATCAGGCCCGCCGTCAGGCGCGTGTTGGCCCGCATCCGTGACGGGTCGACCGACAGGTGGCAGACGAGTTCCACCGTCTGGTGCGCGGCGCCCCCGGCCAGCCGCAGCAGCGCGCGCAGCGGCTCCCATTCGGCGTGCCAGGCGCCGGCGGACCGCTCGTCCTCGCTCGGCAGGCAGCCGAGCACCGTCGCGGCGAGTTGCGGCGCCTGGAGCGCGGCGGACCTGACGGCCGTCGCCAGCACGGGGTTGCGCTTGTGCGGCATCGCCGACGACGCGCCCCGGCCGCCGGGCGACGGCTCGTACACCTCGCCCACCTCGGTCCGGGTCAGCGCCAGCACGTCGACGGCGATCTTGCCGAGGGCTCCGCACAGGAAGGCCGCGGCGGTGGCCGTGTCCACCACGGGGGTGCGCAGCACGTGCCATGGCAGGAGGGGGGCGGACAGCCCCAGTTCGGCCGCGAACGCGTCGGTCAGCTCCTCGACGTAGGCGGCCGGGTCGGCCCCCGGCGCGTACGCGAGGTACCCGGCCAGGGTGCCGGCGGCGCCGCCGAGTTGGACCGGGAGCCCGCCGGCGCTCAGCGCGTCGAGCTTGTCCACCGCGTCCAGGACGAGATGGCGCCAGCCCGCCGCTTTGAGGCCGAAGGTGGTGGGCACCGCGTGCAGGCCCAGCGTCCGGCCCGCGACCAGGGTGTCGCGGTGCTCCCGGGCGAGTACGGCCAGCGCCTCCGCCACGCGGGCGAGGTCCGCGCGGATCAGCCGCAGGGCCCGGCCGACGACCAGGACGGTCGCGGTGTCGAGGATGTCCTGGCTGGTCGAGCCCCGGTGCACGTACGCCGCCGCCGCCGGGTCCCGGTCGGCCACCACCGCGGTGAACTCCCGCACCAGCGCCACCACGGGGTTGGCGGACTCCCGCGACTGCCGTGCCAGGGCGGCCAGGTCGAGGTGTTCGGCGCGCGCGGCCCGGGTGATGGCCCGGGCGGCGGACGACGGCACCGTGCCGAGCCGGGCCTGCGCCCGGCTGAGCGCCGCCTCGGCGTCCAGCATGGCCTGGAGCCAGGCCCCGTCGGACACCGCGGCCAGGACGGGTGTCGCCGCCCAGACCGGGGACAGCAGACCGGGGTCCGCCGCCGGCGGCGCCCCGTCGGTCCCGAGGTCCGCGCCGGGTCCGGTGTCAGTGAACATAGTCCAGTCCTTGTCCTGTGTGGGCCTGCTGTCCGCTCCCGGGCTGTGCGCCGGCGGTCCGCCCGCCCCCGGTCTGCCCGCCGCCCGCCTCGGCGCCGGCGGCCGGCGCCGAGGCGGCCGCGGCGACCGGTCCGGCCGCTCCCGCACAGGCGAGGACCGCGCGGGCGATGGCGTCGGACTCCACCAACGTCACCGAGTTGACGCCCGGCCTGATGCCCGCGGCCGTCACCCAGTGCACCGACTCGGTGGGCACGCCGAAGGCGAAGCGGCGCGGATGGGCCCGGCCGGCCGCGTCGACCAGGTGGAACGGCCGCCCGGTGACGGCCAGTCCGTCGCTCTCGTAGGCGCGGCCGGAGCGCCTGCGGATGCGGAAGGCGGCGCACTGCCCGGTCGCCAGCAGCCGGCGCAGCAGCGGATCCTCCGTCCGGCTCAGCGAGATGTCGGGCAGGCGCGCCTCGACGAGCGCGTCCACCCGGATCGCCGAACCGGGCACGAGCGGGGAGTCGGCGTGGTACCGGTCGCCGTCGACGGCCACCCGCAGGCCCGGTCCGACCACCTTCAGCACGCCGGCCTCGATGAGGGCGGTCATCTCCTCGACCCGCTGCCCGGGCGGCCCGATCGACAGGAACGCGTTGAGCGGGGTGTACCAGTCGTCCAGGTCGGCGCGGTGGGAGTCGCCGTGCAGGCCCCCGTGGTCGACCGCGAGGCGGACCTCGTTGCGCAGGTCCCGCAGCACGTCGAGCGCGGCCTTCAGCGGGCCGCTGACGTTGCCGCGCCTGGCGTCCGAGACGTCCTTGCGCAGGTGGTCCAGGAGCCAGCCGGTGAAGTCCTCCGGGCCGGCGAACTCCCGGTCCCGGTAGGGGCGGGCGATCAGGTCCCAGTCCCAGCGGTACTTCTCGCCCACGCCGTACGCCGCCAGGACGGCGTCCTTGTCCCGCTCCCCCGGCCCCGCCGCCAGGAACTCGTCCTGGAAGCGCTCCGCCGTGAGCGTGTGCCCGCGTGAGGCGAACAGCGTCCGGTAGTAGACCGTCTCGACCTCGCGGGAGATCAGCGGCCACAGGTCCTTCCTGAAGTCCAGTCCCGAGTCCCGGTGGGCGGCGCGCAGTTCCGCGACGCGGTCGGCGGTGAGCAGCAGCGGCTCGTGCCGGCCGTGCGGGCCCTTCTCGTTGTCGCCCCGGGCCTGGTAGGGGACGCCGCGCCGGGACCCGGCGTGCAGGACCGGTTCGCGCCCGCTGGGGCGGTACACCAGCCGGCCGGCGGCGGCCCGGGCGAAGGATCCCCCGCGGCCGACGGTGAGTTCGGCCATGTAGTCGAAGAAGTTCAGCCCGAGGCCGCGCAGCAGCACCTCGGTACCCGGGGGGAGCACGTCCAGGTCGACGTCCGCCGGGTTGGACGGCGGGACGTGCAGGAGCCCCGCCGTCCGGGCCCGGGCGGCGAAGCGCCGCTCGGCGGTGCCGGCGGTGGCGGGCAGGTGTCCCTGGCACAGGATCACGGCGTGCAGGCCCGCGAGCACGGTCCCGTCGGCGAGCGTCACCCGCTGGAGCCCGCCGTCCCCGGCGTCCGGGTCGTCGTCGAGCGCCACCGCGAGGGAGGCGTGGGTGCTGACGGTCACTCCCGCGGGCGCGCCCTCCACGGTGCGCCGGTAGGCCCATCGCAGGTACCGGCCGTAGAAGGCGCGGGTCGGGTAGGTGTCCGGGGTCAGCGCGCGGGCCTCGTCGAGGACGTGGGCGGGGACGCCGTCCCCGAGCCGGCCCGCGACGACCTCCACGGCCCACTCGTACAGGCTCGGCCCCGGTTCCAGCGGGCCGCGCAGGTCCACGGAGGCGTCGGTGAAGACCGAGATCTGTCCGGCCACGGTGTTCATGAGCAGGTGACGGGACTGGTCGGTGCGCCACACCTTGCCGGAGCCGGGCGGGTAGGGGTCGACCAGATGGACGTGGACAGTGCTGCCCTCGGGCTGCGAGCGGGCGTTGGCGCAGAGCCGTTCGACCACCGAGAGCCCGCGCGGGCCGCCGCCTATCAGGCCCACGGTGCAGTGTCTCGTTGTCATGGTTCCTGTTTCTGCCGATGGCTGGAACCCAGCGCGAGGCCGCGGTGGCGCCGGGCTGCTGACGAGTGCGGTGACCGCGGGGGCCGGTCGGGGGGCTCGCGGCGTCCGGTCCGCCGGTCCGGCGGCCGCCACCGGCCGCGCAGGTGCCGGCCTCACCACTCGACCAGTGCGAATCCGACCGCCATGCCGCCGCCGAAACCGGCCAGCAGGATCAGGTCGCCGGGTCGGAAGGCGCCCGAGCGAGCGGCTTCGGCCAGGGTGATCGGGATGGAGGCGGCTCCCGTGTTGCCGTAGCGCGTCAGCGTGAGGTGCATGGTCGCCCTGGGCAGGGCGAGTTCGGCGAAGACGGCGTCGAGCATGACGCCGTTGGCCTGGTGCGGCACGAAGTGGGCGACGTCGCCGGGACCGACACCGCTCTCGTGCAGGAACTGCTTGGTCAGCAGGGGCAGGCGGTCCTCGACGAAGGCGCGCACCGCCCGGCCGTCCATGGTGAAGAACTGGAGGCCGGCGTCCAGGGCGGCCCGGTCGACGGGCTGCCGGCTGCCCCCGGCGGGCACCTCGATCAGGCTCGAGAGCTCGCCGAAGGTGTGCGCGGAGATGTCGCGGACCCGCGCTCCCCCCTTGAGGCCCAGGACCATCGCACCGGCGCCGTCGCCGAACAGGACGACCGTCCTGCGGTCGGCCGGGTTCAGGATGCGCGAGTACACGTCGGCACCGATGACCAGCGCGCACCCGCCCCGCCGGCGGAGCACGCCCTCGGCCGCGGCGAGCGCGAACACCTCGCCGGAGCACACGGCGTTGACGTCGAACGCGGCCGCGTCGACGGCCCCGAGCAGGTGCTGCACGTAGGCGGCGGTGGGCGGTTGGGGGCGGTCGGGCGTGGAGGTGGCGACGATGATCACCGACAGGTCGGCGGCGGTGATCCCGGCCGACCGCAGGGCCGCCCGCCCGGCGGCCGCGGCCAGGTCCGAGGTCGCCTGCCCGGGGGCGGCCCAGCGGCGCTCCCGGATCGCGGTCTTGCGGACGACCCAGGCGTCGTCGACGCCCGCCTCGGCCGCGGCCTCGTCGTTGGAGACGACCCGGTCCGGCACATGTGCGCCCGTACCGAGGATCCCGATGCCGGTCATGGGCCCGCCTTCCCCTCGCGTGGTCGTGGTTGGGTGGTGCGATCGGCCGCGAGGCCGCGGCCGTCCCGGCGGGCGTACGGCCCCGCGCACGCGGGGCCCCGGCCGCGGACGGGTGGCCGGACAGGCCCTGGCTAACGTGCCTCGTAGACGCGCTTGTGACCGCGCAGGGCCGCCAGCCGGAAGGGGCCGGTGGTCTCGGCCGGGACGAGGTGGTCCCCGCCGTCGGGCGGGAAGGAGTGCCCGTGCAGTTCGCGGTAGCGGGCGTGGCCGACCTCCTTGCGCCGGTCGATCGCCTCGCGGTTCGCCGCGGTGCGCAGGTGCTCCCGGTATCCGGGGGCGACGGTGCCGGCGAAGAACTCGGCGACGCTGCCCGAGCCGTAGCTGAGGAAGCCGACCGCCCGGCCGGTCAGGTCGTCCGCCTGGTCGAGCAGCGCGGCGAGGGCCAGGTACACCGAGGCCGTGTAGCTGTTGCCGATGACGTTGTTGTAGGCCGTGGTCAGCCCGAGGTGCCGGGTGATCCGCTCCTCGTCGATGTCGTGCCCGCAGTAGTTCAGGAGCTGGCGGTGGGCCTTGTAGGCCATCTTCGTGAACGGCTGGTGGTAGCAGAACGCGGCGAACTCCTCCAGGGACCGGCCGCCCTGCTCCGTGTAGTCCTTCCAGCTTCCCTCCACCGCCAGCAGGTAGGCGCCGATGGACTCCTGCCCGTCGACCAGGGCCGTCTCCCGGTAGTTCGGCCGCCAGAAGTCCATGACGTCGGCGGTGAACACGCCCGACGGGTCCTCGACGCGCACCAGCGCCGGATCGGTGCCGACCAGCATGGCCACGGCGGCCGCGCCCTGGGTGGCCTCACCGGGGCTGTCCACGTCGTACCGGGAGACGTCGGAGGCGATCACGAGGACGCGCTGCGCCGGGTCGCGGCGTACCAGGCCGATGGCGAACTGCAGGGCCGCCGTCGCCGCGTAGCACGCCTGCTTGAGTTCCACGACCCGGGTGGCCGCGGGCAGTCCGAGCAGGGAGTGGACGTAGATGCCGGCCGACTTCGCCTGGTCGATCGAGGACTCCGTGGCGAAGATGATCGTCCGGATGCCGTCGCCGCCGTGCCGGGCGATGATGGGCGCCGCCGCGGCCGCGCCCATGGTCACGATGTCCTCGTCGGCGGCCGGCACGCTCATCGACCGCTGGCCGATGCCCACGTGGTACTTGCCGACGTCGGTGCCGTTGTACTCGGCGAGGACCGTGTGCGGCAGGACGAACTCGGTCGTCGCTAACGACAGGTCGTGAATGCCTATGGCGGAATCGTTGGCCATTTTCCCTAGACACCAGCCTTTGCTGTCGGGTTGTCGCGTTCCAGCCGGACGTGTGCGCGCATGAGTTCGCCCGGGTTCGTCTGGGCCGCGAGGAGGGAGAGTTCACCGCACAGCACCGTCGCCGCCGCGATGACGGCGAGCCGGCGGGCGTTGTCCCCGGGGCCCCGCTCGTCCCGGCAGCCGAGCCGGGCCAGGTTGGACTCCACGAAGTCGAGCCCCTTGCCGTTGCCGACGGTGCCCACGATCAGGTTGGGCAGGGTGCAGGCGAAGTAGAGGTCGCCGTCCCGGTCCTCGGCCATGACGACGCCCTGCGAGCCCTCGACGATGTTGGCCGCGTCCTGGCCGGTGGCCAGGTAGAAGCCGAGCAGCATGTTCGCGAAGTGGGCGTTCGCCGAGCGGATGCCGCCGGCGAGCAGGGTCCCGAGCATGTTCTTGCGGATGTTCAGCTCCACGACCGCGGCGGCCGTGGTGTGCAGGACGCCGTCGACCACGTCGCGCGGCACGAGCAGCTCGGTGACCACGTTCTTGCCGCGGCCGAGGATGCCGTTGATCGCGGTCGCCTTCTTGTCCGTGCAGTAGTTCCCGGAGATCGACCCGTAGGAGATGCCCGGGATCGTCTCCAGCAGGTGCCCGAGCAGCGCGTCGGAGGCGAGCGTGGCCATGTTGTGGCCCGACGCGTCGCCGGTGCTGAACTCGAAGCGGATGAAGAGCAGGTTGGCGTTGATCTCGTGGCGCACGCCGATCAGCTCGGCGAACCGGCTGCAACCGCGCACCACTGTGCGCAGCTCGTCGAGGTGCGCGTCGATGGTCCGCGCGGCCGTCAGCGCGGTCTGCGCGTCCGCCGCCTCCACCAGCACCGACCGGGTCATCCGCTCGTCGACGAGGGTGGCGACGATGCCCCGCTCGGAGAGCATGGAGACCTTCGCCCCCCGCCCCACGGAGGGCCACAGCGGCGACTCGTAGGTGGCGAGCGGGACCCGGGTCTCGGTGGCGGCCACGTTCCCCGAGATGCGCACGGGGCCCACCCAGCGCATCGGAACCCCGGCGATCGCCTCGTCGGTCATCGTCTGTCTCCCGTCGTCTCGTGGGCGCCGTCCCGGCCGCCGGAACGGCCGGCGAACGCCCGGGTGTCGATCCCCCGGTCCGCGCAGAACTCGCGCAGCCCGCCGTGGATCACCAGGTCGCGGTGCGTCAGGTCGGCGGGGGTGCGCGCGCCGAGCAGGGTCAGGAGTGCGGCGAGTTGGTCGAGCCAGGTCGTGATCCGGTCGATCAGCGCCCCCACGCCGCCGTCGAGCAGCGTGCGCAGGAAGGTGCCGGACACGCCGACACCGGACGCGCCGAGCGCCAGCGCGCGGGCCACGTCGAGCGGGTTGCGCACGCCGCCGGAGGCGAGGACCGGGATCGGGGCGCCCTGCGCGTCCAGCAGGCACGCGGCCGTGGACTGCCCCCAGCCGGTGAGGTAGGCGTAGTCGGCGAGTTCGCGCCGGCCGTTCTCGATGCGGGCGAAGTCGGTGCCGCCCCGGCCGCCGAGGTCGGCGACCCGCACGCCCAGGTCCTCCAGCAGGTGGACGGTCTCGCGGCTCAGGCCGAAGCCGACCTCCTTGACGATCACGGGGACGTCGACGCCGGCCGCGATCTTCCCGATCTGCGGCGCCCAGGAGGCGAACGACCGGTCGCCTTCGGGCATCACCGTCTCCTGCACGGTGTTGACGTGGATCTGGAGGGCGTCGGCCCGGAGCAGGTCGACGGCCCGCCGCGCCCTGTCGACGGAGGCCGTCGCGTTGACGTTGGCCAGGACGAACCCGTCCGGGTTCTGTTCGCGCAGCACGCTGAAGGTGCCGGCGCAGTCCGGATCCTTGAAGTAGGCGCTCATCGAGCCGGAGGCGATCGGCACGCCGGTCTCGCGCGCGGCGATGCCCAGGTCCCGGTTGATGGCGCCGGTCCGCTGGCTGCCGCCGGTCATCGCGTTGATGTAGAGCGGCACCCGCCAGGAGATGCCGGCGAAGCCGGTGGCCAGGCAGACGTCCTCCCGGTCGATGCCGGCCAGGGCGTGGTGGACGAACGACACGTCGTCGAACTGGTTGCGCCCGTGGTGCTGCTGCTGTTGCTCGACGGCGAGCCGGACGTGGTCGTCCTTGCGATCGGCGATCATTCCTCGTTCCCTTCCGCGGCGGCACGGATGCGGAGGGGCCGCACCCCGGCGCGGGCCCACCGCTCGCGCAATCGGGCGATGTCGTGTGGGGCTGCGGCGTCCAGGAGCGCGATGCCGCAGTCGCCGCCGCCCGCCCCGGAGGGCTTGGCCGCGCCTCCGACGGCTTCGGCGGCCTCGCACAGCGCCGTCAGCCGGGGGGTGAAGATCCCCAGGGCGACCTCGTCGTCCAGCCGGGCCAGCTCCTGCCGGGCCCGCCGGACCTGCTCCTTGAGCTCTCGTCCGCAACGCCGCTCCAGCGCGGCGGCCGCCGCCCGGGCGCAGTCGGCGGTGGTGCGGACGAACCGCCGGTGGGCGTCGGTGCCGCGCCACTGCCGCCGGTGCAGGTCCGCCACCAGGGCCGTGGTGGAGGCCGGTGTCCCGGTCCACCCGACCTCCAGCGCGAGGCCCTCGGGGGCGGGCAGACGGCGTACCCCGAACCCGGGCCAGGGCGCGCGGAGCGCCTCCTCGATCCCGCGCTCGCGGGCCAGGGCCAGGACGGCGTCCCGGTCGGGCGCGCGGTAGGCGATCCAGCCGCCCCAGGTGCCGGCGGCGAGGTCGCCGCCGGAGCCCTTGGGGTCGATCCCGGCGGTGGCGAGCAGCGCCAGCCGGAACCGCTCCTCGGCGGACAGGGCGAGGCCGCAGTACGCGGCCGTGGCGGCGACGGTCGCCACGGTCACCGCGGCGCTGGAGCCCAGACCGTACTTGGTGCCGTGGTCGTGCAGGTCGCTCTCGATCGACACGCCGAACGACGGCGCGGGACACCCGCGTTCGGCCAGCAGCCGGGCCACCGTCTCGATCGCGCCCGTCACGTGGGCGAGCCCGGCGCCCGCGTCCGCCCCGTCGCCGGTGCCGTACGGCCGGAGCCGGCCGCGGCTCCACCGGAGGCGGGCGCCGCGCGGGCCGAGGTCGGAGGAGATCTCGACGCCGTGCCCGGCCGGGCCGGTCAGGGTGACGGTGACGTAGCGGTCGACCGCGACGAGGACCGCGGGGTTGCCGGGCTCGACGACCGCGTACTCCCCCACCACGAACAGCTTGCCCGGCGCGCGGCGCACGGCGGTCCGCTGACCGGTCATCGACCGTCCCCGCCCAGCAGGCGGGCTCCCGGCCCCGGCCCGGCGACGAGCACGGTGCCGTCCGCGGCCGCCTCCCACAGCGCCGCGGCGACCTGGCCGGCGTCGGCGCGGCGGCACAGGACCTTGACGTTGGGTCCGGCGTCCATGGTGGCGTAGGCCGGGACGCCGTCGCGTCGGATCCGGAGCACCCGGTCGAGGACGGCGAGGGTGGCCGGCGTCATGTAGCGCACCGCCGGCCGGGCCGCGAGCATCGTCGCGTGCATGCCCAGCGCGTTGCGCTCGGCGACCTCCCCGACCGTCTCGATGTCGCCGGCGAGCAGTGCGGCCCGCATCTCGGCCAGGTCCGCCCCGCTGGACGCGGCCCACGACTCGTACAGCGGCGAGGTGTCCACGGTCCGCCGCATGGCGGTCCTGCTGGAGACCTCCTTGGGGCCCGCGTCGAGCACGGCGACGACCAGTGCCGGGTCGAGGTCCCCCGTGGGCACCGGTTCGGCGTGGGAGGCGAGGTCGGCCTCCTGCGCGGTGCCGCGGGCCGGGCCCGCGTGCCACACCGCGAAGCCGCCGAAGACCGACCGGGAGGCCGACCCGGAGCCGCGCCGGGCCAGCCGCGACAGGGCGGTGGCGTCGAGGTCGAGCCCGTACGCGGCCGCGGCGGCGACCGCGAGGGCGGCGAAACCGCTGGCGGACGAGGCGAGGCCCGCTCCGGTCGGGACGGTGTTCTCGCTGTCCACGACGGCCCGGTGCGCCCGCCCGGCCCGCTCCCGGACCAGGTCGAGGAAGGCGACGACCCGGCGCAGTGCCTCGCCCCGGGCGGGGGCGCCGTTCAGGGTGACCTGGTCGTGCGCGGCGTCGGCCCGGAGGCGGACGCGGGTGGTCGTGGGGAAGACGTCCAGGGTCATCGACAGGCTGTCGACGCGGGGCAGGACCAGGTCCTCGTCGCGCTTGCCCCAGTACTTGATGAGCGCGATGTTCGGGTGCGCGACGGCGGTGGCCTCCTCGGTGGCACCCTGCTCCGGCGCGGCGGCCAGGGTGGCCGGGTGTTCAGAGCGCATCTTCGGCAGGCCCTCCCAGCGGCACGGTCCAGGTCTGCGCGGCGCCTGCCGCGTGGAGCCCCCGGACGACCTCGGGGGCGCGGTCCGGACGGGTCAGGACGATGGCGCAGCCGCCCAGGCCGCCGCCGGTGATCTTGGCACCGAGGCCGCCCGCGGCGAGCGCGGCGTCGACGAGCGCGTCGACGGCCCCGGTGCTGAGCCCGGCTCCTCGCAGCAGGTCGTGGTAGTGCGTCAGCCGCGAGCCGAGCTCCTCCGGCCGGCCGCCCGCGAGCGCCTGCCGGGCCTCCTCGGTCAGTCGGGACGCGCGGCGCACGAACCGCTCCCGCGCTCCGTCCTCCCGTGCGAACCCGTCCCGCAGCAGCGCGACCGCGTCCTTGGTGCGGCCCATGGCCCCGCTGTCCGCGATGACGAACAGGCCGTCGCAGCCGATGCTCAGCTCCTGGACCTCGCCCCCGCGGAACAGCAGCGGGGCGGACGCGCCGACGGTCCGCGCGTCCACTCCGCTGGAGCGGCCGTGGGCCACGTTCTCGGCCGTCTGCACCAGGTCGAACGTCTCGTCCTCCGTGAGGTCGAGACGGTGGAGGTCGGCGAGTGCGCGGACGACCGCGCGTGCGCAGGCCGCGCTGGAGCCGAGCCCGCGGCCGGGCGGGATCGTGGCGTCGACGGCCACGTCGAGGTGCGGGCCGCCGTCGGCGCCGGTGAGCGCCGTGAACCCGGCGACCAGCCGGCGCAGGCCCTCGGACGCCTGCGCGACCATCGGGCGCGACGGGGAGCCGGCCGACGTGAAGGACACGCCGCCCGGTGCCCCGCGGCCGGACCGGCGGGCCCACGCCGTGACCGTCAGTTGCGGAACGGGGAGGGCGAGCGCGGGAGCCCCGTACACGACGGCGTGCTCTCCGAGCAGGATGGCCTTGGCGTGGGCGCGGCCGATGCCGACGGAAACGCCCCGGCGGTCCTCCGGCACCCCCTCGACCGAGGTCGGCAGCGTCAAAGCGCTCAACTCCCTGTGTCGTTCGGGTGGGTTCGCGTGGTGCGGCGGTGCGGGAGGGCGGTGCGGGAGGCCGCCGGCGTCGCTCACGGGCGGCCGTCCGCCGCGCACCTCCCGCCGGTCACCGCGGCTCGGGCGTCATGAGGAGGCGGCGGGGGTGGAGCGTGGTCTCCGGCGCGGTGCGGACCCGGTGGCCGGGATCGGGGCGCAGCTTCCACTTCTGCGTCACCACGTCGAGGATGACCTCCAACTGCTCCCAGGCGAACGGCTCGCCGATGCACCCCTTCGATCCGACGCCGAAGGGGATGTAGGAGGCGTCGGAGCTGCTGGGACGCAGGGAGAGCCACCGGTCGGGGTCGAACCGGTGCGGATCGGGGTAGCGTCCGGGGTCGCGGTGCAGCAGGTACGAGCTGAAGACCAGGTTCGTGCCCGCCGGGAGCCGGTGGCTGCCGAGCCGGACGTCCACCAGGGCCTTCCGGCACGAGATCCACACCGGCGGGTAGAGCCGGAGGATCTCCGCGAGGAACCGGAGGGTGTAGCCGGAGGCGCCGTGTTCCAGGCCGGCGCCCGCGGTGCGCCGGTGCACCAGGTCCTTCAGGAGTTGTTCCTCGGCCGAGTCGTCGGTGGAGAGCACGTGCAGGGCCCAGGACATGACGGAGGCCGTGGTGACGGTGGCCGCGGTCAGCATCATGACCGCCTCCTCGCACACCTGCTCCGGCGTCAGGACGCGGTTGCCCTCGCTGTCGGAGTCCGCCAGGAGCGCCGAGAGGTAGCCGGCCGTCGACGTGGGGGAGTCCAGGAGACCGGCGATGCACTCCGAGAGGAGTTCCCGGAACTCCCTGCGTGCCCGGGACAGCCGGGCGGACGCGCCCGGACGCGCCGCGCGGGCCGCCGCCTTGCCGTAGAGCGGCTTGCGGATCATCTCCCAGGCCAGGCGGGAGAGCCGCTCGCTCAGTGCCTTGATCGTCGCCTGCGGCAGCCCGACGATGAGCGTCCCGGTGACGATCGCGCAGGTGATCCGGCACATCTCGGCCTGGACGTCCACCGGTTCCCCGGCCCGCCACGAGGAGATGGTGTCGCTGACGATGTCCCGCATCGCGGGAACGTACTCGTCGATCCTCGCCGACCGGACGTAGGGGTTCGCCAGGCGCCGGTAGTGCCGGTGCATGGACTCGTCCTCCGAGAGCATCCCCACCCGGCTGAGGTTCCTGGCCTTCCGGAAGAGCTCGCCCTTGCCGTAGTTCCGGCTCTCGCCCACCAGGATGTCGCGGACCAGGACCGGGTCCCGCACGAAAACCGCCTCGATGCCGTCCACCGTCAGGTGGCGCAGCGTGTGCCCCCGCAGGAGGCTCTCCATCTGGCTGAACCGGAACGCGGGACTGCCGTGCCCACCGCGTTCCTCGCGCTCGTCGTGTTCGACGCGGCCCCCCGGTTCGCCCTGGTCCAGGGTTGCCGAGTCCATCCGACCCGTCATTGCACCCACCTCTCGTACGTCGTTCCGCGTGCGCTCCGTGACCGGATCCGGCCGTGGCGGCCCGCCGCGCGAGCAGCACAAAGAAGGGAGATCCCGCAGGGGCGGGATCTCCCGGGAGCGCGTGAGCGGTTCCGCGTTACGCGGTTTCCTTGTCGCGAGCCGCGATGTAGGCGGCGTTCAGCCGGCTGACGGAGTGCCAGCGGTAGTACGACTGGAGCTTGTAGTACTCCTCGCCGCCGGACGTCACGGCGGCGTAGACCATCTTGACGTCGTCGACCCCGTAGGTGACGTTCTTCACGAAGTGCTCGACCTTGGTGCCCAGCCGGGCGAAGAACGCCATCGGATCGTCCGTCTTCACGCCGTAGGAGATCCGCTCGATCTCCATGGTGTCCCAGTTCAGGGTGGTGTAGAGGCCGAACGACCGCTCGCAGAAGGCGAACATCTGCTCGCTGGGGCTCGGCAGCCCGATGTCCTGGTGCATCGCCAGGACGGTGTCCCGCTCGAAGCACTGGGCGGGTGCCGCGAAGTACACGTTCATGGTGCGGCTGCGGTAGTCGATGCCGATGACGTCGACCTTCTCCGCCAGGCCGTAGCGGGTGAAGAAGGCGGTGTTCCCGGCCAGGCTGCGCGGCATCGACGCCAGGCCGGTGAGCCGGTCCAGCGTCTCGTGCTCCCCGGCCGGGAAGTACACCCAGATCTTCTTGAACCCGGAGACGACCCCGAGGTCGACGCCGTAGCTGTCGATGGGGCACAGCCGCTGGAGGTCGGCGAGCAGGTCGCCGACGGGGTGGTCCGTCTTCTCGATCAGACCGTTCGCCAGGGCCACGGAGTAGGGGTCGATGTCCTTGGGAAGGGTGAAGCGGGTGTCGAAGTCCCCCTCGTGCCGCGCGTTGGTGGCCACCCTGAAGGCGATCACGGCCTGGGGAAGAGCGTCCTCGAAGGCGGTGAGGACGGGCCAGACGACGTCACGCGAGGCGGTCACGTCCAGCAGGCCGGCTGACTTCTCGATGGCTGAGTAGACACTCGCCACGTCGACATCGGCTGCATCCGGCATCGTTTGTCTCCAAAGGGTTCGGGTTCCTGTGGGCATTGCTGGTGTGGTGCCCGGGCGCGCGCGGCGATGGCCGCGCGCGGCGCCGCCGGGCACCGCGCCGGGTCACGCCACCTTGGTCGCGGACAGGATCGCCTGGACCGGGATGACGTCCGGCGGCACCTCCGACGCGTCCTTGGTGATCGCCTTCGTCACCTTGAACCCGCACTCCTCCAGCCAGCTCTGGTAGACCGACAGCTTCTGCGGACCGCCCTGGCCCATCGTGCAGCCGATGAAGAAGGCCGGGAAGAAGTCGACGTTGTAGTTGTCGGTGTCCGTGATGTCCTCCGGGTACACCGGCACCATGATGTTGACCTGGCCGCCGACCTCCAGGGCGGCGTTGACGCCGCTGAGGATCCTGACCACGTCGTCCTTGTCGAACATGTCCAGGAAGTGCTTGATCAGGACGATGTCGAAGCCCTTGGGCACGCCGTCGAAGACGTCGCCGCCGATGAAGGAGCACTGCTCCGCGACACCGTGGGCCTTGAAGTTCGCCAGGGCCTCCTGCTCCTTCTCCGGCAGGTCGAAGGTGGTGACCCGCAGGCCGGGGGACGCCTTGTACGTGGCGGTGTGGACCGCTCCGAGGCCGGTGTTGCCCGCCAGGTCGAGCACCCGGGCGCCGGCCGGGACGTCGATGTTCCCGAAGAACCAGGGGTCGATGTTGGCGGTGACCGTGTTCATCAGGTTCGCCCACGCCTCGCGCAGGTCGCGGTGCTCGGCCACGGCCCCGTAGAGGGTGCCCTCGGTCACCCCGTACATCTCCCGCAGGCCGACGAGCGTGCCGGTCCGGGCGCTCTCGGTCAGGTGGAAGAGCTGGCGGAGCGCCACCACCTTGATCATGTTCATGTAGGCGAGGGCGCGCTTCAGATCGGCCGCCGCGACCTCGGCGAGGGCGTCCAGGGTGTAGCCGCCGGACTCCTCGTCGCAGGCGACGAAGCCCTCCTTGACCAGCAGGAGGAGCAGTTGCTCGACGGCGTCCGCCTTGGCGCCGACCGCCGTCCCCAGCTCGTCCGCGGTCAGACCCGGGCGCTCCCGGATCGTGTCGACGAGGCCGAGCTCGAAGCAGGACAGCAGGGTCATGAACCGGGAGGGGCCCACCATGTACTCGCGGAATCGGGCGAGCGTGGCTTCCGACGTCATGGACTCGTCTCTTTCGGTAGGGGTTTCCACCGCCGTGGCGGCGGCCTGCTGGTGAGGGGTCACTCCCGGCCCTTGAGGTCGTCCTTGAGCCGGTCGGCCAGCGCGAGGCGCTGGACCTTGAGGGTGGCGGTGCGCGGCAGCTCGGCCTCCGGGATCTGGACCGGGTCGGCCAGTTGGGGGAAGTCGGCGACGGCCTCCCGCCAGCGGTCCCGGTCCAGCGGCCGGTCGCCGTGGGTGCAGAGCACCGGAACGGCCTGGGAGTCGGGGCCCTGGACCACGACCAGCTCGCTCAACTCGTGCAGTTTGCCGAGGACCAGGTCCTCGATCTCCAGGGAGCTGCGGACACCGTGGATCATGTCGACCTCCCGGTCGAGCATGTGCAGGCAGCCGAACCGGGTGAAGTAGCCGACGTCCCCGGTGCCCCACCAGTCGCCGCTGCGGTTGCTGTCGTAGCGCTCCTGCTCGCCGAAGTACGTCTTGGCCAGGGCCGGCCAGGCGACCTGGATGCGACCGGGGTTCGCGGCCGTCGGCCGCTTCCCGTCCCGGCTGACCACGCGGACCTTCGCCGAGCCGACGGGCATCTGCCAGCCGACGCAGCGCCCGTTGGCCTTGTGGGCGGAGCGGCGGAAGTAAGCCCGGCCGACGGCGGGTCCGACCTCGCTCTGCCCGTAGATCTGGAAGAACAGTGCGCCCCGACGCTCGGAGGACCTGAGCAGCTTGCTCATCGTCCCCGGGTGGATCGCGTCGAAGGTGCTGCTGAAGTACTTCACCGACGCGAAGGGCCGCCGCGGGTCGTCGGCTAGGCCCTCCCACGCCATCAGCGAGTTGGGCAGCGCCTCGATCAGCCCGGGCCGGTTCGCGAGGAACAGCTCGGCGACCGTGTCGGGGTCCGACTCGTTCATGAGCAGCACCGGCATCTCCTTCAGGAGGGCCAGGGCCATCGCCGCGACGTTCCGGGAGTGCACGAAGGGGATGTGGATCGCCACCCGCTCGCGCTTGCGCATGAGGGACAGCAGCCGCCACTGCGGCTTGAGCCGCAGGCCCTGGGTACGGGGCGTGTGCACGACCAGCTTGGGCACCCCGGTGGTGCCGGAGGTGTGGGTGATCACGGCTGCCTCGTCGATGGGCCGCTCCACCGGCTGGACCCGCGGCGCGCCGGCGAGCGCGCCCAGCGACACGGTCCCCGGCCGCTCACCGGACACGGTGATCACCCGCCGGGTCAGCTCCGGCAGGGGGAGTTCGGCCAGCACGTCCAGCTTGTGGTCGTCGGTGAGCAGGCTCGGCCGGTCGACCCGCTCCAGCAGGGCCCCGACGGTCGTGGCGTCCAGGCCCGGCGAGAGCAGCACCGGCACCGCGCCGATCCGGGACAGCGCGCAGGCCAGCATCCACACGTCGGCGTTCGCCTTCTTGTGGAGCACCACGTGCTCGTCGGGCCGGACGCCGGCGGCCCACAGGCGGGCCGCCAGGTCGTCGACCACCTCGGCGAGCCCCGAGACCGTCAGGTGCCGGCCCACCTCGGGGAGGACGTCGAGGTCGTGGTCGAGCGTGATCGGCGTCGTCTTGTTGACGGCCGCGGCCATGGCGGGCAGCAGGCCGATGTGGAGACCGCGCTCCTGTATCGATCGGTAGGCCACAGAGCCCTTCATCGGACTGTCTCCTTTGCGGTGCGGTGATCGATGGGCGGGGAAGCCGTCGCGGGTGCGGGTGCGGGCGCGGGCGGATGCGGGCGCGCGGGCGGATGCGGGTGCGGGCGCAGGCGCAGGCGCGCGCGGGTGCTGGGTGCTTAGGGCTCGCGACGGCGGCCCGGTCACCGGGAGGGGGGCGGCCCGGAACGGTCCCGAGGCGCCGTCGAAGCGGCGTCGCGGGACCCGTTGTCCATGGCCTGCCCGGCGGGTCCTGCCGGGCTCACGGCGCCCGGCACCGCACCTCCCTGCGTTGCCGGACCACCCACGTACGACCTAGCGGGCGATGACCAGCGTGGCCGGCGGCGCGGAGTGGAACGTGACACTCGTGAAGCCCGCCTTGACCAGCCACTCGTGGTAGTCGGACCGCCGCCAGGTACCGCCCCGCTTGCTCTTCAGGAGCATCTCCGAGGCGAAGATCAGCGGCAGGGCCGGACCGCCGCGGTCGTCGTCGACGACGTAGTCGCAGACCACCAGCGCACCGCCGGGCTTGAGCGCTTCGCGGAGGCGGGAGAAGACCGCGATGTTGTCCTCCGCCCCCTCCTGGTGGGCGATGTGGGAGTACAGCGCGATGTCGTACCGCGCGGTGCCGAAGTCGGTGGTGTGGAAGTCGCCGTTGACGGTGGTGAACCGGTCGCCCACACCCCGCTCCTCCTGGAGCCGGCGGGCGATCGCGTTGATCGGCTCCCAGTCGAGCTGGGTGGAGTGTGCGGCCGGGTTGGCCTCCAGCCAGATCCCGGAGTAGACGCCCGAACCGCCCCCCACGTCGAGGATGGAGACCGGGCCCGCCCCGGCGAGGCCGAGCACCTCGGCGGCGGCGCCGGCGGCCGTGACCGACTGCGCCGCGATGGCCGGGACGATCTCCTCCCAGTGCGGGTTGTCGGCCACCTCGGTCGTCGCGTTCTGCACCGGCCCCCCGGCCCGGACCACGTCCGGCAGGCCGGCCAGGCCGCCCATGTGCTTCAGCTTCAGTTGGGCGAAGCCGCTCAGGCAGGTGGGCTTGCCGTCGACCAGGTAGACGGACGCCTCGGGGGTGTTGCGGTAGCGGCCCTCGTGGAGCTCGACCAGGCCCACGCTGACGAGGCCGTCCAGGAGGGTCTGCGCGCCCCGCAGCGCGATGCCGGCACGGTCGGCCAGTTCGGCGGCCGTGCCCGCTCCGTCCTCCAGGTGCGTGAAGAGCGAGTGGGCGGCCGCGGCGCCCACGACACCGGTGGCCCAGTAGCCGTTGATGAGCCGCAGTACCCCGTCCGGGGTCGGCTGGTGGTCGGTCATGCGGCGCCTCCCGTCGTGCTGGTGGACGCGTGGGTCCGCACCGCGCCGCGCAGGGCGTCCACGACGCGTTCGACCTGCTCCGGCCTGAGTTCCGCGTGCATGGGAATCGCGAGCTGGCGCTGGAACAGGTCAGCCGAGACCGGGCACTTCTGCTGGGCCTCGAACACCGGCTGCACGTGCGCGGCGAAGGTGCCGTGCCCGCAGCCGATCCCCTGGCCGCGCAGCTCGGTGGCGACGGCGGCGCGGTCCACGCGCGGGTCCAGCGTCACCATGTAGGTCTGCCAGGCGTGGGTGCGGTCCTGAGGCACCTGGGGCAGCGTCAGCAACTCCTCGTCGGCGAGCAGTTCGGCGTACCGGGCCGCGGTGGCGCTGCGGCGCTCGGTGAGTTCGTCGATCCGGCCCAGTTGCACCTCCAGGATCGCCGCGGCGATGTCGGAGAGCTTGAAGTTGTAGCCGATCCCGGTGAACGTCGGGATCGGCAGGCCGACGACGTTCCCCATGTCGAAGATGCTGCCGATGCCGAAGGAGGAGCGCAGCCGCGCGTCCTTGCCGATCGCCGGGTCGCGGGCGAGCAGCGCGCCGCCCTCACCGCTGGAGGCGCCCTTGCGGCCGTGGAAGGAGAGGCAGCCCACCTGGGCGAGCGAACCGGCCGGGCGGCCCTGGTAGGTCGCGCCGACGGCGCAGGCGGCGTCCTCGACGAGGAACAGGCCGTGGCGGTCGGCGATCTCCTGGAGTTCGGTGTAGTCGGCGGGCAGGCCGACCGTGTCCACCGCGATCACGCCGACGGTGCGGGGCGTGACCAGGTCGGCCACCGACTGCGGGTCGATGGTGTAGGTGTCGGGCCGTACGTCGGCGAAGACCGGGACGGCGTCGAGGTACCGCACGGCCTGGGCGGGCGCCGGGAACCCGTAGTCGGCGACGATCACCTCGTCGCCCGGCTTGACGCCGAGGGCGAGCACGGCCAGGTGGAGCGCGGCGCCGCAGTTGCTGACCGCGACGGCGTCGCCGACTCCGTACCTCTCCGCCAGCCGGGCCTCCAGCGCCTTGCCCCGGGGGCCCTGGCCGGCCGGCCAGCCGGAGGCGAACACCTCGGCCACGGCCGCCAGTTCCCGCTCACCGAGACTCGCGCGGACCAGGGGGATCGGTTCCACCGCGGTCACCTCCCGTTCCGCTTCGCGTCGGGCGCCGCCGCGGGCGCCGCCTTCGTCGGCGGCTCGAAGCGCAGCGGCGTGATCTGGGCGACGTCGTAGCGCCGGCGCATCGCCTCCACGGCCGCGGGGTCCACCGCGGTGCCGCGTGACCAGATCTCGGCGATCTCCTCGAAGTACGTCTCGTGGTCGGGTGAGGGGTAGTTCTGGAAGAGCATCTTCACCGGCTTGTCCGTGGCGTTGCGGAAGGCGTGCGGCGTGCCGGGGGGGACGAACATGCAGCTTCCCTCGCCGGCGCGGACGACCCGGTCGCCCTTGGGGGACTGCCAGTGGTGCCAGGTGTCCGAGGTGCGCTCGGTCGGCTCGAAGCAGAGCACGTCCAGTTCCCCCTCCAGGACGTAGAAGAACTCCTCGGACTGGCTGTGGACGTGCGCCCCGACGTCGAATCCGGGCGGGACGACCACCTCGAAGACGGAGACGGACGATCCCATCTCCTGCGTGGCCTTGAAGGTCACCGCCTGCGCCGGGGTGACCAGCTTTCTCCCGGCACCGGCCGGTTTGATGAGGTCGGACATGGACTCCGCTTCCGTTGTTGGCGCGTGTGGTCTAGGCGAACGTCTCCGGGACGCTGTCGGTCGCCCAACTGCCGAGGGCCATCTCGGCGGTGATGCCGGGACCGAAGCCCGCGATCAGACCGGTCGCGCCGGGCGCCGGGGGGGCCTCCTCGAACATCCTGCGGGCGGCTTCGAGCACGACGGCGCTGGCGATGTTCCCGTACTCGTGCAGGGTCGACCAGCTGTGGCGGAACACGTTGCGGTCCACTTCGAGGAACTTCGCCAGGTCGTCGAGGATGCGCGGACCGCCGGCGTGGACGAGGTAGAAGTCGAGCTTGCCGACGTCCCAGCTGTGGTCCTTCGCCAGCTCGCGCAGCACCGGGGCGAGCGGCTCCATCGTGCCGGGCACGCGGCGGTCGAGCTGGAAGTGGAAGCCGGTGTCCTTGACCGCGTAGGAGATCCAGTCCTCGGTACCCGGGATCAGGTAGGAGGCGTTGCGCTCCAGGTCGATGCCGACGCCCCCCTCGCCGCGCACGACGGCGGCGGCGACCGCGTCGCCGAACAGGCCGTCCGAGAGCAGCGAGCCGATGTCGTCGGCGTCGGGCTGGTAGCAGAGCGAGCACAGCTCGCAGGAGACGATCAGGACGTGGCTGCCGGGGTGGGCCACGCAGAAGTCGTGGGCGCGGTTGATCGCCGCTCCGCCGGCCGCGCACCCCAGTTGGGAGATGGGGATCTGCCGGGTGTCGGAGCGGAAGCCCATGGTGTTGATCAGCCAGGCCGTCAGCGACGGCATCAGGAAGCCGGTGCACGACACGTAGATGATCGCGTCGATGTCACGGGCCTTCAGGTCGGCGTTGGCCAGGGCCTGTTCGATGACGCCGGGGGTGAGCTTCTTGGACTCGACCTCGTAGACGCGGTTGCGCTCCTGGAAGCCCGGGTGGTGGAGCGTCTTCTCGATGGGCTGGACGATGTGGCGCTTCCTGACGCCGGTGTTGCGGATCAGGCGCAGTGCCAGGGGGAGTTGCGGCTTGCCCGCGTGGGCCCTCGCGGCGAACTCCAGAGTCTCTTCCAGCGTGATGACGTGTTCGGGCGCACGCATCGCCGGCTTGCATAGCCTCGGCATATCCGGGGTCCACTTCCTCAGAGTCTCGACAGCAAGGGCAGTGGGGCGTCGCGCAGACGGCGGATCCTTCACCCGCCGTCCTCGGTGGGGTCGTTGACGCGTTCTTCACGGCGGCCGGCAGGCCCGCCGGCTCGGCGGCCGGGCGGAAACGGGGCGCGGCCCGCCGCCGTCCTGCCCCCCGCGAGGGGGAGAGGGACGGCGGCGGGCCGCGGGGCCGGGGCACGGGAGATGTTCGCTGGGGCGGCCGGTCGGACGGAGTCCGCCGACGGCGATTGGCGCCTGTCCTGAACGGGAAGGGACGTGAGCTGCTCGGCGGGAGCAGTCGGCTGCTGTGGATCGCCGGGAGTTCTGCGTGCGGGTCCCGCCTGTGCGGGGAACCGGCGGACGGCGGTCGATCCGCTGCCTGGTGACTGCTTTCGGGCAGGGAAGGTGTGCGGAAATAGTGACACGGCAGCAGGCTTGGCGCCAAGCATTACATGGAGTGACCTGGGTCACACTCGACTCCCCGTGGAGGCCGAGGACACCCCGGCTCGACGAGCACCGCACCGACCGGGCCCAACGGGCCCCAGGCGAGGGAACGTTCAGGGAACGCGCGCCTCCTAACGTCGTCCCCGACCTGCCACACCGGGCGGCCGAACGTCTCGGCCCCGTCCGGAGGCGGGGACGGCGGCACCGTCCCGGGGCGGTCGCCGACCGGGCGGACCCGTGCTCCTCCCGGCCGACGGCCGCGCTCCTCCCGGGACTTCGGAACCGATCCGTCCAGACCCTCACCCCGAAACGTCGAAAGGCGGTTCTCCATGACCGACACCCGCGCCTCCCATGCACCGCTCCGGAGCGCCGGACGGACGGCCGTCCTCACCGAGCAGGCCCAGCAGGCCGAGCCGGCCGGCACCGCGCTCGACGGCCCCGGTTCCGTGACCGTCTCCTGCCTGCTGATGCAGGACGCCGTGTCCGCGGACGTGGTGTCCGTCGCCACCGGAACCGGCAAGGTCGCCCTGTTCGCCAACCCCTACCTGGACGGCAAGGAGGAGGCCCTGGTCGTCGACCAGGAGGGGCACCTGACCTACCTCGGACGCACGGACTCGACGACCGGTTGGGAGCAGGCGGACGTCACCGGCGGCGGCGCCGAGACGCTGACGGCCACCGAGGTCGTGGTGGTCGTCCACCCGCAGGACCGCACCCTGTGGGCGCTCTACAGCAGCGCCACCGGCGCCTATCCCCGGCTGCGGGCGCTGCGCCTGGTCGGCGACACCACCCAGGAGGGCGCGGTGACGTCCTGGAGCTGGCGGGCGGAACCGTCCGCCATCGCGACCCCCGGTGGCGACGGGGTCGACGGCCTGAGCCACCTGTACACGTACTACGACGGCAGGACGCCCGTCGTCTTCGGCTACGACGCCGGCTCCTCCCGCATGGCCGTCGTCCGGCCCAGCACGACGGGACCGTCCCGCTTCGCCACCTGGACCGCGGGGACCCTGAAGCAGGCGGCGGGGGCGGTCGACGACCTCGCCGGCGGATACGTCACGCCGGAGGACCGCGGCACCCCTCCGGCGCCCGTGGGCGGGAACATCGTCTACGTCCGCCGCGGGCGGAACCTCAGCCGCCACAGCTCCTCGGCGGGCGCGGCGGTCCCCATCGCGCCGGACGCCACCGAACTGGTCGGGGTCTACCGGCCGTACGGGCGGCCGGACCTCGGGTGCCTGTACCTGGACGGCTCCGGGAACCTCGTGACGTGGAACACCGACGGCACCCCGAACGGGAAGTACACCTACACGGGCGGTCTGGGCCTGCGCACGGCCGACGCCTGGGTGGACGTCGACGGCATGGTCCACGTCTACGGCCTGGCCGTGGAGACCGACGGCGACGGGGTCGAGACGCACACGCTCAAAGTGCTCCACCAGGTGAGCTGGGAACCCGGCGGGGCGCCCGGCTGGTCCCGGGCCGCCGTCCCGTCGTCGATCCCGTTGGTTCCGGTGGACCCGGCCGCCCCGAAGTCCGCCGGCGGCGCGGGCGCCGCGCGGACGGCGCCGCACGGCGCCGCACCCGTGCCCACGTGCATCGGGCTGGTGCCGAAGGTCGCGTTCTTCGCGCTGGACCCGTTCCCCGACTCCCTGCCCAGCCAACTGGTGAAGCGGGAGGGGGTCGCGACGCCGTCGGACCAGTTCAGCATCCACACGCAGGACATCACCTCCGCCCGCTGGTCACGGGACAAGATCCGGCTGGCGCCGCAGGACGGCCCGGACCCGGTGAGCCGCGACCCGCACCTGGTCAGCCACTACGTCAGCTCGGTCACCGTCCTGGACGGGCGCGGCACCCCGATGCCCGCGGTGACCGTCCAGATCTCCGCGGAGACGCTGGTCGAGATCCAGGTCGACGGCGCCTCCTACCTGGTCGGACCGGGCTACCACGCCCGTCTGGCCACGAACAGCCTCGGCCGGATCACCGTCGCGACGCCCGCGGACAGCCTGCTGCCGGCCACCTTGCACGTGGACGTGATCGGGCTGGCGAAGGGCGCGATCATCCAGCCGGCGTCCGCGGTGCACGAGTACCTGGCCGGCACCGGCACGCTCCCGTCCCGGCAGGGCCTGTTCGACGCCGAGGCCCTCCGGACCGCCGAGGCCGACGGCAGGCCGCTGGTCGCCCCGGAGCACGAGGGCTCGGTCGACCACGTCGTCAACGGGACCAAGCAGGTGTTCAAGGTCGCCTCGGGACAGCCGCTGACCTCGCGGCTGTTCAGGGGCGCCGGACCCGCCCCGCACCTCCACGGCTTCGCGGTCGGGTCCGCCCCGGGCCACGCGCGGGCCGCCGGCGCCGGCGGTGTCGCCTACTCCGAGTTCACCACCCCCGACCAGGCACGGGCGCACCTGGAGGGGATACGGGCGCGGCCGGAGTACGGCGGCATCTGGGACGACTTCGTCAACTGGGCGGGCGACGTCTGGGAGGGCATCAAGAACGGCGCCATCGAGGTCTACGAGGTCGCCGTGCACGCCGTGACCTCGGTCTTCGTCTGGGTCGGCGAGAAGATCGTCGAACTGGTCGGCTTCGCCATCGACACGGTCGAGAGCGCCGTGCACGCGGTCGAGGCGGTCATCAGGGAGGTCGTCGACGCCGTTTCGAGGGTCGTCGACTGGCTGAAGGCGCTGTTCGACTTCAAGGACATCTGGGACACCAAGCGGGCACTGGAGTCCGGGATGGGCATGCTCCTCTCCTACGGCAGCGCGACCCTGGAGCACTTCGGCAGCCTGCCCGGCGCCTGGTTCGAGAGCAAGGAAGCCGAGGTGAAGCAGTACTTCGACGGGCTCAGGAGCCGCTACGCCGGGCGCCCGCTGGGAGACGCGGGCAACCAGGTCCCCGCGATCACCGACGCGTCCGGGAGCACCGCCACACCTCAGGACCTGCGCGGCAACCCGCAGGCCACGTGGCTGCTCGACCAGGCGATGGGCTCCCGGGTCATGGCGGCCGCCGGCGGCGCCCCGTCGCCGGTGCGGGCCGACTCGGCGATCTTCGACGCGTTCACCGCGTTCGTCGGCGATCTGAGGAAGACCCGCATCGACGAGACGGCGCTGGAGGTGCTCGGCGACCTGGGGGCCGTCGTGGCGCAGGTCGTCGACGCCGCGGACCCGGAGCTGGCCGGCAAGGCCTCGATGACCGCGCTCATCGACACCCTCGAAAAGCTGATCAACGCCGTCCTCGCGATGCTGGACGCCGTCGTCAAGGCGGTCGTGGCCCTGGTCAAGGCGGTCGCGACGAACCTGACCGAGGTGCTGGGCGCGCAACCGCCCGGACTCATGGCGCTGAACACCCTCTACCGGTGGATCCAGACGTCGGGCGGGGTCGAGGAGGAGGACGTCGAGGACATCACCCTCGGCGGACTGATCAGCCTGGTCGCGGGCTTCGCCGTCACCACCGTCCACAAGCTCGTCAACGGCGTGGACCGGGCGCCGTTCCCCGGCGGCTGGTTCCCGGTCGTCCCGGCGCCGCCGTGGCACCCCCAGTACGACCCGCGGGCCGGGTCCGGGGCCGACGACCCCGCCTTCAACGCGTCGATGAGGGACCTTCAGCTCGTGGCCGGTTCCATGGGCCTGGTCGGTGCCCTGTTCGACGTGGCCGCCGACCTGATGCCGCTCGGCGGGGACGCCGTCCCCGATCTGTTGCAGGTCGGCGTCGCGGCGGGCTCCAGCCTCTGCACCGCGACCCTCTTCGGCGTGCTCGGCTCCTGCCCGCCGGTCATGGGCATCGACTGGGAGGAAGGGGGCGGCAGGGCCTCCGCCGCCTTCGGCGTCGCGACCACCTACGCGCTGGCGTGCCTGGCCACCGTGGGTGCCCAGTTGGCGGGCTACGGCGACACCCCGATCCTCAAGAACATCGCCGACGTCACCCTGGGCCCCATCACGGCATGCGCGGCCTCGGCGCTCGTCGTGTTCCTCGCGATCCCCGCCGACGGGGACGTCGACCCCTACGCGACGACCCAGATCGCCCTGGCCGGGGTACCCGGGATGGCGCAGATGCTCCGCTACCGGGCCACGCCGAAACAGCCCGGGGCCCAGGTGCGCGCGGGGATCGTCGCCGTGGTCGACGGTCTGGCCCAGGCGACGTCGTCCAGCATGCTGCTGGCCGCCGCGGCCAGGTCCGAGGTGGTCGTGCCGTCGCAGCAGCCGCACCTGCTGCCCGGCTCGGTGGGAGCGCCCTACACCGCCACCCTCGTGGCCGAGGGAGGCGGCGACCCCTTCAACGAGCCGCTGCGGGGGTGGACCGTGGACAGCGGGTCGCTGCCCGCGGGCCTGAGTCTCGCGCCGTCCGGCGTCATCTCCGGGACGCCGACGAAGGCGGGCCGGTACACCTTCACCGTCACCGTCTCGAACTCCTTCAAGCCGCCCCAGTACGCCTCCCCGACGGCGCTCACCCTGACCGTCGGCTGAACGCGCGGCACGGCCTCGGCTCGCCCGCCGGGTCGCGGGCGAGCCGGGCGTCGCGGCGCTACCGCGGGTGCCCTCGCGGGGGCTTCGCGGGCGACATCGCGGCGCTACCGCGGGGGACTTCCCGGACGACCGCGCGGGCGCCCTCGCAAGGGCGGCCTCGCGGACGGCCTCGCGGGCACCCCCCGCTACGACCCGCTCGGGGCGCCTGCCGCGTCCATCTGCGCCAGTGTCCGCGTCTCCCAGAACGTGTGGCCCGCCTTCCGGTAAAGGGCCGCCGCCGACTGGAAGCGCTCGCGGGCGAGGAGCCGGTCGCCGTCGGCGAGGGCGGCGCTTGCCGCCGTCGACTCGGCCATCGCGCTCCAGGCCGAACTCTCGAAGGAGTCGGCCAGTTGGGCGGCCGCCGAGGCGAGGGCGTGCGCGCCCTCCCGGTCGCCGACCTGGGCGAGCACCTGCGCGCCGACCGGGTTGAGCAGGGCGCTACAGGTCAGGCAGGCGCCGTGGCGGGCGGCCGCGGCCTGAGTGGCCCGGACCGCGCGGATCGCCCCTTCCGGTTCGCCCCGCTCCAGGGCCGCCAGCGCGGCGGTCCCGTGCAGCCGGGCCCATGCGTGGCGTGCCATCGGAGTGACCGTCGCTATCGCGGTCGCACGCTTCAGGTAGGACGCGGCGCCGTCGTGATCGCCTTCGCAGGCCGCGAGTTCGGCCCGGCGGATCCACGGCAGGGCGACCGAACGGCTCCCCAGCGGCGCGTACAGGTCGCAGCTGCGTTCCAGACACGCCGCCGCCTCCTCCCACCGGGCCCGCAGCAGCAGCGACTCGCCCAGCATGCACCAGGCGAACGCCTGCGCCGGCACGGCGTCGGCGCGCTCGGCGACGGCCAGGGTCCGGCGGGCGTACTCCTCGACGTCGTCGGCGAACCCGTCTCCGTAGAGCTGGTACTGCCCGAGACAGTGGTTGAAGTCGCAGAGCCGGGCGATGCGGACCCCCTGGGCCGGATGGGCAAGCCCCTCCATCTGGACCTGCAACCCCTGCCGCCAGCCGCCCTGGACGTGCGAGATGAACGCGAGCGTCTCCAACGCCATGGCGACGTCGTCCGCGTCGCCGTCGGTGCGGGCCAGGTCGTGGGCCTGCTCGGCGAGGCGGCGTGCCGCGGCGATGTCGCCGCGCTCCCAGGCCAGGTTCGCCCGCAGGCAGACCAGCCGGCCGAACTCGGCCGGGACCGGTGCGAGTTCCTCGGCGGCCGCGAGATGCGGCTCCGCCCCGTCGGGCAGGTGCCGCAGCAGCCACGCGCTCGCGCACTTCCGGTGGATGCGGCCGTTCGCCGCGGGTTCGGAGCAGACCGCGAGGGCCCGTTCGAACGCTTCGACGGCCCCGACGTGATCGCCCGACTGGACGCGAAGGTCGCCGACGCGTTCCCACAGGTCGGCCGTGAGGTCGGGCTCGGATATCTGCCCCGCGTTGATCTCCGCGAACTGGCGCTGCGTCTCCGGACGCGGTTCGGTGCCGAGTTCCGCGTGGAGGAGCTCGCACAACCGCGCGTACTGCCGCCGCGCCTCGTCACGGCGGCCCGCCAAGGCGTACAGACGCATCAGCCAGGCGTGGGCGTCCTCCCGCAGGGGCTCCTCCGCGACCAGCCGCTGGACCGTGCGCGCGGCACCGTTGAGGTCACCGCGTGCCTCCAGCAGCCCGGCCAGTTCCTCCAGCGCGGCCGACCGGTCGAGCCGGAGTTCGTCGCGCGGCGCGACCGCCCAGTCCTCGTAGACGTCCTCGGGAAGCAGACCGTCCCGGTAGGTCTCGATAGCGGCGACATACGTCCTGACCTCCCGGTTCCTGCGGGCCGACGCCACAAGCGACCAGTAGTCGGCGACATCGACCCCGAGGCCGTCGGAGGGCAGGCACAGCAGGTCGCCGGCCGAGACGATCAGTTGGGCGCCGCTCTCGGCGCCCAGGCTCCGGCGTGCCGCGTGCAGGGCCTTGCGCAGGTTCGCGCCGGCCGCCCGCGGGTCGAGATCGGGCCACAGCGCGTCCATCACCTGGTCCCTGCGCAGGCGGTGGCCGGGCGCCAGGGCAAGTAACTTGACCAGCGCCGCCGGCTTGCGCAGGGACCACGCCTCCGGCGGCACGACACGGCCTCCGACGGTGACCCGAAAGCCACCGAGCAAGTCAATCCGTAGATCCATCGCGTTGCCCCTGAACCCGTCGTCATCAGCGTAATTCCGTCACTATGACAGGGAATGACGATGATGGCGGACCACGTCCGCACCGGCACCGAGGGTTGGGGGGCAGTTCCTGATCGGAGGCCGCTACGACGACCGGCTCACCCGCACGGCCGACGGATGGCGCATCACACGACGCAAGGTCACCGTCCCGTGGACGCAGGGAAACGCGCGCGTCTTGGGCAACACCCTCAAGCGACGCACCACCGACTGAGGACTCCGCGACAGGGGAGCCGACCCCCACCACTCCCCCTGTCGTCGGGAGCTCCCGGCACACGACTGACGATCCGTCACCAAGCCGTCGGAAGGTCTGGTGCCGATACGTCAGAACCCCGGCCGCTTACCGACCGGGGTTCCCTACAGCAGGCCGTCGCGCTGAGCCTGGTGGACGGTGGGGACGGTGGCGGTGAAGCCGAGGGTGCGCAGGAGGGTGCCGTCGGCGCGGCCCGTCCAGGGATCGTCGAGTGGTTCGGCGGAGGGTTCGTAGGGGGCGCCGACGATCCGAGCGATCTCGTAGATGGTGGTGGGGGACTCGTCCACGACGTTGACGGTGTGTCCGTCGAGCGCGCCGGTGAGGGCGAGCCTGACGGCGGTGGCGATGTCACGGTGGTGGATGAGGTCGAGGGTCTGGGCGGGGTGCCACTTCCAGTTGCCCATGAGGGCGGGGGCGGATTCGAGGTGGCCGTCCTTGTCGCCGTAGACGAAGCCGAAACGCAGGATGCTCCAGTTGAGGCCACTGGCCTTGAGGTCGGCCTCGGCCTGGATCTTGCTGGCCGGATAGGGGAGGTCGGCGGTGGTGGGGTCGTCCTCGCGGGCGGGCCGGTCCAGGCCGGATCCGTAGACGAGGCCGGTACTGGCCATGGTGAAGCGTGCCTGCGGTGCCTGGGCCCTGGTCGCTGCGATGAGGTTGCGCGTGCCCTCGACGTTGGTGCGGTGGATGGCGTCCGTGTCCTGGGTGCGGAACAGAGCGGCCAGGTGCACGACGTCGGTGACGCCGTCGAGCGCGCCATCGAGCGAGCCGGGGTCGAGGATGTCACCCTCGACAGGCGTGACGCCTGCGGGGGCGGACCTGCCGGGGCGGACGAGGGCGCGGCAGTCGACGCCGGCGTCCACGAGGCGGGGCAGGAGGCGGGTGCCGACCAGTCCGGTGGCACCGGTGACGAGGATCGTCATGGGGCTGTCTCTTCCTTCAGGTGGTGTGCGAGTCGTTCAGTGGCCCCGCGCAGGATGCGGACGACCTGCGCCTGCTCCTCCTCGCTCACGCCGTCGAAGGC
The DNA here is from genome assembly GCF_016756395.1 of Streptomyces sp. SN-593. Lineage (NCBI taxonomy): Bacteria > Bacillati > Actinomycetota > Actinomycetes > Kitasatosporales > Streptomycetaceae > Actinacidiphila > Actinacidiphila reveromycinica. The sequence goes on from NZ_AP018365.1 coordinate 3,585,936, forward strand.
GACCGCGAGGATGCGGGCGATGGGGTCGGGCAGCCGTGTCCACAGTTCGCCGCCCGCTTCGGTGAGGCGCAGCGTCTTCTGTCGCAGGTCGCCGGGGTCGGGTGTCTGTTCCACGAGTCCTTTGCGGACCAGGGCGGCGACGACGCCGGTCATCGTGGCGCGCTCTATACGGAGCGCGCGTACGAGGTCGCGCTGCCTGGTCGGACCGTCGTGAGCAAGCTGGTAGAGCACGTACCACTGGGTCGGCCCGAGTCCGTGGGGGCGCAGGATCGACTCCAGAACCGCTTGGCTGGTCTGGTAGTACCGCTTCGCCCACGCGCCTGCGGATTCATGCTGCTCGCGCACGTCTTTGCTAGCCACCTAACAAATAATGTTAGGTGGCTAGCAATATGTCAAACGGACGAAGCCGATGGCGTTCGTGCCAGGAGCCGCCCGGGACACGTTCCGCCGTGACGGACACCACTGGTGTGGTGTCCGGGCTGCCGCTTCAGTCGGTCGGGAACTTCTGGGCCCCGATCACCTGCAGGAGGCGCAGTTTCTCGGCTGCGTTCGTGCCGTCGAGCGGGAGCAGGACCCGGATTCTGAGGTCGGACTGCGGCGGGTGGAGAACCTGGCACCGGAGCTGGACGAGTCCCACGGACGGATGTCTGATCTCCTTGATGTCGGCGCTGCGGACCGCGACGTCGTGCCGTTCCCACAATCGTCCGAACTCCTCCGACTGGGCGGCGAGTTCGTCGACGAGTTGGCCGACTGCCGGGTCCGCGGGCCGCCGGGAGTACGTGGCGCGGAGGTCGCTGACGTGCGCCTCCGACAGACGCGCCTGTTGCTCCTGCGGGATGTGCTGGCGGGACGGGGCGTCGGTGAACCAGTTCCAGTGGACGTTGCCGCCCCGGCCGGGACGCCGCTCGTCGCGGCCCAGCAGCAGGTCGTCCAGGGAGTTCGACCACAACACGTCGCCCAGGTCGTTGCAGATGAGGACCGGGAGGCTGTCGAGGTGTTCGGTGAGCTGAAGCAGTACAGGATCCACCCGGTGGTGGGGCCGCCGCGCCGGGACGGGGAAGCCGGCCAGTCGGAAGAGGTGGTCGCGCTGGTCGGGATCGCAGCGCAGCGCGCGGGCCAGGGCGATGACGACCGGCTCGGACGGGTGGGAGCCGCGAGCCTGTTCCAGGCGCGCGTAGAAGTCGCTCGACACGCCCGCGAGGACGGCCACCTCCTCCCGGCGCAGCCCGCGGGTGCGGCGGCGGGAGCCTCCGGGCAGGCCGACGTCGGCTGGCTGCAGTCTCTCCCGCCGGCGGCGCAGGAAATCGCCCAGCGCGATACGGTCAGTCATCACTCCAGTCTGCGACCGGGGCCCACCGGTATCCAGGACCAGATGGGTCCCGGATACTCCGAGCCTGCCCTGGCTCCGCTTGCGGTGACACGCTTGCCCACATGATCAACAACCTGCTGGGCCCGGCCCGTCACCTTCCCGTCACCGACGCCGTCCCCACTGTGACGGTCAACCCGGTGACGCTGCCCGCCCCCGACCGCGGTCTGTCGCTGGAACTGCGTGTCACCGCGCCGGTGAGCGGACGGAACCTGCCGGTCGTCCTGCTCTCCCACGGCGGCGGCGACATGCTCTACCTGCCGTCCAAGGACGGCCTCTCCCCGCTGACCGACTTCTACGCCGCCCACGGGTTCGCCGTCATCCAGCCCACCCACCTCAGCTCCAGGCTCGGCGGGTTCGGTCTCGACCCCACCTCCGCCGGCCACCCCGTGTTCTGGCGTTCCCGCGTCGAGGACTTCACGCTGATCCTGGACAACCTGCTCCTGATCGAGGCCCAGGCGCCGGCCGTGGCCGGGCGGCTCGACCCTGCGCGAGTCGCGGTCGTCGGTCACTCCGGCGGCGCCCACACCGCCGCCGTCCTGCTCGGCGCCCGGGTGCCCGACCCGGACGGCGGTGAGCCGGCCGACCTGCGCGACCCGCGGATCACGGCGGGCGTCCTGCTGGCCCCGACCGGCGGCGGGGAACGGCTGACCGCGGGCATCCGTGCGCGGTTCCCCGAGTTCGCCGTCGACTTCTCGCACCTGACCACACGCACCCTGGTGGTCTACGGCGACGCGGACGTCAACCCCGACATGTTCACCGGGGGCGCCGACTGGCACGCGGAGCCCTACCACCGCAGCCCGGGCGCCGACGCCCTGCTCACCCTCGTGGACGGCAGGCACTCCCTCGGCGGGGTCGTCGGCTACGACGCGTCGAGCACCGACGACGCAGACCCCGACCGCCTTGCCGTCACCCAGCGCCTGACCTGGGCCTACCTGCGGTCGGCGTTCGACGCGGACGACCCGGCCTGGGAGCACAACCGCGCAGCCCTGCGGGAGAAGGTGAATGCGCTCGGACACGTGCAGACCAAGTAGCCCGCCGGCACCGCCGAAGTCGCCCGGATGCGCAACCGGCCCACCGGCGGCGCGATCGTCAACATCGCCGCCAACCTCGCCAACAACCTTGGCGCCCACCGCCGCACTCCGGGCTTGGCAGGCCACATCGCCACCGAAGCGGCCGTCTCCGCGTTGACCCGGGCCGCCGCTCTGGACCACATCGCCGAGGGCATCCGCATCAACGCTGTAAGCCCCCGGTCCGTCCGCCACACCCATGACACTGCGCCCAGGTGAGACCGACGCCGCGCGCGCCGACCGGATGAGAGGAGTCTCGCCGCCGGGGCGGGTCGGGAGTGTCGGGAGTGTCTCATCGACCGCCGAAATCGCAGCAGCGGTGCTGTATCGGGCCTCGCCGGACGCCGCCTCCGTGGTCGGCAGCGACCTCGTCGTCGACGGCGGCGCCGCAGCCTGGTACTCCAGTTGCACTTCTCCATATGCCCTGCTCAGGAGGCTCTCTCCGAGCCCAGTGGACTGACGCGACGTCAGGGCGGCGGCGGTTCGTGACGCACTCGATCGAGGCACGTCGAACCCAGCGGGACGGCAAGGAGCCGTCCGGCAAGCAGAAACCCCAGGTCAGCGAGTATCTGACCTGGGGTTTCGTGGAGCCGCCTTCGGGATTCGAACCCGAGACCTACGCATGACGAGGGCCGCTTGGGGCGTGCTGGTGAGTGGTGGCGGGTGACGGGACTTCCGAAACCCGCAGGTCAGCGAGTTTCCCGTTGCCACGGCGTCCGGCGGTGAATGCCGGATGCCGACACGTCCGCTCACGCATTTGGGAGGCTCTGCGCCTGCGTTCACCAGCACGCCCTGGCATCTGCCGAACGCGCAGCAGCCATGGGAAGCTGATCGCCATGAACGGATCCGCGGACGATGAGGCGGCGGCAAGGGAGTTCCTCTCAACGCTCGCAGTCGGGGACATCTGCAGCGGGACGGTGAGCGACTTCACGCGACGGCACGAGGTGTCCGTGATCCTCGACGGATTCCCCGCTCGCGCGCTCGGCAGGGTCTTCTCCTCCGACCGGTCCTGGGGACGGTCGTCGGCAGTCGCACCCCCGGAGGCCGGGCAGCGGATCACCGCCGAAGTGATCGACATCGACCTGGATGCCTGCCGCGCGCGACTGGCGATGACGGCCACCGAGAACCCCGAACTCTGGGCCTTCTTGAAGGGACGGCGGCGGGGTGAGACCTTGACGGGAACCATCGCTTCGATCGAGCAGTTCGGCGTGTTCGTGGCGCTCGACGAGGGCCCCGATCACCCGGTCTTCCCCGGCGTCGGCTTCATCTCATACGCGGAGTTGTCCTGGGCGCACTTCGACACGGCGACGGACGTCGTCCAAGTCGGCCGGCATGTCGCCTGCGAGTTCCTCCAGTTCGACACCTGGAACGGCGAAGCCCGTCTCTCCCTCAAGGCCATGCAGCCCGACCCCCTCATGGCGTTCGCCGAGGCCACCGCCGTAGGCCAAGGACTCCGGGGAAGGGTCACCAGGCTCGTCCCGTTCGGCATCTTCGTGGAGGTGGGCCACGGGATCGAGGGACTGGTCCACCAGCGCGAGGCCCCCGACGGCGCGCCACCGCACTCACCAGACGGCCCGGTCCAGGTCGGCGACGAGGTCAATGTCGTCGTCAGTGACATCGATCAGCCGCGCCGGAGAGTCGCACTGTCCTGGCCACGGGCCGCCTCCGGCCGCCCGTGACCTACAACGCCTGGCCATCACGATGGACTTCCGTCTCGGTGATGCCCGGCCCACAAGCGGCGTCCGGCATGGTCCAACACAACGTCCACGACCCCGACACCGGCGCTCCGTGCAGCACGACCACCAGGTCGAGATCAAACGTCTACGTGCACCGGTCCGTCCCAACTCTGTCACCCAGGCAAGCCGCCCTGGCATGGGGATAGCGCTCCTCAACAATGGCCAACGAGGGCGCCGCACTGACCGGTTTACGAAGCTGCCCGGGCCGCACGGCCGCGCCGACCGGCCACGGGGCATCCGGGCCAGCGGGTCCGGAAGGCCACACGGCTCGGCGGGACCCCTCTGTCGTCATGAGCCACGGCAAAGAAGCCCTCTTCCCCGGGACACCGCTTAGTGCCGAAATCGGGCCACCAGGGGCCAAGTGCTCAAGCCGAACAGGTCCCACAGCAACTGGCTGACCGGGCCTCTCGTCGGCCGAGCATGTAGGCAATGCATCCTGTGCGACCAGGGCCTTCTTGTCTTGATCGCACGGCGAGGCCAGGCGAAGAGCCCCGGCATCGAGCGCAACTGGGTGGCGTCAGTGCAGCGCCTCGGCACAAACCGTCACCACGACGCGCACCATCTTTGAAAGCGCGCATCCTACGCCCAGATTACTCAGCAGTAATCAATCTTGAACGGCATCCACACGAACGGGGAAGGGCATACCCACCCGCTCCGGCAAGGCCACTAGACAAGCAGGCAAGCAGCCTTGAACCGGTCTTCCCAACGACTGGCTCCGAGGCTCGGCCAGAACCTGAACCCGCCGGAGTGATCGTGAACGCTACTACCCTCCCCGCCCCGTCACCGTTCGACGTCGATCCCAGCACGGCCGAGGTTGTCAGGCACGACCGCGCCCTCGCTCTCGTTCCGCCCGCTCCAACCTGCCTAGTCTGGGCGTGGTGCATCGTCACCGGCGATCACGAGATGCACCTCTCCCGTGACGTCACAATCGAGCAGCCAGGCGGTGGGACCGTTCTGGACGCCCACGTCATGGCCGAGGATGGCCGCGACGGCAGCCCCGGCCTCGCCCCGTTCATCGGCTACTGCGAGACCGACCTCTCGGCCGATGAACTGCGCGCCGAGGTCACCCGGATCCGTGCTGCATTGCCTGGCCTGCTGGCGTTGGCCGATATCGCCGACGGCCGCCCGGTCGCCCCCTCGGCCGCGCAGGTCCTCGACCGCCTCGACCGCTGTCTCGATACCGACAGCGACCCAAAGGTCAGCGCCTTCGTCAACTACGTCAAGGAACTGGTCGGCGAGGCCGACGCCCCCGCCGCGACCGTAGAAGACATCGTCTTCGCGATCACCCGCCAGCGGACCCGCAAGTCGGTTGGCGACCGCCAAGCGCTCACCGACTTCCTCGCAGAGCACGACATCACCCACATCTCTGCCAACGGCCCGAACGGTGACTTGCTGACCGAGCCGCTCTACTTCCGCGAGCGCGACGGCCGCCGCTTCCTGGTAACCCCGGTCGGCGCGGCCCCGGCCGAAGCGCTGGAATACCTGCGCGGCGCGTTCAACGCCCAGGAGCAGGCCGCGCCCCAGGCACGCACCTGGTCCATCACCACCGAGAGCGGGGCGACCGTGAGGGGCCATCTCCCAGCATGGGCCGAGGACGACCCGAGCAAGACCGATCTGCCTGACAACAATCTCCAGTTTCGCCTCGCCGATGTGACTCACTACCAAGCCTTCCCCGGCCAGCCGATGGTGATCAACACTCCGTTCGGCATCGAAGGGGGCCGCGAAATCTACGAGGAGAACGTGCTCCGCGCGACGATCACGTGCACCCCGCATTCCCCCGCCCCCGCCCACCGTGTCCCAACCGCGACCATCGTGGTCGTCGAGGACTGCGTCATGGAGGACTTGGACCCGCAGGGCGTCGCGGACGTCGCGGCCAAGCTGCGCGTGCAAGCCAAGCGCCTCGACCAGGTCGCGCAGCAGCTCGCCGACGCTCGCGCAGATTGGGCCGCGAACGCCAAGCTGACGGCGTGACCGGCAGCAGCAGCTGACGGCCAGGGCCAGCGCCCGACCGTCCCGCCGCCGAACACATCCTGTGCGTGGGCCAGCGATGACCGGGGTCCACCGTCACCATCGCCACATCCGACCACGGCGACGTCACCATCTCCGAGCTGGCCTGGTGCCCCAGGTGCCACCCAGCCGGCACCTACCGCCGGGACATCGGCCCGAGCGTCAGAACGACCCCACCTCGGGCGCCGTGGGCCGCGCCAGCGCCGCGACGCCGGTCCGGCGCCTTCAGCCGCCGTAGGGCAACGGTACCGACGAATCGGCCTCCGCGGCGGCGTCGAGCAGGTCGGGTAGATCAGGCGAGTCGAGCGGGTCGAGTGCAGTCTGCGCCGCCGGGCCGGTGGCCTCGTCCTCCTCGGCACGGGTCGGCAGCACGTACTCCTGTGCGAGCCCCGTGAGATGGAGCGCAAGCGGGCGGGCGAGCGCCTCCGGATAGTCCGGGGCTGGCGATGCAGGTGGGCGACCAGGGCAAGGCTCTGGGGATCGTCGCCATCCTCGGGGTGGCAACCCAGGACCGCCAGCTCGATCAGGCCGGGCATCCAACCGGGCACGCCGGTGTTGAGTGTGGGCTCCCCCTTCCGCTTCCCGAGAGTGATCGGGCGTGGAGCCAACTTGTCTGCCTGGACAGCGGAGGTGCGGAACTGGACAGGTTTCGGTGTCGTGCTGTAGAAAACCCGGCCGCCGGGATCCTCCTGCGGGACCCACAGGTGTGCGGCGATGCCGTTGTGTCCTGTCCCAGCGTTGACACCCGGCGGATTCAACTGGTCGCCGCAACACCTCGTGACCAGGGAGGTGTTGGATGGTTCGTCGTCAGCAGGCAGCCGATCGGGCGGTGCGGCCGAAGTTGAGATCCCCGGGGCATCCGAAGTACCAGCGTCACGTGGAAGCGGCGTTCTGGACAGAGATCGCCAAGGGCCTTCTACCTGAGGAGGCCGCCGTCGTCGTCGGTGTGGCGCCGGCGGTCGCGACGCGCTGGTACCGCCAGTGTGGTGGCATGCGACCGTTCGATTCGAAGCCGCCCTCAGGCAGGTACCTGTCGTTTTCCGAGCGAGAGGAGATCGCGTTGCTCAGGGCCCAGGGCAAGGGAGTGCGCGAGATCGCTCGGGACGTCGGTCGTCATCCAGGCACGATCTCCCGCGAGCTGCGACGCAACGCCGCCACAAGAAGTGGGAAGCTCGACTACCGGGCGTCGGTGGCGCAGTGGAAGGCAGATATGGCGGCCCGGCGTCCGAAGACAGCGAAGTTGGTTGCTAAACCGGGGTTGCACGCCTACGTCCAGGAGAGGCTGTCCGGCCAGATCGCCACCTCGGGCGGCACTCCGATCACGGGACCGATGACGGGCTCGTGGACAGGGCGGAACAAGCCGCATCGCAAGGATCGTGCATGGGTTCAGGCATGGAGTCCAGAGCAGATCGCAAACCGGATCAGGCTCGATTCCCGGATGATGAATCCATGCGCATCAGTCACGAGGCGATCTACCAGGCCCTCTACATCCAGGGCCGCGGGGCGCTGAAACGCGAGCTCATCCTGTGTCTTCGGACCGGCCGCGCTCTGCGTGCGCCGCGGGCGCGTTCACGGCGGAAGACCTGGGCGCACGTCACACCAGAAGCGTTGATCAGCGAGAGGCCCGCCGAGGCCGAGGAGCGCGCTGTTCCCGGCCACTGGGAAGGGGATTTGATCATCCGGGCTGGAGCGTTCCGCGATCGGCACCGTTGTCGAGCGGTCGACCCGGTTCACCATGCTGGTTCATCTGCCCCGCGAAGAGGGATACGGCACGATCCCTCGAACGAAGAACGGCCCCGCACTCGCTGGCTACGGGGCGATCTCCATGAAGAAATCACTCGCCAACACGATGTCGATCCTCCCCGAGCGGCTGACGCGGTCGCTGACATGGGACCGCGGCAAGGAAATGTCCGCGCACACGCAGTTCAAAGTCGAGACCGGCATCCCGGTCTTCTTCGCCGATCCGCACAGCCCTTGGCAGCGAGGAACGAACGAGAACACCAACGGGCTCCTGCGCCAGTACTTCCCGAAGGGCACCGATCTCTCACGCTGGTCTGCCGAAGAAATCGAAGCCGTTGCTCACGCGCTGAACACCAGACCGCGCAAGACACTTAGTTGGAGGACACCGGCCGAGGCGTTCAACGAGCAGCTACTCTTGCTCCAAGAAGCCGGTGTTGCAACGACCGGTTGAGTCCAGCCAATTTCGGTCCCGGAAATTCGTTCGGGCGCTCGACCGGCACGAGATGACCGGTTCGATAGGAAGGGTCGGGGCGGCAGACGACAACGCGGCCATGGAGTCCTTCTTCAGCCTGCTGCAGAAAAACGTCCTCGACCGCCGGCACTGTGCCACCCGCCAAGAACTGCGGATCACAATCGTGACCTGGATCGAGCGGACCTACCACCGCCGCCGCAGGCAAGCCTCGCTCGGTCGGCTGACCCCCATCGAATACGAGACCGTCACGACCACACCGGCCCTCCAGGCCGCGTGACCAAACCTGTCACCCGAACCTGCACCAGACCCCAGCGACATCCTTCCCACCCGCCCCACAGGGCAAGCCAGTTCAGATGTCACCCGATCGTGCACCAGACCCAGATGCTGGTCGCGCCAGCCGCCGAGCCGCAGGTCCTAGACGAGCGCGAGTGTCATCGGAGTGACGGCTTCTATACCTACCGTCTTGCCTGCCAGCCAGGCAAGTTCACCGGTTGCGCTGAGGGTACGCGCTGGAAACCTCAGCTTCCGGAAACCTCTTCACCCTGCCTATGCTGCGCTCCGACCCTTCCTCGACTGACGAGACCGACATGCAGCAGCCATGGAACAGCGACCGCCGCCGCACCGCGATCGGTCGCTCCAACCTCTCCGTGCCGGCGCGGCAGGCTCTGGCCGACCGCCAGCTCACCGCGGACCGCACGATCCTCGACTACGGCTGCGGCCGAGGCGGCGACGTCGCCTCTCTCCAGTGCCTCGATTGCAAGATCACCGGTTGGGACCCCTACTACAGCTCAAGCGCGCCAGTGGCCCCCTCGGACGTCGTCCTCCTTACCTACGTCCTGAACATCATCGAGGATCCCGTCGAGCGTCAGCAGACGCTCAAGGAGGCATGGAGGCTCGCCACCTCCGTACTCATCGTCTCGGCTCGCCTCAGCTGGGAGCGGTCCAAAGTCCGCGGCCACGAGTACGGCGACGGCCTCCTCACCAGCCGGCAGACGTTTCAGCACCTCTTCAGCCCGGACGAGCTCCGGATCTACGTCGAGGAGGTCACAGGCACACGCTGCATATCAGCGGCCCCCGGCATTGTGTACGCCTTCAAGGACGACTCAGCCCGACTGGGCTACCTCGCACACCGCATCGTCCCCGACGCCGCGTGGCTCGCTTCAGCCGATACCACTTCCGCTCTTGCCTCGCTGGTCGACTACGTCGAACGGCGTGGCCGCCCGCCCCGTGTCGACGAGATGCCCCGGCCGATGGCCGAACAGCTCGCCCATCTGAAACCCGGCGAACTCAAGCGCCTCATACGCGACTCCGCCGACCCCGAGAAGGTCTCCGAGGGCGCCAAGCGCACGACGCTGAACACACTGCTGTTCCTCGCCGTTGAGCTCTTCAACGGTCGAGGTCCGTTCAGCAGCCTTCCCCTGGGCGTCCAGCTCGACGTCCGTTCGTTCTTCACCTCGTACAAGGAAGCCTGCAGACGCTCCGACCGTCTGCTCCTCAAGCTCCGGGACGACACCTATATCCGGGGCGCCATGAACGCATCCAGCGTCGGCAAGATCACCCCGACCGCGCTGTACGTGCACCGCCGGGCGATCGACCGGATGCCGACAGTCCTGCGCCTGTACGAGCACTGCGCCTCCATCGCCGCCGGCCGCCCTCAGGAATGGACCATCGCCAAACTGAAGCACCAGGGGCGAGCCACCAGCTGGCTCGACTACCCAGAATTCGACAAGGACCCACACCCGAGGATCACGTCCTCGTACCTCGTAGATCTCAAGACCCTCGAGACCTCGCACATGTCCTACGCGAACTCCGCCAACCGTCCTCTGCTCCACCGCAAGCACGAGTTCCTGGCGCCCGACGACCCGGACGTGCCGCGATACCGTCGTCTGACCGAGTCCGAGCTACGCGCCGGCCTCTACGAGAATCCGCACCTGATCGGCACCGAAAATGGCTGGAAGGCCGAACTGATCAGGTGCGGTCGCATGCTTCGGGGACACCGGCTGGTCCGGCACCCCAACGACTGAGCAGCTCAAACGCCAGGGGCCTCCGGTTGCATGTACGCAATCGTCTCCGCCAAGCCGTCCGCGTCAAAGTCCGAGACCTGCCCGGGAAACCACGAGAAGCGGAGGCCGTTGGTGGCCACCTCCTCCGGGAGGCCCATTGCGGTCAGCACGTGGCTCGGCGTGTACGAAGCGCTGGTGCATGCGGAACCGGTCGACACGGCCACCTGGTCCTTGATCCGTACGATCAGGGCCTCGGCATTGAGCCCGTCGAAGGTCACATTCAGGATGTGCGGAACCGCGTGGTCGGCATCGCCGTTGATCTGGAAGCGGGTCTTCCCCAGCGCGGCGAGCAGCCGATCCCGCATCTCCTTCGCGTCCCGCTCCCAACGCGACCGGTTCTCCTGGAAGACCTTGACTGCTTCGTACAGTCCCATGATCAGTGGCACGGGGAGCGTCCCGGGGCGCAGCTTTCGTTCCTGCCCGCCGCCGAACATGATCGGCTCCAGCGGCACCTTGTCCCAGCCGCGACGCCGGGTCACCAGAGCACCGATCCCCTTGGGTGCACCGATCTTGTGGCCGCTGATGCTGGTCAAATCGATAGGTGCCTTTAGGTCCTCGGGAACCTTCCCGTACCCCTGCGCGGCATCGACGTGGAGATAAGTCGCCGTCTTCTGGAGCTTCTCCGCCAGCTCGGCCACGGGCTGGATGACGCCCGTCTCATTGTTCACGTGCATTAGCGAGACCAGCAGGGTGTCCGGCCTCAGCTTCTCCAGCACAGCGTCCGTAGAGATCCGCCCCGAGGGGCCGGGTTGCAGGAAGTCGACCTCGAACCCCTGCTTCTCCTGCAGATGCAGGAGTGGCTCGATGACCGCCTTGTGCTCGATGGCGGAGGTGATGATGTGCTTCCGGGCGTGCTTCTCGCCATACGGGGCCATACCGAGCAGCGCGATGTTGTTGGACTCCGTCGCTCCACTGGTGAAGATGATCTCTTCAGTTCTCACACCGACTGTCCCGGCAAGGAACGCCCTAGCCTCCTGGACCGCTTTCTTTGCCCGGGCTCCGTACTCATGGGTGCGGCTGCCGGCGTTGCCGAAGTCTTCGGTCATCCAGTGGAGCACCACGTCAGCCACCCGCGGCTCCACACGGGTCGTCGCCGCCACGTCCAGATACGCCACCACCGCGCTCACCCATCCCAGAGCAATCATCCCGTCACCGGGTACGTCAAACCGTTAACGTACACGCATGCTCACCCGACGCACAGCGCGGCGCCTCAGAGTGGTCAACGCAGACGTCGGCGTACGTCTTCCCGGGCAGGAACTTGTTCGCTCGAGCCGGGTGAAGTTCCAGACATACCGGTGCGTCCTACGCACGTGAAGGTGACGTAACTTCAGCAAGCTTCGTACGTTAACCGGATGACGTACGCTAAGGTTGCCGCGTGGAGATCAAGGCATCGACAGCAGCGACCAGAGTCGTAGCTCCGCGCACCTCAACGGGGTTCGAGTACACGTTCCCTGCGATCCGCGGCATCCAGGCAGGGCGCGAGTATTACGTCTCGATGTGCCCCCTGCGCCTGATCCCAAAGATCTTTATCTTCGATGAAGACGAGCTCTCACCGGAACTGCGCGCCCAGCGGATCCTCAATAAGGGGCGCCTCCCGACACTCACGAAGTACATTCTGGATAATCCAGGAGATTACGTCTTCAGTGCTTTGACCGCATCCGTCGACGGCGACGTGGAGTTCGACCATCTCGGCTCCGACGGCAATGCTTTCCGTACCGGGCAGCTGCGCATCCCCATGGACTCTCGCTTCCTGATCAACGACGGCCAGCACCGGCGCGCGGCCATCGAGCACGCCCTCAAGGAGAACCCGGACATCGGCAACGAGACGATCGCCGTTGTCTTCTTCCATGACGAAGGGCTCGCCCGCTCGCAGCAGATGTTCGCGGACCTCAACCGGCACGCGGTGCGTCCGGCCCGGTCCATCGGCGTACTCTACGACCACCGGGACAGCGAAGCCCAGGTCGCGCGCGCACTGGCCAGCCAGTGCAAGGTCTTCAAGGGCTACGTCGAGATGGAGAAGAGCACCCTCTCCGCCCGTTCCCGGATGATGTTCACCTTGAGCGCTCTCTACTACGGCACTCAGTCCCTCCTCCAGGGCCTGGAGATCGAGGCAGACACCTCAGCCAAACTGGCGCAGGACTATTGGGAGCACATCGACACGACGCTTCCCGAGTGGGAGATGGTTCGCAAGCGAGAGCTCTCAGCACCTGAGATGCGGCGCGATTTCATCCACAGCCACGGAATCGCATTGCACGCTCTCGGCCGCATCGGAAATTCCCTATTTCGGAAATCCACTGCGCCCAGTAAATGGAAACGGAAACTCTCCCCTCTGAAAACGGTCGACTGGACTCGGTCGAATCCAGACTGGGAGGGCCGTGCCATCGTCGGCGGCCGCGTTTCCAAAAGCCACCAAAATGTAGCTCTTACAGTCAACTACCTGCGCAATCATCTGCGCCTCGGCCTCAGCGCCGAAGAGCAGCGGGTAGAGAACGCATACCTGCGAGGCGAAGCATGAGCACCATCCCTCTACAACTCGGCATCACGCCTGTCCGGCGGAAGCCGTTCGACGGACAACCCCTCGAAGAGGTCATCGCCAAGCTCTCAGACGAAGTGCGTGAGCTCTACACCGCCGACCAGGTGCCCTGGGTCATCGGATATAGCGGCGGCAAGGACTCCACCGCGGTCCTTCAGCTCGTATGGAACGCCATCGCCGCTCTGTCGCCGGAGCAGCGCACCAAGACGGTCCACGTCATCAGCACCGACACCCTCGTCGAGAACCCCGTCGTCGCCGCGTGGGTGACGACATCCCTGGAGACGATGGAGAAAGCTGCCGCCGAGCAGGGCCTCCCTATCGAGCCTCATCGCCTGACGCCCGAGATAAAGGACACCTTCTGGGTCAACCTGATCGGTCGGGGCTACCCGGCGCCGCGCCCCAAGTTCCGCTGGTGCACCGAGCGCCTCAAGATCAAGCCCTCCAACTCCTTCATCCGGAACGTCGTGGCAGCACATGGCGAGGCGATCATGGTGCTCGGTATCCGTAAGACCGAGAGCCAGGCGCGCGCCCGTGCCATGGAGAAGCATGAGAAGCGTCGCGTCCGTGATCGCCTCTCCCCCAATGCAAACCTTCCCAACTCCCTTGTCTATAGCCCGGTCGAAGACTGGGCCAACGACGACGTCTGGGAGTACCTGATGCAGAAGCCCAACCCGTGGGGCTACAACAACCAGGATCTCCTCACCATGTACCAGGGCGCCTCCGGCGATGGCGAGTGCCCCCTCGTGGTCGACTCGACCACTCCCTCCTGCGGCTCCAGCCGCTTCGGGTGCTGGACATGCACGCTTGTCGAGCAGGACAAGTCGATGTCGGCGATGATCCAGAACGACGAGGAGAAAGAGTGGATGAGGCCGCTCCTGGACCTCCGCGACAAGCTCGACGCCCCGTTCGGCTACTTCGAAGAGGGCGAGGAAGGACTCCCCGTCGGCCGGAAGCTCCCGTACCCCCGCCCTGACCAGCCGGCGCGAGACTTCCGCCGCATGAACGGCAAGGTCATGGTCTACACGCGCCGGACTGACGGCGAAGAGGTCCCGATCCACGGCCCGTACCTGCAGAAGTTCCGCCAGGACTGGCTCAAGGACTTGCTGGACGCCCAGACCTGGATCCGCGCCAACGCGCCGGAGCACGTCAAGAACATCGAGCTGATCACCCTCGACGAGCTACACGAGATCCGCCGCATCTGGGTCTTCGACAAACACGAGGTCGAGGACTCCCTCCCCCGTATCTACAAGGAGTCCACGGGCGAGCACTTCCCGGGTGGGCCTCTGGACGAGCAGCTCGTCATGGGCGCTGACGAGATGGAGCTCCTGAAGGAGCTCTGCGGGGACGACGACCTGCACTACGACATGGTCCGTGAGTTGCTCTCCGTCGAGCGCAAGTACCGGACAATGTCCCGACGTGCCGGCCTTTTCCAAGCTCTGGAGACTGCGGTAAAGAAGGGCTACTACGAGAACAGCACCGACGCCATCGACTTCGCACAGCGCAAGAACAAGTGGCGTGACGAATCGCCGACCCATCTGACCCTGGACGAAGAAACCGATATCGATGCTCCTGCGTAAGATCACTCTCGAAGAGTTCGGGGCTTACCGCGGCACTCAGTCGCTGGATCTGACTACCAAGAAGAACAAACCGATCGTCCTCATCGGCGGACTCAACGGCTGCGGCAAAACGACCCTTCTTGACGCCATCCAGCTGGCGCTGTTCGGGCCGCGAGCACGGTGCAGCGGTCGAGGCGGCAAGTCGTACGAGACGTACCTTCGCGAGAGCATCAACCGGCAGGCGGACCCCACTCGCGGTGCACAAATTGTCCTGGAGTTCACGGTCACGGTGGACGGCACGGAGCACTATTACAAGGTGGTCCGCAGCTGGCACACCAGCGGAAAGACAACGCTCAAGGAGTTCGTGAACGCGTTCGTCGACGAGGAGTACGGTTCCAGGGCGAAGTCGGGGCGCCGTGTCGAACCTGAGCTGAAGTACAGCCGGGTTCTCAGCCAGGAGTGGGCCGATCACATCGAGAGCCTGCTCCCCCTCGAAGTCGCCTCGCTATCATTCTTCGACGGAGAGAAGATCGAATCGCTCGCCGACCCTGAGCGCGCGGCATCGGTCATCGAATCGGCCATCCACTCGCTGCTGGGTGTCAGCACCGTCCAGCAGCTCCGTACGGACCTGCTGGCGCTCCAGCGCCGGCAGAAGTTGTCGGACGAAGAGCAGCACTTGATGGACAAGATCCGCGCTGAGGAGCAGGAACAGCAGACGGCCGATGCCGCTCTGGAGAACGCAGAGCAGCAGGCAGCGCAACGCAACAGCGAACTCGGCAAAGCTCGGCGCGCTCTCGAAACGCTGGAGGCAGCCTACAAGCAGGAGGGCGGAAACCTCTTCGAGCGCCGAGTCGAGATCGAGCGCGAACACGCTGAGATTTCCGCTCGCCTCGCCGAAATCCGCAGCTCTCTCATCCAGTTGGCTGCTGGCCCGCTTCCGCTTCTCCTGATGGGAAGCCACCTCAAGGAGCTGCGGACGCAGGCCGGTCGCGAGCGGACGGCAGCCGAGTCTCACCAGGTGCTCGGAGTACTCGAAGAGCGTGACCAGTGGCTGCTGGACATGCTCCCTGCCGAGGCGAAGACCGCCGTGATGGGGAAGCTGGAGGTTGACCGCGCCAAGCGCGCCAAGTCCGCCGGTCTCAAAGTAAATCTCGGCCTTTCCCCGGACACGATTCCCCAGCTGTCGGCACTCGACGAGGCACTCAGTCGGGACCAGGCACGAGCTGTCGAGCTCCTTCAGCAGGCCGCGGAAGCCGCCGATGAGCGTGTGCAGCTGGAGCGCCAACTGGCAGGCGTACCGGCCAAGAGCAAGGTCGAGGCCATTCAGAAGGAACGAGAAGACCAGCTCCAGGAAGTCGCACGGCTGGAACGGGAGTACGAGAGCAACCTCAACAGCGTCGACGAGTTGAAGCGCCGCCTCGCATACGTGTCTGCCTCCCTGCAGCGTGCCCACGAAGAGTTCGTCCGCACCAAGGTGAAAGCCGAAGAGGTCGAGCGGATCATCAAGTACTCGGAGAAGGCCCGGAAGACACTGGATCAGTTCGGCGATGCCCTCCTCAAGCGGCACATCAGCCGCCTCGAGGTAGCAATGCTCACGAGCTTCCAGACCCTCATGCGTAAGCAGGGGCTGGTGACCGACCTCCGCATCGATACTGACAAGTTCACGCTCACCCTGGCTGACACCGACGGAGATCCGATCGACCCCGGCCGTCTCAGCGCGGGCGAGCGCCAGCTACTCGCCGTCTCCCTCCTCTGGGGCTTGATGAAGGTCGCCGGCAACCACCTGCCCAGCGTCATCGACACGCCGCTCGGCCGGCTCGACAGCCGTCACCGTGAGCACTTGGTGGACCGATACTTTCCATACGCCAGTGACCAAGTCCTCCTCCTCTCCACCGATGAGGAGATCGACGAATACCTGCTTGGCCGCCTCAAGAAGTCCGTCGCCAACACCTACACACTGGTCCACGACGACACCACCTTCACCACCAGCGTCATCGAGGGCTACTGGTGGAACGTAGGAGCCAGCAATGTCGCTTGAGAACATCCGCCTCGCCACCCCGAGCAAGGACCGCCTGAGCCGTCTGAAGCGCACCACCGGCATCACCCATTGGAACGTCCTGTGCCGATGGGCCCTGGCCCTCTCCTTGGCGGACGCCTCTACCCCACTGGTTCGTGAGGTCGTCACCGACTCCAACGTCGAGATGTCCTGGAAGACCTTCGCCGGACCCCACGGCGACCTCTACCTCGCCCTGCTCAAGCAGCGCTGCGTGGCCGACGGACTGGAGCCGACGGACGAGAACGTCTCCAATACGCTGACGATCCATCTGGCGCGAGGGATCGGCTACCTGGGGGCTCACAGGAAGATGACGGCGATCGAGGGGCTGATCGGAGCCGTGGCAACCGTCTGAATTGATATGAATCGCCCGATGCAGGGCCGATTGGCCTACGCGGGTCGGCCATCTCCCACCCTCCGCAAGATGGCGATCAGTCATCAGACAACACGGATCCACATCACGAGTCCTTCCAGCATTGTCTCTCCAGGATGAGAGCGGTGCGGTGGTGGCCGTCTTCCGGTTCCTGCTGCAGCGACTTCTGCGGGAGATCCGCCAGGACTTCAAGCCGGCAATGCCCCGCTCGACGGGGCCGCGAGCGTGGACGAGTGCACGGTTCAGCGTCAGCTCGGTCGGTGACATTTCACCGCCGGGCGGGCGGCGAATCGCAGTGGTGACCGCGGGGCCAGCGCAGACGAGACGTCAGCGTTTGTGGGAGTAGCCGGCCCCCCAGTCCCCAAGTACGTGAGAGCAACGAGGGCACGCGGTACCGCAGATGGACGGCCTAACAGACACGGTGAACGGTCTCGGGCGAAGGACGGGACTCCATCGCTGCGACCCTCACCCTGCATCTCGGGCAGAGCCGGTGATCAGTCCAGGGCGACTTCACGGCCGCCCGGCGCATACAGGCCGACGTGCCCGCCGAGCGTCGGGTCCTCGACTTCTCCAACTAATTCCGTGATGCGCCGGTCCCGGCCGCAGGGACTAGGAAGATCAGCGCCTGCCAGGCCCTGAGCATCCAACGTCCACCACGCCTGATCTCCCCAAACTCTTACGCAGGGGCAGACGGTCCGGGCGGTGGCGCGTGTGCAGACCTACTTCGACAGCGCGGGGCTGGACCGCGCGTCATGTTTCGACAGGCGTGGGTACTTTCGTAGTCGACGCCCGAAACGTCAAGGACGAGAACATGAGGGTCTTCCCTTGGCCACTGGCACAGTAGGTTTCACGGTGACGACAAGGCAGCCCATCCTCACCGCGCTTCACTGCCCCAGGGGCACGCTATGGGGGATCGCGCCCCCGTTGCCTCGCGAGAATGCAGTTCTGGCGAATCTTCCGCAGAGTTCACTGCACCCCAACGCGTCACTTGCTGCTCTTGAACCTGGACTGACAGCAGGAAACCTTCATGCGGCCCGCCATACAGCACGCTATGCCAGCATGACGGATCCGCGTGCACTATTCAGGTTTCCGGCTCGAAGTCGCATTTGACACCAGCCGGTTGCCCATTATCAGACTTCTGGCTCCCGCGCCGGAGAATCGCTAGAACTCTATCAGCTCCGACGATTTTCGGCCGATACCCTCGATACCCTCTGTGACGAAATCGCTATCATCGCCATGGCGTGCGGCATCCGGCTTTGCCACTTAGGGATCCAGACGTCATTCTGAATGAAATCGGAACGAAGATTTCCGAGGCTCAGGGCGATCTCCGCACGCACCACTCGATGCTCGATCGAAGTCAACCTCATTAGGATGCCTCTCCACCTCATGCGCGCGCCATCGCCCGGACCAGCAGCTTTAGGGTATCGGTCGGGGAGAATCGGACCTTCCGCCCTTCCTCGATTGCAGTTATGCTCCAAGCCGTACCGTTCGCGAAGCGCACTGCAACTTGCCGTACTGCTGCATGCGCATGGTTACGCATGTCGCAACGGCGGCTCTCGATCCATGGAATTTGAATTTATGAATCAAAAACCGTGACTGCCAGCTACCGATAGCCGTGGGTGAGATGTCTCGTTCCAAAGCGGTAGGTGACTCCAATGGTGAAAGGGTTTCCCCCGTTCATGGTCACTCCTCTTCCTCCTGGCTCGCTACAGCCGAGGGGAAGAGCTAAGGGTTGTCCCGTAACTGCCGTCCGCGGGTGGGATGATCTTGGTGTGGCTGGTGTGCTCACGGCGTCGGAGCCGTCCTGGATAGCCCCGTTCACCGGGCTGAGCCCGCGCGCCTTCGGGAAGCTGGTGACAGTGTTGCGGCGCGAGGGTGCGGACGCGGTCCGCAAAGGCAGGCCGTGGGGCCTTCCGCTGGAGGACCGGGCTCTGCTGGTCGCGGCGTACTGGCGCACGAACCTGACGATGCGACAGCTCGCCCCGCTGTTCGGGGTGTCGAAGTCTGCGGCGGACCGGATCATCGATCACCTCGGGCCGATGCTCGCGCTCCAGCCCCGCAAGCGGTTCGCGAAGGACGCCGTGCTCATCGTGGACGGCACCCTGGTCCCCACCCGCGACCACACGGTGGCCGAGCCGTCGAAGAACTACCGGTACTCCACCAACCATCAGGTCGTCATCGACGCCGACACCCGCCTGGTCGTCGTGGTCGGCCGGCCGCTCGCCGGAAACCGCAACGACTGCAAGGCATGGGAGGAGTCCGGTGCCAAAGCCGCTGTCGGCAACACGCTGACGATCTCCGACGGCGGCTACCCGGGCACCGGACTCGTCATGCCCCACCGCCGACGCAACGGCGAAGACCTGCCCGAGTGGAAGCAGGCGCACAACACGTCCCACAAGCAGGTCCGCGCCCGCGTCGAGCACGTCTTCGCTCGCATGAAGACCTGGAAAATCCTCCGCGACTGCCGCCTCAAAGGCGACGGCGTCCACCACGCCATGCTCGGCATCGCCCGGATGCACAACCTCGCCCTCGCCGGCTAGGCCAGCGAGCCGTACGTCAGCCCGCCCTACCCGAAACGACTCGAAGATCATTTACGGGACGGCCCTTAGTTGGGCTCAGTTGTCACCTGCTACGTGGAAACCGCATGAGCCCGAAGAAGAGAGGAGCAACGTGCACAATCCGGTTGATGGCGATCGCTGCTACACCTCGGCGTGCCTGCGGGATGAAGATCAGAGCACATCTGATCGTCAGATCAACGAAGATCCCCCGAAAGGGTATGTAACTCCGGCCACAATCACGGCTGTTGCTACCCTGGTCACTTCCCTGGCCGCACTGATCACGGCCTTCCGGTAGCAGAAGCACGCCGTCAGGAAGCGGGTGAGTTGAAGGTGCTGTCGGCTGACCATCTGGGAGCACCTTCAGCAGCTTGTCAGGAGTCGCATAACTGCTTAGTGCACACTCGAAATCAGCGGATCAACGGGAATGAAGTACTCCGATTCTAATGGACACTCGATTCCCTGAGGGGATCAAGTCATGGCTCGCCCGTCTCCTCGTCCTGCCGAGCTGAGCGCGGTACGAATGCCTGCGGAGATCCGCTATAACTCGCCACCGAGTGGGCCGCAATGAAGGCGGGCGCCGCGAAGTTGGGCATCGATGCCGCGGCCACGGCAGTGCGGGTCGACTGGTTCAACAATCAGCGGCTCCCACACCGCTATCAGAGAGATTCCGCCACACGAACACGAGACTAACTACTTCGCTCCACATCAAGCCCAAGTGGCAGGCTGGAGTCAACTCAGAAATTCTCCACCGATCCCAGAGCGCTTCATTTCCTGGCACCGAGTTCAGGGAAAAATTCGCGCTTTCCGCTGCGGAAAAAGGCGATTCCAAGCCTGCCTGGTACCGCCTGAGCGCTCTGGAGACGACCAGATCAATGGAGTCCCAATCGGGATTCTACCTCACCAACGACCCGAGCCGGATCAACATTGAGCACGTGTTCCCGTAGGACGCCACGGAAGCCGACTGAGAGGAATGCATGAAGAGGATCGGCGCAAACAGGACGCCGCTAGCTGGCGCTACTCGTTTGGAACACGGCGCTCGTTAAGGCTCTAGGCAACTTCAAGATCAGAAACAAGTCATTCGCCGAAATGCCGTGGTCTTCAAGGCGTCAAACTTCGAGCTGACCAGAAGATCAACGAGAAGGCGAGTGCACCCCGGGCCGAATTCGACTTCGGCACACCGTCCTTGCCAGACTCGCGGTCAAGACCTGGCCCCGCTGAGGCGGACCGGGTTGGCAGCCGAACGGATTCCGGCTGCCAAGCCTGCCCTGAAGAAGCGGCTTTACCAGTTCAGATCAGCGCTGGCGAGGATGTCGCCAACATCGTCATTCTCATCCTCCAGCGGCGGGGTCTTAAGCCCTTCGAGGACAAGATTCGAGATGATCGTGTCAAGGTCCTGGTCGGACTGACGGTGCATAAGAGTCTGCAGGTGGGACAGGCCGGCGTTCGCATACTCCTCGAAGATGAGTACCCGATCGGGCTGGCGATCCGCGCTGAGGATCTTCGGGTCGTCGGGGCACTCGACGGCTCCGAGCATGTCGAGGAGCACCTCCCCGTAGTCCCGGCTCTCCATGAGCGCGAGGCGGATCGGCTCGTCAGCATGTTCGAACGGCTTGCGCTCGCCTCGGCGGCGGCCGAGCAGCGCGGCGAACATCATCGCTTCGACCATGGTCGCGAACGTCCCGGTCTTTCTGTCGGTGAGCTTACCGAGCAACTCCTCATGCTCTTTGGGACGGCGGAATCGGTCCGTGTAGGCCATCAGAGGATCACCCTCTCCAAAACTGTGTGTTCGAAGTCGCCGTGTGACACGTACGGAACCTCACGGTTGTTGATGACGATCGTCTCTTCGCCCGCCGAATGGTTCGATGTGAAAGAGCGCAGTACGTACATCTGATTGGCGGCCTGCTGGAGGTTTTCCAGAACCTTGCCCCGCGCCTGCGACTGCGAGAGCAGGGTGATGATCTGGGACGTTAGCGCCGGCAAGGCTTTGGAGATCTCTTCCTGATAGGTCAGGTCGAGGTTGCCGAAGGGGGCATCCATAACGACGGGGTAGACACCGCCGTTGCCGGTCTCGATACTCGCCTCCCCCCTGTTCTTCTTCCGGGCACTGATGTTCCTGGCAACCTCGGAGACCGCACCGACGAAGCTGAGGCCGAGAATCTGGTTCTCACCGGTGGAGCGGATGGCCACTCCGCTCGCGGTGTGCAGCTCCAGCTCAAAGTCGTCGTTCAGCTCGGGTACATAGCTCTTGATGAAGATTCGGGAGAAGACATCTTTGACCTTCTTGTCGAGCTGGTCACGTACCTCCTCGGTCTTGATCTCGAGGATTTCCCTCAGCGCGGCACGCACGTTCTCGACGAGCTCGACCTGCTTCTGAATCTTGCGGGCCTTCTCGCTCTTGCCCTCTGCATTCCGGTACTGGCGGCCTGTGGCCTCTTCCTCCTGCTTGATCGAAGTGACCCTGTTCTCTGCCTCCTTGTGCGCGACGCGGGCGTCGGTCTCCTTGGAGGCGTAATTCTTCCGGCGCTCGATGAGGCGCTGAACATCCTGGATGTTCACCCCTTCCAACTGTCGATCCACATCGGAGCGTTCCGCTTCCAACTCGCTGATCTCGGCATCTGCCTTCTGAATGTCGGAAGCGTTGAGGGTGAGCTGCTCCAAGATCTCCTGGCGCCTCTCCTCCAAGTTCTTCATCTTTCCGCTGACCCGCATCCAGTTCTCCTGTACATCCTCGAGACCAGCGTTGTATTTGCGCTTGTCCAGCTCCTCGTACTCCTGGGTCCCCTTACGGACCTCACGTCCGCACATGCACAGCTGGGCTTCGAGGATGTCCTCGATGAAGCTGCGCTGGATGCCTGCGGGAAGCTGTCGACGCTCTCGCATCTCGTCCGCGAGCTCAATCACCTTGGTGTCGATCCCGCCGGTCAGAGCCAGGAAGCCGTGCCGCGACAGCAGTTCACGCTTACGGCTCTTGAACTCCATGTGCCGGTCGTGCGCGGCCTTGATTCGTCGTGTCAGCGAGTCCCGCTTCTTCTGGAGCGGCTCTGCCTCCCTGTTCTGAAGTAGAGCGCGGTCAATGGACTGGACTTCCTTCTGGAAGGCACTGATCTCGCCGGAGAGACGCAGCATCTCTGCCACCTCTTCCTTCTGGCGGGTGGCGAGTTGGTCCATATGGTCGGACAGCTGCTTCAGCCTGCTGTCCTCCTTGGAGTCGATCTCGCTGGCAAGCTTTCGGGAGACCTTCGGCAGATCTTCCAGAGCACGCTCGATCGATTCCAAGTCCAGAAGGGTCTTAATGGCCTCCTGGACCTCCTGGTTCTTTCCTTCGCCTTCCCGCTTCACGTCGCCGGAGAACATCTTCTCCATGCGCTCACCGTTGAAGAAAAAGAATTGACGCAGGCCCTTGGGTAGGATCTTCTCGATCCGGTCCTGCCCGTTGAGGATGCTCTGGGCTTCGCCGTCCGTCCCGATCTCCGTAACCGTCAGGGCAGGCTCGACGGGCTCCTGCTCCGCTTTCTCCTTGATAACGGTGACGTGCCGGACCACGGAGAACCGGGTCCCGTCGTGCTCGAAGTCCAGCCGCACCGAGGCAGTGACGTCCTCCTCGAACGCGGTATCCGCCCATACCTTGTCGTGAATGATACGGTGCTGCTGCTCCACATCGTCCGAGAATGTGCCATAAAGAGCCCAGGCGAACGCATTGAGCAGGGTGGTCTTACCAGCCCCGTTGTTTCCGAAGATGAGGACAGCGGGCTTGCCCTCCTCTACCGACAGGTCGAGGACTTGCTCGCCATAGAAAGCGCGGAAGTTCTTCAGCGTCAACTTAAGCAATTTCACTTGGTCAGCTCCCTCACGGCGTCGACGATCTTCGGGACGACCTTGGTCGTCTCCCTGATGTGGATGTTCTCGTTCTCCAGATCGATGACCTTCTGGACGAGAATCCTGGCTTCCCGTGGCAGCTCGTTCAGGACGTCGCGCACCGTTCGCGCGCGAGGCTGGTCGGCTGTTTCGTCGCTCACGGACTACTCCTGGCTCGAGGTAGCGGTACGGAAGGTATGGGGTAGTTGCAGTGGGGCTTCAGGTGTCGAAGAGGCCGTAGCGCTCTCGCACGGGGCGGAGGACGTTGAGGGTGTCCCCCTCGTTGTCCGCGAGGAAGGCGAACTCCTCGACACGGGCCAGCTCGCGGCGGAGAAGGCTGCGTTCGGTCTCGTACCGGATCGCATCCCCGCCCGCGGGCGGCACGACGACGAAGTCGATGATGTCCGCGCGTTCCTTGCCGGGCGCCTTGCGCAGGACGCGGCCGCGCCGCTGGATGAACTGTCGGGGATTGGAGGAGCTGGACAACAGGTAGGCGGTCCGGGAGGCCGGGACGTCCACGCCTTCATCCAGACAGCGCATGGACGAGATGACCTGGAGGTCATTGCTCTCAAAGCGGCGCAGGATGTCCAGGCGGGCAGAGCGCTTCGTCTCCGAGGTGTAGCGGGCAGCGGGCATGCGAAGCTCGTTGCCGACCATCTCCATGACCTGGTCAATCTGGCGCGGGCCATCGGTGCCGTGCTCGTAGAGGAGCGGGTGCTTGCCCTCAGCGCAGTAGATCAGCTGGTGGCTAGTGTCCCGGCGCTTCTCGAGCTCTGCGTTGAGGATCTCCAGCTTGCCGTGGGCATGGCCGATAATGTCGGCGCGCTTCTTCAGGAGTCGGCCGAGCGGGCTGTCGCGGTCGGCGGTCTCCTTCAAGTCCGTGCCGGCCGCGATCAGGCGGGCGATCTTTGCGCTGGTCTCTGCATACAGCTCGGCCTCTTCGTGGTCCAGCTCCACGAGGATGGGTGTGTAGGTGTAGTGGCACAAGGCGCCGCGCCCGATGGCTTCGCCGATGCCCATCTCGAAGACGACTCGGTCGAAGTAGCCGGTGAGGGCCTCGGTGCCCTCCTCGTCGAACCAGCGCTCCGGGGTGGCTGAGAGACCTAGGCGGTATTGGGCCTTCTCCGGCAGGCGGGTGCGCAGGTGCGTGGCGCCGAGGTTGTGGGCCTCGTCCGCGATGAGGAGGAAGTGCCCGCGGTAGGAGCTGAGCAGGGTCTGGAAAGCGTCGCCGCCGAAGGTGGCGTTGGTGGTGACGATGACGCCCCCCCGGGTACCCCTCAGGGCGATGCTCTGGAGCAGGCTGTGGGCCCGCGGGGACCATTTACTGGTCGACTCGTAGGCACGCAGCGGTGTCACGCCGAACCACTCGATGTCCTTGGCCCACTGGTCGACCAGATGCTGGTACGGGGCCACGATGACGGTGAGGAGTGAGGCGGACTCGTCGTTCTTCCGCAGGAACGTGCCGAGCTGGGCGGCGGCTGAAAGAGCGGTCAGGGTCTTACCTGTGCCGGTGGCCATACGGAGAATGCCTCGGCACTGGTTGTGGAACCAGTTCTGGACGGCTTCCTTCTGGTAGTCGC
The DNA here is from genome assembly GCF_016756395.1 of Streptomyces sp. SN-593. Lineage (NCBI taxonomy): Bacteria > Bacillati > Actinomycetota > Actinomycetes > Kitasatosporales > Streptomycetaceae > Actinacidiphila > Actinacidiphila reveromycinica. The sequence goes on from NZ_AP018365.1 coordinate 3,610,898, forward strand.
GGACCTCCAGGCTGGGCGGGATCGCAAGCGTGCCGGGCGGAGGCAGTGGTGTGGTGCGGATAGGGGTTCCACCGCTCGGCAGGTCGTCCAACTCGTACCGGTCGGCGGTGGCCCGTGCGCTGCGCTCGACGATCACCTTGGCGGCCTCGGTGAACGGGATAACGCGCAGTATCTGCGTGCGGTTCTCCCAGAGGTCTTCAAAGTCTTTGCCTATACGCGCGGCTCGACGTGTGTCGCTTGGGTCCCAGCTCCGGTAGACCTCGATGGCCTCGAAGTTTCCGACCAGACCGGAGCGGGTCTCGTTGGCGCTGCCCTTGAAGGCAATGACATCCCGGCCGTCCCGGAAGACGCCGATCTTCTCGTGGTACATACCGACGCGGCCACGTTCTTCGATATATGCCAGCTTGAAATCGACTCGGTTCTCGGCGACCAGTTGTCCGAGCTTGCCAAGGCCACGGGCTGCCCGCGCGTCCTCGACCGCGTGCTCCAGGTCGCGGAGGGCAGCACGCTGGAGGACTTCGCGCAGCTCGTAGCCGTTCTCGATGTCCTTGATATCGGCCGGGGCAAGGTAGGGGGAGGCGATGATTCGCATGGTGCCGCCTCGCGCGGTGAACTCGTCGATCCCCTGCCCGAGCGTGGCAATCACGGACGCAGCGAAGTAGCCCACGGCCCGGTCGTATGCGGTGGAGGCTGCGAGGGCGGGCAGGTAGAAATCCTCGACAATATTGTTGCGGTCGCTGCGATAGTCGGACTCCGCGCCGCAGTCGCGGAGGAAAGGGGGAGCAGACATCAGGTCAAGCCCAGGTGGTCCATGAGGTCGTCCACGTCGGGGGCCTCGTCGACTGGGCGGGGCTGCTGCTCGGCCGACGCGTCGGTCTCAGCAGTGCGGTCTGCGGGGACAGCTGCTTCCTCGGAGCCAGCGTCTAGGTCTTCGCCTATACGACGGACGATCCCTCCGCGTGCGGTGAAGGGCGCTATGGACATTGCGGCCCGAAGACTGGACTCCTTGATGTCGAAGTCTCGGCGGAGGAGCTCCACGACCCTGTCTGCCTTAACCTGGCCGCCGTGCGCATCTACCATGTCGGAGATTAGTTCCTTGATCGGCTTGTACACCGGGAGGTGCCATTCGGTGAGCGCCCACTGGTTCCGCTGGCTCCGGCTGAAGCGGGCATCCCCTTCCATCTGCTGCCGGAGATACTGAATCCCGATGGTGACGCCCGTGCGCTCCTTGAGATCCTCGACAGTCAGCGGGGTGTCTGCCTCGCGCAAGGCAACCTCCACCTTGTCCAGGCGCTCGCGCTCACGCTGTGGCCCACCGCGCGAGCCGACGACGCCGGTCGAGACGGACGCTCCTTCTTCTGAGGAGGAATCTTCCTGGGCCGAGATCGCTGCACCGGAGGGTGCAGTCGTGTCGGAACCGTCCTGGAGGCACCATGCTCCCCTGGCCGTGATCGCGAAGCGCGCATCCGTAAACAGCACTTCCGTCACTTCTCTCTGAGGCACGACTCCGTCCAGTGCACCCTCGATGAGCGAGGTGCTCATGCCCTCAGCGCAGCGTTCGAGAAGCTGCGCGATGAGGTCCCCGGGCGACGCCTCCAGACCCGCCTCGCTTGCATCCGCCAGCGTTCCTGCAAGCGGGATGGATGCGTCACTCTCTGCTCTCCTGTTTTTCACCTCCTCGCTCGCACTCGAAGAGCTATTACCCTCCGTAGTAATCGACTCCGTCGAGAGTTCTTTGCCTCGCACTGCCCGACGCCTCTCGGAATCGGTGGAGCGATCTGGCACAACCCAGCCCTCGCCTGCGGTGAAGGTGGTGTCGCGGAGCATGCGGGAGACCACTCCAAGCTCCCCGTCTGCCGTTTCCGCCGCGCCGAGGAGGTCACCGAGAGTGAGAATTCTCTCGCCTTTTTTATTTTTTAGGAGGAGGGTGGACAGCTGCTCAACAGTCTCATACAGCCCGTCAGACACGACATCGGTCTCAGCCGGCTCAGGCTTGGAGCGAGCCAACGAGATCTGGTTGCCCTCGCAGTCAAGTCCGCAGTGGATCAGCCACTGGCGCAGAGTGTCGAGATCGCTGGGGACAGACACCTGGCGGGCGTTAAGGAGAGCGGAGGTTGTCGACAGACTCATCACCTCGTCGACACCAAGATCGAGGGCTATTATCGTGGCGGCGCCGCACTCTTCCAGATCATTCATGAAGATCCACTGTCCGGTCGGGGACTCGGAGGTGGTCGCGTCCAGCCAGCGCATGCCGGTGAACAGTCGGAGGACGGTGAGTCTGTTCCCAATGTTCTCGCCAAGCCAGGCGTGGCGGTCCAGAAACGAACTGACGAGGCTAGGTTTCCGCAGGTCAAGCTCAGCGTTCTCTGTCCAGGCACGGAGTATCGGATCCCCCTCGACACTGCGATTGAACTCGTCCATAAGGAAGTTTCGGCACTGCCGCGCAGTCTCCCGAAGGAGGGCATGCTGAGAAGCAAGCTCGTACAACGGAACCGGAACCTCTGCGCAGAAGTGCTGCAGGACGAGGTCCCGGTTGAAGTTGCTGAGCCCCTTGTACCAACGGTCGAATACGTTCATGGCCTGCAGAGGTAGGGGCGGACGGACGGTCAGCGCGCTGGGAGCAGCGCCTCACCACATGCGGCGGTCGGGTTGCCGGTTACCGCGCATTAAGGCGTCATTGGGTTGTTCGTCCCAGCACACCCCTGTGCCTCTTCCTCCCTCCTCCGACACCAGCGACAGAGCCGATGCTTCCAACGGTAAGGGCGATGACTTGAACTGTCCCATGGTTCCCTGAACTGCAGCAGACGCGAAACGGCGGCCCGCGGCTTCCTGCAACCTCACGCCCGCCTCCATGAAGCGAGTGCTACTCATGATCGGGTCCAAGGCGTGCCTCGACTGCAACACCGTCACCGCCGTTGAGACGCTCTCCGAAGCGACGCGGAATGCGCGTGGACTACCTGCGACAGGTCGCCGAGCGTGCACCGGACCACGTCTGCTCCACGACTTCGGGACCCTGCAGGTCGTGTTGGCCATTCTCCTCAAGGACGGCCAAGACATCACCGTCGGCTCCCTCTTCGCCTTCGCGCAGGTCTCCCTGCTGTCGGCACGACGACGCATGCCGGCCGTGCGGGCGCGCTCGACGGCGTCGATGATCACAGCCTCTGGGCGGAGGTTGGCCAGGGCGCGCCGCATCAGGTCGGTGGGGTCGATGCCGAGGATCGTGCCGATCGTCTGGTTCCAGTCCTCCTGGGTGGCGCGGCCGACTTCGAGGTCGGCGTAGACCCGGACGCCTTCGGGGTGGTCGTTGAGGGCGGCGAAGTACGCGCCCGGAACGAGCCCTTCGGACTTCTCGAAGGCTTGTCCGTTGAGCCTCATCCGGGTGGTGAGGACACCGCCGAAGTCGAGGATCAGTCCGCGGTAGGACACGGCGGCTCCTTGAGTGATGGGCGCGATCGGGGGACAGCGGGAAATGCCGTTTCAGAGGGCCGTCACCCAATGGGCGATCTGCTCGGCGTCACGAAGATCCGACACGACGCGTGATGCTCCGGCCGCCCGCAGGTCTTCGGCGGAGAACCGGCCGGAGGCGACAGCGATGAGAGGCACACCGACTTCAAGGGCCGCCGAGACGTCGGCGGGAGTATCGCCGACGACGACCGCATCTTGCGGCGTCAGCTCCCAGTCGAGGTGCTCCGTCGCTCGCCGGAGTGCGACGCGGACGAGGTCCGGTCGTTCGTCGGCGTCTTCGCCGTAGGCGCCACACTCCCACACGATGTGGCGATCCAGTCCGAACACGTTGAGCTTGATCTTGGCGACGGCTCGGACGTTTCCGCTGACGACGGTCTGGGTCACGTCGGGGGTTCGGGAGAGGCGGTCGAGTGCGGCTGCCGCACCGGCGAGGCCGTGGCCACGAGCGCGCAGTTCCTCCGAGCTTTCCACGTGTGCAGCGGTGAGCGCCTCGGCGAATTCCTCGAAGTCATCCCGCGTGGTGGTCAGCCCGTGCAGCTTGGAGGTCTCCCGGAAGATCACGGCTTCCGTGATTCCATCGATGGTCGCCTGTTCCCTCATGGGCATGCCGGTGGTGCGCTCGAACGCCCGCGCGGCAAGCTCCCGCCCCACGCCGCCGGTGTCGATCAGGGTGTGGTCGACATCCCAGAGCACGACCCGGCGAACTGCCATGGAGGGCACCTTCCTTGAAGTGGCTGCGATCTACGGTCAGCCTGCCACAGGGTCGGAGGAACCCGCACAATACCGGTCACCATGCGGCTACGCTCGGTCCATCAGAGCGTAGGGGGCACCCTTGGACCCGGACTTTCTCGTCGGGAAACGCATCCGCGACCACCGCCAGCAGCGGGGCCGTTCCCAGGCGGTCGTTGCCGGATTGTGCGGCATCACCGAGGACTATCTCTCGCGCATCGAGCGCGGGGTCAAGACGCCGACGCTGCATGTCCTGATCAAGATCTCACGTGAGTTGCGGGTGCCCGTGGCCGTCCTCGTCGGCGACACGTCACCAGCCGAACCCCCGCCGTCGTCCACGCCTCCCATGGCGAAGGAGGTCACCCAAGCGCTTCTCGTCGGTTCAACCGTGACGGCCAGCGCGCCGGCCCCGGCAGCGCTCCGTGAGCGAGTCAACGCTGCCTGGTCGATCTGGCAGAGGAGCCCGCAACGCTTCACCGAAGCGGCCGTCGTACTCCCGAGCCTGATCGCCGACACCGAAGCGGCCTTGCACACCTCGTACACCGAGGCCGAGTGCGGCGCGTTGCGCGAAGCGCAACGGTGCGCTGCCGATCTGTACTTCCTCCTGCGCTCCTACTGCCGACGGGCAGGACGAACCGACCTCTCCCTCCTTGTTGCCGACCGCGGCAGGAAAGCGGCCGAGGCGGCCGACGACCCGATTCGTATCGCCGCGGCCACGTGGAACCTGGGGCACATCCTGCTCGGTACCGACGAACCCGAAGAGGCAGCCGACGTCGTTTTGCGCGGGCTGGACCGACTGGGTGAACCCCGGACCGTGGAGGCGACGGCTATGGCAGGCGCCCTTGAACGGGTCTGTCAAACGAGCGGCCCTGTCTCACTTTCGGTGGTGACGGAGGGTGATGTTATCCAAGGAGGATGCGGTGGCGTAGGAGGGTGAAGGCTGCTCGTCCGTGCATTTGGCGCGCGATGCGCTTGGTCTTGGTGTTGACGCCTTCGGTGGGGCCGTTGCTGTACGGAAGTGTGAGCGCGGCGTTCACGGCGTCGTGGTCTCGGTCCAAGCTCCGGGCGAAGTCGTGCAAATGGGGTAGATCGGCTGAGTGAACCTCGACGGTCCAGCGCGAGAGCTCGTCAGCATTTCTTGCGCAAGGCGTCAGGAGTGCGGCGAAGTCCCGGACGCTGGCGGATAGTTGGGTCATCTCGGGGCAGGCGGCGGTGAGCCGTCCCCGAAGATCGTGATGTTCGGCCTTGAGGTTGTCGGGCCTGGTGGGGATCATCCGGGCGAGCCGGCGGGCGGAGATGTGGCTGCGGTCGGCATCCGCGCGGCCCTGATTGATGTACTTGTGCGGGAGGTTCAGGCAGCCGGTGAAACCGAGGGCCTTGATCTCCTCGAACAGGTGCTGGACGGGGACGGCCGGGTCCTCGGCCCGGCGTTTGCGCAGGTGCTCGCGGTAGGGGTCGACGAGACTGGCGCGGTATTTGGGGACGCGGAGCATCCGCTCGGGCCGGTCGGCCCGCGCGTAGCGTTTGACGGTGTTCAGGGCCAGTTGCAGTCGGCGTGCGCATTCGAGCAGGCCCACGCCCTTCTCGAGCAGGCTGTGGACCTGGTGCCAGCGTTCGAGGGTGCTCTGCGCGCGGGGCCCGTCGTAGAGGGGCGCGTCCAGCACAGCGGCCCAGCAGGTGCTGTGTGCTTTCACCTCGCTCAGGGCGGCTTCGCACAGGTTGTGCCACAGGTGCCACCGGTCGGCGACCTGGACTGCGTCGGGCAGGGCGCGGCGGATGGCCTCGGCGTAGGTCGCGGAGCCGTCTGGGCACACGATCTCGATGCCCGGATGCTCGCGCAGCCAGGCTTCCAGCGTGTCGGCGGTGCGGTCGGGCAGTACCTCGATCCGTTCATGGGTCTCGGCGTCGATCACCACGGTGGCGTAGCGGCGCCGCCGGCGCAGGGCGAAGTCGTCGACGCCGACCACGCGGGGCACCCGCCCGGTGGGCAACGGGATGCGCAACAGGGTACGCAGGGCCGTGTGACGAGACAGGCCCACCGCGAGTATCGCCACCAGACGGGACCCAGCCCGGCCCGCTAACTCCTTGACCACGGCCTTGACCTGCCTGGCCAGACGCGCCGTGCGGCGCTGGTATCGCTCCAGCACCCCGGGCATCTGCTCGCGGAAGGTCTGCCGGCAGCCGAGCGTGGGACACACCAGACGCCGCACCCGCACACGGACCACCACTCGGCGACCGTCGACCGGCACGTCAGCGACGGTCCGCCAGTAGTAGCCGTGCACCCGCCCCGTCAACGCCCCCCACACCGGACAGACCACAGCCTCCTGCGGAGTCCGCGCCCTCATCACGATCCGCTCACCCTCGTCGGCCACATCCTCGACCACCAGCGGCAACAGACCCGAAAACACCACCCGCACAAGCTCGTTGACGTCCTCCACACCTAAGGGCCGTCCCGTAAATGATCTTCGAGTCGTTTCGGGTAGGGCGGGCTGACGTACGGCTCGCTGGCCTAGCCGGCGAGGGCGAGGTTGTGCATCCGGGCGATGCCGAGCATGGCGTGGTGGACGCCGTCGCCTTTGAGGCGGCAGTCGCGGAGGATTTTCCAGGTCTTCATGCGAGCGAAGACGTGCTCGACGCGGGCGCGGACCTGCTTGTGGGACGTGTTGTGCGCCTGCTTCCACTCGGGCAGGTCTTCGCCGTTGCGTCGGCGGTGGGGCATGACGAGTCCGGTGCCCGGGTAGCCGCCGTCGGAGATCGTCAGCGTGTTGCCGACAGCGGCTTTGGCACCGGACTCCTCCCATGCCTTGCAGTCGTTGCGGTTTCCGGCGAGCGGCCGGCCGACCACGACGACCAGGCGGGTGTCGGCGTCGATGACGACCTGATGGTTGGTGGAGTACCGGTAGTTCTTCGACGGCTCGGCCAACGTGTGGTCGCGGGTGGGGACCAGGGTGCCGTCCACGATGAGCACGGCGTCCTTCGCGAACCGCTTGCGGGGCTGGAGCGCGAGCATCGGCCCGAGGTGATCGATGATCCGGTCCGCCGCAGACTTCGACACCCCGAACAGCGGGGCGAGCTGTCGCATCGTCAGGTTCGTGCGCCAGTACGCCGCGACCAGCAGAGCCCGGTCCTCCAGCGGAAGGCCCCACGGCCTGCCTTTGCGGACCGCGTCCGCACCCTCGCGCCGCAACACTGTCACCAGCTTCCCGAAGGCGCGCGGGCTCAGCCCGGTGAACGGGGCTATCCAGGACGGCTCCGACGCCGTGAGCACACCAGCCACACCAAGATCATCCCACCCGCGGACGGCAGTTACGGGACAACCCTTAGATGAGTTGTTCCGATGTGGGTTGTTCAGTGGTCGTAGGCGATCAGTGAGCGGGTGATGGGTTGGCCGGTGGTGCGGTTGTGCCAGATTGCGCAGGTCATTGCGAGGATCCGCTGGCTGACCCGGGTAGCGACGCCCTCGATGGTGCGGCCGCCGTGCTGTTCGAGGCCGAGTTGGCCCTTGAGGGTGTCGTTGACCGATTCGATCAGTTGCCGGATCGGTTTGAGCAGGGCTTGTCCGGGTCGGGGCTGGTGGTTGCGGTAGGAGGGCCGCAGGAGGGTGATGCCGTACTGGTCCAGGAAGCGGTCCAGTTCGGCGAAGACGTAGCCCTTGTCGGCGAGGATCATCAGGCCGGGCCGGTCGTGGGCCAGCTCGGGTTCGGTCTCGATCAGTGCGGCCAGGACCTCTCGCTCGTCGACTTTCGGGGTGGCCAGGGCCCAGGTGATGGGCAGTCCGGCGGGTGTGCAGACCAGGTGCAGGCGCAGTCCCCAAAACCAAGCGGGGGTTGCGTCCTTGGAAGTGGTGTAGCGGGTGGGACCCGATCCGGGGGTTTGTCCCGGCGTCCGGGTTGGTGCCTGCATAGAAAGACGGCCACCGGCTGATCTTCGAAGTGACTAAGCCTCGAAGGAGATCAGCACGATGACCGCACCAAACAGTCTGCCCCTGCACGCCCTCACCGAGGACAACCTCGCCGCGGCGAGTCCCGACCTGCTGCGCGCGATGGTCAAGACGTTCACCGACGCGCTCATGTCGGCGGAGGCCGACGCGATGTGCAACGCCGAATACGGGCAGGTCAGCGACGAACGCGTCAACCACCGCAACGGCTACCGCCCGCGCGAGTGGGACACCCGCGCCGGCACGGTAGAACTCGCAATCCCCAAGCTGAGGTCAGGCAGTTACTTCCCGACCTGGCTGCTGGAACGCCGCCGCCGGGCCGAACAGGCCCTCATCTCGGTCGTCGCGACCGCCTACCTCCTGGGCGTCTCTACCCGTCGCGTGGAGAAACTCGCGCAGTCCCTCGGCGTCACCCAACTGTCGAAGTCACAGGTGAGCGCGATGGCCAAGCACCTGGACGAGCAAGTCACCGCGTTCCGGAACCGACCTTTGGACGCCGGCCCGTACGCGTTCGTCCGGGTCGACGCCCTCACACAGAAGGTCCGCGAAGAAGGCCGGATCATCAACATCCACGCGCTGGTGGCGGTCGGAGTCAACGCCGACGGTCACCGCGAGATCCTCGGCCTGGACGTGGCCACCGCCGAGGACGGCGCCGGCTGGCTGGCGTTCCTGCGATCTCTGACCGCCCGCGGTCTTTCCGGTGTCCAGCTCGTCGTCTCCGACGCCCACACCGGCCTCGTGGCCGCGATCGGCACGGTTCTGCCCGGCGCGTCCTGGCAGCGGTGCCGCACCCACTACGCCAGGAATCTGCTGAGCCAGGTCCCGAAATCTGCCCAGCCCTGGGTGGCGACTTTGCTGCGAACCGTCTTCGAGCAGCCCGACACCGACGCCGTCCAGGCCCAGATGCGACACGTCCTGGACGCCCTGGAGACCAAGTTCCCCAAGGCCGCCGAGCACCTCGACACAGCCCAGGCCGATCTGCTGGCGTTCACCGCGTTCCCCCGTGAGATCTGGCGGCAGATCTGGTCCAACAACCCCCAAGAACGCCTGAACAAGGAGATCCGCCGCCGCACCGACGTCGTCGGGATCTTCCCCGACCGCACCGCCGTCATCCGCCTGATCGGCGCAGTCCTGGCCGAGCAGAACGACGAATGGACCGAAGCCCGCCGCTACATGAGCCGCGACCTGCTCGCCAAAACCCGCCCCACCCCGAACGAGTCACAAACCGACAAGATGGACCTGCCGACCGCACTCACCTCCTAATGATGTTGTCAAGCCGTATCGGTGACGGGGAGGCTGGCTTGGTAGCACTGTCCGTCACGGATGAGAGCCCACAGGACATTTACGCGCCGACGGGCCAGAGCGAGAACTGCCTGGGTATGCCTCTTGCCTTCAGCCCGCTTGCGTTCGTAGAAACGGCGCGAGTCGTCGCAGCTGCGGATGCTGATGAGCGCGGAGGTGTAGAAGACACGTTGCAGGCCGCGGTGGTAGCGCCTGGGCCGGTGCAGGTTACCGCTGATGTTGCCCGAGTCCCGGGGGACCGGAGCGACTCCGGCGAGGCTGGCCAGGCGGTCGGCGGTGCCGTAGCGGCTCATGTCGCCAGCGGTGACCGCGAGGAACTCGGCGCCCAACAGCGGGCCGATGCCAGGCATGCTGGAGATCACTTCGGCGAGTTCGTGGTCGCGAAACCGGGCTGCAATGATCTTGTCGATCTCGCTGATCTGCTCGTTGAGGCTCATCACCTCCTTGGCCAGGGTGTGGATCACCTGGGCGATGATCTTCTGGCCGGGGACGGCGGTGTGCTGGCGTTCGGCTGCTTCCAAGGCGGCCTCGGCGAGGGCCTCGGGACTGCGCACGCTGCGGTTGCGCAGCCAGGTCGCCAGCCGCTTTGCGCCGGTCCGGCGAAGGGCGGCGGGGGTCTGGTAGCCGGCCAGAAGGATCAGTGGTCCGAGATTGGTCAGGTCAAGGACCCGTTCCAAGGCAGGGAAGATGCTCGTGAGTTGACCGCGCAGGCGGTTGATCCTGCGGGTGCGGTCCGCGTTCAGGTCTGCCCGGCGGCTGGTAAGGACCCGCAGCTCGACGGCTTGTGCGTCGTCCGACCGCAGAACTGTCAGGTCGCGACGCATCCGGGCCTGATCAGCGATGACGGTGGCGTCCTTGGCGTCGGCCTTGCCCATGCCCCGGTAGCCGGCCGAGGCCCGATTGACGGCCAGGCCGGGTATGTAGACGAGGTGCTGGCCGTGGTTGAGCAGCACGCTGATCCACAGGGCGCCCATGCCATCAGCGACGTCGACCGCCCAGACCACATCCTCATCAAGGGCAAGTACGTCGGTGAGCAGGGCCAGCAGCTCTGGCTCGTCGTTCAGGACGCGCCGCGACAGCAGTCGTTCGCCCTCCGCGTTCAGAACCACGCAATGGTGATGGGTCTTTCCGATGTCCGTACCTGCCCAAATCTGGGCCACCCGTTCCTCCAGTCGTTCGATGTGCTGTTCTCCCGGACGACCTCGCCGGCGCGGTCCTACTCAGCGATCCGCTCGGAGGCGTTCGCAGCTCCTAATCAGCGGCCGAGTCGTCGTGAGACACCGGGCGGCCAGGTGAGTGGAACCATCGAGGGCAACCGCATAGAAGCCATGCCCGGTGTCTCTGGGCCTCTGGACCTTACGATGGCCCGTCCAACCCACGAAAAAGGTAGGACCGCATAACCTCAGAACAAGATCACCGAGTGGCCGTCGATACACCACTCCCACGGACGTGACCCCAGCGGGAGTGGGAGGCGCAGTAGCCGTAGCCGGCCCATCCGGCCAGGGCGGAGCGGCGGGCGGTGTCGCGGGAGCGGCCGCACTCCACGGGGGTGGAGTCGGTGATCCATACCGGGTCGGGCCACAGGTCGCTGTGCTGGGCCAGGGTGCGGATTGCCTGCTGTATGTGTGGTCGGGCTGCGCGGAGGCGTTTGTTGTAGGCCGGGCGTTGGGGCAGGCCGGGGAACATCGGCCGCAGGTGGGCGTGGGCGAAGCGGATCCAACGGGCCTCGGAGTGGAAGCCGAGCAGCACCTGGGCAACGGCCAGGCACACGAGTTCCGCGTCGGACAGGCGTGGAGGACGGCCCAGCCGCCGAGTTTTCGGCAGATGATCATCGACCAGCACGTACAGTGCCGTCAGAAGGGTGTTCAGTTTTTCGGTCGTCACAACCCGATGCTGAACACCCTTCCTGCTGCCCGGGGCCGAAACCGCGAATCCCGAGACATCGGAACTACTCGTCTAGGTCAACGACCCTCACGACTCTCCGTCACCACCGAAAGTGAGACAGGGCCAGACCGTACAGACCCCACCGAGTGGCCGTCGATACACCACTCCAGCGGACGTGACCGCATGGGGTTCCGGCAGGGGGAATGCCTCGGTCTCCGGTGGGCGTATGTCGATCTCGAAGCCGAGTTGTTCCACCCGCAGTGGCAACTCCAGCGGCCTACGTGGCGACACGGCTGCGACGACCCGCATGCGTGCGGCGAGCGGCTGCACCGGTTCCACGTCTGCCCGCCCGAGTGCACCACCCACAAGGGATACAAGCGCGGATGCCCGAAGCCCTGCCCTCCGACATGCACAAGGCACGCGAGCGCGTGCCCGGAACGAAAGGGTGGTGGCCTGGTGTTCACGCGGCCGAAGACAAAGAAGAGCCGCAACGCCGTGCCGATCCCGTCGCCGTTTATCCCGCACCTGCGCCAGCACAAGGCACAACAGGAGGAGACGAGGGCCGCGGCCGGCGAAGCCTGGCAAGAGCACGACGCCGTGTTCACCCGGCCCGACGGCCGGCCGCTCGATCCGCGCCAGGACTACGAGGAGTTCCAGGATCTTCTGACCGAAGCGGGCATCGACGCCCGTCGCCTCTACGACGGCAGCAGGCACACGGCCGGCACGATCCTGAACGAGCTGGGGGTCGACATCGTGACGATCATGGAGATCCTGCGGCACACGCAGATCAGCCAGACGCGCCGCTACGTCAAGGGGCGGTCGCACCTCAGCAAGGCAGCCATGCACCGGATGGGCGACATGTTCCTGCCCCAACCCGGGCCCACGAATGAGACCAGAACTGAGACCGCCGACACCCGCGCGGACCGGGCCCGCCGTCGCCGTCGCATCCGCTGAACGAGAAAACCCCAGCTCAGACACGGTCTGAGCTGGGGTTTCGTGGAGCCGCCTTCGGGATTCGAACCCGAGACCTACGCATTACGAGTGCGTTGCTCTGGCCAACTGAGCTAAGGCGGCTTGCTGCGGGTGGTGCACCGCTGCGGACAAGGGTGTCAGCAGCAGCGGGGCAAAGTCTACAGGGTTCCGGAGGGTGCTCGGGACCGCGGCGGGATCATGGGGAGGGGCTGGTGGGGGGCCGTGGGCGGGGCCGTGGGGGGCCGCCGGGGAGCAGCGGGAGGGGGGTCAGGAGCACACCTTGCCGGCGGGCGGGACCGTGCCGGCCAGCAGGTACGCGTTGACGGCGGAGTCGACGCAGGAGGACCCGAGGGCGTAGGCGGTGTGGCCGTCGCCGTCGTAGGTGAGGAGGTGGCCGGAGCTGAGCTGGGAGGCCAGGGACCTGGCCCAGGCGTACGGGGTCGCCGGGTCCCGGGTGGTGCCGACCACCAGGATCGGGCCGGCGCCCTTCGCGGTGATCCTGGCGGCGTGGCCGGTCGGGGCGACCGGCCAGTAGGCACAGCCGAGGGAGGACCAGGCCAGCGTGGTGCCGAAGAGCGGGGACGCCTTGCGGAAGGAGGGCAGGGCCTTCTCCACGGCGGCCGGGGACGTGAACGCCGGGGGGAGGTCGAGGCAGTTGACCGCGGCGTTGGCGTACATGAGGTTGCTGTACTTGCCGGTGTCGTCGCGCTCGTAGTAGCTGTCGGAGAGCTTGAGGAGGGCGTCGCCCTGCCCCTTCGTGGCGTCGGTGAGGGCGCTGCGCAGGCTCGGCCAGGCGGACTGGTCGTACATCGCGGAGATCACGCCGGTGGTGCCGAGGGCCTCGGTCAGCGGGCGGGCGGCGTCGCCGGTCGGGAGGGGGTGGGCGTCGAGCGACGTGAAGAGCGCGGTGAGGCGCTTGCCGGCGTCGGCGACGGAGGTGGTGCCGAGGGGGCAGCCGGAGCGGGCGACGCAGTCCTTGGCGAAGGCGTCGAAGGCCACCTGGAAGCCGCCCGCCTGGGTGCGGCTGCTCTCCTCGGCACTGATCGAGGGGTCCATCGCGCCGTCGAGCACCATGTGGCCGACGTTCTTCGGGAACAGGCCGGCGTAGGTGGCGCCAAGGAAGGTGCCGTACGACTTGCCGACGTAGTTGAGCTTCGGGTCGCCGAGGACGGCGCGCAGGACGTCCATGTCGCGGGCGGAGTCGACGGTGGAGACGTGGCCGAGCAGCTTGCCGGAACGGCGCTCGCAGCTCTTGTCGAAGTTCCGGTCGGCGGTGGAGAGGGCCTTGATCTCTGCGCTGTCGTCGGGGGTGGTGTCGACGGAACTGAAGGCGTCCATCTGCTTGTCGGTCAGGCACTCCACGGGTGCGCTGCGCGCGACGCCGCGCGGATCGACGGCGGCCATGTCGTAGCGCGAGGTGACCGCGGAGGGGTACCCGAGGGCCGCGTACTGGAGGTAGTCGATCGCGGAGCCGCCGGGGCCGCCGGGGTTCACCAGCAGGGAGCCGAGCTTCTTGTCCTTGCCGGTGGCCTTCTTGCGGGCGACGGCGAGCTTGAGGTCGTCGGCGGCCACGGGGTGGGCGTAGTCCAGCGGGACCTTCATCGTGCCGCAGTCGAAGCCCGCCACCCCGCAGCTGTGCCAGCCGATCTTCTGCCGGTAGTACGACGTCAGGTCCGCGGGCACCGACGACGACCCCGCGGACGGCGCGGACGAGCCGGCCGCCGTGGAGGACGATCCGGAAGTTCCGGAGGCTCCCGGCGAGACCGCGGCCGCCTTGTGTCCGCCCCCTCCCGAGCAGGCGGACAGCAGCAGTCCGGTCACCGCGATCACGGTCGCGGGCATGCGGAGCAGGCGCTTGGGGTGCTTGGCGGCTGGCATCGGCGGCTCGGGTCCTCCCGTTGGGTGGTGCGAGCGTATCCGGCGCGGGGTGCCGAAGTTCACCAACCCTGTCACCTTTTGAGTGATTCGGGGTTTTACGGGCGGTGACGAGGTGTGACGAGGAAGGGGGTGGGCATGAACGCTGTGTGAGGGGCGGGGTGCGGAGGTCCGCAGCGGGGTCGGCGAGGTAGGCGGGGTGGGCCGGGCCGCGGAGGTGGGTGCGCGGAGCAGGGAGCGGGCGCCCAGGTGGGAGCGGGCGCGGATGCGGAGGCCCGTGCGGCGGGTGGTCAGGGTGCGGTGGGGGCGGTCGGGTTGCGGCGGGGGGCGGTCGGGTGGCGGGTCAGTGGGCGGCGGGTGAGGGTGCGGAGGCGGTGCGCGGAGAGGTGCGGTGCGCGGGTGCGGAGGCGGGTTCGGGGGTGGCTTTGCCGGTGGGTTCGGGAGCCGGCCGGGAGGCCGGTGCGGGGTCGGAGTGGGGTGTGCCGGTGGACGGGTGGGCCGCCGTGCCGCCCCGGGTACCGGGAGCCGGGGCCGGTCTGCTGGTGGAAGGCGGCGTGGCGCCGGGTTTCCGGGCGGCGGGTTTCCGGGCGACGGGCTGGTGGGCGGCCGGCTCGTGGGCGGCGGGCGGCTTGGTGGCCGGCGCGCTGACCGCGGGTGTCCGGGAAGCGGGCTTCCCGGCGGGTGGCGTCGTGGCCGGGGTGCCGCCGGGCGTGACGGTGGCGGACGCGGTGGGGGTGGCGCCCGGTGCGAACGGCGACCCGGGCGTCGGGGTGAGGTGCGCCGTCGGGGTACGGGCCGGCCCGTCCAGCTTCTCCGTGAGGTACGCGGCGACCTGCGCCGCCAGGTCCTGCGGCCGCCGTCCTCCGTCGAAGACCCTGACCTGGTCGCCCCTCGCCCGCAGCGAGGTCCGCAGCCGGACGGCGGAGGCGCGCTGCCGGGTCTCCGCGGTGGAGGCGGCGAGCAGCAGTGGCGGGTAGCTCCCGGTCGGGCGGGCGATGGCCGGGTAGTCGCCGGAGACGCCGGCGGCGGCCGCGTAGCGGTCCGGGTGGGACAGCGCCTCGCGGACGGCGCAGGGCGCCTGTGCGCCGAACCCGATCACGCCGTGCGCGGTGCGGGCGGTCAGGGTGCGGTAGCGGGCGGCCACCTCGGCGAGCAGGGCCGCCGGGTCGGTGGGACAGCGGGGAGGAGCGACGAGCAGGAAGGAGTTGGCACGGCCGCGGTTCGCCTGGCCGTCGAACGCGGAGTACAGGTCCGATCCGGCGGAGGAGCCGGCCGAGGAGGTGTGGACGATGACCACGGGATAGGCGATGTCGGCCGCGGACGGCGTCGTGTAGCGGCGGGGCAGCCACACCCGGGTGCCGTCGCGCAGTTCCTCCAGGGTGCCGCCCGCGGGGTGGCCGAGGACCCGCGGTTCCGGCGGTGGCGGTACGGCTTCCGGTGTGCCGGTGGGCGACGGCGGCACGACCGCGGGCCGGGGTGCGCGGGCGGCCACGGCGCGGGTGCGGACCGGCGCGGCCCCGACGTCGTGCAGGAGCGGTACGGCGACGGTCGCGGCGAGCAGTGCGGTGGCGCCCGAGGCACCCGCGCGCAGCAGGGTGCCCCGGTGGTCGACGGGAAGCTCATACACCAGGCCGGCGCGCTGGCCGTACCAGTGCCGCAGGGCCCGCACGGCGAGCAGCGCGGTCGCGCCGAGCGCCAGCAGAAGGAGGAGGACGAGTACGGCGTCGGCCACGGCGGGGCCCTTCCGGGACGGCAGCGGCCCCACGGGGACACGGCAAGCGGCGGGGACGCTGCCTGCACCTTGCCTCCGCGGGCGCCCGGCCGGCGGGACCCGGGTGCGCTCGGGCGCCGTGATCACCCGAAGGCAGGACAGCCGGACGGGTGCGCGGGCGGGTGACGGGTGAACGTGACGGGTTGACGGCGGCAAGCGGCTCGCGGCTCCGGCCGGACAGCGCGCCGACGTCGGCGGTCCGCCCGGGCGCCGGCCTGCCGGGTGCGGAAGTGGCCGAGCGTCGGCCTGCCGGGTGCAGGGGCAGTGAGTGCCCGGACGGCACCCGAGCCACCCGGACGCCAGGGGCGGCGGTGGGCGGGACCACCGGCGCACCCGGGTGCCGCGCCGGCCTATGTCCGAACGGCACCCAAGTCACCCGGACGCCCCGGCAAGCGGGGCAACCAGCGCACCCGCGCGCCCCGGCCAACCGGCAAGCAGGGCCACCAGCACACCCGCGCACCCCGGGGCGGGTCAACCGGCGCGCAGCGCCAGGGTCATGGCCTCGACGGCGAGCAGGGGCGCCACATTGCGGTCGAGGGCATCGCGGCAGGCGAGCACCGCGTCGATGCGCCGCAGGCTCTGCTCGGGCCGGGAGGAGGAGGCGATCCGCTCGATGCCGTCGAGCACCTCGATGTTGGCGACGCGGTCCGGGGAGGCGCCGAGTTGGAGGTTGAGGACGTCGCGGTAGAAACCGGCGAGGTCGGTGAGCGCGAGGTCGAGGGTGTCGCGCTGGGTGCGGGTGGCGCGGCGCTTCTGGCGGTCGGCGAGGTCCTTCATCACGCCGGCGGTGCCCCGGGGCATCCGCCCGCCGCTGCCGGAGGCGGCGCCGAGGGCCGCGCGCAGTTCCTCGGTCTCCTTGGCGTCGACCTCCTCCGCGACGGCCTTGGCGTCCTCGCCCGCGGCGTCCACGAGTTCCTGGGCGGCGCGCAGGCAGCCGCCGATGTCGGCGACGCGCAGCGGCAGGCGCAGGACGCCGGCCCGGCGGGCGCGGGCGCCCTCGTCGGTGGCCAGCCGGCGCGCCCGGCCGATGTGCCCCTGGGTGGAGCGGGAGACGCGGGCGGCGAGGTCCGGGTCGATGCCGTCCCTGCGGGTGAGGACCTCGGCGACCGCCTCCGGGGAGGGGGTGCGCAGCGTCAGCAGCCGGCAGCGGGAGCGGATGGTGGGCAGCGCGTCCTCGACGGAGGGCGCGCACAGCAGCCACACCGTACGGGGGGCCGGCTCCTCGATCGCCTTGAGCAGCACGTTCGCGGCGCCCTCGGTGAGGCGGTCGGCGTCCTCCAGGACGATCACCTGCCACCGTCCGCCGGCCGGGGAGAGCGAGGCGCGGCGGACCAGGTCGCGGGTGTCCTTCACGCCGATGGTGAGCAGGTCGGTACGGACGGTCTCCACGTCGGCGTGGGTGCCGATCAGGGCGGTGTGGCAGCCGTCGCAGAAGCCGCAGCCGGGGGGCGCGCCGAGCTTGCGGTCGGGGCTGACGCACTGGAGTGCCGCGGCGAACGCCTTCGCGGCGGTGGCGCGGCCGGACCCGGGCGGCCCGGTGAACAGCCAGGCGTGCGTCATCCGGGAGGCGTTGGCCGCGGGGCCGGGCTGCCACCCCTCGCCGTGGTCGGCGGTCACGAGCGCGTCCGCGGCCTGGGCGGCCGACGCCAGTTCGGCCACCACGGCGGGCTGGCCCACCACGTCGTCCCAGACGGCCATCGCGACCGCACCTCGCCTCACGTCCGGCATCCGCCCGTACGGCGTCTGCGCGTGTCCTGGTCCCCGGATACGTCCGGGCACCGCCGGGGTGCCCGGAGGTATCCGGGTGCCTCCGGGGTACCCCTGCCGCGGGCGGCGACCGTACGGCGGTGCCGACCGCTCCCCCATTCTGCGGGACGCCCCGGACAGTCCGGCCGCACGGCAGGGCGTACGGCGGTCTCCGGGCCCATGACAGGCAGCTCCGCCCGCGTCCCTGGACATCCCCGGGGCACCTCCGCCCCGTCCGGGCACATCGCCCGCGTCCCCCCGCTTCCCCGGGGCACCCCCGATTCCCCCCGCGTCCCCCGGGCACCTCCGCCCGGTCGCCCAGCCCCGCCTCACCCGCCCCGCTCCCGCCCCACCCCCACGAAACCGCCGAGCGCCCTCCTCACAGGGTGAGCCGCTGGACTCCCCCGGCCAGCGCCCGCTGCTCGGGCGCGTCCGCACCCGTCCAGCACGACCCGCGGCGCCCCAGCAGCCGCCGCAACCACAGCTCGGTCGCCACGATCTCGCCGAGCCCTTCGAGCGCGAGGACCCGCGCGCCGCCCGCCGCGGAGTCCGCCCCCTCGGCGCCGGCCGCCGAGGCCGCCGCCCGGAAGGCCCCGCGCAGCACCCTCGCGTCGACCAGCCCCGCGTCCGCGAGCAGCGGCGCCTCGAACAGGTCGAGCAGCGGGTCCAGTGCCGCGCGCAGCCCGACCCGGACCGCCGAGGACCCGGCGGCCGCCGCCGACCCGCCGCCCCACCCGTGCGGCAGCCCGTGCACCCCCGCGCCCGACAGCGCCACCCGCAGCACCTCCGCCCGCGCCCCGGGCCGCACCCGCAGCGCGCCCGGCAGGGCCTGGCACGCGCGCACCACCTGGTTGTCGAGGAACGGCGCGTGCAGCCGCTGGCTCGGTACGGCCGCGGCCTGCTCCAGCACCCGGTAGTCCGCGGCGTGCCGGGCCAGCGCGGCGCGGGCGCGTCGCTCGCCGGGCCGTTCCAGCGGCCAGGGCCGGCGTGCCGCGTCCTGGAGCCGAACCGATACTTCGGCCAGGGCCTCCCCGGTCAGCCAGCGTGCCGCCGGCCCGGAGCGCACCCAGGCCATCGCGGCCAGCGACGCGGACAGCGCGCCCCCGTCCGGGCCGTCCGGGCCGCCGAGGCCGAAGTCCCGGCGCAGCAGCGCCGTCGCGACGTCCTCGACGCCCTGCCGGTAGGGCGTACGGGCCAGCCGGCGCGCGGAGCGGTAGACGGTGAGCGGGACGGTCACGGAGGTGAGCGAACCGGTGAGGGTGCCGCCGCCGTCCGCCCGGGTCAGCGCGGCGACCGGGCGCAGCAGGTGGCGCCGGCGCCGGTCCATCAGCAGGTCGGCCAGCCGGGCGGGGTGGGCGTCGAGCACCTGCCGGGCGCCGTAGCCGATCAGGTGGTCGGCGCCGCCCGCGGCCAACCGCCGCCGGTGGCGCTCGGCGCTGACCAGCGCGGGGCCGGGCTCGTCGGTGAGCGCGCCGAGCCCGCCGGAGCCCTCGGCCCAGCCGGAGACCAGGTCGGCGTAGGGCAGCGCCTCGGGGCCGCCGGGGACGACGATGTGCCGCAGCCGCGGGTCGGCGCCCATCTCCCGGGCGCGTTCGAGTTCGGCGGCGGTGCCGTGGGCGCCGTGCCGGCCGTCCGCGTCGCCGTGCCCGCCGACCAGGTCGTTGAAGGTGACCGCGAGCAGCCGCTCCCCGGCCAGCGACCCCGGTGCGCCGGGCAGTGTGCCGGGCATGCCGGGCAGTCCGGCCGCGAGCAGCGCCAGCGTGGAGGAGGCGATGCCGCCGGACAGGTCCGCGCCGATGCCGGGGGCCGGGCCGGCCCCGTCCAGCGCGCCGTCGGGCACGAAGCGCGGCTGTGCCAGCCGGACCCGTACCGCGTCGAGCAGCGCGTCGCGCACGCCTTCCACGGCGGCCGCCCCGTCGGCCGCGCTGGCCGGCTGGTGGCCGGCGGCCAACGACGCGGTGGGCTCGTAACCGGTGATCTCGGGTGCGCCGTCGCGAAGGATCAGCGCATGGCCGGGCGGCACCCGCCGCACGCCCAGGTACGGCGTCCCGTCGAGCAGTGCCTCGGGGGCGTCCGGGCAGGCCAGGGTGGCCGCGAGGTGGGTGACGTCGAGGCCGGCCTCGATCAGGTCGGCCAGCGGGAGCGCGGCCGTGGCGTACGCGGTGCCGTCCCGCCAGCGGGTGTGGAAGACCGGCAGCGCGCCGGCGAGGTCGCCCAGCACCGTGATCCGGCGGCCGAGTTGGAGCACCGCGGTGTAGCTGCCGGGCCACGCGGTGACGTGCCGCAGCGCGCCGCCGCGGGCGGCGACCAGGCCGAGCCGCAGTTCCGCGTCGGTGGCCCCGCACCGTCCGAGCACGGCCAGCCGGGCCACGCCGTGCGCGTTGCCGTTGAACCCCGCGCCGTAGGCTCCGTTGACGCCGTGACCGTCGCCGCCGCCGTGGCCGTCGGGGTCCCCGTAGCCGGCGCCGTACGCTCCCGCGCCGTGGGCGGCACCGCCGTAGGGGCCGGATCCGGCCGCGGCGGCGGACCCGTACCCGGGCGGGTATCCGGGCGAACCACTGCCCCAGGAGCGGCCGTTCGCGTTCGCTCCCGGGTCCGCGTGCACCACGCGCACCTCGTCGGGACGCCAGTCCCCCACCGCCCACAGCGGATCGGGGTCGCCCCACAACAACTGCGCGCCGACGGGATGGAGCGCGCGGGACCGCGCACCGGGCAACGGACCCGCGGTGGCACTGCTCCACCCCACCAACCACCGCATCGCCGCCTCCACAGGCTGTGAACAGCCGGCGTGGTCCGGTCGCGCTGCTGCTGCCGCTCACCCCGCCGGGCCGCCACGTCTGACGTCCGAAAGACCATGCTGCCACGTGGAAGCGCGCAAGGAGGCGCACGGGTGCACCAACGCGGGCCGGGTCGCGTCGCGGGCCCGGGGACGAAAACCACCCGAACCGGCGTGCGCGCCGGCCGGCCGCGACCTGGTGGCGAAACGTCTGGTTCGCGCCAAAGTCCACGGCACATGCCGCAGTTGATATGCCCCGGCGGTGCCCGGCACATCGTCCGCGGTGATCGGCGACGGTCACGGAACGTGTCCCGGACCCGTCGGCCGCCCTGGAATCGCCTTTACAGAACCGGCCACGGGGTCAACGGCCCGGGAGGCGTTCGGACGCCGCCCGGGCCGGTCCGCCACCCGCGGGGATTGTGGCAGCGGAACCCCCTGGCCCGCTCCACCCCGGCATAGCCGCCTGCCGTGGCCCGCGGGCCGACCCATGCCGCCATGCAACCGCGACCGGGACACCACGGCACAGAGCGCACGGCCGGGCGCACGGCCACATATACCGGGAGCACACGCCGGATCGCGCGCGCGTCGCGCGCGGGGCGCCCGGGGGCACCCGTCCGTTTCCGGCCATCCGGCCCGAGCCTCTTAACGGTCGGGATGCGGCGAACTACGCTGGGTGTACCCGGTTCGCACACGTAAGCGCGGCACGGGTGCCCGGCGCAAGTACCGTACCGGCCGCCCTGCGGCCGCCGCGGTGGCCGAATCGGGCTCCAGGGGAGGGCGACCCCCGTACCCCATGACATCACCAGGCCAAGCCGGCCTGCCCCCAGCGGCATCACGAGGTGAACCGCAGTGAACAGAGAACACCGCGGGCCGAACGAGAAGCTCGGCACCCTTCTCGCCATGGCGGGCATCAGCAACGCCGGACTCGCCCGCAGGGTCAACGACCTAGGCGCGCAACGGGGTCTGACGCTGCGTTATGACAAGACGTCGGTGGCCCGCTGGGTCACCAAGGGCATGGTGCCGCAGGGCGCCGCGCCCCATCTGATAGCCGCCGCGATCGGCAGCAAACTCGGCCGTCCCGTGCCGCTGCACGAGATAGGTCTGGCCGACGCCGACCCCGCGCCGGAGGTCGGCCTCGCCTTCCCCAGGGACGTCGGGGAGGCGGTGAAATCGGCCACCGACCTGTGGCGACTGGATCTCGCCGGGCGGCGCGGCCCCGGCGGCAGCGGCATCTGGCAGTCCCTGGCCGGATCCTTCGCAGTGAGCGCTTACGTCACTCCCGCCTCACGCTGGCTGATCACCCCGGCCGACGCCACCGTGGCCCGGGACGCGCCGGCCCCCGGCATGGCGCACGTCGGCCACGCCGACGTCACCAAACTCCGCGAGGCCGCCGACGACGCGCGCCGCTGGGACTCCAAGTACGGCGGCGGCGACTGGCGTTCGGGCATGGTGCCGGAGTGCCTGCGGGTGGAGGCGGCGCCGCTGCTGCTGGGCTCCTACAGCGACGACGTCGGCCGCTCGCTGTTCGGCGCCACCGCCGAACTCACCCGGCTGGCCGGGTGGATGGCCTTCGACACCGGTCAACAGGAGGCCGCGCAGCGGTACTACATCCAGGCGCTGCGGCTGGCCCGCGCCGCCGCCGACGTGCCGCTCGGCGGCTACGTCCTGGCGTCGATGTCGCTCCAGGCCACCTACCGCAACTTCTCCGACGAGGGCGTCGACCTCGCGCAGGCGGCCCTGGAGCGCAACCGCGGCCTGGCCACCGCCCGCACCATGAGCTTCTTCCACCTGGTCGAGGCCCGCGCCCACGCCAAGGCCGGCGAGGCCGCCGCCTGCGGTGCCTCGCTGTCGGCCGCCGAGGCACTGCTGGAGCGCGCCCGCACCGGCGACGCCGACCCGAGCTGGCTCGGCTTCTACTCCTACGACCGGCTCGCCGCCGACGCCGCCGAGTGCTACCGCGACCTGCGCCTGCCGCGCCAGGTGCAGCGCTTCACCGAACAGGCGCTGGCCAAGCCCACCGAGGAGTTCGTCCGCTCGCACGGTCTGCGCCTGGTGGTCTCCGCGGTCGCCGAACTGGAGTCCGGCAACCTGGACGCGTGCTGCGCGGCCGGCGTCAAGGCGGTGGAGGTGGCTGGGCGGATCTCCTCCGCCCGCACCACGGAGTACGTCCGCGACCTCCTGCACCGCCTGGAGCCGTACAACGACGACCCGCAGGTGCTCGACCTGCGCGAGCGGGCCCGCCCGCTGCTGGCGGCCCCGGCGTAGGGCTCGGCGCGGGGCGTCGATGTGGGACAGCAGGGTATCGGCGCGAGACAGCGGGGGCATCGACGCGCGCACCGGGCCTCGGCGCGGGGCGGCGTGGGGCGGGGTGAGGCGGGCACGGCGGCGCGCCGCCGTCCGTGCGGCGCCGCGTGCCCGAGGCCGCCCCGGCGGGGCCGCGCCGCCTCGCCGGGACGTACCGCTCCGCCCGGGCGCACCCCTCCGCCGGGCCCCGCGGCCGCGTGTCCGCAAGGTCACGTCCGGCGGGGCCGCCGCCGCCCGCCGCCGCCCCCGTAGAATCGACGGCATTGTGTCGACGCCGTCCCCCGCACCTGCCCCCGCACCTGCCCCCGCCGTGAAGTTCCCGGCCGGGCCCGCGCCCGACCCGGCGGGGTCGCGCGGTGAGCACCGCATCCGCAGCTTCCACGCGCGGCGCGGCCGGCTCACCAAGGCGCAGGAGGCCGCGATAGACCGGCACTGGGCGCGCTGGGGCGTGGAGCTGGACGGCTCCCCCCTGGACCTGGCCGAGCTGTTCCCCGCCCCGGACGGCGGCCGGCTGCCGGTCGTCGTCGAGATCGGCTTCGGCATGGGCGACGCCACCGCCGCGATGGCCGCGGCCGACCCCGGCACCGGCATCCTCGCGGTCGACGTGCACACCCCCGGCCAGGGCAACCTGCTCGCCCTCGCCGACCGCTCCGGTCTGACGAACGTGCGGGTGGCCAACGGCGACGCGATCGTGCTGCTGCGCGACATGCTGCCGCCCGCCTCGCTGGACGGGCTGCGGGTGTACTTCCCCGACCCGTGGCCCAAGGCCAAGCACCACAAACGGCGGCTGATACAGCCGGAGTTCCTCGCCCTGGTCACGCCGCTGCTGCGGCCCGACGCCGTGGTGCACTGCGCCACCGACTGGGAGCCGTACGCGGAGCAGATGCTCCAGGTGCTGACCGCCGCCCCGGGGCTGGTGAACCGCTCCGGCGACACCTTCGCGCCGCGCCCGCCGTCCCGGCCCCTGACGAAGTTCGAGCGCGCCGGCCTCGCGAAGGGCCACGTGGTGCGCGACCTGCTCTTCGTGCGCACCTGAGGCCGCGCCCCGCCGGGTTGCCCCGTACCCTCGCGCGCCGCCGCCCCACCCCCGTACTGTCGTCATGGTGACGACGCATTCGTACCCTTCCGCGCCGGACGCCCCACTCGGGGACGACGTGCCGCGGGAGCCCACCACGGCGCACTACGGGCCGCGGCGCGCCTTCTGGGAGAGCCGGGCGGTGCGGACGGGTGCGCTGTTCACCGCGCTCGCGGTGTGCGGGGTGGTCATCCTGGCGGTGCTGCGGCACCACATCGGCACCGAGCCGTTCCTCGTGGGGCTGGCGCTGGCGCTGCTGCCGGTCCCGCTGATCGTCTGGGCGTACCTGTGGTTCGACCGCGTGGCGCCCAGCCCCTGGCAGAACGTCGTCTTCGCCTTCTCCTGGGGCGCCTGCGCCGCCACCCTGGTGGCGATCTTCGCCAACGAGTACGGCGCGAAGCTGCTGGCCACGGCGTTCTCCGCCACGCCGACGCAGTCCGACCGGTGGGGGGCGACGTTCGTCGCGCCCCTGGTCGAGGAGACCGCCAAGGGCAGCGCGCTGCTGCTGCTCTTCCTCTTCCGCCGCCGGCACATCGAGTCGCTCCTCGACGGCATCGTGCTGGCCGGGCTGACCGCGACCGGCTTCGCCTTCACCGAGAACATCCTCTACCTCGGCACCGCCTTCGACCAGGACAAGGCGCTGGGGGGAGACGGGATCGGCACCACCGTGGCGACCTTCGTCGTCCGGGTGCTCATGACGCCGTTCGCCCACCCGCTGTTCACCTCCATGACCGGGATCGGCTTCGCGCTCGCGGCCACCCTGCGCCCGGGGCTGCGCTGGCGCTGGCGGTGGGTGCCGCCGGTGTGCGGCTGGCTGCTGGCGATGGTGCTGCACGGCACCTGGAACGGCAGTTCCGAACTGTCCCCGGTCGGCTTCCTGACGGTGTACGTGTCGGTGATGGTGCCGGTGTTCGGACTGGTGGTGTGGCTGGCGTTCTGGGCCCGCTCGGGCGAGTTGCGCACCGTCCGCCGCCACCTGCCGCCGTACGCGGCCGCGGGTTGGCTCGGGGTCGGCGAGCCCCACGCGCTGGGCACGATGCGGATACGGGTCGAGGCCCGGCGCGAGGCGAAACGGCTGGTGGGCGAGCAGGCCGCGCGCGCGGTCCGCGACTACACCGCCTTCGCCACGCACCTCGCGTTCCTGCGGGCGGCCGCCGAACGCGGCGCCCCCGAGCCCGACTTCGCCGCACGCGAGGCCGAACTCCTCTCCCACCTGTGGCACCGCAGGGCGCTGGCCCAGCCGGCGCTGGCCCACGCGGTGGCGCTGGACGAGCCGCCGGCCCGGCCGCTCCCGCTGCCGTACGCACCGCAGCCGTACGCACCGCCGTACGCCCAGGTGCCGCCGCCGCGCGGCGCCTCGTGGGGGCCGCCGCGGGCCGGCGGGCCCACCGGGTGGCCGCAGGCCGCCTCGCCGCCGTACGGGCCACCGCGGCAGTTCCGCCCGCCACCGCCGTACGACCCGCCGCCGTACGGTCCGCCGCCGTCGTACAGTCCACCGCCGTACGGCCCGCCGCCGTACGGCCCGCCGCCGTACGGCCCGCCACCGTCGTACAGTCCACCGCCGTACGGCCCGGCGCAGGCGGCGCAGGACCGTCCCGAGCACCTCTAGGGCCAACGCCGTTCAGTTAGGGCGGGTTGGGTGGTGTCAAGGGCTGGTTGTGAGCATGTGGATGCTGATGGTGGCTTGGTGGGTGGTCCGGTCGATGGCGGGTCCTCGTGCGTTGTATTTGGAGATCGCTCGTTTGACGATGCGGTCTTTGGTGCGGACCCGCCGGGTGGGTAGGAGGTGGGCCAGGATGTGGCGGCCGATGGTGCCGACGAGGTCGATGTCGGTGGCGGTGGTGACGCCGGCGGCCAGGACGAGCTGGTCCCGGGCGGCGGAGAGGGCGGTGGTGAAGCCGGCCCGGTCCGGGTCGGTGCCCGGGATGCTGTCGGTGGCATCGGTCATCGCGGTCCGTAGTGCCTGGTAGGCGGTCAGCAGGGCCCAGACTTCCTGCTCGACGCCCGCCGGGGTGCGGGCCCGCAGGACGCGTCCGCCCAGCATCGTGGACTTCAGCTCCGCGTAGGCGGTCTCGATCTCCCAGCGCTCGTGGTAGAGCCGGACGAGTTCGGCGGCCGGGTGGGTTGCGGGGTCGGTGAGGGTGGTCAGCAGCCGGTAGTGGCCGGTGCGGGTGCCGTCGGCGGTGCGGACGGTGATCTCGGCGTCGATGACGCGGACGGTCAGCGCACCGATCCGGGCCAGCGTCGAGCCGTCGCGGCAGCGGGCCACCGGTGGCAGTTTCCGGTTCGTTTTGCAGCGCACCAGCAGGTCGGCACCAGTGGCGGCCCACTGGTTCAGCAGCGCGGCCGAGGCGAACATGCGGTCGCCCAGGAGCAGCATCCCCGTGCGCAGGTCCCCCGCCAGGCGGCGGGCGTACTCCAGCTCGCCGATCGAGGCCGGGCCGAAGGCGGCCCCGATCACCGAGCGGGTCCCGCAGGCGACCAGCAGGGCCAGCCGCAGCTGCGGATAGCCCGAGATCCCGTTGCCCAGCCGCTGCCGGGTGAACGCCGCGAGGTTGGCCGCAGCGTCCGGGACGGGCAGCAGGGTGCCGTCGACCGCGACCACCCTCAGCCCCCGCCACATCCCGGCGGCTGCGGTCGTGGCAGCAGGCCCCCGCACCAGGTCGAACAGTGCTTTCAGCGGTGCCGGCCCCAGCCGCTGACGGGCCTGGCGCAGCGCACTGCCGCTGGGGCGGACCGGCGCCGGGCCCGGTAGCCCGGCACACAACCGCTCGAAGACCTGCCCGTAGCCCAACCCGGCGAACAACGCCCCGGCCAGCAGCAGGTAGACCGTGACCCGAGCCGGCACCAGCCGCACCCTGCGCTGCACCGCGCCCGTGGCCGCCAGTACCTCATCGACCATTTCGAACGGCACGATCCCGGTCAGCTCGCCGATGTGCCCCGGCGCGAACACACCAGTCGCTACCCCGACCGTCCCTGATATGGCAGCCTGTTCCAACAGCGGAGCTCCTGTAGTGAGGATGTCTTGGAGGACAAACCTCTTCTACAGCAGCTCCGCTGCCTCGTTCACCAGCCTTGACTAACAGCCCCAGCACCTAACTGAACGGCGTTGCCTCTAGGGCGGGCACCCGCCGGCACCTCCCGGACGGCGCCGGAGCGCGTACCACCCGGCCGGTGCGCCGGGCGCACGCCCTACGTCCCTCTTCACCCCGGACACACCCTTTGGGGTGATTGATTTCCTGGACGGATTCGGCCTGGAAATCCAGTGATGCTCCTGTAACACTCTGTGCCGGATGGGTCGGTCTCGACCCAAGGGGGGCTCGTACGCGTCGGGGGACGCCGTTCTCGGTGCGCGCGGCGGGCCACGGAGATCGGGCGGCGATGGATTCCGAACAACCGGCGGGCGGACCGAAGGCGGGCACCGGCACGGGCAGGGGGACGGGCGCGTCCGCGGGCTGGGCGGCCGGCGGGCTGCCGGAGCGGCGCCAGGTCGCGGTGGACCAGTTCCCCGGCCCGCACGCGGGGGAGTTGGTGCTGCGGGAACTGGCCGCCGCGGCGCGCGAGTCCGCGGACACCCTCCACCACGACCCGCCGCCGCTGGACCGGCCCGAGCTGGAGTGGCGCCTGGAGGCGGACGCGGCGCTGGCCCGCCGCGGCGTCCGGGTCCGGGCGGTCTACCCGCGCGCGGCGCTGCACGAGCCCCTCCGTGCCCGCTTCCTCCAGGAGTTGTCCGACGCGGGCGTCATCGTGCGGGTGATCGACCACGTGGCGCATGACCTGATGATCTTCGACCGGCACACGGTGTGCCTGCCGTCCTGCGACCGCCCCGCGCGCCGGCGCGCCTTCCACTCCGCGCCGGCGCCGTCCGCGGGCTGCGAGCACGGCGACGGGTTCGACGCCCCGGGCGCACCGGGCTCCCCCTCGGCACACGGTGCGCCCGGACGGGTAGGCGCCACCGGGGCGTCCGAGCCGCCGGAACCGGCCGGGCCCTCGCTGCTGCGCGTCCGCGGCTCCGCCCTCGTCCGCTCCTTCACCGCGATCCACGAGTCGTACTGGCAGCGCGCCACTCCGCTGCCGCTGGCGGGGACCGGACTGCGGCACGCGGCGCTCGGCGAGATGGAGCGGGCGGTGATCCGGCTGATGACCAACGGCTACGGGGACGACCGGATCGCCCGCAAACTCCACATCGAGCGGCAGGCCGTGGAGGACGTGATGGCCGCCCTGATGGAACGCCTGGGCGCCGGCAGCCGTTTCGAGGTCGGGTACAAACTCGCCCGGGCCCTCGACCCCTCCGAGCTGTCCCCCGGTCGGGCCTGACCTCCCCCGCACCGGCCCGCACCACCCGTACACCCCGCCCGCCCGCACCACCGCTCACGCGCCACGCCGACCGGACGCCCCGCCGC
This sequence comes from Streptomyces sp. SN-593, assembly GCF_016756395.1. NCBI lineage: Bacteria > Bacillati > Actinomycetota > Actinomycetes > Kitasatosporales > Streptomycetaceae > Actinacidiphila > Actinacidiphila reveromycinica. The sequence continues at coordinate 3,639,137 of NZ_AP018365.1, forward strand.
ACCACCCCGGCCGCACGTCTGCACCCCCGCGTGAAACGAACGAACCCTCGCTAAGGAACGGCACGTGATCGACCACCAGGCCATGCGGACCCTGCTCTCCCGGGCCCGTGCCCGGCAGGACCCCGCCGCGCTCGGGCTCTCCCCGCGCGCCGAACCGCGCGGCCGCAAGGTCGCGGGCCTGACCCACGAGCACATGACGCGCCTGCTCGGCTGGCCGGAGCACAAGTACGGCTACGTGGAGCGCGGTCGGCTCGCCGTCATCGACACCGGGCTCCTCGAACCGATCGCGCGGATACTGCGCCTGACCGAACAGGAGTGGGAGGCGCTGGTGTTCTACGCGACCGGCGCGCCGCCGCCCTTCCCGCTCGACCCGGAGGTCGGCCGCTCCGTGCCCCGGCCCTGGCGGCGGGTGCTGGCGAGCACCCCGGAGATCGCGTACGTCAGCGACGCGGCCTGGGACGTGGTCGCGTACAACTCGGCGTTCACCCGGCTGTTCGTGCCCGACGGCGTGCCGGTCAACGTGATGCGGTGGATGCTGCTCGCGCCGCGCGCCCGGGAGGTGCTCACCGACTGGGAGAACAGTTGGCTGCCCCTGCTGGTACCGCAGTTAAGGGCTCGGGCGGCGGCCCGACCGACCGATCCGACGCTCGTACGGCTGCTCGCGGACATCCGGCGTGACCCGCTGGTGGCGCCGTGCTACGACGCCCCGACCACGGACTACCTCCAGCCGCGGGCCGAGGCCGCCCGCCCCCTGCACCACCCCGACCTGGGCCCGGGGTGGGCGACGTTGTGCGCGGCGGAGCCGTTCGGGGTGACCGGCGGGCGGCTGATGTTCGTGCTCTTCGACCGGGGCGGACGGCCGGAGCCGCAGGAGCCGATGCACGCCCCGGCGGACCACCCGGTGGACCTCGACCCGCCATCCGTGGCGGCCGCGCCCGCAGGCCCGCCCGACGCGCCCGCCGACGGCCACCCCCGCGACCACCCGACCCCGCCCGACCAGCAGACTGGGACGCCATGAACATCGAACCACCGCGCCGCCTGGAGGCGTTGACGCCCTCGGTCCACGTGTGGCTGCCCGACGGGCACGACACCTGGGGCCTGGCCAACTGCGTCCTGATCACCGACCGGGACAGCGCGCTGCTGGTCGACACCCCCTACACCGCCTCCCTGGCCCGGCGCCTGGCCGACCTGGCCGCCGGCGTGATGGCGCCCGGCACGCGGATCACCACCGTCGTCAACACCCACGGCAACGGCGACCACGCGTACGGCAACGGGGTGTTCACGGCCGCGGGGGCGGAGGTGGTCAGCACCGAGGCCACCACCGAGCACCTGTGCAAGGAGCCGAGCCCGGCCCAACTCGCCCGCCTCGTCGCGGACTGCGACCCGGACACACCCCTCGGCGCCTACCTCAGGCGGCACTTCGCCCGCTACGGCGACTTCGGGGTGACCGAGGCGGTGCCGCCGACCCGCACCTTCAGCGACCGGCTCGACCTCGAAGTCGGCGGGATAGCGGTCGAGTTGATCGAGGTCGGACCCGCGCACACGGTCGGCGACCTGATCGTCAACCTGCCCGGCGAGGGCATCGTGTGCGCCGGGGACGTGATCTTCTGCGAGGACCACCCGGTGCACTGGGCCGGGCCGCTCGACGAGGTGCACCGCGCGGTGCAGCGCGTCCTGGCCTGCGACCCGCAGGTGATCGTGCCCGGCCACGGTCCCGTCATGACGCCCGCGGACGTGGCCGGCTACGCGGACTACCTGCTGCGGGTGCGCGACCGCATCCACGCCGCGCACGCGGCCGGCCACCCGATCGCACGGACCGCCGCCGAACTCATCGCGGCCGAGACCAACCCGCGGTGGGGGCTCACCGAACGGCTGGCCATCCTCACCGCCGTCGAGTACCGCGTCCTCGACGGCGACACGTCCCCGACCGACCTGATCCCCCTGGTCGACCTCGCGGCGCACCACGTCCTGCCCGCGACCGGCCCGAGCGGCCCGAGCGGCACGGCTGCCCCGGCCGCCGCCACGTCACCGGCCGTGTAGCGGAGCCGGCACGGCCCTCCCCCGGCGGACAGGCCGGCGGCCCCGGCGCCGGGGGGGTGGTCGCCAGGGCCGCCGGGGCGGTGGGGTCGTCGTCGGAGCGGTGGGACCGGCAGCGGCGGGGCCGTACGCGCGGTGGCGTACGGGGCCGCGCCGGGTGCGGGGCGGTTCCGTGCTCGGCTCGACACGGGCTCGGGGTTGTCACGGGCTCGGGCTCGTCACCGGCTCGGCACGCGCCCTCTCCGCGGGCTGGGCGCGGGCCGGTTCCGGGAGGCGTGGACGCCTGACCGTCAGGCGGGGTGATGCCGGGGCCGGGCCGGGGAGCCGACCGGACCACCGGACCACCGAACCGCCGGGTTCGCCGGACTAGATGGCGACGTCGTGGGCGCGCAGCCAGGGCAGCGGGTCGACGGGGGCGGCGCCATCCGGGCGCACCTCCAGGTGGAGGTGCGGCGCGGGCACGTTGCCGGTCGCGCCGACGCGGCCGATGGTGTCGCCGGTGGTGACCCGGCCGTCGGTGACGACCATGGTCGACAGGTGGCAGTACCGGAGTTCGGTGCCGTCGTCGAGGGTCAGGACGACCCGGTAGCCGTCGCTGCCGGCCCATCCCGCGGAGGTGACGGTGCCGCCGTGCACGGCGTGCACGGGGGTGCCGGTCGGCGCGGTGAAGTCCTGACCGTTGTGCAGGTTGGCCCAGGGGTCGGTCTCGCCGAACCCGGCGCCGAGCGTGGCGCAGGCGACCGGCTTGATGTACGAGGCGGCGAGCCGGGCCAGGCGCTCGGCCTCGGCGCGGACCGCCGCGGCGGCCTCCTCGCGGACCTTCTCCTCGGCGGCGGCCTTCGCGGCGGCGACCTGCTCGCGCACCTTGCGCTCGGCGGCCTCCCGGGCGGCCTGCGCGGCCTCGGCCCTCTCGACCACCTCGCGCTCGGCGCGGGCGACGGCCTCGCGCTGGGCGGCGACCTGGCCGAGGAGGCGCGCGCAGAGGGCCGCGCCGGGGTCGGCGGGAGCGGCCGGCTCGGCTTCTGCCACGGGCCCGGCCTCAGGTCCGGTGGGCGCGGGGTCCTCGTCGGCGACGGCGGGCCCGGGGTCCCGGACCGGGGCGAGGTCCAGGGCGGTCCGCGCGGCGAGCGCCTCGTCGGCGACCGGGCCGGCGGTCCCGGCCTCGTCCGGCTCCACCGGGGCGGGCTCGGCGACAGGCCGCGTCAGCAGGGTCGTCGCCCCGGCGGCGGCCGGTGCGGCGGACTCCGGCGCGGGGAGGGTCAGCGCGCTGGGGTCGTACGACGGCGGGCCGGCGAGCGGGGCGCCGCCGATCACGGCGTCGGGCAGCGGGTACCGGGCGGGGCGCGCGGCGGGCTCGGCCGCGGGGGCCGGGGCCAGGCCGGCCGCTCCGACGCTGGCGAAGGCCGCGAACGCGGGAACGGGGGCGGGCGCGGGGGCGCCCAGCGGACCCGGAGAGGTCAGAGCGGCGGAAGTGCCGTTCGCCGTGAGGCCGTTGGCCCGCTGGCGCGGAAGCCGGAGGTCGTCCCGCTCCTGGCCGGCGAAGTCGCCGTCGGGGCGGGCGGGTGCGTAGGCAAGCTGGTCGGACGCCACGACGGGCGCTCTCCTTTCCTTCCCTCTCGCCTACCGGGTTAGCTGACGGGTTCGGAGGAAGAAGGTCTCCTACGGGCCTGAACGCTGCCCGATTCACCCCATTTTCTCGGGTCCCCGGTTCCCGCGGACGGGATTCGGCAAGCGCGCGGTCCGCCGTCCTGGCGGCGGCGGTGACGACCGCGCTGCGTTATCGAACGTTAATAGAGCCGGAGTCGTTTTCCAAGCCGAATCCGAGAGTTGGGCGTGAGAACAAAGCAGGGTGGGTAGGGATGGAGCGGTCATATCGGTCAGCCGATGTGGCCGGGAAGTGATGTGAGCGTGCATCAGTCGTTATCGGAACGGGGGCTCGGTGGCCACGGTGCGTGAGCGGGCGAACTCGGCGCGCAGGCGGCCGCGGGGATCGCGCGGCCGATCCGCCAGTGGCATGGACCTCTGCCATTGCGCGAACCGCTTGGCAGGTCGCGGACGCGCGCCCCACGATGGGCGGGCCCGACGTTCTTGTCATGAACTTGACCATCCGTGACCCCACAGGGAGCCCCCCATGGAACGCCCCGACAGCCCTCGACTCCCCCACACCCGACGGTCGTTGCTGCGCAGCGGCCTCGCGCTCGGCACCGCCGCGGGCGCCGCGCTCACCGGCGGGCTGTGGGCCGGCAGCGGCCGGGCCTCGGCGGCCGCCGCCGTCGACTACCCCGGCGCCACCTGGGCTCCGGCCAGCACCGCCAACTACACGGCGTCCAACCGGCCCACGACCTACGCGATCGACATGGTCGTCATCCACGTCACCCAGGAGACCTTCGCCGACACCATCAGCCTCTTCCAGGACCCCGCCCACGCCGCCACGGCGCACTACGTCGTGCGCTCCGCCGACGGCGCCGTCGACCAGTGCGTCCGGGAACACGACGTGGCGTGGCACGCGGGCAACTGGGACTACAACACCCGCAGCATCGGCATCGAGCACGAGGGCTGGGTCGACGACGCGTCCTGGTTCACCGACGCGATGTACCACGCATCCGCCGCCCTCACGGCCGAGATCTGCGGCAAGTACGGCATCCCGAAGGACCGGCAGCACATCATCGGCCATGTCGAGGTGCCGGGCACCGACCACACCGACCCGGGCCCGAACTGGGACTGGGTGCGGTACATCCGGCTGGTGAACGGCGGCTGAGGCGGGGCGGGGCGCGGGCGGTGCGGACGCGGGGCCGCGCGGATGCGGGGTGACTGGCGGCGCGGCCCGGGGCGGTACGGCCCGGGGCGGTACGGCCCGGGGCGGGGCGGCCCGGGGCGGGGCGGGCCGTACGGCCCGGGGCGGGGGCGGGGCGCGGGATGTGGGGGGCGCGATCCTCACACCCGGGTGACGGTGCCTGTGCAGGGGGCGTAACCGGCCACGCTTCGCGGGCGTGACCGGGGCGAAACCGGCCCTTCGTACGGTGCGACGGTCAGCCGTACCCGAGAGGGGAGCCGCGTGTCCGCGACCGTGCCCGCACCCGCGACCGTGCCCGTGCCGGGGTCCGCACCCGCGTCCCCACCCCCCGGCGCGGGCGGGCCGGGCGGCGCGGCCGAACAGGTCCGCACGGTCTGCGCGTACTGCGGGGTGGGCTGCGGGATGGTGCTGGACGTCACGACCGGGCCGGACGGACGGCGCAGGGTGGTCAAGGCGTCCGGCGACAAGGAGCACCCGGCGAACTCCGGTCGGCTGTGCACCAAGGGCGCCACCACCGCGGACATGCTCGCCGCGCCCGGCCGGCTGACCACCGCCCTGGTCCGGGCGGAGCGCGGCGGCCCTGCCGAGCCGGTGCCGGTCGCCGAGGCGGTGGCGCGCACGGCCGCGCGACTGCGGGCGATCGTCGACGAGCACGGCCCGGACGCGGTCGCCTTCTACGTCTCGGGCCAGATGAGCCTGGAGGCGCAGTACCTGGCGAACAAGCTCGCCAAGGGCTTCGTGCGCACCAACCAGATCGAGTCGAACTCCCGCCTGTGCATGGCCAGCGCGGGCAGCGGTTACAAGCTGTCCCTCGGCGCCGACGGGCCGCCCGGGTCGTACCGGGACTTCGAACACGCGGACGTCTTCCTGGTGATCGGCTCCAACATGGCCGACTGCCACCCGATCCTCTTCCTGCGGATGATGGAGCGGGTCAAGGCCGGCGCCAAGCTGATCGTGGTCGACCCGCGGCGGACCGCGACGGCCGCCAAGGCCGACGTGTTCCTGCAACTGCGGCCCGGCACCGACCTCGCGCTGCTCAACGGCCTGCTCCACCTGCTGGTCGCCGACGGCCGCACCGACCCGGAGTTCATCGCCGCGCACACCGAGGGGTGGGAGGCGATGCCGGACCTGCTCGCCGACTACCCGCCCTCCGCCGTCGCGGAGCTGACCGGGGTGGCCGAGGAGGACCTGCGCACCGCCGCCCGGTTGATCGGCGGCGCGCGGGAGTGGATGAGCTGCTGGACGATGGGCCTGAACCAGTCCACGCACGGCACCTGGAACACCAACGCGCTGGTCAACCTGCACCTGGCCACCGGCGCGATCTGCCGCCCGGGCAGCGGGCCGTTCTCGCTGACCGGCCAGCCCAACGCGATGGGCGGCCGCGAGATGGGCTACATGGGCCCCGGGCTGCCCGGCCAGCGCTCGGTGCTGGTCGCCGAGGACCGGGCGGCCGCCGAGGAGTTGTGGGGGCTGCCGCCCGGCACGATCCGTGCGGACGGCTCCGGCGGCGGCACCGTCGAGTTGTTCCGGCGGATGGCGGAGGGGCGGATCAAGGCGTGCTGGATCATCTGCACCAACCCGGTCGCCTCCGTCGCCAACCGCGCCGGCGTCGTCGACGGTCTGGCGGCCGCCGAACTGGTCGTCGTGCAGGACGTGTTCGCCGACACCGAGACCACCGCCCTCGCGGACGTGGTGCTGCCGGGCGCGATGTGGACCGAGGCCGAGGGGGTGCTGGTCAACAGCGAGCGCAACCTGACCCTGGCCCGCCCCGCGCTCGACCCGCCCGGCGAGGCGACCCCCGACTGGCGGCTGATCGCGGACGTCGCCCGCGCGATGGGGTACGAGGACGCCTTCACCTACACCGGCCCCGAGCAGGTCTTCGAGGAGCTCAAGGGCGCCTGGAACCCCACCACCGGCTACGACCTGCGCGGGGTGAGCTACGAGCGGCTGCGCGGCACGCCCGTGCAGTGGCCGGCGGCGGACCCGGACGGGCCCGACCGCAACCCGATCCGGTACACCGGACCGGACGGGCCGCGCTTCCCCACGGCCAGCGGGCGGGCCGCCTTCTTCGCCCGCCCGCACCTGCCGCCGGCCGAACTCCCCGACGACGACTACCCGTTCGCGCTCAACACCGGCCGGCTGCCGCACCAGTGGCACACCCTCACCAAGACCGGCCGGGTCGCCAAGCTCAACCGGCTCAACCCGGCGCCGTTCGTCGAGATGCACCCCGCCGACGCGGCCCGGCTCGGCATCGCCGAGGGCGACACGGTCGAGGTCTCCTCGCGGCGCGGCCGGGCGCTGCTGCCCGCGCTGGTCACCGACCGGGTGCTGCCGGGGTGCTGCTTCGCGCCGTTCCACTGGAACGACCTGTTCGGGAAGGACCTCTGCGTCAACGCGGTGACCAACGACGCGGTCGATCCGATCTCGTTCCAGCCGGAGTTCAAGGTGTGCGCGGTGGCGCTGGCGAAGGCGGCCGCGGCGGTTCCGGTGGAGGAGCCGGCGCCGCCGGCGGCCGACCTCGCCCTGCCGCCGGCCGGCCGGGGCCCGCTCGGCGAGGTGCGGCAGGACACGCGGGACCCGCGGGACGCCCGACTCGCGGGCGCGGTGGGGTTGTTCGGGCTCACCGACCCGCCGCCGGTGCTCGCCGCCGGCGAACGGCAGTACCTCGTCGGCTTCCTGGCCGGGCTGGAGTCCGGCGCCCCCGGGGTGCCGGTGCTTCCGCCCGACGCGCCGTTCCTGCCCGAGCACGCGCGGTGGGTCAACGGGGTGCTGGCGGGGCTGTACTCGCGCGCGCCGGAGGGCCTGCCGCCGTCCGGGGACGGGGCCGCGCCCGGCGCCGCGCCCGGGCTCCGGACCGGGCCGCAGCCGGGAACGCCGACACCGACGTGGTCGCGGTCACCGTCGGGGGCACGGTCGCAGGAGTGGCCGGCTTCGTCCGAACCCGCCGCGCCGGCACGGGAGATCGTGGTCCTGTGGGCGTCGCAGACCGGCACCGCCGAGGACTACGCGGCCGGCGTCGTGGAGCGCCTGGCCGGCGCGGGCCACCGCCCCGCCCTGGCCGGCATGGACGTCACCGACCCGCGCGCCCTCCCGGACGGCGCGGACCTGCTGCTGATCACCAGCACCTACGGCGACGGCGACGCCCCCGACAACGGCGCCGGCTTCTGGGACGCGCTCTCCGGGGCCGACGCGCCCCGCCTGGAGGGCCGCCGCTACGCCGTGCTGGCCTTCGGCGACTCCGCGTACGACGACTTCTGCGGCCACGGACGGCGGTTGGACCGGCGGCTGGACGAACTCGGCGCCGTACGGCTGGCTCCCCGTACCGACTGCGAGCCCGACTACGAGGACACGGCCGGGGAGTGGCTGGACGGCGTGCTCACGACGCTGACGGCGGCAGTCCCGCCCTCGGCCACGGCGGCGACGGCAACGGCGGCCACGGCAACGACGGCAACGGCAACGGCGGCCGCGGCTTCCACGGCCACGCGGGATGCGCGGCCGGCACCGTCCGGTGCGGGGTCCGGCCGGGCCGGGCGGCCGGTGACCGCGCTCCTGACCGGCAACCGCCTCCTCAGCGGGCCCGGCGCCACCAAGGAGGTGCGCCGCTTCACCTTCGACACGCGCGCGTGCGAGGTCCCGCTCGGCTACGAGGCCGGCGACGCGCTCAGCGTCACCCCCGTCAACTCCCCCGACCTGGTGGCGGAGTGGCTCGCCGTGACGGGCCTGGACGGCGCCACCCCCGTGGACGTCGCCCCCGGGCCCGCCGCGGCGGCGGGAGACGGGGCGGGGGCGGTGGGCGCGGGCGGGGCTGGTGCGGGCGGGGCTGGTGCGAGCGCGGCGGGTGCGAGCGCGGCGGGTGCGGGCGGGGCTGGTGCGGGCGGGGCGGGCGACGAGGCGTCCGGGCGGATGCCGTTCGGCGAGGCGCTGCACCGCCACTTCGACATCACCCGGATCACCCCCGCCCTGCTCCGCTTCGTCGCCGACCGCACCGGCGACCGCCGGCTGCGGGACATGCTCCGGGCCGACGGCAACGACCGCCTGGCGCAGTGGTGCTGGGGCCGCCAGGCCGTCGACGTGGTCGCCGAGCACGCGGTGACCGCGTCCGCCCAGGAGTGGGCCGGCGTCCTGAAGAGGCTCCAGCCGCGCCAGTACTCCATCTCGTCCAGCCCGCTCACCGATCCGCACGAGGTCGCGCTGACCGTGGCCGTGGTCCGCTACGACAGCCCGCGCGGACGGCGGCGGCAGGGCGTGTGCTCACCGTTCCTCGCGGACGCCGGCGACGGTGCGGCGGTGCCCGTCGCGGTGCGCCGCGCCCCGAACTTCCGGCCGCCCGCGGACCCGTCCACCCCGATGGTGATGATCGGCCCCGGCACCGGCGTCGCCCCGTTCGTCGGCTTCCTCGACGAGCGCCGCGCCCGCGGCGACCGCGGCCCTAACTGGCTCTTCTTCGGCGAACGGCACCGCGCGACGGACTTCTACTACGAGCCGGAGCTCACCGCCCACCTCGACGGCGGCACCCTCGCCCGGCTGGACACCGCGTTCTCCCGCGACCAGCGCGCGAAGGTCTACGTCCAGGACCGGATGCGCGAACACGGCTCCCGGCTGTGGCGGTGGCTCCAGGACGGCGCGCACCTGTACGTCTGCGGCGACGCGGCGCGGATGGCCAAGGACGTCGACCGGGCCCTGCGCGAGGTCGCCGCCGCCCACGGCGGCCTCGACCGCGACGCGGCGGACGCCTACGTCAAGCGCCTCGCCGCGGAGAAGCGGTACGTCCGCGACGTCTACTGAGGGCTGTCCCGCAGGCCCGCGGCCGATCCTGTCGGTCGAGCGCGCGCGCCGTCCGCCCCGCGGCCGGGCCCGACGGTGTCAGTCGAGGCTCTGGGCGGCCAACTGGTAGTCCTCCGCCTGCGCGGAGGTGAGGACCTGGGAGACGCGGATCAGCGAGCCGCCGACGTAGTAGTGGTACTCCCCCGCGCTCACGGTGCCCTCGGCGCCGCTCTCGATCGACCTGGCGCGGGCGTGCGCCTGCGCCGGGGTGGCGAACGTCTCGACGCTGCCGCCGCGCACGACCGCGCCGGCCCTGGCGCCCTCCACGTCGGCGGGCTGCACCCGGGAGTCGGAGAACGCCACCTTGGACAGGTAGCCGTGCGCCGTGCCGAGCAGGTGGTCCGGGTCGCTCGCCGCCGTGTAGACGACCGTCGTCGTCATCGTGGACACGCTCCGCTCCAGCGTCGAGGCCACCTCCTCCGCCGACGTCAGCCCGACCGCCACCGGCTGCTGCGACGCCGCGGCCGCGCTCCCCCCGCCCCCACCGCCCGAAGAGCACCCCGACAGCAGCACGCCCGCCGCGGCCACCGCCGCGACAGCGCTGATACCCGTGGTGCGGAAGATGGTACGGATGTGCATGTTCCCCCCAGATCGGGACGCGAGGGGCACACGCTAACCCCGCCGCCCGCATTCCGGCAGCCTCGGGACGGCATCCGCTCAGTCAAGACCTGATAACGCCCCGCAACCTCCCCGAGCCGGGCGGGGGCGTGCTGCGAAGCTGTCACAGCACGGTCACAGCCGTCGGCAGGCGGCGCACGGGTGCGGCAAGGTGGCGGCATGCGTACCCGTATCGCCGCCGCGGCCGTGGCCGCCGCCGCACTCGCCACGTTCTGCGCGACCGCGTGCTCGTCCAGCAGCGACGACGCGAGCACGTCCAAGGGGACCGCCACCCCGACGGCCGCCGTCACGACCGCCCCGTCCACCGGCGCGCCGGCGACCCGCCCGCCGGCCCCGAGCGGGGCCGACCGGCAGACCTACCTCGCCGCGCTCAAGGCGATCGACCCGTCGCTCGGGTCCGACCCGGACCAGGTGATCGACGAGGGCCGCACCCAGTGCACCGAGATCAACGGCGACCCGGTGACCGCCGACCACCTCGCCGCGCAGCGGTTCAGCAGCACCGGCCACCAGCTCACGGACGCGCAGGGCGCCGCGATCGACGCGGCGCTGAAGCTGACCGTCTGCCGGAGCTGACCGGCCCGGCCGTCCCGCCCGACGGACGCACCTCAACTCCCGCCGCCCCGAGCCCGACCGCCGCCTGCCACCCGGCACGGCACCTGTCCGGGACCCGAGTTGCGCATGGGGCACTCCGCCCGGTATCCACAAGCCCTAACGCTGCGGGAAGGTGACGCCATGGCAGGACTGACGGACGCCTGGAAGCGATCCGCGATCGGGCGCTTGTCGAAGCAGGCGTCGCACATCGAGCTGATGCACCGTTCGATGGGCTTCGCCGCGCTCGGTTTCGTCACGCTGATGCCGCTGCTCGTCGTGGTCGCCGCCGCGACCCCGTGGGAGAACCGGCCCGGCTTCGCGCAGTGGGTCGTCGACGGCATGGGCCTCAACGCCAGTGGCGCGCACAGCATGCGCACCATGTTCGCGGCGCCCAACCACGTGCTGGGCGCCACCGGGGCGTGGAGCCTGGCCTCGGCGGCGTACTTCGGGCTGTCGTTCGTCGCGAGCGTGGAGACCGGCTACCGCAAGATCTGGGACCTGCCGTCCGGCCCGTGGCACCGCGACTGGCGCCGCGCGGTGTGGCTCGCGGTGCTCACCGCCTACCTGTTCGGCGAGTCGCAGAGCGCGGCGCTGCTGGGCAGCGGCCCGGTGCCCAGCGCGGTGCGCATCCTGCTCACCTTCACCCTCGGCGTGCTCTTCTTCGCCTGGGGCCAGAACTTCCTGCTCTACGGCTCCGTCCGGGTGCGCACCGCGCTGCCCGGCGCGGTCCTCACCATGCTCGGCCTGGCCGGGCTGCGGATCTTCTCGCACCTGTTCTTCGCCCCCATGGTCGTCTCCAACGCGGTCACCTACGGCCCGGTGGGCAACGTCCTGACGGTGGTCACCTGGCTGGTCGGGGTCGGCTTCGTGGTGTTCGGCGGCGCGCTCGTCGGACGCCACGTCCGCGACGGCCGCACCCTGCGCCGGGGCGGCGAGATCCCGCGACCGCCGCAGCCGGAGGGCTGGTTCGAGGTTCCGGAGGCCACCGTCCCCGCCCTGCCGTGGCGTTCGGACGGCGCGGGCGGCACGACCGACTGACCGGGGCCCGTCCGGCCGGAGGGTCGGCCGCCCGCGTACGGCGCACGTGCGGCCCGCGTGCGGCCGCGTACAGCCGTGTACGGCCGTGTACGGCCGTGTACGGCCCACGGAGGGCGCGCGTGGGCCCCGCGTACGGCGCACTGAGCGCGGCAGTCCGCACACGGCCCGTGGCGCCGTTGCGCGAACGGCAACCCCCCTCGTATGCAGGCATGTTGGCGTGAGACGCTTCGCCGTGCGGGCGTTCGCGGGTGGGGCGGACCGGCCCGTCACGGAGAGAGGAGCGCAGCGTGACGCAGAACGGCTTCCGCGCCGACGAGATCGACACCAGCAGGCCGCACCCCGCGCGGATCTACGACTACCTGCTGGGCGGCAAGGACAACTACCAGGTGGACCGCGAGGCCGGCGAGCAGCTCATCGGCGTGGCACCCGAGGCGCGGATCGGCGTCCAGGCCAATCGCGCGTTCCTCCAGCGCGCGGTGCGGCACGTGGTCGGCGCCGGCGTCCGGCAGATCCTCGACATCGGCACCGGGCTGCCGACCTCCCCGAACGTCCACGAGATCGCCCGGGCCGTGTCGCCCGACGTGCGCATCGCGTACGTCGACAACGACCCGATCGTGAACACCCACGCCGCCACGCTGATGAGCGAGGCCGGCACGACGAGCGTCGTGCTCGCCGACCTGCGCGACCCGCAGGCGATCCTCGACCACCCCGACGTCCACCGGGTCATCGACTTCGACCAGCCGGTCGCGCTGCTCCTCGTCGCGATCCTGCACTTCGTCACCGAGGCCGAGCAGCCCGGGCGGATCGTGGCCACCCTGCGCGACGCGCTCCCGGCCGGCAGCCACCTGGTGCTCTCCCACGCCACGAGCGACTTCGCCGACCGCCGCGAGACCGTGACCGCGTACAGCAACGCCACCGCGAGCATGAACCTGCGCGACCGGGCGGAGATCGAGCGGTTCTTCGACGGGTTCGAGCTGATCGAACCCGGTGTGGCGCAAGTGCCGTTCTGGCGGCCGGATTCCGAGCCGACGCGCGAGGAGCGGGAGATCGGGTTCTACGGCGGCGTGGCCGTCAAGAGGGCCTGACGGCCTCCTTCCGCTGGTCCGGGGCGCCGGGCGGCCCCCGTCCGGCGCTCTCCCTGGCTTCCGCCACGCCCCCTCGCACCCTTCCCACGGGCCCTGCCGTGCGGGACGGGGCCGTCCGCCCGGGCGCTCCACGGACGGCACTGTCCCCGGCAACTTGCCAGTGGCAGTACCCTCTTGACCCTCACGGCCGCGTTCTCTCCGGCCGCCGGGCACAGGCCCGGTCCTGCCCGCGTTCCCGAACACCGCCGCCCGCGGGGCGAACCCCCTGCGACCGGCGGAGCGGAGCGCGGCCGCACCCGGGCGCCGTGAGCCCCGGCGGACCGGCCCGGCCGCCGGCGGTATCCGAGGACGGAACAGGGCGTCGAGGGGCTGCGAGCGGCAGTTCCTCCACATGGGGCAGCGCGAGGGGCGGATTCAGGTGGACGACCACGAGGGCACGGGCGCGGGCGCGGACGCCGGCATACCCGTCGGCGACGGCGGCGGCGGGAACGGCGGCGGCGACGGCGGCACCCGGGCGGAGCCGGTACGGGGGCCCGAGGGGCGCCCGTCCGCGAAGCCCGACGCGAAGGGGGCACGGAAGGACGCCGCCGCCGACCCGACTCCCGTACCCGGCAACCCGGGTGTGCCGAACGCGACGGCCGGCGGCGCCGATTCCGCCGGTGCGGCAGCCGGCGCGGCAGCGGGTGCGGCTTCCGGCGGCGAGGCCGCGGCGGCCACCCCGGCGCCGACCGGGCGCACCTCGCGTACCGCCTCCGCCCGCACGGGCGCGAAGGCCGTACCGACCCGCCCCACCACACCCGCGCGCAAGGCGGCGAAGGCCCAACCCGCCGTGCCGGCGCGGAAACCGGCGCCGGCCAGCCCCGGCAGGCCGGCCGCGCCGACCGCCGCCACCGCACCGGACGCGAGTCCGGACGCGGCCCCGACGCCCGCCACCTCTGCGCCGCAGACGCCGCCGACCCCCGCCGGCCCTACGGCGCCCACCCGGTCCGCCACGCAGCCGGGCCGGCCCGCCTCCCCGCGCAAGGCACCCACGGCCAAGCCCGGCACACCCACCGCGAACCCCGGCGCCACCGCGTCGAGTACGGGCACGGACACGAGCACGGGCACGGGTACGGGCACGTCGCCGACCGGGCCCGGGACGCCGGCGGTCCGCAGGACTGCGTCCGCGCGCAGGGCGGCGGCAGCCGGGAAGGCGGCGCCGGCGGGCGGCGTGAAGGGCACGAAGGCGGCCCCCGCGACGCCGGGAGCCATCTCCAAGGCGGCGTCCACGACCGCGTCCAAGGCCGCGTCCAAGGCCGCGCCGAAGAGCACGCCGAAGAGCACGCCGAAGCCCGCGGCCGCGTCGAAGTCCCCAGCGGCCCCGGCCGCCACCGCGACCACCGCGACCACCGCGGCCGGTGCGGCCGGTGCGGCCGGTGCGACAGCGGGAGCCGCGACGCCGGCGCCCGGTGCGGGCGCGGCCGGTACGCCCGCCGCCGCCCGGCAACCCGCGCCCGCGGACACCGGCTGGCGGGTGCCGGGGTACGCCCACGTGTCGGCCCCGGCCACGGTTCCCACCGGCCAGGTGGTGCGGGCCACGCGCGAGGAGGACGGCGCCCAGGTCGCGATCACGTACCTGGCGCCGGCCCTCGTGGGGAACGCGCCGTTCCGCGCCGCGCTCCGCGCCGAGGCCGAACGGCTCCGCACCGTCGTGTCGCCCCATGTCGTGGCGTTCCACGCCTACGTCGAGGACGGCCCGCACGCCGCCCTCGTCCGCGACCCGGTCGAGGGCGTCATCCTGGCCGCGCTCCTCGACGGCGAGGGCGCGACCTCGCCCGAGGCGGCCCTGACCGTCCTGAAGGGCTCCCTGCTCGGGCTCTCCGCCGCCCACGAGGCGGGCATCGCCGGCGGCGCCGCCTGCGCCCCCGCGAACCTCCTGGTGACCCCGGAGGGTGTACCGGCCCTGATCGACCTCGGCAGCACGTCCGGCACCGTCGAGGCGGTGGCCGCCGACCCCGGAGACACCGGCCCCGAACGCGTCCACGCCACCACCGGGACCCCCAGCGACGCGCACCCCTACGTCGCGGCCGACCTGCTCGCGGCGGCCGCCGCCTGCCGCGCCTGCCTCACCGCCGCATCACCGCTCCCGCCCGCCGGGGACCCGGAGGCCGCCGAGGCCACTGAAGACGCTGAGGCCGCCGACACCGCCCAAGACACCAGGGCCGCCGGAGACAACGGGGCCCCCACGCCGGGCAAGGGCGCTCAGGACACGGACGCTCAGGACGCAGCGACGACCGCCCCAGCCGCCGCGGCCCCCGCAGACGCCGCGGCTCCCGCGGCCCCCGCAGACGCCTCCGACGGCTCCGACGGCTCCGACGGCATCCCCGATCCCGTACGGCCCCTGCTCGCCGCCGGCTTGGCAGCCGATCCGTCTCAACGCCCGCACAGCGCAGGCGACTTCGCGGTCGCACTCGAAGCCGTGGCCGTGGCGGCCTACGGCGAGGCGTGGGAGGAGCGCGGCCGAACCGAACTCGCCGCCCGGGTCGCCGCGATGGCTCCGGCAGGCGCGGAAGGGGCCGAGGGAACCGGGGGAGCCGAAGGCACGGCACCGGCTCCGGCAGCCGTACCCGTACGCGTACCGCTGCCGGCTCCCGCCCCCGCTGCGCCGACCGCGCCGCAGCGCTCCGGCGCCGCGGCCGCCTTCGGCGCGGGCGCGGGTGCGGGCGGGGGCGTCGGCGGAGGGGAGGAGGACCCCCGGGCCGACGGCCGTCGCCGCCGCCGCAAGGCCCTGCTCATCGCCGCCGCGGCCGTCGTCGTCGCGGGCGCCCTCACCGCGGGGATCGTG
The DNA here is from genome assembly GCF_016756395.1 of Streptomyces sp. SN-593. Classification (NCBI taxonomy): domain Bacteria; kingdom Bacillati; phylum Actinomycetota; class Actinomycetes; order Kitasatosporales; family Streptomycetaceae; genus Actinacidiphila; species Actinacidiphila reveromycinica. The sequence goes on from NZ_AP018365.1 coordinate 3,654,948, forward strand.
GCGGCCGGCGGCAAGCACGACACCGCGGCCGCAGCGGACCCGTCGCCGACCGCCTCCGCGGTGTCCACCGCCACGACCCCGACCGCCGGGTCCGCCTCGCCGCCGGCGGAGGCCACCTCGCCCCCGGCATCGGCCACCACCCCTCCCCCGTCCACGACTTCGGCGCCTTCCGACCCGACCGGTGCGCCCACGACCGCCACCTCCGCCCCGGCCGCGACCCCGGCGACGACCGCCATCCACCGGGCGGCCCCGCCGTCGCCGTCCCCCTCCCAGCGCTCGCCGCACGTCACCTCCGTCACCGTCACCGGCGCCCGGTGCAGCGACGACGGGCACACGGCCAGCGCCACGATCCGCGTCCGCTACGACGGCAGCGCGGGCACCCTGCGCGCCACCTGGTGGCGCAGTGCCACCGCGGGGCCGCAGGGCGCGGTGGACCTGGTCTCGCCGCAGACCGTCCAGTTCCCCACGGGCTCGACCAGCTTCACCTACAGCGGGAAGGTCTCGGACGTCGCCGAGGATCGCAGCCGCCCGTACGTCGGCATCACGGTCGCCACCAGCCCTGAGGCCGCGTCCGGCAACAACTCCTTCGCGATCGTGTGCCGTTGAGGTGGCCGGCCCGTCCGTACCAGGAGTGCGGGCGGGCCGGCGGCGGCACCCGGCGGGGGTCGGCCGACCGTCCGCCCGCTACCCCGCGGCGGCCCGGTCCTCCGGCTCGATCGGCACCCCGCGGCGGGCGAGCAGCGCCTTCAACGACTGGATGACCGGGAACACCTCGTTGTTGAGGTCGGCCCCCTGCGCCTCGTACGCACGCTGCTCGGCCTCGACGATCACCCGGTCCTGCCCGAAGATCCCCTCGGTGAACAGGGTGATCACCGGCCAGAGCAGGTGGATCACGCCCGGTACCGGCGGCTTCTGCACCATGATCAGGCCGTAGGTGTGGTTGCGGCGCTGCGCCCGGTCGGTGGGCACGTACGCGTTCCACAGGTCGAGGGCCGGGGGCTCCTCGCGCTTGCCGTCGGTCCAGTAGCGCAGCGTCTGGTACGGGTAGCCGGTGCGGATCGTCATCAGGTCCGCGTACTTGTCGGTGTTGCCGCTGCCGATGATCAGGCGTTCACCCAGCGACTGCTTGCCCTCGGTGCGCGAGAAGGAGTAGTCCGCCTCCAGCCAGTCCTCGCCCTCCCGCACGTCCAGCAGCCTCGCCCGTATCCGGCCCATGAGGCTGCGGTGCAGGAACTGGTGGTTCATGTCCATCAGGTTCTCGTGCATGAAGGAGTAGTGGCAGGCGATGTCCCGGTCGAGCACACGGGTCTTGTACCTGCTGTCGCCGTGGAAGGGCAGTTCGGGGATCGGGGTGACGTCAGCCAGCCGCTGGTCGCCGGGGAAGGCGAACACGAAGCCGTGCGCCTCCCGGCAGGCGTACGCGCGCACCCCGTTGGGCAGCGTCCGCTTCCGGTCCAGGTAGGGGATGTTGACGCACGCGCCGGTCCGGTCGTACGCCCAGCAGTGGTAGCCGCACAGCAGTTGCTCGTCCTTCACCACGCCCATGCTCAGCGGTACTTGGCGGTGGGCGCAGCGGTCCTCCAGGGCGTACGGGGGGCCCTTGCGCGGCCGCACCAGCACGAGTTCCGTCCCCGCGAACCGCACCGCGAGCGTCCGGCCCGGCTTCAGGTCCCGGGAACGGGCGAACGGGTACCAGAAGTTCGGGTCGATACCCGTGGTCCGCGTGGTGGGGACGTCGCCCTCGGGGGCCACATCGCGGTATTTGCGCAACGGGTTCGCCTTCGGCAGCGTCATGCCCTCGAACGTACCCGCCGGTTCCCGCCCGCTCCGGCCGCCCGTTCGGTATGGAGTTGGTCAAATCGGCGTGCGTCGTCCCCGCACCGGAGTCCCCCGCCGCGGACCGGCGGGGGACTCTCGCGGCAACCGCGCCTCGACCGCGGCGAGTCGGGACCGCGGGCGGTTACGGGTAGTACGGGGTGTACGTGACGGACGAGACCTTGAGGTAGCGGGCGCCGTCGGCGGTGGCCCAGGTGGAGGAGTTGGGGCTGCCGGGCCAGTCACCACCCACCGCGGTGTCGATGATGAAGTGCATCCCGACGCCGGAGCCCGTGGTGTACCACTTGGTGCCCTGGTAGACGTCGTCGACGTCGAAGTCGATGTGGTCGGGCCACCAGCTGAACGAGTAGGTGTGGAAGCTGTTGGTCCAGCCGGCGGCGTTGTACTTGCTCCACTGCGTCTGGGCGTTGCTGGTGTCGTGGAAGGTCTGGTAGACGGTGTCCGGGTTGGACCCGACGATCTCCGCGCCGTCCATCTCGGGCAGCCACGGGTTGAGGTACGCCGCCCACACCGCGGGCAGCAGGCCCTGCCCGTTGGGCATGCTCGCGGTGAACCGGTACGTCCCGTACCCGTAGAGCGCCTTGGACTCCACGCGGCCGGAGTAGTACGTCCCGCCCGACTGGTAGGTCTTGATCATGAGCGTGCCGCCGTCGTACCAGACGCAGCTCGGCGAGTACGTCTCCAGCTCGTTGTTGGCGGTCCACCGGCCGCTGATGACGTTCCACGAGTTGACGGTCTGCGGCGCGCCCCACGAACTGGCGTGCGCGGACGGTTGCACCAGGACGAGCGTGAGGAAGCCGGCGACGAGGGCGCCGAGGAGGCGGCCCGGCCGTATGCGTAGGGGTGACATCGGAACTCCGTTGCTCGAGCGCCGTGGGGGGTCGGAGGAGCATCACCGTGCCCCCGCACCTTATTTCCATTGGTCCGTACCTGACAAGAAGCGCCCCCGCGCCCACCCCGAGCGGCCCGGGGCGCCCCGGGACGTGCCGGACCGTGGCGGGGGCGACTTCCAGCGCCTGCGCACAGTCCAAGGATAGGAGTATCCTTTGGTACCAGGAGGCGACACGTGGAGATCGCAGAAGGAACACGGAGTCGAGCAGCTCGCACAACGGCACCCTTGAAAGTGGACACAGCTGTAGACGAGCTGATCGCCGATGGCGCCCACTTCCTCGGGATGACCAAGAAGGACCTGGTCGCCGCAGCGGTCCGGACCTACCTGGAGCTCCGACGTGAAGAGGTCCGCGCCAGCATGAGGGAGAAGATGCGCAAGCTCGACGGATCCGTGGAGTCGAGTGTTTCGCTCCTGACCGGACTGTCACCCGAGCGGATAAGGGAACTCGGCGGCGTGGGCGAGGGCGGCTGAAGGAGCGGGGTGCCTGCACGTCGCTCACGCATCGCTCATGCGGGAGGAGCACGCCGAACTTGCTGCGGCGGGCCTTCAGGACTCCGCCCGGTGGATAGGCTCGTCGCGTGACTGACTTCGTGCAGGTGTTCACCGCCACCGAGACGCGGGAGCAGGCTGTTCAGTTGGCAGAGGCCGTCGTACGGGCTCGGCTCGCCGCAGGAGCGCAGGTGGTCGGGCCGGTGACGGCGGTGTTCTGGCACCTCGGGGAGTTCGGGACCGGCGAGGAGTGGCAGTTGCTGCTCAAGACGACAGTCGAACGGTACCCCGCGCTCGAAGAGCACCTGGTGGCGCAGCACCCCTGGGACAAGCCGGAAGTCGTCGCCGTACCGATCACCGCAGGTTCGCCTCCGTACCTGCGGTGGGTGGAGGACAGCACCTCGCCGGGCCGGAACCCGTAGGCACCGGCGTCCCCCTAATCCCCTGCGCGCTCGGCGCCCGGCGGCCACACCACGTCGACCGGGATGCCTGCCGCCCGCGCTTGCAGGACCACGTCGGCGGTGCCGCCGCCCTTGCCGCCCGGCGGCTGCCCGTTCCATACGGCGACCAAGCGGTCCGCGCGGTCCAGGAGAACGCGGTTCGCCGCTTCGTACGCCTCCCGTCCGGCCGTGGCGAACGGCGCGACCACCACCTCGGCGGCGGCCTGCGCCAGCCGGTCGAAGGCGGGAGCGTGGTCGGGCTTCACCTTCTCCGCCCGGTAGTCGCGGGAGGGAACGACCACCACCAACTCACCGCCAGCGGTGAGCACTTCTTCCGCGAAGAGGGTGTCCGAACCCGCTGCCAGGCACGAGACACCGACGAGTTCGCTGCCTCGGTACCGCGCCACCACCTCGCGCAGCGCCTCTCGCACCAAGCCCACAGAGGTGCCGGTGAGATCCATATGGCCGGTGACGGCAAGGACAGTCAACGGGTCGCTCTCCTCTCGGAGTTCAGTCAGTTAGGTGCTCGCGAAGCCGCGAGCGCGCCTCTCGAACCGTAGGCGAGGCCCCGTGGCCGACCGTATAGGAATACAGGTGGGCCATGCCTTCCCTCACGCGAGCAGAGTGCATCTGCTCGCCCGCGTCCAAGGCGGCGTGTGTCTGAGCGCACCCGGATGCAAGGTCACCGCACAGGAAATACACCTCAGCGAGTCCCAGACGGTCGAGTACATGGCTGCGGCCGGCCTCGGGGCCGCGCCGCGCGAGAGCCGAGCGGATCTGCTCACCAGCCCGTTCCGCGTGCAACCGCGGTTTTTGGCGGGCCAGTTCCAGGAGTCTCCCCCCAGTGGTCCCGGTGAGTTCGGCGTCGTCGAAGTAGCTGATCCAGTACGGTTCGTCAGCAGACGCGTCGGCAAGGTCCTGCCGGGCAAGATCCGTCGCTCTTTCGAACGCCGTGGTACGTCCGAGCGCGGCCATGGCCCAGGCTTCCCGGGTGCGCAACATGGCCCGTAGCCGTGGCCCTGCAACACCGCGCGAGCCCTCCTGTGCCAGGCGGACCAGTTCGAGGGCGTCATGCGGCCGGCCGTTGTAGAGCATCTGCCGGGCCATGCCTGCCAGCACGTTGGCTCCCCACAACCGATCCCCACCCGCATGTGCGGCTCGTAGCGACAGACGGTAGTAGTCCTGTGCCCGTCGTTGGAGGCCGCTGTCCCATGCCATGGTGGCTGCTGTACCCGCCAGATACGCGAGCACGCGATGGAGGCGTTCCTCGACTACGGGAGCCTGGTGTTCTTCCAGAGTGGCAGCCACTTCGGAGAGCTGTCCGAGGACGGCTCGGCGACGCAGGCCCCCGCCGTAGCGGTGATCCCACGTGCGAAATGTCTTGGCGGACTCCTCCAGTTGCTCAACATCCCCCAGGCCCAGTCGCCCCGGGCGGGTACGCCGCCGGCCACCTTCGCCCGGGTGCATCCAGCCTTCCAGGCTGTCGAGCAAATGCGCGCCCGACAGGGTGGTGGCGGCGAGAGCGCGTGCCAGTGTGCGCCTGTTCATCGCGAGGTCTGCGCTGATGAGTTTCCCTGCGAGTTCCACGGTCATGTCAGTCTGCCAAGGGGAATCCACGTGTACCGGCACCTCCGCCGTGTCGGGTGGGGGTACGGCCTCGCCTTCCCACGGACGCGGGGCAAGGCCGACGTAGCCGCCGGGAATGCCCAGCCCGTCGGCGACGCGCACGAGTACGTCGTACGAAGTGACCTGCGTGCTGCCGGACATGATGGTGGACACCTTGCCGGGCGTCAGACCGCAGGCGATCGCGATCCGGTTCTGTGAGAACCCGGCGTACTGCTTGATGATCCGGAAGGCGTCCGCGAAGTCGTGCTCAGCGAGCGCGCGACGCACATCGGCCCTGGTCAGGATTTCCTGCGGGATCTGAAGAGCGGGCATGGGAACTCCTGGCGCATTGTCCGCAGCCGTGACTGAACGTACCCAGCGTATTACCGAGGCGGTAACACCCGCCGGTACTTCTCTCGGATCGCGTCCGGGCCGACGCTGGAAGAACTTCGACTTCCACACATCGAGAGAGCGGGGACCCTGTTGATGACGGCATCGAATACAAGTACGCAGAGCCACTCCGGCGGCACGACGCAACCGGCTCCACCGACAGTGCCCTACGTGGCCCTGTGGAGCGGGGAGCGGGAGGGGCCGATGCCGGTGGTGGCGCGGCGGGACGGGCGGGGCATCCGGTACGCCGACGAGCGGTCGTTCGACCGTGACGCGAACGGCGTCCTGTGGTCCCGTGCGCCCTCTCAACCCGGTCGCGGGACACCGCAGTTCGGCAGCGTCCACAGCCTGCGCCAGCGCATCGCGATGGCCGGGCTGCGCTGCCAGATCTGCGGCGGGCCGGCCGACCGGACCCCCGACGGCGTGCTCTGGCTCATCGACGCCCGCCCCGGCGAGATCCTTCCCGACGAGGAGGACACCGCCCACCCTCCCGTCTGCCGCCCCTGCGCCCACCGCTCCACCCGCGTCTGCCCACACCTGCGCGGCAACCACACCGCCCTCCGCGTCCGGACCTTCTTCCCCAGCGGCGTCAACGGCGTCCTCCACGTCCCCGCCCCCAACGGCCCCACGATCGCGGACTCCGGCCCCATCGCCTTCGGCGACGCACGCCTGCCCTGGGTCCGCGCCCACCAACTGATCATGCGCCTGGCCGACTTCGCCCCGATCGACCTCGACGACCCGCGCGCCTGAAACCGCCCCGATCGGCCCGCCCCCCTGACTCAGGAGCCTCCGTGTCCGCGACCACCTGCACCCCGAACAACGCCCCACCACCCGCCACCGGCAAGCCGCGTACGTGGACCATCACCACGGACACCGGCTTCAGCATCAGCGGCCACCTCCCGTCCTGGGCCGCCGACAACCCCGGCGAGCACCGACTCCCCGTCGACCGCACCGGCCCCGACGACATCACCGAACTCGCCGCGACCTTCCGAGCCCACGCGGACCTCCTCGACCACCACGTACGGCCCGCCCTCCTCCGGGCCCGCCTCGACTGGCAGCTCCACGGCACCCTCCCTCCCGCTGCCGCTGGACACGGCACCTCGGCAAGCTGACGTCCGGTGCCCACGCAACGTTTCCGACCCCGCCGGCTCCACCACGAGCCCGAGGCCGTCACCTGGGCACGCGAGAAAGCCGGCCTCACTAAGCGCGCCCTGGCCGCACGCGTCGGCGTCTCGGAACAGCTCATCGGCGAGATCGAGTCCGGCTGGCGAAACGCCACGCCGCGCAACCTCGCGAAGATCGCCGACGCCCTCAACTGTCCCCTCGTCGTCCTCGAACGCAAACGCCCCACCCCGCCGGACACCCACCCACCGCTTGCCGCCCAGGCGAACACGGTGTGATCCGCGAAGCGCGGGCCACGCACCGAGCCCACGGTTCCCGGACGCTTCGCCCGGGACTCCCACACGCACTTGTCGCACGGCCCCGGGCATGGCTGTGCCCCGGCCGTCGTGCTTCGGCCGGGGCAGCCTCGTCCGCAGATCAGGGGCACCCGAGGGGCCCGGACGCGGTAGGCCGCGTGGGACTCGAACCCACAACCAATGGATTAAAAGTCCACTGCTCTGCCAATTGAGCTAGCGGCCCGCACCGACAGCATAACGGGGCCGGGCCCGGTGGGGGTGCAGGTGTCGGCGGGAGGGGGCGACGGGAAGGGGGCGGAACGCGGGCGGGCCCGGGTCCCCGCGTACGCGACGCGGGGGCCCGGGCCCGATGGGACCGCCTTACCGGCGGCCGAGGTCAGCCGTTCCGCTTCCACCGCGGCTTGCGGTCGCCGTACGACGTCGAGGGCGCGTTGTCGCGGCTGTAGGAGGACGGACGGGCGTCGCGGCGGTCGCGGTCGCCGTAGGACGGACGCGAGTCACGGCGGTCGCGGTCGCGGTTGAACGGCCGGTCGTCGCGCCGGTCGTTGGACGGACGGCGGTCGTCCCGGCCGTACGACGGACGCGTGTCCCGCCGGTCGCGGTCGCCGTAGGACGGACGCGAGTCACGGCGGTCGTCCCGGTTGTACGCGGGGCGCGCGTCGCGGCGGTCGCGGTCGCCGTAGGACGGACGCGAGTCACGGCGCGGCCGGTCCCCGTACGAGGGGCGGGAGTCGCGGCGGTCGTCCCGGTTGTAGGACGGGCGCGCGTCGCGGCGCTCGCGGTCGTCGCGCCGGTCGCGGTCGTAACCGCCACGCTCGCCCCGCTCCCCACGGTCGCCCCGGTCGTTCCGGTCGCCCCGGTACGGCGGGCGGCTGTCGCGGCGCTCGAAGTTCCCGCGGTCGTCGCGCCGTTGGTACGACGACCGCTCCTCGCGCTGCTCGGGCACGGCGGCCGCCGCCGCGGCGGCCGCGGCCTCCGCCGCCAGCTCCGCGGCCTTGGCCGCCACCGCCTCCTCCGGGTCCTCGCCGCGCTCGCGGGCGGACCGCGCGGTGAGCCGGTCCGCCTCCTCGCGCAGCTCGCTCGCCCGGCGCTGCACCCGCTCCAACTGCTTGGTCAGCTCGGCGACTTCGCGTTCCGCCTGGGCGGCGGCGTTCTGCACCGCGTCGGCCTGCACGTCGGTGAGCGAGCGGGCGCCGGTGATCCGGGCCACGTCCTCGTCGAACACGCCCGCGCCGCCGATGACGTGGCGCGAGGCGTCGACGCCGGCGTCCTCCATCAGCCGGAAGATCTGCTTGCGCTGGTGCGGGAGGGCCAGCGAGACGACCGTGCCGGACTGGCCTGCGCGGGCGGTACGGCCCGAGCGGTGCAGGTAGTCCTTGTGGTCGCCGGCCGGGTCGACGTTGAGCACCAGGTCGATGCCGTCCACGTGGATGCCGCGGGCCGCCACGTCGGTGGCGACCAGCACGTTGACGTGGCCGCCCTTGAAGTCCTCCAGGGTGCGGGTGCGCGCGCCCTGGGTCATGCCGCCGTGCAGCGCGTCGGCGCGCACGCCGGCCTCGATCAGCTGCTCGGCGACGCGGTCCGCGCCCATCTGGGTGCGGACGAAGATGATCGTGCGGCCCTTGCGGGCGGCGATCGCGGCGGTGACCGGCGCCTTGTCCTTCGGCTTCACGACGAGCACGTGGTGGCTCATGGTGGTCACCGCGCCCTGGGCGGCGTCCACCTCGTGGGTGACCGGGTCGACCAGGTAGCGGCGGACGAGGGTGTCGATCTCGTTCTCCAGCGTGGCGGAGAACAGCAGCCGCTGGCCGCCGGCCGGGATCAGGTCCAGGATCTCGGTGACCTCGGGCAGGAAGCCCATGTCGGCCATCTGGTCGGCCTCGTCGAGGACCGCGATCTGCACCTGGTCGAGCGCGGCGGCGCCCCGGTTGATCAGGTCGCGCAGCCGGCCCGGGGTGGCGACCAGCACGTCCACACCGCGTTCGAGGGCGTAGATCTGGTTCTGCATGGAGGTGCCGCCGCAGACGACCTTCATCTTCAGGCCGAGCACGTCGCCGTACGGCTGGAGGGCGTCGGCGACCTGCATCGCCAGCTCGCGGGTCGGGGTGAGGATCACACCGCGGGGGCGCTTGCGCTCGGTGTGGCCGCCGGCGAGCAGGGTGAGCAGCGGCAGGCCGAAGGAGAGCGTCTTGCCGGAGCCGGTGCGGCCGCGCCCGAGGATGTCCCGGCCGGCCAGCGCGTCCGGGATGGTGGCGGCCTGGATCGGGAAGGGGGTGACGACCTGGTTCTGGGTGAGCTTGCGGACGATCGCCTCGGGCAGGCCGAGGTCGGCGAACGTGACGGTGGGCTCGGTGGAACCGGCGGCCTCGGCGGACCCGTCGGCGGCGGTGTCGCCGTCGGCGTCGTCCACCGTCAGGAGCGACGTCAGGACCGGGTCGGCCTCGGCGACCGCGGTGGTCGCGGCGCCGTCGGCGACGTTCTCGGGCAGGGTGGAACGGTCGGCATGGTCATTGGACATGCTGAAGCAAACCTCTCGGAGACTTACGGCACGCGCCAGCTCCACAGGTTGCTTCAAACCGCCTCGATGCGGTCAGCCACAGGAGAAAAGGAACGCGCCACGGGGCGCGTGTCAATCAGGCGCCAGGCAAGTGGGATCAAACGATCTACCAGCATACGCATCCGGTGTCGCTTTAGCGAATCACCTGCTGAGCGCGCGTGCGGACCGGTGCTGGGAGGTCCCGGTGCCCGCGTCCGACCCGCCCGCGCCGCCCCCGGCCGCACCGGCCGTGCCGGTCCCGCCGGCCCCCGCGGAGTCGCCGCCGGCGCCCGTGGTCGGGTCGGCCGGGCCGGTCGGAACGGCCGACGTGGTCGGCGGGGCGGGGTCCGACGGGCGGCCCGAGGACGCGTCGCCGGTCGGGACGGCGGTCGGCGAGCCCTGCGCGGTCGGCGCCGGCTTGCCCGCGCCGGGTGTGCCGTCGGTCATACGGGGCGCGCCCTTGGACGGGGTCGCGCCCGCGCCGGGCGAGGCCGAGCCGTCGCGTCCGGCGTGCGACGTGGCCCCGGCGTACGCCCCGGCGCGCTGCGACGCGTACGGCCCGCCGCCGTCCCTGGCGTCCGCGCCGGAGCCGCCACCGGCCGCGGCCGGGCTGGACGCCTTCGAGTCCGGCGCCTCGCTGCCCGCGCTCACGCAGGCGGCCACGCCCGCGGCCACGAACGCCACCAGCGCCGCGGCGCGCAGACCCGCGCGGACCGCCGCCCGCGGTGGACGCGGGCTCGCGCTCCCACCCGGGCTCACGCTCACACCCGGCACCGCGCTCCCACCCGGGCTCACGCTCACGCCCGGCACCGCGCTCGCATCCGGGCTCACGCTCACACCCGGCACCGCGCTCGCACCCGGGCTCGCGCTCGGGACCGGTGCGGCGTACGCACTCCGGCTCGCGCTCGGCGCGGGATTCACGCTCGGCGCGCGGCTCGCCCGCGCCGGGAGTACGGCGCCCGCGCTCGCCCCCGCCGGGGATACGGCGGGCACCGCGCGCACCGGCTCGACCGGGCGGAGCGCACGGACGCGCGCGGCCGGACGGACCGCGCGGACCGGCTCGACCGGACCGGACTCGGCCGGACCCGTCGGCGGACGGGCGGGGGGTGTGGGGGCGGCAGCGGCTGGCGGCACGTCGGCACCTCGGGTGGGATCGGAGCGGGGCGCGCGCCTCGCGGCTGCGCCGGCAGTCCTGCTCCCGGCCGCGCGGCCCTGGGTTTCGCCCTGCCCAACGCCGCCGCGGCCCGCCAGGACACGCCCGCGCCGCCCCGCCCGCACGGCCGGAGTACGCCCCGCCGGCACACCCGCCGGCGACGGCCCCGCCCCGGGCTCCCGGCGGATCGACCCGAACCGCTGCCGAGAGCCCCGAGCCCGGTCCACGAGCAGGCGGCCCGCCCCGGGCGCGCGGGGCCGCCCAGCCGTACGGGCCCCAGCGCGCGCACCGCCCGCACCCGTCCGCCCCGCACCCGCACCCGCACCCGCACCCGCAGCCCGAACACCGGGCGCCAAACACCGGGCACCGCACGCCTCACGCCCCGGCGGTCAGCCGTACCCCAGCGCGTGCAGGCGCGCGTCGTCGATCCCGAAGTGGTGCGCGATCTCGTGGACGACCGTGGTCTCCGTCTCGGCCACCGCCTCCTCCCGGGTGGCGCACATCCGCAGGGTCGGGCCGCGGTAGACCGTGATCCGGTCCGGCAGCACCCCGGCGTACCACTCACCGCGCTCGGTCAGCGGGGTGCCCTCGTAGAGCCCCAGCAACTCCTCGTCGCCCGGCTCCGGTTCGTCCTCGACGAAGACGGCCACGTTGTCCATCAGGCGGGTCAACTCGGCGGGGATACGGTCCAGCGCCTCGCCGACCAGTTCCTCGAACTCCTCACGGCTCATCTCCAGCACGCCTCCATTCTTCCCGCCCCGCACCCGGCGCACCCCCGCGACCCGCCCCACCGCGCCCCACCGCGCCCCGCCCGCCCCTCCTCGTCCTCCCCCGGGCGGCGAGCCCCGCGCCCCCGCGCGCGACCCGCCGCCGGCCGCCCAACCGTTTTGCCGTTCACCCGGCCGATCGCCTATGCTTCGCGGGTCCCCGAAGTGCGCCGCAAGGCCATTACGGCAGGCCCTCAGCCCTCATCGTCTAGTGGCCCAGGACGCCGCCCTTTCAAGGCGGTAGCACGGGTTCGAATCCCGTTGGGGGCACCTTCAGCCGCGGCTCGGCACGCCGTGGCGCCGCACCCCACCGCGAGGCGCGGCTCCACCGCGGGCGGTGCGCCCTCAGTCGTCCGCCTCCTCCTCGGAGAAGTAGAGGAACGCCCCGAGGCCGTGGAAGTCGTTGGTCGCCTGGGGCCTGGCCACGTAGTAGGCGTAGTCGCCGACGTTCGTGCCTTCGGAGATGTTCGTCAGGTAGGTGAGCCCGTCGGCGTGCAGCGAGATCCGGGCCAGTTCGCCGCGCCGCCCGGCGTCCACGACGGGCTGGTAGGTGGCGGAGTCGACGTACCCGCGCTTGATCGCGGTGTCGATGGTCTGCGTGAACATCGCCGAGCAGGACGTCTCGGTCCAGTTGTCCGCGCTGCCGCCCTTGTCCACCACCTGGAACCACCGCCCGCTGGCCGGGTCCTGGTAGGCCGCCATGCCGCGGACCAGGTTCTGGACGATGGTCACGAGCTGGGCCCGGCGCGGCTGGTCGGCGGGGATCAGGTCGAGGATCTCGGTGGCGGCGACGCCGTACCAGCCCACCGCACGGCACCAGTACTCGGGCGCGAGCCCGGTGGCCGGGTCCGCCCAGGACGCCGCCTTCGAGGCGTCGTAGGCGTGCTTCATCAGGCCGTTGGCCTGCTGGAGGTGGCTGGCGTACACCACAAGCTGCTTCGTCGCGATGTCGAAGGACTGGGCGCTGTCGCCGACGTACCGGCCGTACTGCGCCATGAACGGGTCGGCCATGAAGGTGCCGTCGGACCAGAGCTGTTCGGCGCGGTCGGCGCCGGTGGCGTGCCAGAACCCGCCGTCGCTCGTGGTCGGGTACCCCGCGGCGGGCAGCAGCCGGTCGTGGATCTGCTTGGCGGCCAGGCCGTACTTGGTCAGGCCGGTCTCCCGGTAGAGGGCGATCATCACCTGGCCGGGCATCATGCTGTCCAGGCTGGTGAAGCTGTTGGAGATGTGCCCGGAGGAGTCGACGAAGCGGTCGGCCCACGCCCTGACATACGCGATCAGGGCGGCCCGGCGCGCGGGATCGGCGGTGTGCTGGGCGAGTTGGTACTGCCCCATCATGTAGAGCGCGACCGGGTAGCTCCAGCCGCCCACGGTCGCGGGGGTGTACCGGTGCATGGTCGAGTCGACCAGCGCGTCCGCCCACTGGGTGCCCAGGGTGTCGGCGACGGTGAGCGAGTCGAGGTCGGGCAGGCCGCCGGCGGTCGTGGCGGCGACCCGGATCGCGTTGGCGCCCGCCCGCAGGGTGACGGGAATCCGGGAGACGGCCCAGGTGTCCCAGTCCGTGGTGGGGGCGAAGGCCGGGGCGGACACCACCGTGCCGTTGACACCGACGTCCGCCTGGCGCCCCGCCGCGGTGCCGTTGGAGTAGCGCAGGGCCAGGGTGGCGTCGCCCGCGGCGGGCGCGTCCACGGTGAACTCGACGTAGGCGCCGGCCTCGTTGGCGGTGTTGACGAACCCCGTTCCGGTGAAGCCCAGGTGGTCGGTGTCCACGGTGCCGTGGAAGACGGTCGCGTCCTCCGCCTCGTAGACGGACGACGCGGCGTGCGCCGGCCCGGCGGCCACCGCGCAGCTCGCCGCGAGTAATCCGACGACTGCCGCCACTGCTCTCGTACGCATGGAGCCTCCTCTGTTCGGTTCGGTGAACGGGCGACTGTGCGGTCGTGCGGTCCGTGCGGTTCCGGGGGCGGGCGGTGCGGGCCCTACGTGCGGTGCGGGCGGTCCTACGGTGCGGGCGGTGCCCGCGGTGTGTGCCCGCGAGGGCACGTCGGGCCCCGACGTCACACGGCGAACCGGGCGACGAAGCTCTTCCCCGCCGCTCCCCCGACGGCCACCGCCAGCCGCACGTCCGGCGTGGTCGCGAGCACGGTGACGCCGGGGTCGGCGGAGGTCACGGCCGACACGGCGCCGTCCACGGTGACCGTCACCGTGCCGGTGAGCCGCTGGGTCGGATCGCAGACCGCGACGCTGAGCGTGCCGTCCTTCCGCTGCGTGACGACCGAGGCGGTCCGGTCGACCTGGATGCCCCCGGCCTTGGGCGCCCCCGCCTGCCAGACGTTCGCCATGGCGATCCCGGCGCCGGCCCGCCGGACGGCCTGCACCTGGGGCGAGTTCTCGACGGTGACGTCGTTCGACGCGGCGAACGCCGCGGTCTGCGCCGAGGTCGCGGCGGGAAGCTGGATGTAGCGGTAGCTCCCGCCGCTCGGGCTGACCCCGTGGTCGACCCACAGGGTGACGAACCTGCGGGTGTAGGCGGTCGTGTCGTCGTAGACCCCGCGGTGGTCCATGTCGGTCCACTTGCCGGTGCGGTCCTCGCGCACCATCGTGACGTGGCCGCCGACCGGGAAGACGTAGCCGCCGAGGTTGTCGACGTGGATCCACCGCGGCTGGACGACGGTCGGTGTGCTGCTCGGGGTGGAGAGCACCACGGCACCGTCGACGTGGACGTTCGCCTGGCCGTTCGGGCCGGTGTTGCGGTTCTCGATGACCGACTCGACGGTGTGCCCGTCGGTGCTGGTGATCCCGGCGCCCAGGCAGACCACGATGTCGTCGACGCAGAACCACGACTTGCGGCCGGTGAGCGTCTGCACGGCGAACGACAGGCCCATCCCGGCGGCCACGTTCCCGTCGAGCAGGGCGCCGCCGGCCCAGGTGTTGGTGGAGCCGCGGTTGGTGCCGAGCGCGAGGGTCTTGGTGTCGAGGGTGACGCCGGGCACCCGGTACTTGTTCGCGGTCGGCCAGTAGGCGTTCGTCCAGTGGCCCGGCTGGGTGGCCAGGTAGAGGTAGGTGGCGCCCTCGCCGGTGTACCAGCCTTCGAGGTTCTCCGCGTTGGCGCTCTCGTAGGGCTTGATCGCGGTGGTGTCCATGGCGATGGCGAAGGCGAACGCGGGGCGGCGGTGCACGATCCGGGCCATCGAGGTCGCGACGACGGAGGTGGTGGACTCGGGTCCGACCGGGATCGCCTGGTCGGCGACGACGGCCCGGCCCAGCGCGATCGACGAGGTGCGCACCTGCTCCAGCGGCACCGGGTCGTAGCCGAAGAAGTCCTGGTAGGTGTCCGTGGTGATCCAGCCCTTGACCTGCGAGCGGACGGTGAGCGCCTGGCCCGCGGGGAAGAGGCGGGCCAACTGGAGCAGGGTGGCGCCGGTCAGCCGGCCGATGCGGTGGTCGGTCTCGTAGAAGCGGGACAGCGCCCGGCCGCGCACCATGTCCATGAACGCGCCGCGGTAGATCCAGGGCACGTAGTTGGCCTGCGTCCAGGTGAAGACGCGCTGCACCTGGTCGGCGGTCGCCGCCCACGGGGTGCCCTGGAGGGCGACCAGCAGGTAGGTCAGGTACTGGAGCAGGGACACGCCGTAGGAGCCGTTGTAGGCGTAGACCTTGTGCTGGACGAAGCCGCCGTCGGGATAGAAGCCGTCACCGGCGGTGCTGTACGGGTAGAGGCCGGCGATCGCCGTCATGGCGCTGCCGATCACGGCCGCGTCCTGGCTCAGCGCGCCGCGCACGGTCGTGACGGCGCAGGTCCAGTTGAGGTTGGCGCCGGTGGCGGCCGCCCCGCCGACCCGGCTCGGGTCCGGCAGGTAGCGGGCGACGGCGGCCGTGGCGGTGCCGATCTCGCTGGCGGAGAGCTGGTCGTACAGGGCGACGCAGGTGTCGTTCAGCGCCAGGGGGATGCCGATCTGGAAGTCCCACCAGTTGTCGTAGCTCGCGGCGACGCCGTACTTGTGGGCGAGGAACCAGTCGAGGGCGGAGCGGATGTCGGCCAGCAGCTCGGCGTTGCCGGAGAGCGACGAGCCGGGGGACGCGTAGGCGAGGGCGAGTTGGCGCAGCCGCCCGATCACGTCGCGCTGGACCGCCGAGACGGTGCCGCTGTCCAGGTCGGCCCACAGGTAGGTGCGGGAGGCCGAGGTGTCCAGTGTCGACCACAGGCCGTCCGCCGCGTCGGCAGCGTCCTGCACGTAGCCGGCGATCACCGGGTCGGAGGCGCTGTAGCTGCCGATCAGCGTGTCGTGCCACTGGCTCCTGACCTTCGCGAAGTCCGCGGCCGTCGCCGCGGCGGCCCGGGCCGGGGCGCCGAGGGCCGAGCCGAGGAACCACGCGGGGGCCAGCGCGGCGCCGGCCAGCAGCGTGGAACGGCGGGTGATGCCACGGGAGGTGTGCTCTGCGGACATGGGAGGACCTCACGGTAGGGGGAGGACGGCGGCCGGGAGCGGACCGGAACGGGCGGCGCCGGGGGCGTGAGGGATGGTGGCGCCGCGCGACGGTGGAAGTCAAGGGATAATACGTATTAGCATGGGGCCCGGCGGAGAGCGGCCGGATCACGCCGGATCACTCCGGATCGCGCTGGCCGGCGCCGGCTCGGAGCCGCACCTGCGGAGAGGAAGGGTGGCGTTACGATGCGACACGTGACGCAGCGCCGGAAACGGGTGACCCAGGCCGAGGTGGCCCGCCTCGCGGGCGTCTCCCAGGCGATGGTCTCCCTGGTGCTCAACGACTCCGACGGGGTGCGGGTCGCGCCCGAGACGCGCAAGCGCGTCGAGGAGGCGCTGCGCCGGACCGGCTACACCGTGGACATCATGGGCCGCCGCCTGCGCGGGAAGTCCAACCAGATCCTCGGGGTGTTCACCTACGAGGCGGTCTTCCCCTCGGGCACCGCCGACTTCTACGGCCCCTTCCTCGGCGGCATCGAGGAGGAGTCCGAGGCGCAGGGCTTCGACCTGCTGCTCTTCACCAGCCCGGGCCGCCGCCAGGGCCGACGCAAGGTGTACGAGGAGGGGTCGAACCGGCTCGGCATTGCGGACGGCTGCATCCTGCTCGGGCGGCACACCGACCGGGACGAGCTGGACCGCCTGGTGGACGAGCGGTTCCCGTTCGTCTTCATCGGCCGGCGCGAGTCGTCGGCGGGTCCGGTCAGCTACGTCGGCGGCGACTACGCCGCGGCCACCGCGGAGCTGTACGAGCGGCTGTGGTCGCTCGGCCACCGGCGGGTGGCGCTGGTCGGCTACCGGGAGGAGAGCGAGTCGACGGCCGACCGCCGCGCGGGGTACCTGCACGCGTGCCGGCGGCACCGCAAGGCGCCCCTCGCCCTCAGCGACGACGACCCGTCCGCGGTGTTCGGCCGGCTGCGGGCCGACGGGGTGACCGCCGCGCTGGTGGAGGCGACGGAGATGGCGGCGGCGCTGCGGGCGCTCGCCACCGGGGCCGGGCTGCGCGTGCCGGAGGACCTGTCGATCGGGGTGCTCGGCGACACCGATCCCACGCAGACCTCGGCGTGGCCGTTGCGGACGGCGCCGGAGGCCGACTGGACCACGTTCCGCATCCCGCGGCGCGACATGGGCGCGCGGGCGGTGCGCATCCTGGTCGGGATGCTGCGCGGCGAGATGGAGCCGGGGCGCAGGACGCAGGTGCTCCTCCCCTGCGAGCTGGTCGAAGGCACCACGGTCACCACGGCGCCGCCCCGCTCCCGCCGCTGACCGGCGCCCGCGCCCGCGTCCGCGCCATCCCCCGCGCCCGAGTCCGCGTCCGCACCCGCCGCTGACCAGCACCCGCACCCGGACCCGCACGGACGAACCCACCCGCACCCCGTCGGCGGCGCCGCCCGTTTCCGGTTCCGGACGATCCCACCCGCGCCCCCGGCACCGACGCACCCCCGGCGCTGACGCGCGTCCGCGAGCACGCCCGTCCGCGGGCCGCGGCCTCCTCCCACCGCTTCCGTCCATCTCGTTGACTTCTCCGGCTTCCTTCCCTAGCGTGCGCTAATACGAATTACCAAGGAGGACGCGCAGGTGAAGGAACTACGCACGGACGTGCTGGTCGTCGGCGGGGGGCTCGGCGGCATAGCCGCCGCCCTGGCCGCGACCGAGCACGGCGCACGGGTCGTGCTCACCGAGGGCCCCCGGTGGCTCGGCGGCCAGCTCACCGCCCAGGCCACCCCGCCGGACGAGCACCCGTGGGTCGAGATGCTCGGCGTCACCGCGTCGTACCGGGCGATGCGGGAGGGCGTCCGCGGCTACTACCGGCGCCACTACCCGCTCACTGCGCAGGCGCTGCGCGCCCGCCAGCTCAATCCGGGCGCCGGCCTGGTGAGCCGGCTCTGCCACGAGCCGCGGGTGGCCGTGGCGGTGCTGGAGGCGATGCTCGCCCCCGCCCGCAGCTCCGGCCGGCTGACCGTGCTGCGCCCCTACCGCCCGGACTCGGCCGCGGTCGACGGCGACGCGGTCACCGCGGTGACCCTGGTGCCGGACGGCGACACCGCGGACGGCCCGGTGACCGTGCAGGCCCGCTACGTCATCGACGCCACCGAGACCGGTGAACTCCTGCCGCTGACCGGCACCGAGTACGTCACCGGCGCCGAGTCCCGGGACGACACCGGCGAGCCCGGCGCGAAGGACACCGCGGAACCGCTGACCATGCAGGCGGCGTCGTGGTGCTTCGCGGTGGACCACGTCGACGGCGACCACACCATCGACCGCCCGGCGACGTACGACCACTGGCGGTCCGTCCGCCCGGACATCTGGCCCGGACCGCTGCTCGCGTTCTCCTGGCCGAACCCCCGCACCCTCGAACCGTCGAAGGGCTGGCTGGACCCGAACCCGGACGACGACCCGCTGGCCGTCGAGGCGGACCAGAGCAAGGACGCCGGCACCGACGACCTGTGGCGGTTCCGGCGGATCGCGGCCCGCAGGCAGTTCGAGCCCGGCGCGTACGCCAGCGACATCACCCTGGTGAACTGGCCGATGATCGACTACATGGACGGGCCGCTCTTCGAGGTCCCGGCCGACGAGGCGGCGGCGCACCGCGCCGGCGCGCGCGAGCTGGCGCTGTCGGCGCTGTACTGGATGCAGACCGAGGCGCCGCGGCCCGACGGCGGCACCGGCTTCCCCTCCCTGCGGCTGCGCGGCGACCTGCTCGGCACCGACGACGGCCTGGCCCAGGACCCCTACGTGCGGGAGTCCCGCCGTATCCGGGCCGTCACCACGGTCCGCGAGGACGACGTGTCGCTGGCGATCCGCGGCGAGCGCGGCGCGACCCGCTACCCGGACTCGGTCGGCATCGGCATGTACCGGATCGACCTGCACCCCTCGACCGGCGGCGACACCTACCTGGACGTGGCGTCGGCCCCGTTCCAGATCCCGCTCGGCGCGCTGCTGCCCCGGCGGGTGGCCAACCTGCTGCCGGCGGCCAAGAACATCGGCACCACGCACATCACCAACGGCGCCTACCGCCTGCACCCGGTCGAGTGGAACATCGGCGAGGCGGCCGGCGCGCTGGCCGCGCACTGCGTCGCCACCGGCCGCACCCCGCACGGCGTGCACGCCACGCCCGACCACCTCGACGACTACCAGTCCCTGCTGTCCGGGCGCGGCGTCCCGCTGGCCTGGCCCGAGATCCGCGGCTACTAGAACTGACCCTCTGGAGCAACGATGAGAACCAGACGCCTCCGGCTCACCTCCCTCGCCCTGTCCGCCGCGTGCCTGCTGACCGCCTGCCTGGCGGGCTGCTCGAACGGGTCCGGCTCGGGCGACGACACGGACGTGTCGCTGCGGATGACGGTGTGGAGCAACGACGCCTCGCAGACGGCTCTGTTCGACAGCATCGCGGCCGCCTACCGCAAGACGCACCCGGACATCAGGTCGATCACCTTCGACTACCTCCCGATCGACAACTACACCACCGCCCTGACCACGCAGATCGCCGGCAGCAACCCGCCCGACATGGCGTGGGTCCTGGAGCGGGACGCCCCCGACTTCGTGTCGTCCGGAGCCCTGACCGACCTCACCCCGACCCTGCGGAAGACCCCCGGCTACCAGTACGACGACCTGACGCCCGCGGCCACCAAGCTGTGGAAGCAGGACGGGGACCTGTACGCGTACCCCTTCTCCACCTCGCCGTTCGGGATGTTCTACAACAAGGACCTGCTGAAGAAGGCCGGGGTGACCTCGACGCCGGACCAGCTCGTCGCCGCCCACCAGTGGACGTGGCAGAACGCGGAGAAGACGGCCGCGCAGGTCGTCGCGCACACCGACAAGCAGGGCCTGGTGGTGCGGGACTGGGACTACAAGACCTGGATCGAGCTGGCCTCCTTGTGGCGCGGCTGGGGGGCCGACGCGTGGTCGGCCGACGGGAGGACCTGCGGGTTCGACACGCCGCAGATGCGGCAGGCGATGACCTTCCTGCACGACGCGATCTTCACGGACAAGGCGCTGCCCGGACCCGGTGAGACCGCCGACTTCTTCGCCGGCGAGTCCGC